>JBJEFL010000099.1:0-50135 GCA_051873995.1 Bacillus sp. (in: firmicutes)
TTTAAGTGAAAGAATCGTTAGGTAAGCATAGTGGAGTAAGAAACGTTTGGAAATGTGATACGATGTATTAGGATGCTTTAATTGTTCAAATGAATCTCCCGTAAAAAAGCGGGAAAAAAGATTTTCAAGCTCTATCTGACATATTGGTACATAAAACTCATATCATTATTTGTTGCGCCGGTAGCCGGTCAGGCATACCGAAATAGATTCGTACTGCGACAATATGATAGGATAATAAAGCGGTTGTATGAAACGAATAGAACGTTTCATTAAACATAATCAAGCTATTCTCAAACAGTAGAAATATGTATAATGAATGAGTCTGGACATAATTGTTCAGCATGCACAAATGCTGATGGAATAATAAATTTACAGTAATTAATCATAATGAGATGAATACAGACAGGAAATGACTCATTTATATGTCTTATTCATCCTGTTGATATAATGGGGGAAATGACAGATGGCAAAAGTCGATCATGAAAAAATTGAACAAGCAATAACGATGATTTTGGAAGCAGTAGGTGAAGACCCAAGTAGGGAAGGGTTATTGGATACGCCTAAACGGGTAGCTCGTATGTATGAAGAAATTTTCTCGGGACTACATCAAGACCCTAAAGAATACTTTGAAACCGTATTTGGGGAAGAACATGAAGAATTGGTGTTAGTGAAAGACATTCCTTTTTATTCAGTATGTGAACATCATTTAGTTCCTTTCTATGGCCATGCTCACGTTGCTTATATCCCACGAAATGGGAGGGTGACAGGATTAAGTAAGTTGGCGAGATCTGTAGAGGCTGTATCAAAAAGACCTCAGCTCCAAGAAAGAATTACATCAACAATTGCGGAGAGTATTTTGGAAAGCTTGGAACCGCACGGGGTAATGGTGGTTGTTGAAGCAGAGCATATGTGCATGACGATGCGTGGTGTTAAAAAGCCAGGAGCAAAAACGATTACTTCAGCTGTTAGGGGCGTATTTGCAAGCGATGCAAGATCAAGAGCGGAAGTATTATCTTTAATTAAAAATTAGGAGAATTGAGGCGATGATGATGACGGAAAAGAACTCAGATTTTATTGTCATTAAAGCAAAAGAAGATGGTGTGAATGTGATAGGGCTTACGCGAGGTTCTGATACACGTTTTCATCATTCTGAGAAGCTAGACAGTGGAGAGGTTATGATTGCACAATTCACTGAACATACATCGGCTATTAAAGTACGAGGAAATGCACAAATCTATACACCGTATGGAGAAGTTGAAAGTACACGGAAATAAGCAGGTTTCACCCTGCTCTTTTTCGTGTATATTAATGTATAAGAGTTGTTTTGTGTACCTATTCATTCGACGGAATAAATATTTCTATTAGTGTCCATAATGCATGGTAATGAATCACGGTAAAATAAGGTGGTTTGCTGGTCACAAGATGTGCCGGTCGGCATGCTGCTTAGTATGGAAAGGGAAACAGGGACAAGCTCTGAATACAGATTCTTAAGAGAATTTGTGTTATAATAACTTTTGGTTTTTTCTCTCATAATTCAGATAGTCTTTCTGTTGAAGAAGGTTTTAAATAGTAATATCGCATTTTGGTCATAAGGGTGATAAAAGTGGAACTAATTTATAATCATACGAAAAATTTACATAATCATATTGTAGCAAAAGCATTTCATCCTTATCTTCGCCGTTTTTTACAAGAGCCTCCCATTGATGATAAAAAAATATTGCTTCTAGTTGCGTTATTGAATGATTTACCGATTTCAGAGGAAGAAAGGGATCAATATATTACGGCAACGATGCTAGTTCAGGTAGCTTTAGATATTCATGATCAAGTCGAACCAGAGAAAACGGTAGCAAACGACAACTTAAAGCAGCGCCAACTAACAATATTGGCGGGCGACTATTATAGCGGATTGTATTATTATATTCTTGCTCGGTTAGAGAATGTTGAATTGATTCGTCTGCTGGCAGAAGGTATCAAGGACATTAATGAACATAAAATGCTTTATCATCAAAGGAACTTTCCGGATGAAGAATCATTATTGCATTCAATTGCCACGATTGAATCATCTCTCATTTTGAAGGTGGGAGAATGTTTTCAAACTACTCATTATCATAAATTCATTAAATCGTTTCTATTATTGAATCGACTCCAAAAGGAAAGGTCGGAATTCTTTGTAAACAAAAACTCGTTTTTATATGATGTGTTTGCCCAAGAAATATATTCGAAAGAAACGGTTCAATTGAATATGAATGAGCTTGAACATGTGCATTCGGTTATAAAGAATCATATACATTCTACTTATCTGGAATGTGAAAAGTCATTGAAAATACTTTCATCCAATAACGAAGAGTGGAATGCTATTTTTCAATGTCTGTTAAAGGAAGATGAGTGGGAAGTAAACTCCATTGTAGAGGAAGGATAAAGTATGCAAACATCGAAAGAAAAAAAGGTTCATAAGGTTTTTGAGAATATCTCTCAAAATTATGATCACATGAACTCTGTCATAAGCTTTCAGCAGCATATAAAATGGCGCGATGTCACGATGAAAATGATGAACGTTCCAAAAGGAGCGAAGGCTTTGGATGTTTGTTGCGGAACGGGAGACTGGAGTATCGCGTTAGGAAAAGCGGTCGGTCCAGAAGGACATGTCACAGGGTTGGATTTCAGTAAAAATATGCTTAGTGTCGGCATGGAAAAGGTGGAGAATTTGCATCTGAACCAAGTGGAATTGATTCATGGGAATGCGATGGAACTGCCATTTGAAGATAATTCATTTGATTATGTGACAATAGGTTTTGGGTTGCGGAATGTACCAGATTATCTGCAGGTTTTGAAAGAAATGAATCGTGTTCTGAAGCCAGGTGGGATGGCTGTCTGTCTGGAAACATCTCATCCGACAATTCCTGGTTTTAAACAAGGTTTTAATTTTTATTTTAAATATATTATGCCAATCTTCGGTAAAGTTTTTGCGAAAAGTTATGCTGAATATTCATGGTTGCAAGAATCGGCCAAGGATTTTCCGGGGATGAAAGAATTAGCAAGACTATTTACTGAAGCCGGTTTTGAAAAAGTAAGCTACAAGGCGCATACAGGTGGGGTAGCGGCGACTCACTTCGGTTATAAAAAGAAATAAAGGAAGGTGAATTAGATGAAATACAAAATGCTAACTTCCTTTTTGAAAAATGATCTGCAAATAATCGAGAAAGAATTAGAAGTGAGCATCAAAGCAGAAGATGCCCTTTTGCAAGAGGCTTCGTTGCACTTATTGCAAGCTGGAGGTAAACGAATCCGACCAGTTTTTGTTTTATTGGCAGCGAAATTTGGCGAATACGATATTCATGTCATAAAAAAAGTGGCTGTAGCTTTAGAGCTCATTCATATGGCGTCCTTGGTTCATGATGATGTCATCGATGAGGCGCTAACACGCCGGGGTGCCCCGACCATTCAAGCGAAATGGGACAATCGTGTTGCGATGTATGCGGGTGACTATATTTTTGCGCGTTCTTTCGAGTTGATTACAGAGATAAAAAATCCGCTTGTGCATCAAATTTTAGCGAAAACCATTGTAGAAGTATGTTTAGGAGAAATCGAACAGATTCGTGATAAATACATATTTGATCAAAATGTTCGTACATATTTTAAACGAATCAAACGGAAAACAGCTTTACTTATTGCAGCGAGCTGTCAACTTGGAGCAATAGCAGCAGGGGCTGATGAGCAAGTTCATACTAAACTGTTTCGTTATGGCTACTATGTAGGGATGTCTTATCAAGTGACGGATGATATTTTGGATTTTGTCGGAACTGAGAAGGTGCTCGGGAAACCGGCAGGTGGAGATTTAAAACAAGGCAATATTACTTTACCGGTATTATTTGCTATGCAAGATCCGGAATTGAAAGCACAGATTCAAATGGTGCATGAAGGCATAGATGATGTAACACTTCGGTCAATCATTGACAGTATCAAAAAATCTGGCGCAATTGAACAATCAATCGAAATTAGCGATCGATTCTTGCAAAAAGCGTTTGATGAATTGGAAGGATTACCGAACATAAGAGCACGAAAGAATTTATATGATATCGCGAAATATATTGGCAAGAGAAAATTTTGAATCTTCGAATGGTTCTAGTTGCTTAAATTGAGAAACAATGATACTATTTTCGAGGGTATCTATTTATATTATTCATACAATTGGGAGTGGATTTTCATGGAAAAAACTTTTTTGATGGTTAAACCTGACGGAGTACAACGTCAATTAATTGGGGATATAGTTGCACGTTTTGAAAGAAAAGGCTTTCAATTAGTGGGAGCTAAATTAATGCAAATTCCTACATCTTTAGCAGAAACACACTATGGAGAGCACAAAGAACGTCCTTTCTTCGGTGAATTAGTGGATTTCATTACATCTGGTCCTGTTTTTGCTATGGTATGGGAAGGCGAGAATGTAATCGCGACTGCACGTCAAATGATGGGCGCAACAAACCCTAAAGACGCACTACCAGGAACAATCCGTGGTGATTATGCGGCTACAGTGGGTAAAAACATTATTCACGGTTCAGATTCTCCAGAAAGCGCTGAGCGTGAAATCGGTTTGTTCTTCAAAGAAGAAGAGCTTGTTTCTTACACAAAATTAATTAACGAGTGGGTATATTAATCCTATAGTTAATTTTTAAATCCTGCGATTTTTATCGTGGGATTTTTTATTACGAGATTCCTATGGAAAGCGAGTATCCTGGAGTGAAATTCCATCTATACGCACTGCTTGTTAAGAGGCAACAAAGTTTATGAAAACAGCTAAATTATATAATTGAGGTGAACATAAATGAATGAAATAATTGAAAAAATCTTAAATCACCGTTCTATTCGCAGTTTTGAAGATAAACCATTATCCGCTGAGCAAATCGAAACAATCGTTCAATGTGCGCAAGCGGCATCCACTTCAAGTTACATACAAGCGTATTCAATCATCGGCGTTACTGACCCAGAGAAAAAAGCAAAGTTAGCTGAACTATCAGGCCCGCAAAGCTATGTAGAGAAAAATGGACATGTCTTTGTTTTTTGTGCGGATTTACATAGACATGAAATCGCAGGGGCGATGGAGGGAAAAGAGGTAACTGAATCCATCGAAAGCACCGAGAAATTTATGGTTGCTTGTATTGATGCGGCACTAGCTGCACAAAATGCTGCGTTAGCGGCTGAATCGATGGAACTGGGAATTTGTTATATCGGTGGTATTCGCAATAATCTACAGGAAGTAGTCGAAATGTTGAATGTCCCGAAAAGGGTGATTCCTTTATTTGCCTTAGTGGTTGGTTATCCGAAAAATTGGTCTGCAAAAAAACCTCGTTTACCACTTGCGAATGTTTATCATGAAAACGAGTATCAAGCAGATGAGACGAGTGAAAATCAATTAAAAGCGTACAATGAGATTATTTCGCGTTATTATGAGGAACGAACAAACGGTAAGCGTAACGACACGTGGACAGAACAAATCGTTGGTATGCTAAGTAAAAAGAGCCGTGGTTATATGAAGGATTTTGTAGAGGAGCAAGGCTTGAAAAAACAATAAATGAACGGGAACAATCTGACTATCGTAATATAAGGTGTGAAAGTAATGTAGATACAATACGGAAGGTGAGGGGAGATGCCTTTTCGTATTGTATTTTTTGTTTAATTTCTCGGAAAATTTTAAAAATTTACTTTTTATTTGTGGTGAATTCGTTATACTAGAAAGTGGAAGTTTATCACGCTTTTGGAAGCAGCAATAGGTAGTTTGTTGCAGTGGGTTTTCTATGTCATATGAGATCAAATAGAATTGCTGAAATGGGATGTAAGGGAGTTCAGTTTAAATGGGGAATGATTATCAAGATTTCACAGAAAAAATGAAGAAATTAACAGGAATCGATTTGCAACTATACAAAGAAGCACAGATGAAAAGACGGCTGCAATCACTATATGAAAAAAAAGGATTTCGCAGTTTTCTGGATTACTCTGCTCATCTGGCGGTGAATGCTAATTCTTTGAATGAATTTCTCGATCGAATGACCATCAACGTGTCTGAGTTTTATCGGAACGGTAAACGTTGGGAAGTGCTAGAGAACAAAATACTACCAAGCTTGCTGAAGCAAAATAATAATATTCGTATTTGGAGTGCGGCATGTTCTACTGGTGAAGAACCTTATACGTTGGCGATGATTTTATCCAAATTTACACCTTTATCGAGAATCTCCATTTTAGCGACAGATATTGATGAAAATGTTATTGCCAAAGCGAAAATGGGTATATATCACGAGCGTTCTTTACAAGAGTTACCTTCAAGTATGAAGAAATATTTTTCCAAAGAAGGTGACTATTATACGATTGCTGATGAAATCAAAAAAGCGGTGACATTTAAGAGACATAATTTATTAGCGGAACCTTTTGACACAAACTTTGACTTAATTGTTTGTCGAAATGTGCTAATATATTTTACAGAAGAGGCTAAGGACATGTTGTATAAGAAATTCAGCCATTCGTTGAAAAAAGGTGGAATCTTCTTTGTCGGCAGCACGGAACAAATTTTCAATAGTGCACAATATGGCTTTGAAACAGAAGATACTTTTTTCTATCGAAAACAATAAACACATAAAATTTTATAAAAAAATGCAACTTTTATGACCATTATCATAATTTTATGATATATTGATACATAAATGCTTTAAAGTGCTAAAAAGGGGATGAAACAATTGCGATATTTAACTTCAGGTGAATCTCATGGACCAAAACTAACGACAATCATTGAAGGACTACCTGCCGGTATGCCTATTTCGGCAGAGGATATAAATAGAGATTTACAACGCCGCCAAAAAGGGCATGGTCGTGGCAGAAGAATGGTAATCGAGAAAGATACGGTGGAGATTACAGCAGGTATTCGACATGGGAAAACTTTAGGATCGCCTGTGTGTCTAGTTGTGGAAAACAATGACTGGAAACATTGGACGAAAATTATGGGGATTGAAGAAATCTCTGATGAAGAAGCGGAAAATATTGCGCGTATTATTTCGCGTCCTCGTCCTGGACATGCGGATTTAAATGGTGGAATGAAGTATGGTCATCGTGATTTGCGTAATGTGTTGGAACGATCATCAGCGCGTGAAACAACGGTTCGTGTAGCAGCCGGAGCGCTTGCTAAGAAATTATTAGCAGAGCTGGGTATTGAAGTAGGCTCTCATGTTATTCAGATTGGAGCTGTGAAAGCGGAAAATCCTACATATAGCTCCATGAAAGAGCTACAGGAAGTTTCGGAGGCATCAGCTGTACGTTGCTTAGATGCGGAAGCGGGGCAACGGATGATGGATGCCATTGATGAAGCAAAAGCAAATGGAGATTCTATCGGCGGAATCGTGGAAGTGATTGTAGAAGGTATGCCTGCCGGTGTAGGCAGCTACGTTCATTACGATCGTAAACTGGATGCGAAAGTAGCATCAGCTGTTTTAAGTATTAATGCGTTTAAAGGTGTGGAATTCGGCATCGGATTTGAAGCTGCTGGACGTTTCGGCAGTGAGGTGCATGATGAGATTGCTTGGAATGAGGAACAAGGCTACTATCGTCGCACTAACCGTTTAGGTGGATTCGAAGGCGGTATGACAACAGGGATGCCGATTATTGTAAGAGGTGTCATGAAGCCAATTCCGACATTGTACAAGCCGCTAAGAAGTGTAGATATTAATTCCAAGGAAGAGTTTACAGCAAGCATTGAACGTTCGGATAGCTGTGCTGTTCCGGCAGCCGCTGTAGTGGCAGAAGCAGTAGTGGCGTGGGAGCTGGCAAATGCTATCATTGAGCAATTTCCAAGCGATAATTTTGCTGCTCTTTCTGCTTATATGGAGCAATATCGTCAACAATTAAAGGAGTTTTGATGTCATGAAGCAGCTAAGTATTGAAACATCTTCCAAAACATATCCAGTGGTCATTGGGAGCGACGTCTTAAAAGAGCTTCCCTCATTTATCCAATCGCAACTTGAACCCGTTTCTGGAGTGTGGATTATCTCAGATGCGACAGTTGCACCTTTATATATGGAAAAACTGCAGAATTTAATCAGTCCGCATTTTTCAAACGTTGTGACGACAATTGTGCCTAGTGGTGAAAGTGCGAAAACGTTTCAAGTATTTGAGAAATGTCATGAAGATGGTTTACGTAACAATATGAATCGCAAGTCGCTCATCCTTGCCTTGGGCGGAGGAGCAGTTGGTGATTTAGCTGGCTTTGTTGCGGCCACGTATATGCGCGGCATACGGTTTATCGGTATTCCGACCACGTTGTTGGCACATGATAGTGCTGTCGGCGGTAAAGTAGCCATCAATCATACGCTTGGAAAGAATATGGTCGGTGCGTTTCATCAACCGGAGGCTGTTTTTTACGATTGGGATTTACTGAGGTCATTACCGGAAAAAGAAATGCGTTCTGGTTTTGGAGAAGCTATTAAGCATGCGCTCATTCAAGATGAATCATTCTATAAGTGGTTATTAACGAATGTTACAAACTTAGAGGACTTAACAGGTGAAGTGCTTGCTAAGGTAATCGAAAAAGGAATCAGTATTAAAGCAAATATTGTAAGGCAGGATGAACGAGAAGCAGGAGTGCGAGGTTTTCTGAATTTTGGTCATACGTTAGGTCATGCTATAGAAGCGAACGTAGGATATGGAAAAATAACACATGGTGAAGGTGTTGTCATCGGGATGGTCTTTGCGCTAAGAATCAGCATGGACCGTGCAGGGCTTTCTTTTGATCTTGCTGCCTTTGAATCTTGGTTGAAACAGCTAGGTTATTCCATCGCTTTACCTGCGTGTGCCTATAATGATTTGCTGACAAGCATGAAAAAAGACAAGAAAACAGTTGGCAATAAGACGACATTCGTCTTGTTGAATGAAGTGGGTATGCCGACGATGATGCAGCTGAGTGATGATGAAGTGCTACAATACTTGCAACGATATTTTGGTTAAGGAGGGAAGGTGAGCATGATGAGAGGCGTTAGGGGAGCAACGACTGTGATAAACAATATAGAACAAGAGATTGTTGCGAATACAGAAGAACTACTTCTAGCAATGATTGAAAGTAACGGAATTACTCCGGAAAGTGTTTGCTCCGTAATTGTTTCTTCCACAGAGGATTTAACAGCCGCTTTCCCTGCAAAAGCAGTGAGGAGTTTAGAAGGCTGGAATTATGTTCCGGTAATGAATGTAAGAGAAATTGCTGTTCCGGATGCATTGGAAAAATGTGTAAGAGTCATGTTGCATTGGAATACGGAAAAGGAACAGCAGCAAATTGAGCATGTCTACCTGCGTGAAGCAGTGGTGTTGCGTCCTGATTTAAATAGTAAATAAAAAACACCCCGTAATATGGGTGTTTTCCTTTTATCATATATAGGTGCAGAAATGCTAGCGTAGATAGGATAACGGGAAAACTTTTCGGCAATGCAATCAGGTGTTTTTATAATACAATGAAATCCAATAGATGCTTTAGTTCGTTAATAAACAAAAGGGGTTGTTGGTTGTGAAATGGAAATCGAATATTTTGAATTTAAAGCCATATCTGCCAGGGCGAACAATTGATCAAGTAAAGAAAGAATTTGGCTTACAACAGGTCACGAAATTGGCTAGTAATGAAAATCCGTTTGGCTATTCCTCCAAAGTGACAGAGGCGCTTGCAAATAATCCGATTAATTTTGCTTTATATCCAGATGGCAGTACTGCAGTGCTGAAGGAAGCGTTAGTCAAACATACTGGATTTTTAAAAGAACAGTTAATCGTCGGGAATGGATCGGATGAAATTATTCAAATTATTGCTCGATGCTTATTGTACCCGGGAGTAAACACGGTCATGGCTACACCAACTTTTTCTCAATATAAGCACAATGCGATTGTTGAAGGTGCGGAAATCAGAGAAATTCCATTAGTAGATGGACAACATGATTTGCAAGCAATGCTCCAGGCTGTTGATGAGATGACGAGTGTGGTTTGGCTTTGTACGCCTAATAACCCATCAAGTGTTTATATTCCAGAAGAGGAGTTGTTGCGCTTTTTAAATCAAATACCAGAGGATGTCTTGGTGGTAATTGATGAAGCGTATAGTGAATATGTTGTCGCGGCAGATTATCACAACAGTACATCACTTCTCAAGAAGTATCCGAATGTCTTAGTGATGCATACCTTTTCAAAAATTTATGGGCTAGCGAGCTTTCGAGTGGGGTATGGTATTTCATCTAAGGAAGTGATTGATAAGCTAGAGCCGGTTCGTGAACCTTTCAATATCAATTCGCTTGCTCAAATCATTGCGGTTGCTGCATTGGAAGATCAGTCATTTATTGAAGAGTGCAAAAGAAAGAATCGTGAAGGCTTGCAGCAATATTATGATTTTTGTGATGAAGCAGGTTTATTCTATTATCCTTCACAAGGAAATTTCATTTTAATAGATTTCCAAAGAGATAGTGATGAAGTATTTGAATATTTAATGAGCAAAGGGTATATCGTTCGAAGTGGTCGGGCTTTAGGGTTTCCGGGATTTATTCGTGTGACGGTCGGATCAAAAGAGCAGAATGACGGAATGATTGCGGAATTCCAGGCATTGCTTGCCACTACAGTAGGTGAACGTGTAAATATATAGAACGTCGAAGGAGAGAAGGTCATTGCGAGGAAATGTCTTTGTGATTGGTCTCGGCTTAATAGGAGGATCAGTTGCCTTAGCTATAAAAAATACACATCCAGATGCCGTTATCGTAGGATACGATATTAATGAAGGTAGTTTGCAGCTTGCCCATGCTTTAGGAATTATCGATGAAGAGTGCAACAATATAAAAGAATGTGCTGAGCGTGCTGATTTAATCATTATCGGCACACCAGTAAAGCAAACGGAGCAATTATTGGCGCAATTTGCCGAATATGATTTCCGACGTCCATGCATTATCACAGATGTTGGTAGTACGAAAACACAAATTACAAATGCAGCAAGCATACTCAAAAATAAAGGAATTACTTTTATTGGTGGTCATCCGATGGCAGGCTCTCATAAAAGTGGTCCAGCAGCGGCGAAAGCACATTTATTCGAGAATGCGTTTTATTTGTTAACGCCAACAGCCGAGGTGGAGGAGAAGAAATTAGCCGAGTTAAAGGCTTGGTTGCGTGGGACGAAGGCGAAATTTCTAGTAGTTACACCAGAAATGCATGATCAATTAACAGGAGTAATCAGCCACTTTCCTCATATTATCGCAGCAAGTCTTGTTCATCAGGCGCAAAAATCAACCTTGGAAAATGAGCTAGTCCCTCGACTGGCTGCAGGGGGATTTCGTGATATAACGAGAATTGCTTCTAGTAATCCGGAAATGTGGAGAGATATTTTACTGCAAAATCGAGATGTCTTGCTTAACCTGATGGATGATTGGATTGACGAAATGAAAGAAGTGAAAGAATCCATCCAAATGGGAAACAGCGATTATCTATATGAATTCTTCTCCAGTGCGAAAGAATTCCGGGATGATTTGCCTGCTCGTGCCCAAGGGGCGATACCAGCCTTTTACGACCTTTACGTGGATGTACCGGATTATGCGGGGGTCATTTCGGAAGTTATCGGCTATTTGGCAGAAGAACGCATCAGTATTATCAATATCCGTATATTAGAAACGCGTGAAGAGTTATATGGAGTCCTTGTTTTATCTTTCCAATGCGAAGAAGATCGGATGTTGGCAGAAAAATGTATTGAAAAGAACACGAATTTCAGTGTATATATTACGTAAATAAATTGTGAGGTAAAATTGATGAAAAATAAGCAATTGAAAACAAATGTACAATCGTTACAGGGGAAAATCACAGTTCCTGGAGACAAATCCATTTCTCATCGGGCCATTATGTTCGGTTCAATTGCAGAAGGAAAAACGACAATCGATAATTTTTTAGCAGGTGAAGATTGCTTAAGTACGATCTCATGTTTCCGCAAACTTGGTGTAAACATCGAATTGAACGGAACAAAGGTGAAAATTGAAGGTGTCGGATTAAATGGACTACAGGAAGCAAAGGAAATCCTTGATGTGGGGAATAGTGGCACAACGCTACGTCTAATATCGGGTATATTGGCGGGGCGTCCGTTTTATTCTTCATTAGTGGGGGATGCTTCGATTGCTAAAAGACCGATGACACGTGTCGTTAATCCGCTTCGACAAATGGGAGCGAAAATAGACGGAAGAGAAGACGGAAAATATACACCCATCAGTATTCGCGGAGGAGATTTAACAGGTATTACATATGAGCTTCCTGTAGCAAGTGCGCAGGTAAAGTCAAGTATCTTATTGGCCGGTTTGCAGGCAAACGGAAAGACAGTAGTTATTGAGCCGGAAAAAACGAGGAATCATACGGAAACGATGCTGCAAATGTTTGGGGTAGATGTGGAATGTGATGAGCGTACCATCACCATTGAAGGTGGTCAAACATTATCGGGTACACATGTAACGGTTCCAGGAGATATTTCGTCGGCGGCCTTCTTCTTAGTTGCAGGTGCCATTGTTTCTAATAGCAGAATACTGTTGAAAAATGTCGGATTAAATGAAACGCGTTCTGGAATTATTGATGTACTGAAACGGATGGGCGCTGAAATGCAAATTACCCGAGATTTAAGCAGTAATGTAGCTGAGCCGTATGGTGATATTGAAATTTCGGCTTCAGCTCTTAATGGTACGTCCATCAATGGAAGCATTATTCCGAGATTGATTGATGAGATTCCCGTTATTGCCCTTTTAGCTACGCAAGCTGAAGGAACGACGATTATTTCTGATGCGAAAGAGTTAAAGGTGAAAGAAACGAATCGCATAGATACTGTTGTCTCTGAGCTATCGAAATTAGGAGCTAACATAACAGCTACTGAAGATGGTATGATTATCCATGGTCCTACACCTTTACATGGTGGAACGGTCAATAGTCACGGCGATCATCGAATCGGAATGATGCTGGCTGTTGCAGCATGTGTTGCAAATGGAGACGTAACACTTGAAGATGCAGAAGCAGTAGCTGTTTCTTACCCAAATTTCTTTGAGCACTTAGAGCAACTAATGCAATAAGCAGATTGACGGCTAATCATGACTGTCTAAAATGTGCAGATCATGATTAGCTTTTTTGATTTCTCACTTCTGTTTTTTCTTAACATGTTTGGAAAGGGCATGGCATACATATGACAATATAAAATAAATGGGGTGGGTGGCTATGTCATATGTCATTGAAAATGTGGCTCTTTATGAAAATGATGAGATTAAACAGACAAATTTTGTCATAAAACATAATCGTATTTATAGTCGTGATACATCTGTCAATAAGCTTCGCTTCACCCGAATGAGGATGGATGGTTTTATTATGACTGCTGGAGAAACGGTCATTGGCAATTTCCAACAATGGCAAAAAGAAGGGACAAGCTATGTTGAAAAAATAGTGATGCTCGGAGCAACTACTGTATTATTCCCTATTGATATTCAATTTGAGTATCAATTGCCGAAACGCATCTTTGCGGCAAAAAAAAACTTATCTTCATTTCCTCTTGATTATTGTCTTATTTTACGACTCCCCCTTTCACTTTTGAAAACTTCTGTCGTACGATACTGTAAGCAACAACGAATACCTGTCATTATTACGATTATTCAAACAGAGGTCGATTTATCTCGTGTTCCCTGGAGCTGGCTGAAAGAAGCCTTTTTTCCGTATAAATTAGTGTTCATTCCCCAATTGGTCCATGAGCAAAAAGAGACGATGGAGAAATGGGATGAAATATTGAAACAAGAAAAGATACCGCATTGCTCCACTTTATTAACTGACCACCAGTTTCTTTCCACAGAATTGTTGAAATTGATTGGATTGTATCCATTTAAAGGAACTTTAAGGAATAATGGAGAAATAAGTTACAACTTTATTAGAGAAAAACATAAATATTGTTTAATCAATAAAGAAAAGAGATATTATGATAAAATAGAATGTACAATTTTTAAAAATCAAGTTATTAGGGTAGGGAATAGTATCCTGTTACCGAAAAATCCCGGGGTGGAGTTATGCATTAAAGTGCCTGGTTTTTTTGAGTAATATGAGTGAATACAATGTGATATTACCAGAAAGGATTATTATGATTACGATTGAAAAAGTATTAGAAAAAATCAATAATGGTGAATTAGAAGAGGCTTATAAACATATACATAGTATACAAAACAGCGGTCTTGAAGAAGATATTTTTGTTCTGGCTGAGCATTTGGTGCAAATGGGTTTTTTGGAGCAAGCTGTCGGTTTATATGAACAATTATTAGCTACACATCCAGAGGAAGGCGAATTGCTGTTATCCCTAGCCGAAATTTATATGGAGCTCGATCGTGAAGATGAAGCACTTGAATTGGTTAAAGCTGTTGCGAAAGATGATCCGGTTTATCCGAGTGCATTGCTTCTTGAAGCAGATTTATATGCGTTAAATGGTTTGGAAGAAGTGGCGTATAAGAAGTTGAAGGAAGCTAAGAAGGTACAGCCGGATGAAATACTGATTGATTTTGCTCTAGGTGAACAATGTTATGCGCAAGGAAGCTATGCAGAAGCAATTGATTACTTTGAGGCGGTGCTAAAGGAACATGAAGAATTAGCGGGTGTGAGCATTACACAACGAATTGCCGAAGCATACAGCAGTTTAGGGCGATTTGAAGAAGCTTTGCCTTATTATGAAAGAAGCCTTCAAAAGAAAACAGAGCTACATACATTATTTCAATATGGTTTCACCGCTTATCAAGCAGGAAACTATAAAACAGCCATCAACCAATTAACAAAAGTGAAGGAGCTCGATCATGAATATCATTCACTTTATTTCTATTTAGCAAGTGCTTACGAACACCTTGAAGACATTGAAATGGCTTTTCAAACTGTTAAAGAAGGCATTCAGCAGGATGAGTATAATAAAGAGCTGTACTTTAAAGCAGGCAAATTGGCATTGAAAATGCATAAGCCGGAACAGGCCGTTGAGTATTTCAGACAAGCAATAGCGATTGATCCTGGTTATTTGGAGGCCGGTATTACATTAGCAAAATATTTTGTGTCAGAAGAGCTATTTGAAGAATGCATTGATTTAATTCAAAGCATCATTGAATTTGGTGAAAATGATCCACAATTCGATTGGATGCTAGCGTTAAGCTATAACGGTGTGGAACAATTTAAAGAAGCGAGAAAACATTTTCAGGAAGCTTATGAAATGTATAAGCAAGACGAAGATTTTCTTCGTGACTACGGATATTTTTTAATAGAAGAAGGAGATTTCCAAACAGCTGCAGAAATATTTAATATACTCGTTAAATTAAATCCGTGGAATGAAGAGTACATTTCCGTAGTAGAAAAATTGGAACACAATGAATAAATAAGTTTGTTTTTTTTCGGTGAATGGTTTGACAGTTAGGTAATAACGTAATGAATGTATTATGTGAAAATAATACAAAGGAGGGAATTCTATGACTGCCATTGTTTCTGTGAATGAGAAAAAAGAATTTATTCGTTGGTTTTTAAATCATTACCAATTAAAGAGACGGGAATGTGTCTGGATCCTCAATTATTTGATGAGTCATGACCAATTAATGAAGCAGGTCCATTTTGTGGAAGATGCACAATATTGTCCGCGTGGGTTGGTGATGTCGACTCATTGCGTGGAGGAAGTTCCTTTTAAATTTTATAAATCGAATGTAATGACGACGGATGCTGAGAAATCTTTTCATGATATTCGTTTGAATAGAGAAGAAGAGATTTATATTTCATTGCATTTCCGTTCCGCTTATTCTTCCCACCATTATGCGGCTGTCCTAGAGAAGAATCCTTTTGTTCCAACAAATGGATCAAATAATGAAAGAGATAAAATTGTTGCTGAACGCGTAATTGAACAATCTATTCAAACGTATCAACGCAATAAATTACTTGAGCAGATTGATCAAGCTTTGGATCAGAAGGATTATGTAGCGTTTGAACAACTAACAACGATATTAAAAGAATTACAGTAAAGAGTACTTATATTTCGGAAAGAAGAGCATAAACAGTTCCGTGTTCGACATGTGGATACATTCTTACTTAGAAAAGAGAGCGGAGTTTTCTCCAACTAGGAGGCTTCGCTTTTTTGTGTGTAAGAAGGTGTTTTGGTTGATGAAAAAATAAAGAGGGGTATATGTGAATGGCATAACGAACAAACCCGAAACGTTATTTTGAGTTGTTTTCGATTTCTGATATTCAAAACGTGTTATTTTGGAGTGATTTTCAAGAAGACAAAGGGGATACAAATAAATGAAATGGATACCAAAAGATTTAGAAATGTACAATCAAGCAAAAGAATATGTTGATACACTAATCATTCCATTACATGGCATCACGTTTAATGGAGGAATGAATCAAAGTGCATCGAATGTCGAATTTATTTCAGTGATTTCACAGCAAATTGAAAAGCAATTCAAAGGCCGTGTATTATTGTTGCCAGCGGTAAACTATTATCATGGCTGGGCTGAAGAGGAAAAAAAAGAAATGATTCTTCGATGGGAAGGTATCGTGGATAAAGATAAATTCCCGCATGTTTTCTTTTTGACTTCTGACGTTTTTTGGAAAGAATCGGAGGTTGTATTTGATGAATCCTTGATTTGGATACCTTCTATACCGTTGGAGAGTTTAGAAGACAAGTATAAAAAGTCGGTGGTAGAAAAAGAAACAAAAAATATATTAGATATAATCATACGAAAGTGGAGAAATATGTAAAAATGTTTTTTATATACGAGACACATTCTTGACACTAATTGTATTTTCAGAATATTGACCTTATTTTCATATTGATATATCATTGAAATGTCCTAGTTTTATCCAATTGTAATGATCATGTTTGTTGTACTGAAGCTTCATTGACAGAGGGGGGGAATATTATATGAGCAAACAGCGAGTTTCTAGACGCCAATTCTTAAACTATACTTTAACAGGTGTAGGTGGATTCATGGCGGCCGGTATGTTGATGCCTATGGTTAGATTCGCGGTAGATCCAGTTCTCAAAAATGAAACAAGCGGTGATTTTGTTGCAACAAAGTTAAAAGAGAGTGACTTAACGAATGAGCCGCAGCGTATCGATTTTACGGTTCAACAAGTGGATGCCTGGTATGATTCGGAAGAAACACGGGTAGCTTGGATTTACAAGAACGATAGTGGAGAAATCGTTGCGCTTTCTCCGGTCTGTAAGCATCTAGGGTGTACAGTTGAATGGAATACGGATGCGGCAAATCCGAACAAATTCTTTTGTGCCTGCCATAATGGGCTGTATCAAAAGGATGGGATGAACGTTGTGGGAACTCCTCCACAAGGACCGTTAGACGTGTACCAAGTTCAAGTAGCGAGTGATGGAATTATTAGTTTAGGTGCAATCGAGCCAAATAAGGGGGCGTAAGCTTTGCTGAACAAAATCTATGATTGGGTTGACGAGCGTGTCGACATTACGCCATTATGGCGCGATATTGCTGATCATGAAGTTCCAGAGCATGTTAATCCAGCTCATCACTTCTCTGCATTCGTCTATTGCTTCGGTGGATTAACATTTTTCGTTACAGTTATTCAAATATTATCGGGTATGTTTTTAACAATGTACTATGTACCGGATATTAAAAACGCCTGGGAATCTGTCTATTATTTACAAAATGAAGTAGCATTCGGACAAATAGTTCGGGGTATGCATCACTGGGGCGCAAGTGTCGTAATCGTTATGATGTTTTTACATACTTTGCGTGTTTTCTTCCAAGGAGCATACAAAAAACCACGTGAATTAAACTGGATTGTCGGAGTATTGATTTTCTTTGTCATGTTAGGTCTTGGTTTTACAGGATATTTATTACCATGGGATATGAAAGCGCTATTTGCGACAAAAGTAGGTTTAGAAATAGCTGCATCCGTACCGCTGATTGGGACGCAGATTAAGACTTTGCTTGCGGGAGATCCGACGATAGTCGGTGCACAGACGTTGACTCGCTTCTTTGCCATCCATGTGTTCTTCTTACCGGCAGCATTGTTGGCATTGGTAGCCGTGCATTTCTTGATGATTCGAAAACAAGGTATATCCGGTCCTCTATAAGATCGTTTCGACTTTAATTTTTTAATAATTCAAACAATTAAAAGGGGGGTTGTTCGATGCATCGTGGAAAAGGGATGAAGTTCGTTGGGGATTCTCGTATTGTAGCGCCTGGAATGAGAAAACCCAATATTCCGAAAGATTATTCGGAATATCCTGGAAAAACGGAAGCCTTTTGGCCAAACTTTCTGTTGAAAGAATGGATGGTTGGAGCGGTTTTCTTAATCGGTTTTTTATGTTTATGTATTGCACATCAGCCGCCGTTAGAAAAAATGGCTGATCCGGCAGCAAGTGGTTACATTCCACTTCCTGACTGGTACTTCTTATTTTTGTACCAGTTGCTGAAATATACGTATGCTTCTGGTGAGAATTATAATATCATTGGTTCGCTTATTATGCCAGGTTTAGCATTCGGCGCTTTGTTGTTTGCCCCATTCCTAGATCGCGGGCCGGAACGAGCGCCTTTAAAAAGGCCGTTCGCCACGGGTTTTATGTTATTGGCGATTGTCAGCATTTTTTATTTAACGTATCAATCAGTTGCAATGCATGATTGGGAAGCAGCCAAGAAACAAGGAGAGATTGTCTTAGGACCTGAAATTAACCAAGAAGACCCGGGTTATGCTATTTATGAGCAAAGCTGTGTAGGTTGCCATGGAGGTAATTTAGAAGGTGGAGCGGCTGCACCGAAATTATTCGGTACCGGTTTGACTGCTGAAGAAATTGCGGATATAGCTGTTAATGGTGTTGGTTCGATGCCGGCAGGAATGTTCAAAGGAACAGATGAGGAACTGCAAGTCTTGGCAGAATTCATTGCAAACTTAGAGGAATAGCAGCAAGAAGGAGTTGTTCAGAAAGATTATTCCAACCAAGATTTTTAGAGGAATGATTTTTTTTCTATAGCCTCTTTTCTTTTATTGCAATAAGCTTTCCTCAACCAATCGCTAACCTTTAATTTAGAATTGTCGCTTTGGTCGAGAGAAAACAAACGATAGGAGCGTCTGAAAGGTCATTCGCTGACTTTTCAGGCAGCTCCTTCTTTCTGTTATTTGGAGATAATTTGCTAGTTTCAGATTTAATGATTGGATTTTATGTAGCACGAAGGTATGATAGAACAGGGTAGATAAGAAAGGGTGATCTTCCATTGATTAATATGATATATACCGTTTTGCGCAATAAAACGATTATTATGAGTTTGTTAATTATCAATATTTTAGGAACTGTTTATGGATACTACTGGTATAAAGGGCAAATCGAGATGACGGACCCTATTTTTATACCGTTTGTTCCAGATAGCCCAACAGCTTGTCTTTTTTTTGTGTTTGTTTTAATTGCTTTTCTATTAGGGAAGAATTGGGGGTTATTCGAAGCGTTAGCCTTAATCTCTCTTTTTAAATATGGGATTTGGGCAGTTATCATGAATCTTTTATTGTTAGCTACTACAGGCAGTCTTCATTGGACTGGCTATATGCTAATGGCCTCTCATTTAGCGATGGCATTGCAAGGTTTATTGTATGCCCCTTTTTATCGCATAAAGGCTTGGCAGCTGGTTGTGGCGGCTATTTTTACGGTACATAATGAAATAATTGATTACGTTTTTGGTCAAATGCCGTGGTATGGCACTTTGGAAAGGTATATGAATGAAATTGGTTATTTTACATTTTGGTTAAGCATAGGTTCAATTTTACTTTGTTATTATGTCGGTATGAAGCGACCACGTTGGACGCTTTAAGATAAAAGCTATAGGGATGACGAAACGTTTATTTCTATCCAAATTTTCATGGGAATGATGCTTTTTCTTCTTTTGTGCTCTTTACAATACGCTTTCTATCCTTTAACGACGATATTGCAGCAATAAAGCAGAATAAGCTTGAATTTGTCTCTTTGGTCGAATACAAACGAGCAAGCGGGGCTTTCTGAAAAGTCATCCAATGACTTCAGAAAGTCTCGCTTTTTCTTCATTTCTAGGTCTACTATTCTCAAATCTCTCATATTAGTAATATGAAAAGAGGAGGGACTCAGTAATGATTAGAAAAATCGTTCTTTTTTTTATAGTATTTTTATTTATTTCAACTTCATCTAGTAATGTTTTAGCCTCTTCCAAATTGGACAAGCTTAATGTATCGGTGGATGATGCTTTACAATTAGCTAAAATAAAACGCTATGAAGAGAGTGTTCATATTTTGGAGGATTTCTCGAATATGACGTTAACTGTAGCTGCGCAAGGAAATGATATTCAAACAAGTGAATTGAAAATATTAACACAGATTTACAAGGAAGCTGTTGCCGCTTTAGAGAGTGATCGTACGACAGATGAGGAAAAAGTGCGAAGTGTCATGAAGCTTCGATTAGTGGTGGATGCGATTGATTCGGAATACCAGCCGTTATGGATATCGATGGAAGAAAATGTGCTAGCGTCGGTCGATAAGGCGCATAAAGCAGCGGTTGAACGATATGGAGTGGAATTTCATCAAGAGTTTGACCAATTTCTGCAATACTATGACTTGATACAGCCAAGTTTACAAATTGATGTCAAGGCAGAAACAATGCAAATGCTTGAAGCACGTATTCGTTATATTGATCAATATCGTCCGCAAGTTTTTGATAATGTGGATAATCATCAAGAGCTGAAGGCTTTAAAAAATGATTTGGAAGGTATATTCGAAAACATGAAAGAAGATGAAAGTGATCCGTCCCTTTGGTGGGTCATCATTTCAACAGGTAGTATCATTCTACTTTCATTATCTTATGTTGGATGGCGAAAATATGTTGGAAATAAAAAAAGTGAGAAATATAAAAATAAACTGAAGGATTGACATTGTTATTATTGCTTTTTTAGAATAGTAATAATAACAATTTTTTAGGAGGTTGCAATGGGAAGCTATCTTATTTATTTGGCGATTATTATCTTAATTCCAATATACGCTCAAATGAAAGTGCAAGGGACGTACAGCAAGTATTCCAAAGTTGCTTCTTCTACAAGAATGACAGGAGCAGAAGTAGCGAGAAGAATCTTAGATGAACATGGGTTATACGATGTGCCTGTTCAAGAAACAAGAGGGCATTTAAGCGACCATTATGATCCGCGTTCAAAGGTAGTGCGGTTGTCTTCTGCTAACTATCATGGCCATTCTTTAGCGGCAACAGCAGTGGCTGCGCATGAAGTAGGTCATGCTATCCAAGATCAAGAAGATTATGCCTTTTTGCGCATCAGACATTCATTGGTGCCGATTGCAAATTTTGGATCGAACATTTCGTGGGTACTTATCATGATTGGTCTGATCGCGACGATACCAAGCTTATTGCTTGCAGGGATTATTTTTATGCTAGGTGCTGTTATTTTCCAATTGGTTACGTTGCCTGTGGAATTTAATGCTAGTAATCGAGCGATGGATGAAGTAGTTACGCTTGGAATTATTAGTAATCAGGAAGAACGTGAAACGAAGAAAGTGTTGAATGCAGCTGCTCTGACGTATGTGGCAGCAGCCGCTGTAGCTGTCTTGGAGTTATTGCGTTTAGTATTGATTTATACAGGTATGTCAGAGAGAGATTAATTATTTCACAATAAAAACCTTACATTTTTTCGTAAGGTTTTTTGTTTGTGGAAAAAAGAAAAATAGAATGAGAAAACAAAGTTGACAGATAGGAATTATTGATTATATAATACAGAATATTAAAAATACACTTAATTTTTATGATGAATCGAACTGAAAATTAGATAGCTGATCGGAAAAACCGAAGGCGCTAATCCTCACAATCAATACTAGTGAGGATTAGTGCCTTTTTGCATATTTTGTGTTGAACGATACAAGGAGCAGGGGGAAAGAATATGTCATTACTTGAAATTACAGATGTTCAGAAAGTATTTTCTTCATCAAAAGGTCAGACACAAGCTTTGAAGGATATTAATCTATCGATTAACAATGGAGAATTCATTACCATCATTGGGCCGAGTGGTTGTGGAAAAAGTACTTTGTTACGGATTATTGCAGGCCTAGATGTGGAACATGAAGGAAGTGTCAAAATTGATGGTGAAGAAGTAATAGGTCCTAGTATTGATAAAGGATTTATTTTTCAAGAACCTCGTTTATTTCCATGGTATACAGTTGAGAAAAATATTGCAGCTGATTTTTCTCTATCTGATCCCGAAGTAAGAAAGAATGTGGACCGCTTACTTGAATTGGTGAAATTAAGCGAATTTGCGAAATCTTATCCGAAGGAACTGTCGGGAGGCATGGCACAAAGAGTATCAATCGCTCGCGCTTTGTTGCGGAATCCAAAGGTGTTGTTATTAGATGAACCATTTGGTGCGCTTGATGCATTTACAAGGTCACATATGCAAGAAGTACTCTTGGATATTTGGAAAGAAAACAAGACAACGATGCTGTTTGTCACGCATGATGTCGATGAGGCGGTCTATTTGGGAACAAAAGTGATTATTATGAAGGCACGTCCAGGTTCTGTCCAAAAAGTCATTTCTGTCGACACACAGCATCCGAGAAAGAAAGCGAGCAAGGCGTTTCAGGACTATCGTCATACTATTATGAATGAATTTGAAAAGGTAGACGAACTGGAATTAGTAGATAGTGCGGGTATTTAATGGAGGTGGTTGAGTATGAGTAATAAAAGTGAAGTGCTGACAACGAAATTAGTAGCGAAGCAGGGAGGGAAAGTAAGGAAAAATGGAAAATTCACGAAAGATTTAACTGTGTTTTTAAAAGGATTAATTGTTCCTTTGATTATTATAGTGATTTGGGAACTGGCGGGCTATTTAGGGGTGATTTCATCCATTTTGTTGCCGCGACCAAGTGAAGTGTTTGCTACCTTTATTGAATTGGTTACGACAGGAGATTTACTATATCATTTTCAAGTTAGTTTAATGCGTGCACTAGGTGGTTTTGTGGCAGGAGCCGGTTTAGGGCTGATTGCGGGATTGTTGGTTGGTTTCTCGAAAAAGATGGAGGAAATTTTCGACCCGACATTTCAGATGATTCGAACGATTCCGCTTTTGGCAGTGATTCCGTTATTCATTCTTTGGTTTGGTTTCGGGGAATTATCCAAAATTTTATTAATTGCGATGGGAGCTTTTTTCCCTTTATACGTGAATACGTTCTTAGGGATTAGAAATGTGGATCGTAAATTGTTCGAAGTAGCGAAAGTGCTTGAATTCAGTAAATGGAAACAAATCAAAAATGTCATTTTACCAGCTGCACTTCCGAATATATTGTTGGGTGTTCGCCTTGCATTGGGGATTTCATGGATGTCTTTAGTAGCGGCCGAATTGATGGGTTCGAGTGAAGGTATCGGGTACTTGATTATGGATGCTCGTCAGTTTTCGCAAACAGCCGTTGTGTTAGTTGGGATTGTCATTTTTGCTGTGTTCGGAAAAGTGTCTGATTCACTTGTCAGGCTTTGGGAGCGCAGATTATTGAAATGGCAAAATAATTTCAAAGGATAATTGAAAGTGGAAAAATGAAGGGGTGGCTTGTGATGTCGAAAGTAAAATTCATTTTATTAATTGGTGCTTTATTTTTAGTGCAAGTGGTACTAGCAGCTTGTGGCGGTGAGAAATCATCTGGTGAGAAAGATGAAACGAAGGTCGTGCATATCGGTGTTCAAGGAGCTACAGGCATTTTGCCGTATGCAAGAGAAAAAGGCTACTTTGAAAAAGCGTATGAAGAAGTAGGGGTAGAGGTGGAATGGCATGAGTTTGCCAGTGGACCTCCTCATTTTGAAGCTATTTCTTCTGGTAGATTGGATTTTGGATTTACAGGTGGTTCCCCAGTAATTGCAGGTCAAGCGGGCGGAGTTGATTTTAAAGCACTTGCAGTAACGTCAGATGGGAAAAAAGAAAATGCGATTGTTGTTCCAAAAGATAGTGAAATCAAAAGCCTGTCTGATTTGAAAGGGAAGAAAATCGGTGTGGCAAAAGGAAGTAGCGCGTATAATTTTCTGTATTTAGCCTTAGATAAGGCTGGTTTAACGGATAAAGATATTAAAATCGTTCAACTTCAGCCGGAGGAAGGACGGCCAGCTCTTGATAATGGCGGTATTGACGCATGGTCTATTTGGGAGCCATACGCTTCGACGGTCAACTATCAAACGGAGGCTCGCTATTTAGTGACAGGAGCCGATTTGGATATTGTCATGCCGAGCTTTTTAATAGGGCGTACGGAATTTGTGGAAAACAATCCGGAATTGACAAAAATTTTCTTGGAAACATATGAAGAAGCGCGTAAATACGTAGCCGAAAACCTTGAGGAAGTTTCACAAGATATCGCGGGTATTGAAGGGGTAGAATATGATATTATCTATAACGTTTATTCAAAAGCGAATTTAATTTTATCTCCGACGACGGAGGAATTTTTAGAAGCACATCAAGCGCAAGCGGATTTCCTATATTCAGCAGGTGGCATCAAAAAAGAAATTGATACATCTGAAGTGATGGATAATCAATATGTGGAGGAAGTTTTAAAAGGACAATAAGGTTAGTGAAAAGGCCGATACAGAAGCCGGACAATGGCATTCTATATCGGCCTTTATTCAAGATAGCAGTTATCGTTCAATCGGATTTTTGTTTTCGTCATGTGTAAAACCTTCTCCGAGTACATCATGGACAGTGGTGACGGAAACGAAAGCGTGAGGATCAACAGAGGTGATCGCTTGTTTTAATCGCCCTATTTCATTTCGTCCGACTACACAATAAAGAACATCACGGTCTTGTTTGGAATAGGAACCATACCCTCTTAAAACCGTTACGCCTCTTTCCATCTCTTGCATAATGATTTCAGCGATTTCAGCGTTTTTATCACTAATGATCATTGCTCCTCTTGCGGTATAGGCTCCTTCTTGCATAAAGTCGATCAATCGAGCAGCGATGAAGACGGCAATGAGTGTATACAATGCTTCTCGATAAGATAAATAGGTCGCTAAAGACAGAAGAATGACGCATGCATCAAATAAAAACATCGTTTTCCCCATATTCCAACCGACATATTTTTGGACAAGTCGAGCGATAATATCTACACCGCCGGTTGTTCCTCCGTAGCGAAATACAATACCTAACCCAGCCCCGATAAAACCGCCTGCGAATAAAGAAACGAGCATTAAGTCATTTTCTAAGGGAATATTGAAGGAATAACGTTCGAAAATCCAAAGCCATACCGATAATCCGACAGTTCCGATAATGGTGTATAAGAAGGATTGTTTGCCCAAAAATCTCCACCCTATCAAGAAAAGTGGAAGGTTCAAAGCCAAGTTGGAGTAGGAAGGATTAATATTCCACAGTTGATAAAGGATCAATGTTATACCTGTAAATCCTCCTTCTGCCAAATTATTCTGCATATTAAAGTGAACAAGACCGAATCCGAATATAGCTGTTCCTAGGATAATAAAAAAGATATTTTTGAACTTTAAACCATAAATCATGGCGTTACCTCCGTTTGTCATGGTGTACAAGACAATTATAAACATTTTGTTAGTTCGTATGTATTAAACAGTATTTCTACTTGAAATATTCATTATATAGGAATAAATCGCTTTTAGGCAATACAGCTATGAATCAAAAAGAAGTTGTTTTTTGAATGATAATCTGCTTTCTTTTAGTTCCCAAAGTTTCCTGTCGTGAAACGTTTCAATGGCATTCCGCAAAGGTCTTTCTGTATGGATGTTTTCTAAAAGCTTTGTACGGAATGATTGTTGCTTTTGAACAATTTTCCTTCGTTATTATGAAATAAACGCGAAGTTCCTCCATATTTGGGCAAAGCTTAATAAGAAACAGCCAACGCTGTCTCCAACAATGTCTGCGAACATAGCCTTTCTAAAAGAGGGATGTTTTTACATAAGTTTCGGGGAATGTTAGTTGAGGCAGGCGTAAGGGGCGAGCATTTTGGAGCGGAAATTCATTCTTTCTAAATAGGCAAAAAAGTTTGTGAAAACAGCTTTTTGTATGAATAAATACCATTACGAACTTCCGAATAGGAGTAGGAAAAATCATTGCGCCAATAACGCTAAGTTGTCATTAAGATAAGGAACAAGATGTTCCGAAAGAAAAAATTGAATTCGTGGTTAATTTTAGCTAACATGAAAAATGGAATACATATTAGACTTGATTTAGTATGAAAGAATGGATGAAGTGTACCTATATTCTATTTATAAGTGACATTTTGGTATAATAAGATTACAATTGTTCATTAAAGGGTGATGAAGATGTCAAAGAGTATGAAGCAGTTGCAAGAAGAAGTTGATCAGTACATAGGGCAATTTAAGGAGGGATATTTCAGTCCACTTGCGATGCTGGCAAGAATGACGGAAGAATTAGGAGAACTATCCCGAGAAGTGAATCATTATTATGGTGAAAAACCGAAAAAAGTAAGTGAAAGTGAAAAAGAGATTAAAGAAGAGCTAGGTGATATGCTTTTCGTGTTAATTTGTTTTGCTAATTCACTGCAAATAGATTTGGCAGAAGCCCATGATTTAGTTATGCAGAAATTCCGAACGCGTGATGCGGACCGATGGACAAAAATTGAAGAAGATAAGGGGAATTGATTGTGGAAAAAGTAAAAATCGTAGTAGCCGGCCCAAGAGGAAGAATGGGTAAAGAGGCGGTCTATTTAGTGAACAATACCGAGCAATTCGAATTGGTTGCTGTAATTGACCGTAAAAACAATGGTGGTAACCTGCAAGATGTTGAGGGGTTCAACGGCATTTCAGCTCCGATTTATTCCGATATCCAAGAATGCTTCCAACAAGTGAAAGCGGATGTTTTAGTGGATTTGACAACTCCGGAAGTAGGTATGTTACATACAGTGACAGCATTGGAAAATGGGGTTAGACCAGTTGTCGGGACGACAGGATTTACCTCGGCTGATTTGCAACAGTTGCAAGAAATGTGCGATAGACTTGAATTAGGATGTATCATTGCTCCTAACTTTGCTTTAGGTGCAATTTTAATGATGAAATTTTCACAGATGGCTGCTAAGTATTTCAATGATGTGGAAATCATCGAATTACACCATGATCAAAAATTGGATGCTCCGTCGGGCACAGCGGTGAAAACGGCTGATTTGATTCGCGAAGTTCGCGAACCGAAAGTACAAGGACATCCAAATGAAAAAGAGACAATCCCAGGAGCACGAGGTGCAAATGTAGATGGTATGAGAATTCATAGTGTCCGATTACCTGGATTGATTGCTCATCAGCAAGTATTATTTGGTGCAGATGGCCAATCGTTGACAATTCGTCACGATTCATACAATCGTGAATCATTCATGTCGGGTGTAAAACTTGCAGTTGAGCACGTTATGCAATCAAATGGCCTCGTTTACGGATTGGAGAATATTATAGAATAGGAGTGTTCTAATAATGAATATCGCACTAATTGCACATGATAAGAAAAAGGAAGACTTACTCGGTTTTGTTATAGCTTATCAACCTATTTTTGAAAAGCATACGCTCTTTGCAACTGGAACAACAGGTATGAAAATTATGGAGGCGACAGGATTATCCATTCATCGCTTTCAATCAGGGCCACATGGTGGCGATCAACAAATTGGAGCGAAAATTGCTGATAACGAAATGGATGTTGTGATTTTCTTCCGAGATCCGTTGACCGCTCAGCCTCATGAGCCGGATGTCTCGGCATTAATTCGCCTATGTGATGTATATAGCGTTCCGTTGGCAACAAATATGGGTACTGCAGAAGTGCTCATTCGTGGATTAGATCGAGGAGATATTGATTGGAGAAATTTATTTTAATTTAGGTGAAGAAACATGCAGAAGGAAATAGATATTCTTGCATTTGGTGCCCATGCCGATGATGTTGAAATCGGTATGGGAGGGACCATTGCAAAGTATGCAAAAAAAGGAAAGCGTATTGTCATTTGTGATTTGACGCAAGCTGAAATGTCCTCAAATGGCACAGTTGCATTACGAATGCAAGAAGCAGCGGCAGCAGGAGAAATTTTAGGTATTGAAGAAAGAATCAATGCATACTTACCGGATCGTGGGTTATTTTTGCGTGAGGAATACATCTCATGCATCGTATCGATTATTCGCAAATATAAACCGAAGCTTGTATTTGCTCCATACAGCATCGATCGTCATCCTGATCACGGGAATTGTACGAAGCTTGTTGAGGAAGCGTGTTTTTCGGCAGGTGTTCGAAAGTTTGATGAAGGTAGCGTGTACGAACCTCATCGTATTTCTTCTTTATATTTTTATATGATTAATGGCTTTCATAAACCGCATTTTGTTGTGGATATTTCACAACAAAAAGAACAGAAAGTGAAAAGTTTGGAAGCGTACAGCAGTCAGTTTGAAAGTACGAATAATAGCTTTAAAACGCCTCTAGTAGATGATTACATTGAGAGTGTGATGGCAAGAGAGAAAATGATGGGGAAAGAAGTAGGCGTCGCTTATGCGGAAGGGTTCTTTTCAACTAAGCCCCTTTTGCTTTCTGAGGATTTACTAGGAGGAGAAGAATGAGCTTAAATATAGGTATTATTTGTTACCCTTCGGTGGGGGGGTCCGGTGTCGTAGCCACTGAACTGGGTCGATTGCTCGCCGATCGAGGACATAACATTCATTTTATCTCAAGTAGTATGCCGTTTCGTTTGAAAAAAATACACCCTCGTATATTTTTCCATGCTGTTGATGTCAATACATATTCCGTCTTTCAGCATCCTCCGTATGACCTGACTTTAGCAAGTAAGATTGCGGAAGTCATAAAGCGTGAAAAGCTGGATATATTGCATGCGCATTATGCAATACCTCATGCAGTATGTGCGATTCTTGCTAAGCAGATGGTTGATTGTGATGTGAAAATTGTTACAACGTTACATGGAACAGATATAACTGTGTTAGGTTATGAACATTCTCTGCAAAAGCTGATTAAATTCGGTATTGAAAAATCGGATTATGTGACAGCTGTTTCGCATTCATTAGCAGAAGAAACGAAAACACTTGTTAATCCTGACAAAGAAATTCATACGGTGCATAATTTTATAGATGAACGAGTGTATAAAGTACAGCCCGAAAGTACTTTAAAAGAACAGCTAGGATTACAAGATGAAAAAGTGATCATTCATGTCTCGAATTTTCGTGAGGTGAAACGAGTAGAAGATATTATTCGTGTGTTTGAGCGTATTCAACAAAAAATTCATGCGAAGTTACTGCTGGTGGGGGATGGACCGGAAATGAGTGTGATTTTAGAACTGGTCGATTCCCTTCAACTTCAGAATCAGGTGCTTTTCTTAGGGAAACAAGAAAATGTAGAAGAATTGTATAGTATCAGTGATCTCATGTTATTATTATCGGAAAAAGAAAGCTTCGGCTTGGTTTTATTGGAAGCGATGGCATGTGGTATACCGTGTATCGGGACAAATATTGGGGGCATTCCGGAAGTCATCGAGCATGGTGTGACGGGATATGTGTGTGAGGTAGGCGATATCAATACGATTGCCCGCTATGCATTAAGTGTGCTGCAAGATGACCAATTACATGAACGCATGTCATACAATTGTCTGGAGGCGGTACAACATAAATTCCAATCTTCTTCCATCATTTCGCAATACGAAAACATTTATTATAATTTATTGTCGGGTTCGAAAGGAAAAAACAATGAATGAACTATTTGTCCAAGCATTACCGATTTTAAAGAAAATTGAACATCATGGTTACGAAGCGGTTTTCGTAGGTGGGTCTGTCCGCGATTATTTGCTGCATCGAGAAATCAATGATGTGGATATTGCGACTTCGGCTACACCAGAAGAAGTGAAGGCTATTTTCCCTAAGACGATTGATGTGGGTATTCAACACGGTACAGTCATGGTATTGGAGAATGGGCAAACGTATGAAATTACGACATACCGTTCGGAAAGCGAATACATCGATTTTCGCAAACCGAAAGAAGTGACGTTCATTCGTTCGCTTAAGGAAGATTTACAACGCCGTGATTTTACGATGAATGCCATCGCTATGAATACAAGTGGTCAGTTAATTGACCACTTTCATGGTCAGCAAGCAATTGAGAACGGCATTATTGAGACAGTCGGTCATGCAGATGAACGATTTGGGGAAGATGCACTTCGGATGATGCGTGCACTTCGATTTGTGAGTCAGTTAAATTTTACTTGTTCCAAAGAAACGTTACAGGCTTTGGAGAAAAACAAACATTTACTACATAATATTTCTGTTGAGCGAATCTTGGTGGAATTGGATAAACTGCTACAAGGTCCACAAGTACAGCAGGCATTGAACTTATTGATTGAAACCGGTTTATATGCGTATTTGCCGGGTTTGCAGCATAAGAAAAAACTATTACAACAAGTGGCGCAATTCGACTTGCGACAGCTGACAAGTTTAGAGGAGAAATGGGCTGTTATTGTGCATTACGTTGTTTCTGTTGATGACGTTGAAAGCTTTCTTCGTTCGTGGAAAATGTCGGTGAAGAGGATCCGCCAGATTGAAGCGATTGTTCGCCTTTTGGCCCAAAAGAAAAACGATCATATAGATCGATTGCAGTTATTTACAAACGGTGTTGACTGTATGTTAAGTGTCAGTCGAGTGTATAATTTCCTTCATTATCAGGAGCCGAGGAAGAATGATGGATACATTGAAGAAATGTGGGGAAACCTTCCAATTCAACACCTGTCGCAATTGGCTATTAATGGTCATCATCTTTTGCAATGGACAAACAAAGCAAAAGGGCCGTGGATTCGGGACGTCATGCAGTTGATTGTCGAGAAAGTCATTAAGGAAGAAATTCCGAACGAAGTAGAAGCTATTAAAGAGGAGGTGCACCGATGCAATCTCATATAAGAAAAAAACTATTAGAAGCCTTTTCACAAGCAGGGACTGAATTTATCTCGGGACAAAGTATTGCGGAATTAACAGGGGTTTCGCGTACGGCAGTGTGGAAGCATATCGAAGAGCTTAGAAAAGATGGATATGAAGTAGAAGCGGTTCGCCGAAAAGGCTATCGTATTGTGTCGGTTCCGAATAAAATGTCAGCAGACAGCATTCGTCTACAATTACAAACAAAAATATTTGGTCAGCAAATTCATTATCTTGACAGCATCGATTCCACGCAAAAGGTAGCAAAGCAGCTTGCAAGTCAGGACGCAGTAGAAGGAACGCTTGTGATTGCGGATGAACAAACAGGCGGTAGAGGACGATTGGCCCGTAAATGGTATTCACCTAAGTATGCAGGTGTGTGGATGAGTTTAATTGTTAAGCCTAATATCCCACTTATGCAGGCACCACAGCTTACACTTTTAACAGCCGTGGCTGTAGCGCAAGGAATAGAAGAAACAACCGGCATCACACCTTTCATTAAATGGCCCAACGATATTTTAATGGATGGAAAAAAGGTGACAGGGATTTTAACGGAAATGCAAGCGGAAGCAGACCGTATTCATTCAATCATCATTGGAATCGGTATTAATGTAAATCAAACAGAAACGGATTTTCCGGAAGAATTACAGCAAATTGCTTCTTCTTTGTCCATTCAGACAGGAGAAGTGCTGTCTCGTGAAAAAGTGATTTGTTCTATTTTGAAAAAAATGGAGAATTTATATTTTCAGTATTGCTCAGAAGGGTTCGCACCTATCAAAACATTATGGGAAAGCTATGCGATTAGTGTCGGAAAAGTCATTACAGCGACAACTCCACAGAAAAAAATTACGGGAATCGCTTTAGGTATCACGGATGAAGGTGTTTTGCTTATGAAAGACGAGGCTGGTGAAATTCATTCCATTTATTCAGCGGATATTGAATTGTAGAAAAAAGTTTGAAATTTAAAGTTATATATAGCCATTATCTATATCCCTCTGCTATAATGACGGTGGGCAGTATCGAAAGCTGAACTGCACCTTGCTTATTTTAGAAGACTGATAGTTAGTATAGTCTGCCTAGATCCATTATGGACAGGGACAGAGGGATGAAACAAAGTTGACGCGACCAATCCTTCTGTTTTCAGAAGGTTTTTTTATGCTTGAAAACAGTATAAAAATGACATCGACTTTTCGTTTGACGGAACGAGTCATGTTATGTGGTGGTGCGGAAACAATTGTAAACGTTTTATCTCCTCTTAATTAAAAGGAGGAAAATGTATGAAATTGTATAGTCAATTTTTAAAGATGAAACAAGAAAATGAAAAGATTGTTATGCTGACAGCCTATGATTATCCTTCTGCGAAACTTGCAGAAGAGGCAGAAGTGGATATGATTTTAGTCGGTGATTCTCTTGGAATGGTAGTGTTAGGCTATGAGTCGACGATTCCTGTTACGGTCGAGGATATGATTCATCATACGAAAGCTGTAAAACGAGGTGCTAAAAATACATTTACCGTAACGGATATGCCATTCATGAGTTATCATTTATCTATAGATGAAACATTGAAAAATGCGACACGTATTATGCAAGAAGGACAAGCCGATGCAGTGAAAGTGGAAGGAGCGGATGAAGTACTTTACAAAATTTCCGCTTTAACGAAAGCTGGCATACCTGTTGTTGGTCACTTAGGTTTAACACCGCAATCTGTCGGGGTATTAGGTGGATACAAAGTTCAGGGGCGTGATGCAGAAGATGCGAGAAAGCTAATGGAAGATGCGAAAAAATGTGAAGAAGCAGGAGCAATCGCTTTGGTGCTTGAATGTGTTCCGTATCAAGTAGCTGGAAGTATTTCGAAAGAATTGACGATACCGGTCATCGGAATAGGAGCTGGTAACGAAACGGATGGGCAAGTGTTAGTGTATCATGATATTATCCAGTACGGTGTTAAGCGCTTACCTAAATTTGTTAAAGCATATGGCAATGTAAATGAACAAATTGTAAACTCTATTCAATCTTATGTAAATGAAGTAAAGGATTCATCATTTCCTGCACGAGAACATTCTTACACAATGAAGGAAGAAGAAATGTCGGTCTTATACGGAGGAAAATAATGAAAATCATTACGAAAATTTCAGAATTACAACAAGAGTTGGCGGCGTTACGCTTAAACGGCAAACAAATTGGTTTTGTACCAACGATGGGATATTTGCATGAAGGACATGAACAGTTACTGGCAGATGCGAGAAAAGACAATGACGTAGTTGTGCTAAGCATTTTTGTGAATCCTTTGCAGTTTGGGCCAAATGAAGATTTAGAGAAATATCCACGTGATATTGAACGAGATGAGTATGTGGCCAAACGGCATGATGTGGACTTCATTTTTTATCCGACAGTTCAAGAAATGTATCATGATGGTAATTCTGTGACAGTACAGGTGCATACACGAACGAATGTCTTGTGCGGTGAATCAAGACCAGGTCATTTTGATGGGGTTGCGACAGTTTTAACGAAATTATTCAATATCATTCAACCTCAGAAGGCGTATTTTGGTTTAAAAGATGCGCAGCAAGTAGCCGTGGTTGAAGGGTTAGTAAGAGATTTCAACTTTCCAATCGAGATTGTTCGTGTACCAACTGTCCGTGAACAAGATGGCTTAGCCAAAAGCTCTCGGAACGTGTACTTATTGGCTGCTGAACGTAGTGAAGCGAAAGAATTATATGCGAGTCTTCAATTGGCGAAGAAACTTATTGCAGAAGGTGAATATAACCCTGGCAATATTATTGCATCGATGACGAAGCATCTTGAGTCGACAACGAGTGGTAAAATCGATTATATTGAAATATATTCGTATCCGGAACTTGAACCGTTGAAGGAAGTTAAGGGGCAATGTATTATTGCGCTTGCCGTGGCGTTCACTTCCGCAAGGTTAATAGATAATTTGATTGTGAATGTTTAAATCATCTAGCATAATCCTCGGATCTCTATTAGTAGAAGATATATGCGGAACTTATTGAATTTATGCCGTAATCTAATGAATGCTTGAACGAGGTAACAACATTTGAGCTGGAACGTAGTCGAGGGAATTTCGATAGAAAAATAGGGTAATGGGGGAATTACTAGTGTTTAGAACGATGATGAAGGGCAAAATCCATCGTGCAACTGTTACGGAAGCAAACTTAAATTATGTTGGCAGCATTACAATTGATGAAGATATTTTGGATGCAGTCGATATGCTTCCAAATGAAAAAGTGGCTATCGTTAACAATAATAATGGTGCACGACTAGAAACATATATCATTCCTGGTGAAAGGGGCAGTGGGGTTATTTGTTTAAATGGGGCTGCCGCACGACTTGTTCAACCGGGTGATATTGTTATTATCATTTCCTATGTGATGGTAGCGGAAGAAAAAGTTCGACAACATCAACCGAAGATTGCGATTATGGATGAAAAGAATCGCATTGAACAAATGATCACGCATGAACCAGAGGCGACTATTTTATAAGGGAATGATATTCTCGCTTTGCTCTTATATCAAGGAGTAGCAATATTTAGGAATGAAAGATGTCGTAGATTTCTAGTCTGGATTTCTTTTCGTTGGAGAAGAATACACGATACATTTGGATGGATAAATATTTAAACTAAATCAAAGAGAAAGCTGACGTCATTGAATTGAAGGCGTATAATCATGTAATATATGATTAACATTACTTCAGTCAATTGAAGTCAGCTTTTTTTGGTTGGTTTTGTTAAATATTATTGTTGATTGTTATAGTAGACATTTATTTGGTGGAAATCTGTGAGACTCCTACATAAAGGTGAACGGATTGGAGTCATTATCAATATTGTGATTTAACGTAGTCTTTTAACAAGTACTAAGACTCCTGTTTCAACGCAGTAGCAAAAGCGCAGATGTGTAAGTCGGAGGTTCAAGTGCCTGTAACAACCGATTGGTTCATCTAATGGTTGGTGAGGGGTAAAGAAAAAGACCACCAACCAAAGATTCACTTTATAAAAAATAGGTAGTATTTTGAGGTGTACAAAATGACACAAAGATATGTTGTTGTTGATTTGGAAACGACTGGGAATTCTGTTAAAAAAGGCGATAAAATTATCCAGTTTGCAGCGGTTGTTGTCGAAAACAACCAGATTGTTGATGAATTCTCAACGTTTATAAATCCAAAACAACATTTAACTCCATTTATTGAAGAACTTACAGGAATAAACGATGAACAATTACAGCATGCTCCTACGTTTTCGGAAGTAGCACCTGCAATTGTGGAATATTTACAAGATGCGTGTTTTGTAGCGCATAATGTTTTATTTGACTTGTCATTTTTACAAGACGAGTTGGTGGCGAATGGTTTTGAGCCCATTTATTGCTCGACCATCGATACAGTAGAATTGGCTAAAATAATGCGACCTTCGGCAACCAGCTATAAATTAGTACATTTGGCAACGGAAGAAGGTTTTCAGCATGACCGACCACATCAGGCCGATAGTGATGCTTATGTAACAGCGGAGCTTTTTCTCCTGTTTACTCAAGAATTGCGCAATCTCCCGCTTGTAACGTTAAAACAATTGTATCGTTTGTCTTTTTCGTTAAAGAGTGAATTATCGGAGCTGCTGGCATTGATTTTAGAGGAAAGAAATGCGACGAGTCCCATTCATCATCCCCATGTATTTATTTATAAGGGAATTGCACTGAGAAAACCGGATGAATCCAGCGGTTATTCTATAGCGGATGTTGCAGCTTTCCCGACGGAAGATGAAGAAAAAATCCGGATGCTGCAACGGGCATTCAGTTCTTTGGAAATTCGAACGGATCAATTGAAAATGATGGATATAGTATATCAAACGTTCCAAGAAAGCAAACATGCCTTGATTGAAGCAGGAACAGGACTGGGAAAAACGTTGGGGTATTTACTGCCTGCCGCTTATTATAGTGTGCGTAATCAAGAGCCGGTTATCATCAGTACGTATACAATTGATTTGCAAAATCAATTGATTCATAAGGAATTAGTCCATCTACAACAAATGCTCCCGTTTCCGATTACAACGGCCATACTGAAAGGTCGATCGAATTATATCAGCTTAGCTAAATTCGATCGGGCATTACGAATGCGAGATGACCATTACGATAGCGCCTTAACCAAAATGCAGATTCTTATTTGGTTGCTTCATACGGAAACGGGCGACCGAGATGAATTGAATTTGACCAGTGGAGGGGAATTGTATTGGGAAAGGTTGCAAAGTGCCAAAAGCATTACCAACAGTCTGCAATCAGCATGGCAACATCTTGATTTCTTCGACCGTGCCAAGTCGTATTCGGAAAAAGCCGATTTGATTATCACGAATCATGCCTATTTAATGACCGATTATTTTTCCAAAACGAATCAACAATTGAAGAGTCATACCCTCATCATTGATGAGGCGCATCAATTGGAAAATGCGGCATTGAAGCACTTGGGGCAATCAATCGATTATATCAGTATGAAAATGCAGATTAATAAAATCGGACTGCATGAACAAAAGCAGTTATTATATAAGTTGAATACGATGAGGATGGATGCTGGTCTGGGTGCTTTTTATGAAAGCAGACAGCATAACTTGTTGATTCAAGAAACGGTTTTTGAATTGGAACAGTTTTTTCAATTGCTTTCGACGGTTTGTCAGGAAGTCGGTCAAGATCATCAATACAAAAATACGTTAACGATTCAGACGCTCCTGCATACCCATCGAAATGCTCAGCATTTGGTGATGATTGCTGAACGGTTAAGTGAGCAATTTCATAAGCTGGGATTCATGCTTCAATGTAATGTGGATGAGTTGATTCAAAAGGCAAGTCCGGGAAAAACACAACTCTTTCATTTATCTGAAATCGAACAGGTGGCAGAGACGTTTTTAAGATATGCCGAACAGTTGAAAGAATACTTTTTGCATAATAAAGATTCGGTTCTATACTGGGCTGAATGGAATAAAAATAGCCCAAGTCGATATGTGTATTTATATTCACAGCCAATTGAGGGAGGCACCGAGATGTGGTTCCGTTTCTTTGGCCAACAAAAAAGTGTCATTTTAACCTCTTCTACTCTGACAGTGAAAGGTTCATTTCAATATATGCGCAATAAAATGGGCTTACATAATGAGCATATAGAAACATATAGCTTTCCATCTCCGTTTAACTTTAAAGAGCAGGTGCAGCTATTCGTTGCTTCCGATATACCGGATGTCAATTCGGTCAGTCAGGAGGAATATGCGGAAAGTATAAGTTCATATATTGCCGAAGCGGCGATTGCTTGCAGAGGAAGGATGTTGGTGTTGTTCACGTCACAGGAAATGTTGAAAACAACTCATGACTTGTTGAAGGAAAATGCCCTTCTATCCGATTTCAATATTTTGTCGCAAGGTATTTCGAGTAATAGCAAATCCCGTTTAATCAAGTATTTTCAAAATATCGATAAAAGCATTTTGTTAGGAACCGCCAGCTTTTGGGATGGATTGGATTTGCCTGGAGAGACGTTGGAATGTCTGATGATTGTTCGATTGCCGTTTTCCTCACCGACTGATCCAATTACAGAAGCGCGATGCAGGCTGATTACGGAGAAGGGCGGAAATGCGTTCAGTTCGTATTCTTTGCCGGAAGCCATCATGAGATTTCGACAAGGTTTTGGACGGCTCATTCGTACTAAAGAAGATAAAGGAGTTTGTATTGTTTGTGACAAACGTATTATAAGTACGTCGTATGGAGGGGATTTTTTACGTTCCATTCCAAAAGTGGATGTTATACCGGTCATATCGTCTGAAATACATGATAAAATTAAAACATGGTTGCCGAAATAAGACATAAATATCATATGTGAGAAAATTTCTTATTTTGAAATATTTTTTGGTGAAATGCCGAAAATTTTTACAAATATTTATTTTTCTTATGAAAAAACTGTTATAATGTTGAAAGGATTATTGATGGGGTATATGTAATGTTATTCAATAATAATCTTAAAATTCTTCTGAATTCAGGAGGCAGTTAATATGGCGGGCAAACCAGAGGTCATTTCAACAGTGAAAGCACAATACCAAGCGGATTTGTATAAAATTGTTGATGCCTTAAATAGGAATTTAAAGTATGATCATTTGATGTTTGGTCTCGCGTTGGATCGAGAAAATCAAGATCAAGCGATCATAACGATTTATCGAACATAAAAAGTGAGTGGTTTTTTTGAAAAAATGGATTTGGGCAGTGAGCCTATTAGTACTCGTTGTTGTAGGCTATGTTGTAGCCAGCTTTTTAGTTGGCATCAATGAGAAAAAGACAGCAGAGGAAAAAGCTGTTGACTATGCGTTAAACGAGGGTGGTTTAAAAAGTGTAAGCGAGTTTTATTTGTATTATGGTAAGGAAGCTTATTCTGTCGTTGTAGGAAAAGATGAGGAAGGCACTAAGCAAGTGCTTTGGATTCCTGAAGATACAAAAGAACACTCGATAATTAAAAAAGCATACAATGAGGGTGTTTCTAAAACAGAAATTACAAACATCGTTAAGAGTAACTATCAACCTAAAGAAATTATTTCTGTGAAGCTCGGTATGGAAAGTGATGTCCCTTTATGGGAAGTGACATTTAAAGACGATAAAAATCATTTGCAATATTATTACTTTGATTTTAATACAGGTGAATGGTTACATAATTACAGTAATATATAAACTAGGGGGAAATTCACAATGAAATTAGCAAAGCGCGTTCAAGCATTAACTCCATCAACTACGTTGGCGATTACAGCTAAAGCGAAAGAATTAAAAGCGCAAGGTCTTGACGTAATCGGATTAGGTGCCGGAGAGCCGGACTTTAATACTCCGCAACATATTATTGATGCGGCTACACAATCAATGAATGAGGGGCAAACAAAATATACGCCTTCAGCGGGATTACCACAACTGAAAGAAGCAATTATTGCGAAGTTAAAAAGAGACCAAAAGCTGGATTATAAACCATCGGAAGTGATTGTGGGATCTGGTGCAAAGCATGTGCTTTACACACTATTCCAAGCTATTCTAGATGAGGGGGATGAAGTCATCATTCCGACTCCGTACTGGGTTAGTTATCCTGAACAAGTAAAGTTAGCGGATGGTGTACCTGTTTATTGTGAAGGGAAAGAAGAAAATTCTTTCAAAATTACACCGGAAGATTTAGAGGCTGCCATTACAAATAAGACGAAAGCGGTCATTATTAACTCACCAAGTAACCCGACAGGAATGCTCTATTCTAGTGAAGAGCTTGCAGCGCTTGGTAAAGTATGTTTGAAACATAATATTTTGATTGTATCGGATGAAATTTATGAGAAATTGGTTTATGGAAACAATAAACATGTTTCTATTGCTGAATTATCTCCAGAGTTAAAAGAGAATACGATTATCGTAAATGGTGTGTCAAAATCTCATAGTATGACTGGATGGCGTATTGGATATGCATGTGGAAATGAAGCTATTATCAAAGCGATGACAAACTTAGCTAGTCATAGCACATCCAATCCGACTACTACTGCTCAATTCGGGGCTATTGCAGCGTATGAAGGTACTCAAGAGCCGGTGGAAGAAATGAGAAAAGCATTTGAAGAGCGCTTAAATATTATCTATAATCAATTAGTGGCTATTCCTGGCGTAAGCTGTGTGAAACCACAAGGAGCTTTCTATTTATTCCCGAATGTGAAAGAAGCTGCTGTTGCATGTGGGTATGAGAATGTAGATGATTTCGTGAAGGCATTGCTAGAGGAAGCTTTAGTGGCTGTTATTCCTGGTTCTGGTTTTGGAGCGCCTGATAATATTCGTTTATCTTATGCAACGTCATTAGAATTGTTAGAAAAAGCAGTTGAACGTATTGCTTCCTTTGTTTCGTCAAAAACAACAACAAATGTTTGATGAAGTATTGTCAAATGTTGGTTGAGATGTATATAATAATGAAAAGCTAAGCATATGCTTAGCTTTTCGTTATTATTAAACTGAAAAATGAGTTCAAACATCTTCGAAAAAGAAGCGTAATCTTCTAATCATACCCTTTCCTCAAATAAAGATTCAAAGATGCACCTTGTTTTAGTAATCATTGAAATAATATTCAGAAAAAATAAAAATATTATATAAAGATAGAAACATGCAAAAGAAACTGCATGTCAATTGTTGATGTTACCTAGCCATAAGGTTATAATATAGTAGGTTAATTTGTGTTTTTTGTTGAACATGGAGGGAAATAAATTTTGAAAACAACTATATCACAAGTATATAAATATGTTGGTCAAGAAGTAACAATTGGTTGCTGGGTGGCCAATAAACGTTCAAGCGGAAAAATTGCCTTTTTACAACTTCGAGATGGATCTGGATTCATCCAAGGAGTAGTTGTAAAAGCGGAAGTAGCAGAAGAAGTTTTTCAACAAGCTAAATCTGTAACACAAGAGTCTTCTATCTATGTTACAGGAACTGTTAGCGTTGATGAGCGTTCTCCATTCGGTTATGAGTTGCAGGTGTCAAACATTGAAGTCATTCATGCGGCTACAGATTATCCAATTACACCCAAAGCTCATGGAACAGAGTTCTTAATGGATCATCGTCATTTATGGTTACGTTCAAAACGTCAACATGCGGTTATGAAAATCCGTAATGAAATTATTCGTGCTACATATGAATTCTTTAATGAAGAAGGGTTCACGAAGGTCGATCCGCCAATTTTAACAGGAAGCTCTCCAGAAGGTACATCAGAACTTTTTGCTACAAAGTACTTTGATGAAGATGCTTATTTATCTCAAAGTGGTCAATTGTACATGGAAGCTGCGGCTATGGCGCTTGGAAAAGTCTTCTCGTTCGGACCGACATTCCGTGCGGAGAAATCCAAAACACGCCGTCATTTAATTGAATTCTGGATGATTGAGCCGGAAATGGCATTCGTTACTTTTGAAGAAAACTTACAAGTACAAGAACAATACGTGCAGCATATTGTTGAAGCGGTATTGAAAAACTGTCAATTAGAGTTAAATACGCTGGGAAGAGACTTATCGAAATTGGAAAATATTAAGGCTCCATTCCCTCGCATTACGTATGATGATGCGATTAAGTTCTTAAATGAAAAAGGATTTGACGATATTTCTTGGGGTGATGACTTCGGTGCACCACATGAAACAGCTATCGCTGAACATTATGATAAACCGGTGTTCATTACGCATTATCCAACATCATTAAAACCGTTCTATATGCAACCAGATCCAAATCGTCCTGAAGTTGTATTATGTGCAGATTTAATTGCTCCTGAAGGTTATGGAGAAATTATTGGTGGCTCTGAACGTATTCATGACTATGATATGCTATTTGAAAATATCGAGAAGCATAACTTAAGCAAAGACGCTTACAAATGGTATATGGAACTTCGTCAGTATGGTTCGGTTCCTCACTCTGGATTCGGATTAGGTTTAGAAAGAACAGTCGCTTGGATCAGTGGTGTGGAACATGTTCGAGAAACAATTCCGTTCCCACGTTTATTAAACCGTTTATATCCTTAATAAAAGGATATACCGGCTTATCGAAAAAGCCTCGCAGTATTTACTGCGGGGCTTTTTCATTGTTGCTTATTACTATGAATGAGACGGATAATTAATGGTTAGCTCTGAATCTTTCTGTTAATTGATTAACGATTGAAGCGGCGCTGGGATTCTTCCACCACGTTGAATCATTTTGTCCGAGTGGAATGGATTGACACCGATGACTGGTGCTCTTCCTAGCAACCCTCCAAATTCAACCATATCTCCTTCTTGTTTTCCGGGAACAGGGATAATACGGACTGCGGTTGTTTTTTTATTGATCATTCCTATAGCTGCTTCATCGGCAATAATTGCTGATAAAGAAGAAGCGGAGGCTTCACCTGTAACAGCAATCATATCGAGTCCGACCGAGCAAACACACGTCATTGCCTCTAGCTTTGGCAGAGTAAGTGCACCTTCTAAAAGCCCGTTAATCATGCCATTATCCTCACTTACCGGGATGAATGCTCCGTTTAACCCACCGACATAAGAGCTAGCCATTGCTCCGCCTTTTTTGACAGCATCATTCATTAAAGCGAGAGCGGCAATCGTACCGTGTGTACCGACTTTCTCTAACCCGATTTCTTCAAGAATTTCGGCGACACTGTCATTTTGGGCATTTGTCGGTGCAAGTGATAAATCCATAATGCCAAAAGGAACACTCAGGCGTTTGGCGACAACACGTCCAATCAATTCACCAGCTCGAGTAATTTTAAAAGCAGTTTTTTTTATGATATCTGCCACTTCTCCAAGGTCTGCATGTGGATATTTTTTTAAGGCGTTTAAGACAACACCTGGTCCGCTTACCCCGACGTTAATCACACATTCTCCTTCGCCGGCTCCATGAAATGCACCAGCCATGAAGGGGTTATCTTCTACAGAATTACAAAACACGACTAATTTGGCACAAGCTATACCGTTTTGTTCTTTTGTCCGTTCAGCGGCTTTTTTTATGACCATGCCCATTTGCCGAACTGCATCCATGTTAATACCGGCACGAGTACTGCCGACAGAAACAGACGAACATACTCGCTGAGTGACACTCAAAGCTTCGGGGATGGCGTCGATTAACGTTTGTTCTCCTTTAGTAATCCCTTTATGTATTAGAGCGGAATATCCACCGATAAAGTCAATTCCGAGCTGTACAGCTGCCCGATCTAACGTTTGTGCAAGCATGACCGCTTCTTCAACTGTCGCATTTCCTAGTATTTCCGCAATAGGGGTGATGGAAATACGTTTATTAATAATGGGAATTCCAAATTCTTTTTCTACCGTTTCCGCAACTGCTTTCAAGTCTTTTGCTAGTGTAGTGATTTTGTCGAAGACTTTTTGATTCATGATGTGAAAGTCGGAATCTGCGCAATCATGTAAATCAATACCCATTGTAACAGTACGAATATCTAAATTTTCAACTTGAACCATGTGGATTGTTTCCATCATTTCATTTAATGCAAGATTCATGTTGTCATCTCCTCTTTAGACGCGATGCATCGCTGTAAAGATTTCTTCGAGCTGAATGTTGATGGTTACGTTTAATTCATCACCGGCTCTTTTGAGTTCTGTTTGCAATTGTTCGAGATTGTTTAGGTTCGATGCATCTACTACCATCATCATTGTGAAGAAATCTTGCAAAATCGTTTGACTGATATCCAAAATATTCACTTTTTGTTTAGCTAAAATATTGGTCACTTTTGCAATAATGCCGATTTGGTCTTTACCGATTACACTTACAATCGCTTTTTTTGGTTTCAATGTTGTCACCTCGTTGAAAAATAGATTAGAAAACATTCCATAAATTATATTTTGTGAAATAAATCACATGAAATATCAAGTGTAATTGTATAAGCTTGTTTGCTTTGGTAAATATAATTCTAATGTATAGATGGGAATTGTTAAAAGAATAAAATTAATTAAATTCTATATTTTCTAAAAATATTTGTCAATATCTATTTGGAGGGAAAGTAAGAATCGATTGAAAAATAGTCTATACGCGGTGATAATTGCCGATAATGAAGCAAGATTTACTTGTACTTATTTTGTCCATATTCATGATATACTAATGGTGAGGTGACTAAGCATGTTGAAAGATCACTTATTGATGTGGCTACAGGAAGGAAACATCAGTATTCCTTCTTTTCTTTTTGCTCATTATGTTGAGATGGGATTAAACGAAAAGGAGTTGATTTTGTTACTTCAATTACAGCAATTTCAAAAAGAGGGAAATCATTTTCCCACTCCGGATGAAATTAGTATGAGGATGACAATTTCAGCGAATGAATGTACAAGTACATTAAGAAAACTATTACAAAAAGGTTTTCTTGAACTTAAAGAAGAAGTATCGGCAAATGCACTACTAAGTGAAAAGTATTCTTTGCAGCCGTTACAAATGAAGATGGTGGAACATTTTCTCCAAAAACAAAAATTACAAGCAGCAGAAACGAAAGCGGTGGATGATCGGAATTTGTATTCTATTTTTGAGCAAGAATTCGGACGACCACTTTCTCCGTTTGAAGGGGAAACATTAGGAATGTGGATGGACGATCATCAAGACAGCCAAGTGATTATGGCAGCCCTTCGCGAAGCTGTCATATCAGGAAAGCTTAATTTTAGATATATAGATCGTATCTTATTTGAGTGGAAGAAAAATGGGGTTAAGACGGTGGAGCAAGCAAAAGCTTACAGCGAGAAATTCCGTTCGAATTTCAAACGAGAACAGCCGCCAGCACCTCCTGTTCCACAGCCTAAACAAGTATCATTTTATAATTGGCTGGAGAACTGATGTATTATTAAAGGATGACCCAAAAGTGTCACACCTTTTGGCTTCATCCTTTTCTTATTGGGAAAAACAGGAGGGATTGTTGATGCTGAATAAAAAACAGACAAGTTATTGCGTAGAAAAAATGCAGGAAATGTACCCTGATGCTCATTGTGAATTAGTACATGCCAATCCATTTGAATTGGTCATTGCGGTGGCGTTATCGGCGCAATGTACAGATGTTCTTGTAAATAAAGTGACTGCCAAGCTTTTTCAAAAATACAAAACACCTGAAGACTACTTGAAGGTTTCTTTAGAAGAGCTGCAAAATGATATACGTTCAATCGGTTTGTATCGTAATAAAGCGAAAAATATTCAAAAGCTATGTCAGATGCTATTGCAAGATTATGAAGGCGTTGTACCAGTTGATCGCGATGAATTAATGAAATTGCCGGGAGTGGGGCGTAAAACAGCAAATGTTGTTGTGTCAGTAGCGTATGGCATCCCGGCTATTGCAGTTGATACCCACGTTGAACGAGTGAGCAAAAGGTTAGGAATATGTCGATGGAAGGATAATGTCCTGCAAGTTGAAGAAACGCTGATGAAGAAAATACAGAAAGAAGAGTGGTCACGTACACATCATACAATGATTTTCTTTGGGCGGTATCATTGTAAGGCACAAAATCCCCAATGCGAAGTATGTCCGTTAAATGATATTTGTCGTGAAGGAAAAAAACGATTAAAACGTAAGGAAGTTGAAAATAAAGCATGAGTGATATGAGAAACATAAAATTACCACATTCTTTAGAGCATTCTTATTTTTTTTCGGAACAAGATGTAGAACTGGATTTTTCGCAGCTACAACTCTGGAATAGCAATGCTGTAGAATGCTTTCTATATGAAATAGCTTATTCTGTTGAGATGAATAGTTATAGACCGTGGGAGAACGGAGAAATTGTTATTCCGCAACTAATAGAAGAATGGAAAGCACTTCGATGTGAATTAGATGAACTGTATCAAAAACGATTGGCAAAAAAGGCAGCACCACTTATGAAGAAGGGGATTGCCCGATGTGTGTCTATCTTGTTTTGGATGAATGAAAAGCCTGTAATCTTGAAAGATGTATTGATTGAGGTGGATCGACTAGAGTTTCGTCCTGTAAATGTTACTGAGCGTTTAGAATTTATTCTATCTCGTCCGCATCTTTATCAATCCTATAAAGTTTTGGAGCAAATAATGGTGGAACTTGAAAAGTTACTTGTTCGAAGCCAAATTTCAAAAAAACGACAAAAAAAATCGTCTCAGCAATAATGCTGAAAGACGATTTTTTTTTGTTTATAATAAGCTGAACTTTGATAATGAAAAGCTGTTCCATGTACGGAAGAAAAATATTTGTTGCAAGGTGCTCGCAGCACCTTGCGTTGTTCCTTGATCACTTTGTACGTCACTAGGGGAAGAACCGTTATTTCCCTCATTAGTGTTACTGTTACCTTGTCCTTCGGAACCATTATTATTTCCGTTACCTGGGTTTGTGTTACCTGTATCGGAACTGTTGTTTCCATTACCCGAATTATTATTATTGTTATTAGTATTACCATTATTGTTACCAGAAGTATCATCTGATTGATCAGGTGTTTCTGTTTCACCATCTGAAGTTTCGTCATCTTCTTCCGGTAGGCCTTCCATCTCATCTTCAATGCTCTCTTCTTCATCTTCTTCTTCTACAGCAGGCACTTGAATTGTGACAGAAGCAGGGTCACTTTGCTGACTACCTACAGTTGCTGTGACAGAGAACTTATATACTGAGCCAGCCGCAGCGTTGGATACAGTCGCTGTTTTTTCGGTTCCAGAAGCGATTGTTTGAGCAGCACCTCCATCGATGCTAACAGTAGCATTAAAGGTTGCCTTCTTGTCTTCTGATTCAGGGTAACTCCATGTCAAGACGATTTCATTTGTTTCGGCGTTATAAGCCGCATTTAAGCCAGTTGGTGCATCCAGTTTATCATATGACTGAGATACTTCGGTAGGTACAGTGCCCTTAACAAAATACTCATATGTGATTTGGTCTGAAGGTGTATTGGCACTTGGTAACTTCGCTGGATTTGAACCTATTTCAACGCCGACTTTTTGAACACTGTTAGGTTGTTTGAAATCTTTTGTTTTAACGTCTTCAGAAACATGACTCATAATGTTTTTGAAGAGCTTTTTCGCAATACTCTGTGATGTCTTGCCTAGATATTCCGATTTGTTTTCATAACCAGTCCAAACAGCCATTGTGTATTGGGTTGTATACCCGACAAACCAAGAATCAGGTACGGCCGCAGAATCGGTAATCCCCCATTTTGCGCGTTCTTCATCTGTATAGTTAGTCGTACCTGTTTTACCGGCTACAGGAAGGCCAGGAATGTTAGCTTCTGTACCAGTACCGGAAGTTACAACTGTTTTTAACATATCTGAAATCATGAATGCTGTATAATCCTGCATTACGACTTCTGATTCTGGAGTTAAATCAATTGTTGTTGTTTTATCTTGTAAAACGATTTTTTCAACAGTATACGGTTCGTTATAGATTCCTTCATTACCGAATGCGCTGTAAGCTCCAGCAAGAGTCAATGGTGAGATACCAGTAGAAAAACCACCGATACTGTATGACTCATAAAATCCGTCCTTAAATTCCAATCCAAGTGACTCACCGAATGCTTTTGATTTTTCCAATCCAACAGCTTGCATTGCTTTTAAGGCTGGGATATTCAATGATTTAGCTAAGGCAGTACGGATTGACATTTGTCCTTGGTACCTATTGTTCCAGTTATTGATTGGTGTTCCGTCAGAATAAGTTGTCGCTTCATCGACAATTTGTTCGTACGTAGACCACTTCAAATACTCGATTGCAGGACCGTAATCAAGAATCGGCTTAATTGTTGAACCTGGTTGTCTCTCGATGTCAGTCGCATAATTGAATCCACGGGAAACGGTTTGGTTTCTACCGCCGCCAATAGCGCGTATTTTTCCTGTGGTTGTGTCCAACAAGGTAATACCAGCTTGGAATTCATCGCTAGGATAACTAATGTATTCATCTGTATTCAATACATCATATACATATTCCTGAGCATCTGGATCAAGCGTTGTATAAATTTCTAAACCATCAGTATATGGGTTATAATCTGTTTTTTCTTGTACTTCTTCAATAACAAGATCGATGAATGCGTCATATACAGATGAATTTCCAGTTCCGCGTTCATCTTCAGGAAGCAAGTAATCTTCGATTGGAACTGCTTGTGCTTCTTTCATTTCGCTTTCTGTAATATAACCGTGTTTATGCATTAAACTTAATACGACGTTTCGTCGTTTTTCGGCACGTTCAGGATAATTGAACGGATTGTAGTTTGTCGGACTTTGTGGAAGACCAGCTAATGTAGCCGCTTCAGCTAAGTCCAATTCATCCAACGTTTTGCCGAAATAAATTTCAGCCGCTTTGGCGATACCATTGGCGTTTTGACCATAGAAGATTTTATTGATATACATCTCAAAAATTTCTTCTTTTGAATATTTTCTTTCGATCTGTAGTGAAAGCCATAATTCTTGGGCTTTACGCTTCAATGTTTTTTCGTCCGTTAAGAAAGAACGTTTTACAAGTTGTTGCGTTATTGTACTTGCCCCTTGTGAACCGAATCCGTCTGTGAAGTTGGCAATAACTGCACCTCCGAGACGAAGAAGGTCTACACCGTTATGTTCATAGAAGCGGGCATCCTCTGTGGCCAAAACAGCATCAACAACAAGGTCTGGGATCTCCTCGAAGTTAACATAGTCTCGTTTCTCGGTACCGACTTCTCCGATTAACTCACCTGTCGAGGAGGCGTAAATTTTGGAGGAAACCGGATCTTTTAATAAAGCTTCGTCAATTTCAGGAGTTGAGCTTACATAGTAGGCGAATGTCCCGATACCTACAACTAGTCCTAAAACGAATAAAGCCACTAATGTTAATAATACTTTTTTGAATAAACCTTTTTTCGGTTTTTGGCTTTTATTTTTACTTTTACGTTTCTTTTCTTTTGACTTCTTTCGTCGTTCTTCTCTTGTCTGATATTCATCAGCCATTACAGCTAACCTGCCTTTCTGAAATACCTTTACTCTTGATCTAAAAGCTGGTCTACAACTTTTAGATAATCAATGCGCGGCTGAAAGCCTATAGGTACTTTATATGAGGTTTGTTCTACTTCTTTTTTTGTAATCGATTTTCTGCCGCCTTCAAGCATACGGGACCAAAAGGAAATTAAATGGCGAGCTTCCATCAAGAAGATTTCTTCTGTCGCAGAGAAACGCATGATGATAAATGCCAGCCCTTTTTGTTCCAATACTTGCTTCATATGTACAATCTGATGTTCATGAAAATTTTGAAGAGGAAACGAAGTTGTATTTTTTGTTTCTTTCGCCTCAAAATCTATATACTTTCCTCGATAGACACCATTGTAATCGGTCGTGGAAGCTTGTTTGAAATAAGCTTCTTTAATCACAGCAGCGCTTCTCTTTGGATAGTGAACGTCAACGATTTGTACAGGTGTCGGCTTTTTATGAATGACAGCGACATTGTTTGCCAAATAGAAAGAGTTGGTTTCATTCAGATCTTCTTCTAATGTCATTCCTCGATTACTATAAATGATATTTTTGGAAAGAACCTTTTGTTTATTAGTTTGCTCTTTGGCAACAAATTTTTTGCCATTTGGATAATGAAAGACCACTTTTTTTCCCCCAGACCACTCATATATGATAACAGAAATGGAAATGAAATGTTGTATAAAATATATGGAATTCTTTCAATATAAAACTTATGATACACTATTTGCTTTTGATTTAGAAAGAGGTTGTTAAGATGAATGCTGTCATTACAGGCAATCAGACTAAATATAATCAAGAAAAAATCTTGCAATCAATTGTTTTATATACACGGAAATCTAATGTCGATAATATCTCGCGAACCAAGGCTTATCTTCAGTTTTATCGTAAACATCCAGAAATTCGTTGGGCTTTTTTGGCTAGTATGGTATCGAGAAATGCCGGTTGGAACATGTGCGACTTAGAAGGGGAAATCTTACCGAAAGCTTTAACTGCGCAATATCGCCAAAATTTGTTTTTAACATATGAAAGAGCGAATTATTTAATCTTCAAAGATGTTTTTCCTCAATTACTCGTATATGAATATTCCATGAAGTATAAGCAGCCATTATTTCATTTGCTGCAATTTCTTCCGATTTCGTCTTTTATTCGTGAAGAATGGGAGGTGTTTTGGCGTTTTCGGGATATGCAGCGATTGATGACATCGCTAATTATCAATGAACAAAATGTCATTCAAAAGCCTGTGATTGAATCGTCTTTTTTTCAAAAACAAGTCTTTCGAACTAGACTCTTCATTCTACAAGATATGCTGCATTTTAGTACAGTATTGTTTCCTACAATGAGGGGGGAATTATTTGGCGCATCTGTTCATCAATTCAAAAATATTACAGCTCGTATTCAATTAGGCAAACGTTTAGCGGCTATCCTTTTTTCAGAAGATTACTATTCGTCTTTTCTGGATTTTGCTGTGAAAACGGAGCACACTGGCTCTAGAAGGGATTACGAACAATATTCCATGTGTTACAAACAACCGGACACTCCTTTTTTGCGAATGGTTTTTCCTATCGTTAAGCATCAGGAAGTTGATTATCCGATATGGGATCAAGATCAATCAATAAAAAGGAAATGGATAAATCCTGTTGGTCTTCCGAATGAAGTGAATATTTCATCTTGGTATGCGAAAAAGCAAAAACAAATACGATTGCTTATGACTTTCAGTCAGTTTTTAAATCATGATATTAAATAATTCATCATCAAAGAAAAAGCACAGGAGATTC
>JBJEFL010000100.1:0-2349 GCA_051873995.1 Bacillus sp. (in: firmicutes)
GTAAGCCCGAAATAAAAAATAAGCGCACCTTTCGGTACGCACGATTAAAAGCCATCATCCCTGATTTTTTTCGGATAGATGGCTATTTTGCACATGTGGCCTGGATAACTTTCGACCATGGCATATAATCATGTAAAATTTCAGGTTGCTGATGAATCGGTAAGTTAGGCAGATCCGTCATCAGCTTCACTAGGTATTGATAAAAATCAATGCCGTTTACTTTTGCGGTTTCTGCTAAACTTAAACAGATGGCATTGGCTTTGGCGCCAGCTTCACTCACAGAGAAAAGCCAATTCTTTCGGCCAATCACATTTGGTCGAATCGCATTTTCAGCTGGATTATTATCGATTTCTATCCGACCATCAAACAGAAAAGCTTTTAATCCATGAACACGATTTAACGTGTATTCCGCAGCTTTTGCGAGCGCATTTTTCCCAAAGAAAGGCGATTCATCCACCCATTTTAGAAACTTCTCCACTATCGGTTTCGAATGCTTTTGTCGTGCTTTTCGGCGCTTTCCTGGTGAAAGATCTTTAAATTGCCGTTCTAAGCGATACAATTGATCGCAATAATCCACGCCCATTTTGCCGTTTTTGCTGTCGGCTTTCAACCAGTAACGTCGCACGTGCGCCCAACAATTGGCGAACGTAACATCCGGCAGATTGCCGTATGCAGAATATCCATCACAAACCAGGGTTCCTTTAAAGTTGTCTGTAAAGCCTTCCAATACCGCACGACTTCTTGATAAAGCACTTTGGAAAAGAACGATGATGGGTCCTTGACTTGGCACGCTTCGGAACACCCAATTATATGCATTGGATTGACCGGGTTTGCCATCTGAACGATGAATGATCTGTGCATACGTTTCATCCACATGCATAACCGATTTTGATTGTAATGCTTTTTTCATTTGTTCATAAACAGGTAAAAGCCAATCTTCTGCTGCACGAATGACCCAGTTGGATAGATTTTTATCGTTTGTGAGTAGTCCATATCGTTCCCACTCTTTTACCTGACGGTAAAGAGGTAAGTACTGAATAAACTTATCGTAGATGAGTTTTCCTAAAACAGTTGGCCCTGCAATACTTCTTTGAATGGCTGCTTTCGGTGCTTTCCCGCGTTTAATTTGTGATGTATCTACTTTGCAGTTTTTACATTCATACGCATGCTCAATATGCTGCACTTTCATCATTTTAGCAGGAATAAACTTGGCCTCTTCGCGTGCAACTGTGCTGCCGATTTCAATCATTTGACCTCGGCAACAGTCGCATTCTGTGCTTTCAGGATGGTGATGAATTTCTTCTGTTTCCACATCATCACGAAAAGAATCATTCCGTTTTTTCCTATTTAATTTACGGACAACGGTATAGGTAATCGTTTCCGTGCTTTGTTCTTCTGTGTGCTCAGAATCATTAAAAGACGGGTCGTCTTCAAATAACGAACATTGTCCATCTGGTACTTGGTATTTTGATTTTTCTGACTTCGAACCATATAAAGCTTTTGTTAATTGGCGAACTTGTTCAGTCAACGCTTCAATTTGTTTCGACGATTGATCCAGTTTCTTTACGAGTTCACTATTTTGCTGATTTGAATGAGCCAATTGTTGTTCGAGTAATTGAATGAATCGTTTATTTTGGTTAGATGATGCGTTACTCAATTTATTCACCACATTTCGTTCAGGATAAGTTATGGATGATTATACCATCTAAATAAGTAAAATTAAAAGGCACTTTTTGCAGATTTTGCAATCGCCTTAGGCTGCTGAATAGACAATCCTTCTAAGAGCCAGCGCAATTCTTGTTGTGAAAGATTGCGCACTTCCTGTTCGTTTTTAGGCCATTGTAGCTTTCCGTTGTCTAATCGTTTATAAAGCATGGCAAAGCCATCTCCATCAAAATACAAACACTTATACCGGTCTTTGCTCCATCCCGAAAACAAAAAGATGGAATCACTATACGGATCCAGTTCAAAAGAATCCTGAATAAGCGTTGCGAGACCATCAATTCCTTTTCTCATGTCGGTCTTACCGCAAATGATGTAGATGTTCTCCACGCTCGTAAAATCATGCTTCATCGCTTGTTCAACTCCTTCATGATCGCTTGGATGATGCGCTCATCTACGCCATTGAAGAAGGAAATTTGAGCACCAGCTGTTTGAATGATGCAACTAGGCTCAGAGAAAAATTGCGGGGAATCGGCAATGAAAGATTCTTCATGATTGATAGGATCCAGTGTGACTGGGACAATTGTTAATTTGGTAGTTGGCATAGAAAACACCTCCCTAATTTGATACTTCTATTGTACCGGGAGGTGCTTACTGAATATATGCGTCGTTTGATTTCGGGCTTAC
>JBJEFL010000101.1:0-2346 GCA_051873995.1 Bacillus sp. (in: firmicutes)
GGTTTTTTACCTATACGAGACATTTAGTGCACCTCCATTCGTGAAAAAAATATTACCAAACGTACGCTAGTACTTCTCCACCAATTTTCTTAGCGCGTGCTTCTTTGTCAGTTACAACGCCTTGAGAAGTTGATACGATTGCGATACCAAGTCCGTTAAGTACACGTGGTACTTCATCAGCTTTCGCGTAAACGCGAAGACCAGGCTTGCTGATACGTTTAAGACCAGTAATTACACGTTCATTATTTGAACCGTATTTTAAGAAGATACGGATGATACCTTGCTTGTTGTCTTCGATAAGTTCAACATCACGGATGAAGCCCTCACGTTTTAAGATCTCAGCAACGTCTTTTTTAATCTTAGAAGCAGGAAGCTCTAGTTTTTCGTGACGCACCATGTTAGCGTTACGAATACGAGTAAGCATATCTGCAATTGGATCTGTCATGACCATTTATATTTACCTCCTTCCCAAAATCGGGTTTTACCAGCTAGCTTTTTTAACGCCAGGAATTTGTCCTTTATATGCAAGTTCACGGAAACAAATACGGCAAAGCTTAAATTTACGGTATACAGAGTGCGGGCGACCACAGCGCTCACAACGTGTATATTCTTGTACTTTAAACTTAGGTGTGCGCTTTTGTTTCACGACCATAGATTTTTTAGCCACGTTTACGCCTCCCTTTATTTTTGATTACTTTTGGAATGGCATTCCTAATTGAGTAAGTAGTTCACGAGCTTCTTCATCAGTATTTGCAGTTGTTACGATTACGATGTCCATTCCACGTACTTTACTTACTTTATCGTAGTCAATCTCAGGGAAGATCAATTGTTCTTTAACACCAAGAGTGTAGTTTCCGCGACCATCGAAAGATTTTTTAGAAACCCCACGGAAGTCACGTACACGTGGTAAAGAAACTGATACTAACTTGTCTAGGAATTCGTACATGCGCTCTCCGCGAAGAGTTACTTTCGCACCGATAGGCATGCCTTCACGTAGACGGAAGCCAGCGATTGATTTTTTAGCTCTTGTTACAACTGGTTTTTGACCAGTAACTAGAGTTAATTCTTCCACTGCATTGTCAAGTGCTTTAGCGTTCGCTACAGCATCACCAACACCCATGTTAATAACGATTTTATCAACTTTAGGAGTTTGCATTACAGATTTATAGTTAAACTTGCTCACTAGAGCAGGAACGATTTCATTTGTATACTTTTCCTTTAGGCGGTTCATGTATAGTACCTCCCTTCATTAATAACTTATTTATCTAATGATTCACCCGATTTTACAGAAACGCGTACTTTTTTACCGTCAACTGTTTTGTATCCAACACGAGTAGGAGTACCAGTTTTAGGATCGATAGGCATAACGTTTGAAGAGTGAATTGCAGCTTCTTGGCTGATGATTCCACCTTGTGGATTCAATTGAGAAGGTTTTGAATGCTTCTTAACGATGTTTACACCTTCAACCAATACACGGTTTTTCTTCGGGTAAGCTTCAAGGATAACACCTTGTTTTCCTTTGTCCTTACCTGAGATGACTACTACTTTGTCACCTTTTTTAACATGCATGAGTTCGCACCTCCTTGAAAGGCCTTTACAGGGTTTTACATTACAATACTTCTGGAGCTAATGAAACGATCTTCATGAAGTTGTTGTCACGAAGTTCACGAGCAACTGGTCCAAAGATACGAGTTCCACGAGGGCTCTGATCATCTTTGATAATTACACATGCGTTTTCGTCGAATTTGATGTATGAACCATCTTTACGACGTACACCTGACTTAGTACGTACAACAACAGCTTTAACAACGTCACCTTTTTTAACAACGCCACCTGGTGTTGCCTGTTTTACAGTACATACGATGATATCACCGATGTTAGCTGTTTTACGGCCTGAACCACCAAGAACTTTAATTGTTAATACCTCACGAGCACCTGAGTTGTCAGCTACTTTTAAACGTGATTCTTGTTGAATCATGAACAAGACCTCCTTTCGGAATTTACTTTATCCGAACAGAATAGAATTAAATGATAACAGCTTTTTCAACAACTTCTACTAGACGGAAGCGTTTTGTAGCAGATAATGGGCGAGTTTCCATGATTTTCACGATATCGCCGATTTTTGCTTGGCTTTGCTCATCATGAGCTTTGAACTTTTTAGTATATTTCACGCGTTTACCGTATAGAGAATGTTTCTTATAAGTTTCTACTTGAACAGTGATTGTTTTGTCCATTTTGTCAGAAACTACACGTCCAACGTAGACTTTGCGTTGATTACGTTCACTCATTCAGCAAACCTCCTCTCGATTATTAATTGTTGGCACTGATCTCTCTTTGACGAACAAC
>JBJEFL010000102.1:0-49202 GCA_051873995.1 Bacillus sp. (in: firmicutes)
ACGGTGTTGTGAGAGGGGCGAAAATAAATTATTTATTTTCCCTCTACTCGATTTTATCAAAGAGTATTGTTTTAAATAAGTTTTGGGAATCAAACCGTTGATAAAAAGGTTGGTTGAAGCAAAATTCCATCTGTACGCACTACTTGTTAAGGAGCAATAACCTTTGCGAAAACAGCCTTACAAAAACATACATAGACAATTGAGAGGGAAATTTACTACAATAGAAATTGGTATTTATTTTGAATCAGCAGTATAATTTCTCTTAAATAAGTGAGGGATATACACTTTCAATCTTTCAAATGAATAGATTGAGAAGATAGGGAATGATGGAGAGTTTTAAATGAATATGAGAAAATTATTAAATAATTTAACGCCTGCTCAACTTATCGTTATTTATTACTTGTTGGCTATGTCAGTTTCAACGGCGTTGCTCAGTTTGCCTGTAGCGCTTAAACCTGGTGTTGAATTGTCTTTTATGGATGCGCTTTTCACGGCAGCAAGTGCGGTGAGTGTGACGGGGTTAACCGTCATTGATATTTCGGAAACATTTAGTGTGACAGGTAATTTTATTTTGATGTTTGTTCTTCAATTCGGGGGAATAGGCATTATGACGTTAGGGACATTTTTATGGCTCCTATTTAAAAAGAAAATTGGCTTTAAGGAACGTCGATTAATTATGGCGGATCAAAACCAAGTTCATTTATCAGGACTAGTGTCTTTGCTGAAACAAGTTCTTATACTTATATTGGTGATTGAATTAGTAGGGGCGTTAGTGCTGGGGATTCATATGCTTAAATATTTCGATCATCCTGGAGAGGCATTTTTACATGGGTTATTCATGTCGGTAAGTGCCACCACCAATGGTGGATTTGATATTACAGGGAGATCCTTGCAGCCGTATGCTCATGATTACTTTATTCAGTTCATGAATATTCTTTTAATTATTCTTGGTGCAATCGGATTTCCGGTATTAATTGAAGTAAAGCGCTTTTTATTTCGCAAGCCGAGTGATCAAAAGTTCCGTTTTTCACTATTTGCGAAACTAACAAGTATTACATTTCTGGCATTGATTGTGGTAGGGACAATAGGGTTGTTTGCCCTTGAATATCAATATTTTTTCGCTGATAAGAGTTGGCATGAGAGTTTCTTCTATTCACTGTTTCAGTCGGTTTCAACGAGAAGCGGGGGAGTATCGACAGTTGATGTCAGTGTTTTTTCTGAATCAACGCTTCTATTTATGAGTGGGCTTATGTTTATTGGGGCTTCTCCAAGTTCTGTCGGAGGAGGCATTCGAACTACGACATTTGCCATTAATGTGTTATTTCTTTATTATTTTGCCCGTGGAAAGAAAACAATTAATATTTTTCAACGGGAAATTTGTGAAGAAGACGTAACAAGGGCGAATGCTGTTACTTTATTGGCTTTTCTTCTTTGTACGGCGTCAACTTTCATACTATCGATTGTTGAGCCATTTACTTTAATGGAAATTGTCTTTGAAGTATGCTCTGCTTTCGGTACGGTCGGTTTGTCCATGGGGATTACACCGGAGCTATCGACAGTCGGCAAATTGTTGATTATTGCTCTAATGTTTATTGGTAGAGTCGGCCTTATTACGTTCCTATTTATGATTGGTACGAAAGGGAATCAAGAGAAGTATCGTTATCCGAAAGAACGAGTGATCATTGGTTAATGTATAAAGAAAAAGCTTGCAGACTATGAATCTGCAAGCTTTTCTTATGTTGATATTTCAGTAACTGTAAAACGGTAGCTGTTGTTTTACATATCCCAAACCATTACAAGTAATGATCCGACGATCGTAACAATACCTACGAAAGCAGCATAACCGATGTTGATGTAAAGTTCTTTTTTATCCTCAGATTCACTGATATGCATAAATAAGAATAATTGTAAACTAGCTTGTAAAAGAGCTGTTACGAACAGAATGACCATCTTACTCGCAAAACTTACATCTAACACCAATACTGTCATAGCAAGTAGTGTCAGTACAATTGATGAGATAAAACCAATGACATGAGATTTCGGAAATAGCTTCGCCATATTACATCAGTCCTTTCAAATACACAAAGCTAAAGATGAAAATCCAAACTACATCAAGGAAATGCCAGTATAGAGAGAAGATGAACGTTTTGTTTGCTGTTTGAGCATTCAAACCTTTCTTCACCAATTGTACTAAAATGGCAATACCCCAAAATAGACCGAATGTAACGTGCGCGCCGTGTGTACCTAGAGTTAACAATAAGGATGATGCGAAAGCACTTGCTGAGAATGTAGCTCCCTCATGTGCATAATGGAAAAACTCATAAACTTCGATTCCTACGAAAGCCAGACCAAGTAATAATGTAATAATTAACATGTTGATACCGGCTTTTTTCATTCCGATACGGAAGGCATGAACCGTAATACCGATTGTGAAACTACTTGCTAAAAGTATGAACGTTTCCGCTAAAATTCCAGGCAGTGAGAAAATATCTGCTCCTGTTGGGCCTGCTCCGGTACGGTTCGCTAAAATTGCGTATACTGTGAACAACGTAGCGAAGATCATGATTTCCGCACCAAGGAATACCCAAAAACCGAAAATTTTCAGACGATTTTCTTCTGTACTATATTCTAGTGGTAGTGAGTTATCTATTTTCATATGATCTCACCTCGCAGATGATTTAAAGTTTTTTCTGTCTTTTCAATTTCATCGACATGGATGTGATATCCTTTATCGTAATTGAATGAACGATGGAACAGTGTCCAGAAAATAGGAATTGCGAATATAATCGCTGGAATCCACCAACTGAAGATTACACAGAATCCCCAAGCTGTGAACGCCATACCCATTACGAATGGTATGATACTGTTGCTAGGCATATGAATCTCTTCAATTTTACCTTTGAAAATGTCTTCTTTACCTTGTTTGTAATCCCAGAAAGATTCAAGTGATGAAACAGTCGGAACGATTGCGAAGTTATATGCTGGAACAGGCATTGCCGTACTCCACTCTAAACCGCGCGCATCCCATGGATCTGCTTTCAAGTTACGTGGTTCGTAACGGATACTCCAGTAAATACCGTACACTAGAACAACGAAACCGACAGTTAAACCTAAAGCACCAATGAATGAAAGCATTTGTAATGGACCATAACCACTTGCTGCTGAATATGTGCTCATACGACGTGTTGCACCATTCAATCCTAAGATGAATAGAGGGAAGAATGTTACGTTAAAGAACACAGCGATAATCCAGAAAGCAGTTTTACCTATTTTTTCATTCAATTTGAAACCGAATAGCATTGGCCACCAGTAATAGAAACCTGCAAGAACAGCGAATACTGTACCTGGAATCAATACATAGTGGAAGTGAGCTACTAGGAACAATGTATTGTGATATTGATAATCGGCACTTGCCATTGCCAACATAACCCCTGTAACCCCACCAAGTGTGAAGATTGGGATAAATCCTAGTGTATAAAGCATTGGCGTTGTGAATTCAATCTTACCTTTATAAAGCGTAGCCAACCAGTTGAATATTTTTACCCCTGTCGGCACGGAAATTAACATAGTTGTAATAGAGAAGAAGCTGTTTGAAAGCGCTCCTTGTCCCATTGTATAGAAATGGTGAACCCATACTGTAAATGATAGGATGGAAATGGCCACCATAGAGGCTACCATTGATTTGTAACCAAATAGGTTTTTCTTCGAGAAAGCTGTAATAACTTCACTGAAAATACCGAATGCCGGTAAGATAACGATATATACTTCAGGGTGACCCCAAATCCAGAACAGGTTGGCCCAAAGCATGTCCATACCACCGTTTTGTGTTGTAAAGAAATTTGAACCGAATAACAGGTCAAATGATCCCATCATAATAGCGATTGTTAATGGTGGGAAAGCGAAAAGAACGATAATCATTGTAATTAAGATTGACCATGTGAACATTGGCATTCTCATAAGAGTCATGCCTGGTGCTCTCATTTTAAGAATCGTTACAATGAAGTTAACACCAGTGATTGTCGTTCCGATACCCGAGATGAACAGAGCCAGCATGTAATAAACCGATCCTACCGTTTCTGTCTCAGCAGCCAGTGGGAAGTAAGAAGTCCAACCAGCGTCAGGAGAACCACCGATAATAAACGAAAGGTTTAATAGAATACCGCCGGCTACCATTAACCAGAAACTTACGGCATTCAAATAAGGGAACGCAACGTCACGTGCTCCGATTTGTAATGGAACTACGATATTGATTAATCCGACTATGAATGGCATCGCCATAAACAGAATCATGATTAATCCATGTGTTGTAAAGATTTCATTATAGTGTTGAGCGGACAATAATCCATTTTCAGGAATCGCTGTTTGCGCTCTCATCATAATGGCATCGACGCCACCACGGAAAAGCATGATTAAAGCGAAAAAGATGTACATGATACCAATTCTTTTATGGTCAACGGTTGTTAACCAATTTTCATAAAGCCATCGCCATTTTTTAAAATATGTGAGCCCGATTATAACGGCTAAACCACCAAGTGCAATACTGACAGTAGCCCCGAAAATTAGTGGGTCTCCCTTTAGAAATTGAAAAAATTCTTCTATTGGATAGTTCACAGTATGCAACTCCCTTCTGTAATTCGTACTTTTACCTTATCAATGATTGGAGTGGTCATGTGAGTCGACTTCTTCATCATTGATTGTTGTAGAATCATTTCCGTGATTATGACCAGCATTTTCTCCCTCAGGTGCTGGGTCGTATTCTAAGTGAGTGCCAGTATATGTTTCTCTACCAAGGAATTCAGCTTCCAAGATTTCGTCCCATCTTTCTTCTGTCAACTCTTCTTCGTTTGCTTGTACGTCGTCAACCCACTCTTCAAAGTCTGCTGGTTGCATTGATAATACTTCGAATTGCATTTGATCGAATCCACGTCCGCTGAAGCTTGTGTTTTTACCTTCCATAGACATTGCATCATCCGCAACATATGTTACGCTAGTGACCATATCGCTCATCGCGTATTTTTGTCCGCCAAGTTGCGGTACCCAGAAACTAGTGATTGGACCGAAAGCGTATAATCTGAATTCAACCGGACGATCTGTAGGAATATTCACATAGTTAATTGTTTCAATATCTTCTTCTGGATAAGAGAAATGCCATTTCCAGTTAGAAGTAGACGCATAGATGACTAGAGGCTCTTTATCCTCATAACCTTCCGGTGTCTCTTCATGAGAGTATACGGTTTTTACTGTTACGACAGCAAGGCAGGCAACGATAATGATAGGAATTGCCGTCCAAATAACCTCCAATGTATGGCTACCTTCCATATGTGGAGGAACATAGTCCTTTGGTTGTTTCGATGCTCTGAATTTAACAAGCATGTAGATTAATAGAATGAACACGATTACGACAATGCCGAGCATAACGAGAATTGATAAGATAATTGTGTCGGATAGCATTTCGGAAACCGGTCCATTTGGTTGAAAAACGATTGGTTTTTCACAAGCTGATAAAAATACAGCGGTTACAATGGACAGAAAGATTACTGACCAAGTCTTCTTCATAATTTTTCCCCTTTCTTTAAGTTGTGACATAAAACATCCCCTAGTGCACTTCAGAAATTATGTATCGATTTTTTTATTTAATTTCATCCATGTCCTATACAGTGAATGTATCAAAACATATCCCTGCCCTATTAATATAATTCACTATATACTAAAAGTTCAAACAAAACAGACTTATGTTATTTTAGTGAAGTAATAAAATGTAAAAAAATCCAAAAAAAGTTATGTGTATTAGGTAAATACATTGAAAACAGTGATAAATATAGTTTTGTGAAATAATTACAAATGAGAAAAAACCATGAAGAATGCGGTGAAAATGTGTTGAAAACACATAAAAACTGAGCAAAAAGTCCTATTTGCACAGTTTTTATGTAATGATTGAAGTTATGAATTTTTTGTGACATCAAAGGTTTAATGGTAATTTTTGTTCATCAATTGTGAAAATTCGACTGCCACTGCCTGCAGGATCGAAATAGCATAAGATAATTTGTGGTGCACTATTTTGATGCTGATGTATGTCGCTTGTCAACTTGTCGAGTACGGTATGCTTATGCAAATCGCGCTCTTTTAGATGAAAAGAAGCAAATTCTTCCCCAAGTATAGTCGGGTCATCAGCCAATGATTTGAAAATGGCTGATTTTTCTTCTTGCGATAGAGTAGAAGTGTCCCACCACGGCTTCCGTGGCTTAAATCGGGAGTGTGATAAATAATCATATTTCATTCGGTCGATAATGGCATCTTTGTTATTCAATTCTAATTTCTCTAAAAATAATGCTAATCGTTTGAATAAATCTTCTAATTGATGGCCAATTTTTGACCAACCATTTTGCTCCCAAAAAGTACCGAAATCTTGAAAGAAATCAAAAGGTGTGGGGAACACGTCCTCTGTTAAATAATTAAGTGTTCGGTCCATGCGGTGATCATTCCAATACTTTTCCAATACGTCTTCGACTTGTTTGATTTTTACAATGTCTGAAAAAGAAAGGACATTGTTAGAGACAATTTCATATGGCGCGTAATCGCTGTATACATAGCCATATTTTTTGCTCATGATACGCAATCCGGTACCACGTAGCATCTTAAGAAAACCTAGCTGTAATTCCTCTGGTTGAAGAGCGAATACATCGTTAAAGGTTTTTTTGAAAGAATCATAATTTTCTTCCGGTAGTCCGGCAATTAAATCTAAATGCTGATCTATTTTACCTCCATCCTTTACCATTGTCACTGTCCGGGTGAGCTTTTCGAAATTTTGTTTACGTTTTACTAATTCATTGGTGTAATCATTGGTTGACTGCACACCGATTTCAAAACGGAATAAACCTGCTGGTGCATTGTCGTTCAGAAATTGAATCACTTCCGGTCTCATGATATCCGCGGTGATTTCGAATTGAAAGACGGAACCGGGAACATGTTCATCAATGAGAAATTGGAACATCTCCATGGCGTAACTACGGCTGATGTTAAAGGTTCGATCAACAAATTTGATCGTTTTGGCACCGTGCTTCAGTAAGTAGCGAATATCGTCTTTAATTTGTTCACGGTTAAAATAACGCACGCCTACTTCTATAGAAGATAAGCAAAATTGACAATTGAACGGGCATCCGCGACTTGTTTCTACATAGACAACACGTTTGGATAAGTCCTCTTGGTCTTCTGGAAAACGATAGGGTGATGGAATGCTCTTTAAGTCAACTTTACTTCTTTGAGGTTGGATGACTTTTTTTCCGTTTTCTTTATAAGCAATACCACCAATGTTTTCAAGTTGCTCTTTCCCATCCAAATAAGTAAGAAGTTGCTTGAAAGTGGCTTCCCCTTCTCCAATCACGATGTAATCAACAGTAGAAAGTCGATCCAACCATTCGTCGACATCATACGTCACTTCCGGTCCGCCAAGAATAATGACAATTTCCGGCATGATTTTTTTCAATAAAGAAGTGACTTTAATCGTTTCTTCGATATTCCATATGTAACAACTGAAGCCGATTACATCCGGTTGTCGTTGATATAAGTCCGTCACAATATTAAGGATGGGATCTTTAATCGTATACTCGGCTAATTCGATTGCATAATTAGGTTCTGCATATGCTTTTAAATAGCGGATTGATAGGCTTGTATGAATAAATTTGGCATTTAATGTTGCTAATACTGTTTTCATATGAAAGTGTTGCCCCTTTCGACACAAAGATGTTTGTATTCTATCACAATCTTGCTATTTTCAAACATGAAGTGCACTTGAGGAGAGACGCGTTGCTCGTTGGGAAGAACCTATATTTTAGGAGGGTGTAATTATAAAAGGAAAATGTAAAAAGCGTGTTTATTCTGTATGGGGATTTGACAATAATCACCTGTATTAAATTTCATAAATTCCTGTTATATATATAAGTATCTAAAATATGCGTTGATAATATTGGATATATAAAAGAATATTCTAACTGTAATATAAAAATGATAAGATTTTGGAATTTGTCACACATAGTGGGCTTATTTTTTTCTACAATGATTAAAATGATATGCATATAAAATTTTTATCTGTTGTTCCATGTTGTCAGGAGGGGAGAGAATGTCTTTGTTACCACAAAAGAATGAGTTAGGTTTTTTTGAAATACGTTTAGAGTCAATCGGGGGACTGGGTGCCAATTTAGCGGGGAAAATGTTGGCTGAAGCTGGGGTTTTAGGTCTTGGATTAAATGGATGTAATTTTTCTTCATATGGATCGGAGAAAAAAGGTTCACCAGTAAAAAGCTTCATTCGTTTTTGTAATCCGGAAGTTGAAATCCGAGATCATAGTCCAATTGAGGAGCCTCATGTAATTGGGGTATTCCATGAAGCTTTATATAAAATGGTTGACGTCGTTCAAGGCTTGCGCCCTAACGGCATTGTTTTGGTCAATTCTACACGGGAATTTGATGATGTGAAAAAGGATTTAAGAATGCACGCCGGTACATTGGCGATTGTTGATGCACTTGGCATTGCTGTAGAAGAGAAGACAAAGGTGAATACAGCCATGTTAGGTGCTTTATTTAGAATTTGTGATTTCTTGAATCCGGATGATATGCGTAATGTTATTCGAAAAACATTTGAAAAGAAATATCCTCATTTGGTGGAATCCAATATTAGAACATTTGATCGCGGATATAATGAGGTTACTTTTAAAACGTATAAACAAAAAGAAGTCGTTGAATTTAAACCTTTAGTTCGCTCACATACGTCATTAGGATATGAAACACAATTGCTTGGCGGGGTAATGACTGCGCAGGCAAACAGTATCCTAAAGGACGTTAGTGCCTCAAGACAAGGTTTTTTGCCATCTTTCAATAGTGAAACATGCATTCACTGTGCACAGTGTGACAGTGTTTGCCCTGATTTTTGTTTTGTTTGGGAAGAAGGAGAAGACAAAAGAGGACGCAAAAACATGTTCTTGCAAGGCATTGATTATCAATATTGTAAAGGTTGCTTGAAATGTGTCGAGGCTTGTCCGACAGGTTCATTAACAGATATGAGAGAAGTGTTGGGGTATGCAGAGGAACATACAGTTAAACAACATTTTCCTTATATTACAGGAGGCGTTAAATAATGATTGATATGAAACAAGATGTATGTGCACCTATTCAGTTAACCACTTTTGAATCGGGTAATGAAATGGCCGCTTTGGCAGCTGCACAAATTAATTATCATGTTATGGGATATTTTCCGATTACGCCTTCAACGGAAATTGCACAGCTATTGGATGCGATGAAAGCTAGAGGACAGCATGATATTCAATTAATTGCTGCTGATGGAGAACATGGTTCAGCGGGTATTTGTTACGGTGCTGCCGTGACAGGTGCACGTGTATTCAATGCTACAAGTGCGAATGGACTTATGTATATGTTGGAGCAATTACCGGTTCAATCCGGAACAAGATTTCCGATGGTCATGAATTTGGTTACGCGTTCTATCAGTGGTCCGCTTGACATTCGCGGCGATCATTCCGACCTTTATTTCGCTTTAAATACTGGCTGGGTCATTTTAACGGCCAGAACACCTCAAGCTGTTTATGATATGAACTTAATGGCACTGAAAATTGCGGAACATTCGAAGGTTCGTCTGCCTGTTATCGTTGCATACGATGGATTCTTTACATCCCATCAAAAACGAATTGTGCATTATTTTGAAGATCGTCAAACGGTTCAAGACTTCGTTGGACCTGCTTCTACAGAGTATCATTTTGTACGTGATCCGAAGAAACCTGTTACAATCGGTGCGCATATGAATGGTGATGATTTATTGAATAATCATTACCAACAATCAGAAGCGATGTATGCAGCTTATGATGTGTACAAAGAAGTGGCTAGAGAGTATGAAAGCATTTCCGGACGAAAATATGAAGTGTTGGATACGTATATGATGGAAGATGCTGAAGTTGCGCTGTTTTTATTGAACTCAGCAGCGGAAACAGCGAAGGATGCTGTGGATACATTGCGTAAAAAAGGCATTAAAGCAGGTGTAATTAGTCCCAATATCATTCGACCTTTCCCAGCTGAAGACATCCGTAAAGCTTTAAAAGGGGTTAAAGCTTTATTGGTCGGTGAAAGAGCGGATTCTTACGGCGGGCATGGACCGAATTTAACGCATGAAGTGAAATCTGCCCTTCAAGATGATAAAGAAAGTGACACGATTGTATTAAGCCGCGTATTTGGTTTAGGTGGTAAGGACTTTTATCCTGAGGAAGCTTTAGAGTTTTTCAATCTGGCTATTGAAGCAATGAATCAAGGAGAAGCGAAAGTGCCATTTGATTATTTTGGGCGCCAAGCGGGAAATCCGGAGAAAGCTCTTCAGCCTGTAATTGAACCGATGCATGGTGATGTTTTCAAGACAGGTCTAATCAAAGTAGAGCAAGATGAAGAAAGCGGTAAGTTAAAAGTGCGCATACCACCTTTACGTGCGCTAACAGCGAAGCCGAAGCGTCTTGCATCTGGGCATGGGGCTTGTCCTGGATGTGGAATCTTCACAGGGCTAGAATTATTCTTTAAAGGAATTGAAGGAGATGTAGTGGTTCTTTTCCAAACAGGCTGTGCATATGTGACGACAACGGCATATCCTCACTCATCTCACAAACAGACAACAATTCATAATTTATTCCAAAATGGACCAGCTACTCTTTCGGGGACGGTTGAAGCTTTCTTGGAATTGCAGCGCCGTGGTGAAATTGAAGTGAGTGATGATGTAACTTTTGTCATGATCACAGGAGATGGTGGAATGGATATCGGGATGGGTTCAGCAATTGGGACGGCCCTTCGTAACCATAAAGTCATCATGCTTGAGTATGATAATGAAGGTTATATGAATACAGGTTCCCAAATGTCATATTCTACACCATTTGGTCACATGACGAGCACAACAGGCGTCGGAAAAACAGAGCAAGGGAAAGCGTTCCACCATAAAGATACAGCACAAATTATGGCTAGTACGAATATTTCCTACGTCTTTACCGGCAGCGAAGCTTTTCCGCAGGATTTAGTGAAAAAAGCGGCTAAAGCTCAATGGTACGCTCAAAATGTCGGAACAGTATACGGTAAAATTCTCATTACGTGTCCATTGAACTGGAAATCGGAAGAGCGTTACGGGAATGCGATCATGGAAGCGGCTGTTAATTCATGTTTCTTCCCTCTCTATGAAGTAGAACGAGGGGTAACAACGATTACGCATAATCCGGAGACGAGAAACAAACGTATTCCACTTAAAGACTGGTTGGCATATATGGGGAAAAGTAAACATTTATTGAAACCAGAAAATGAACAGATGCTAAAAGAGTTTGAGGAAGAAGTTGAGCGTAGATGGCAACGGTTGTTAGCTAAACATGAACATCCTCTTTTATAAAAGATAAAAAAAGGCTATTTCGAACAAGTTGATTGTTCGGAGTAGCCTTTTTTTGGCGAAAGAGGTACGATATTTTTGGAAAACTTATCTAAAAATAGTGCGATATTGAGAGGGACTTTGCGCTAGCGTTTATTAAAGTTGATTTCTTTCCCGATTTGTTAGTACGTATACTATGTGAAATAATAAGTGGCAAAAAAAGACAAAAAATTCATTTTATTAATAGGATTTTCGACAATTAATGTAGAATTGAGTAGGATGCACTCTTTTATGGGGGTTTGGGGGGAAAATGAATGAAACAAGAGGATATTCAGTTATCTAACCTAACAGAGGAACTGAAGAAAACGCAAGTACTTGAAATGTACAACTTTTTCTTTAATGCGGCCAATCAAGCGTTAATTATTACAGATAATGATTTAAATATTATCGATATGAACAACAGCGCTTGTGAATTACTGGATATCAGTTTGGAATTTGGGGTTAATAGAACTCTTTTTGATTTTCTTACATATGTATCAAACGAAGATATACAAAGACATCTGACGCTTATCCAGGAGGGGAAAGGACATGTAGGTGAACTGTTGCTGAATAATCATTCAGGAAATTTCGTTTATGTGAAATATGATGTTATTTACAATGACGAAGCATATTTTTTCACCTTCATGGATGTGACTATTTTTAAAAAGAATGAGAAAGACTATACTATTTCAACACAAATGTTCCAAGATTTATTTTCGAAAACGACAGACGGCATTCTCACATTGGATCAAGATGGACAAGTTTTGGATGTGAATGAAGCCTTTTTAGCCAAAATCGGTTTAGAAAAAGATCTTTTTATAGGTAGCCAATTTACGGACTTCTTAAGTATCTCAGCAAGGCGCAATTGGGAAAAATCATGGGAAGCGTTATTGGAAGTTGAAAAAGTGTCCGGTATTGTGGAACTATTGATAGAAGGTCGTTCTTATTTCTTTGAGTATAATATGTATTTGAATAAGTACAATTATCAATTAATCACGGTCTTTAAAGATATTACAGAGAAGACATTGATTAAGCAAGAATTGAAAAAACGAGAAGAAATGTTTACTCATATTGTTGGAGAAGCAATCGATGGGATTATTTTATCGGATGATCAAGGTATAATTTTAGAAGCAAATAGAAGTGCCGGTAAAATTTTTGAAATACGAAAAGAGAAATTAGTAGGCAAGGAATTATTTAGCTTCATTAGTGAGAAAGATGAGCGCTTTCAATCAGTGAAGAAGAAACTGCTGCAAACAGGTGCTGTCAGAGACGAACTTTTTTTCATAATGGCAAATGGTCAAAAAAAATATCTTGAATTCACAATCAAAAAGGTCGAAGAGACGAATTTGCATGTGACGATTGTGAGAAATGTGACGGAAAGACATGAGATGGAGCTGAAGCTACGAAATAGTGAGAACCATTTCCGGAAAATCTTCGAAGAATTGACTGAAGGGCTTATTTTGTGGAAAGATGATTATATCATTGATATAAATGAAGTCGGTGCCAACATCATCTCTTGTCCCAAAAGAAAAATTCAATCTGTCACGATTGGGCAAGTATTGGATCAAATTCCGGAATCTCGGCAAGCAATGGAGAATATGCTTCGGAAAATAGAGAGGCAGGATGTCGAAGAAACACTCCCCATCAAATTTAGGGATGGGACAATCAAATATATTGAGTTTTCGACAAAAAGAAATTTACTTAATGATATGAATTTAACTGTTTTCAAAGATGTAACGGAAAAACTGAAATTGCAGGAACAATTACGTAAGTCGGATACACTTTCGGTCGTTGGAGAACTCGCTGCCGGGATTGCTCATGAAATAAGAAATCCGATGACAGCATTAAAAGGATTTATTCAATTGTTAGAAAGTAGTGTGAAAGAAGACTTTTCAGATTACTTCAGTATCATCACTTCTGAATTGAAACGAATTGATACTATTGTGACAGAATTTTTATTTTTAGCGAAGCCTCAGGTCATTCACCATGAAGAGAAAAATATCAATGTCATTGTGAAAGAAACGGTTGACTTGTTAGTTGGAGAATCAAGCTTACATAATATTATCATACATACGATTTTATCAGAGGAAACATTATACTTATATTGTGAACCGAATCAATTAAAGCAAGTATTTATTAATATTTTAAAAAATGCATTTGAGTCAATGAGTGATGGGGGCATTATTACAATTCAGACAGAACGTCATGAAGAAGAGTACGTGAAGGTTTCTATTGCGGATGTAGGAGTCGGTATACCGAAAGAGAAGTTGAAAAAGCTCGGTGAACCTTTCTATACGACCAAAGACCGAGGGACAGGTCTAGGATTAATGGTTACGTACAAAATTATTGAGGAGCATAATGGTTGGATTGAAGTGGAAAGTGAGGTCGGTGTGGGGACGGTCTTCACAGTGTATTTGCCTCTTCTTCATTCGAAAAACGAATAAGGTTATTTTAACTAACTGGTTTTAATGGCATTCCGTTAAGAGTATGTATAGTAGTTTATCACTTGTGGAAGTGGAAAATTTCTATCGGATGCCGTTAACCAGTTTTTTGTTTTTATTTTATCCTGTTTCATTTATTATTTTCATAAAATTGGAGCGGAAAATAGTATTTGCTAGATTGAATCATTTTATGTTTATTAGTGTCGAAAGATGCAGAATTGAAGGAAGGATTATGCAGGAAATGTGATTAATTTGTCTACATTTGCGAATGTATTTACAATTTTTGTAAAATTTGTAATAATTCATTATACACTATTTAGTTTCATATAGAGGGAGGAATAGTGAAACAAAATGAAAGAGAGAAAAATAGAGGACATTAACTGGGAAATTCAGTGTAAAAGAGAGGAGATGTTGTTTGTCGCTAATCATTATGGATTAAATCATGAACTGACCATTAAGAATAGTCAGGATTTGGATAAATTGATTAATGAATATTTTAATGTTCAAATGAAGAGCAATCGGCAACGGATGAATTTTTATGTAGTGAAAAGGAATGGTCAAAAATCAACATATAGAGTGTTGAAATGATTTTGGTGAAAGTGAATATGATGCATGAAGGCTGACAGGAGGCTGGCATTAATCCTATATTCAGCCTTATTTCTTATGTGCCCAAAAACAAAATCATGACGAGTAAACCGATGATGAAGGAATAAGTGGCGGCTCGTTCATTTCCGTCACCATGGCTTTCTGGTATTAATTCTTTGTAAATGATAAATAGCATAGATCCAGCGGCAAAAGCTAGTCCAAACGGAACCAAATTATGTACGTAAGAAGTTAAAGAATATCCAATCAGTGAAGTAATAATCTCAATTGATCCGGTTAATGTGGCGATGATAAATGCTTTTACTCTACTAACATGCTGATTAAATAAAAAGAGTGCAACGAGAAAACCTTCCGGTATATTTTGGAGGCCGATGGCAAAAGCGATTAAAGCTCCGGTTTCTTCAGCAGAGGAAGCATAACTTACTCCAACAGATAGTCCTTCTGGAATATTGTGCAAGGTAATGGCGGAAATGACTAGCAACGCCTTTTCATCGAATTGGACATTGCGTGCAGAATGCTGTAAATCTATATGTGGAATATGTTTCTCTAAGGAGGTTAAGGTGATTACCCCAAAATAGATTCCAATGCATAGCGGAACAAAACCGCCCTTTGCAAGTGCCTCCGGTATTAATCCTAGCATACACGCTGCCATCATGATGCCGGCTGTAAAGGCCAGCAAGACATCCTTAAAACGATGTGTGATCGATTTTGAAACGAATAAGATTATAAGGGCACCAAGTCCTGTCGACAAAGCGGAAAATATACTGCCAATTAATACTGTATTCATACCTTTCTCCATTCTATAGTTAACTAATAATCTATTGAAACTAGATAAACTCCTATAATACACCGGTCGGTTAAGGAAAGCGTACAGCAAGAAAGATATTCTCTTGAAAATGTTGATAGGAATGGCCTTTCTGGACATCCTCCTAAGAGTATTATGGTCAGTTCAAACAGAATAAAAAATACAATGATTTATGAGGAAAACATTGTATTAGCAGTATATTTCTTTTTATCGGAAAATATGTTTTTTTATTAGACAAGCTTTTCATTATTCTATAAGCCAATCATTTTCTAAATCCATTGAAGCTTCTGATGGATATGTGCATAAGTCTTCATTTTTCTACCTTTCTCAGACTTTTAATAGGCAACTTGAATTTGCCGAAACGAATTCAAGTTGCCTATTTGGATTAGGATGTATGCAGTTCTTGCAATGATTGATCGGATGGCAGAAAGAAACTTAATAGTCCAAGTAACGGAAGAACCCCTGCTAGCTGGATGGTTAAGGTTAATCCGATTGAATCGGCCAGACTGCCGATTGCCACCGATCCAATGGCCCCCATTCCGAAAGCAAGACCAACCGTTAAACCGGACATAGTCCCGATTTTGTCAGGAACAAGCTCTTGTGCGTAAATAACCGTTACTGAGAAGCTAGACATTAAAATAGCGCCGATTAAAAACAAAAGAAGAATAGCTATAAAAGAAGGTACATATGGTAATACAATCGTTAAAGGTGCTGAGATCAGCATGGAACCTACGATGATTACTTTCTTTCCGAAACGGTCGGCCAGTGGTCCCCCGAAAAACGTTCCAATTGCACCTGCAGCCAAAAATACAAAGATGTATATTTGAGCTAAGTGGATGGGGAAATCATATTGCTCCATAAGGTAAAAATGAAAAAAATTCGTCATGGTTGAAATATACCAGGAACGGGCAAATATAAGAAAAAGAATGATGCCTAAGGCCCCCAAAATTTGTTTGGTGAAGACCGATTGTTTGCCGATTTGTTTTTTCTTCTTAACCTGCTGTTTGATTTGCTGCGCATACCATTTGGCGATATAAAAGAGTAATAAACTGGCGATAAGAGCTAGCGGAGCGAATGTCAGCCCGCCGATTTGACCGAGCGGCAATAAAACAAGTGCTGTGATAAGCGGGGCAAGTGCTTGACCGGTATTCCCCCCGACTTGATAAATCGATTGTGCCAACCCTCTGCGTGTTCCTGCGGCCATGAAGGCAACACGTGATCCTTCAGGATGAAAAATGGCCGAACCGATGCCGATAAACATGACTGAAAGGATAATAAGTGGATAATTAGGTGCAATGGCTAATAATATCATTCCGCACATAGTGCTAATCATGGCAACTGGCAAAGCATAAGGCATTGGTTTTTTATCCGAATACCAACCGATAATCGGTTGCATAACAGAAGAGACCATGTTCAAAGAAAAGGCGATAAAGCCAAGCTGTGTATATGTTAGCGATAAATCAGCCTTCAAAATGGGAAACATGGCAGGGACTACAGCTTGTAATGTGTCATTTAATAAATGACACAGCCCCATAATAATTAAAAATTTAAACATGGTCTGATTAGCCTGGCTGGCTGTTTGAACTTTTTGATTTACATTCTGCATTTTTTTCTCCTAATTCATTAACTAGCCATTGATTTAACTGCATTGAATAAAAGTGTCACATGACTGAAAGGGACAGATGAATGCCATTAGAGTTTGAGGCAGACGGCACGATTTTCTCTCTGCTTCCTAGTTAAATCAGCGCTGTAATTACTCCGAGATGGAACGGACAGGTAAGATAATTTCTACATCTGTTCCTTTATTCAATTCGCTGCAGATGGACAATTCCCCTTCGTATAAAGTAAGTATTCTTTTACAAACGTACAGACCCAGGCCAGTCCCTGTACTTTTAGTTGTGAAAAATGGCTCGAATATTTGCTGTAACGTTTCTTTTGACATGCCTGTCCCGTTATCCTGTACGAAAATGATGGCTTTTTTGTATTCTTGATAAAGGGAAACCAAAATTTCAGTTCCTTTCGGAGAGGCATCAAAGCTATTTTTGACAATATTTAAAATCACTTGTTTTATTTGATCTTTCGCGCACAGTACTAGTAAAGGCCCCGTATTGTAAACGAAATGAACCGTCAACTGTCGATCGGAGGCTTCACTTTCCAGTAAAGGTTGCAACTCTTTCATCACTTCATTTAAATCCACTAGTTGATTTTCTTGTACGCTCGGTTTGCCGAGAACTAAAAATTGATTGACGATTTCGTTAATTCTTGTTATTTCTGTTTGAATGACGGAGAAATACATTTGATCTTGTGTGTCTTTGTATTTTTCATTCAGTAATTGCACAAGCCCTTTTATTCCCGTCAATGGATTTTTAATTTCGTGTGCAGTTGTTGCAGCGAGTGTCCCAAGCATTTTTAATTTTTGATTTTCATGTATTTTTCTTCGTCTATTCGCATCCCTTTTCAATAAGATGTATTGTACGGCCAAAAAAATGAGGTGAGTGATAATCAGAAAAAGAATCACAAACTTCAAAAGAGCAACCGAATTAATGTTGATGTCCTGATTGGTATTATCAATGTGTATAGTCCATGGCAAGTCTTCAAATGGAATAGCATATTCAAGCTCACCGTGCTGAAGATGCTCATTTAAGGTGAAAATGACTTGGTTTTTTTCATCGATAAGAATCGATGTGGCATTAGGTGTCAGTAGTTCCAATAGGTTTTTAATGTAATCCACTTGAATTTCTGCAAATAAAAAGCCGTCAATGGTTTGTTTATCTGGCATAATGGGCTTACAGACGTAGATAAAATCTTCTTTCTTAAATTTTTCATTCTTTTTGAATGCGACAACCGCTTTCTTGAATTTCACACATGAATCCATGTAGCTACTTCTTATTTTGATATTATTATAGATATCTGTTGTACCTGTTTGGACGACGCCATTTTTATCGACTAAATAAAGTTCGCTGAATCTTTTATCGGATTTTTTTGTTTTGATAAGTAATTGCGTGATTTCATCTTGTTGTTCCATAATATCCACTGGTAATATGGAAAGTATATCCAAGCTTTTGACAGTTTCCTTGATTAGTGTCTCTATATACTGCTGTTGCCATCTCCCAAGTTCTTGTGTTTCGTTTTGGATACGATCCCATCCTTGATGCTCTAAATATTGTCTATACATGAATGTAGCCAAGATGGTAGGGATAATGATAATGACTACATATAAATAGATATTAGTTCGAAATAGCTTCATTTTGACACTCTCTTTAAATAATTTATTTGGTAGCGTTGTTTCGAAAAAGGTTGTTTTCGCAAACTTTGTTGCCTATTAACAAATAGTATGTATAGATTGTATTTTGCTCTAGGATGTTCGCTTTCTGCGGGGCTTACCTGTTCTGCTGCTCCTGCAGGAGTCTCGTCCCTTACGCTCCAATCAACCGTTTCATCAACTAGTTTTATTCTCTAAACCTTGTATAAAAACAACACTTTTTTAGAAAACAGCTTTCGAAAAAAGAAAAATGTAGCAAATAAAAACGTCTTGATAAGTATATCAAAAAATACAAGTAGCTAGTTAAAATAAGATACTATTAGTGACTATACTTACTTATGAAGTCCCGTACTGTTTTCATGAATATCTTATGCTGCGATTGTTTGAGACGTCCTTTGAATTAACTTGTCTATTTTCTAGGCTCGTTTCATATACTGAAGTGAGGAGGGACGAGCATGCAAGCTAGATTATCAGGTTCTATCCAAATAGCGGCGGTGTACGTAGGGACGATTGTAGGTGCTGGCTTTGCAACTGGAAGAGAAATTGTTGAGTTCTTTACGAAATACGGTTTTTATGGCTTTCTCGGCATTTTATTGGCGGGTTATTTATTTATCTTTCTAGGAACTAAAGTAATGATGCTCGCCGTTTCCATAGAGGCAAAATCGTACGAAGAAATCAATTTACATTTGTTCGGTGATAAATGGGGCGTGTTCATTAATTTTATTTTTATTTTGATGCTGTTCGGGGTAACGGCCGTTATGCTGTCAGGTGCGGGGGCGGTCTTTGAGGAACAAGTTGGATTGACTAAAGTGCTGGGTGTGGCCATTACCATATTCGTAGCCTTATTTATTTTGTTTTGTGGAATTCGGGGATTGTTTGCCATTAATATGATTGTTGTTCCGATGATGGTTTTTTTTAGTTTTTTATTATTTTTCCAAGCGGTTAAACATCCTCTTTTCGTGGAAAGTTTCTTTTATACGCCAGTTGATTTCGTTAATTGGAGAACTGTAGTTTCTCCGTTTTTATATAGTGCGTTCAATTTGGCTCTTGCACAAGCTGTACTTGTACCTGTAGCAACGGAAATCAAGGATCCGGTGATTATCAAAAGAGGAGGGATAATGGGGGGGATTTGTTTGACGTTAATATTGTTAAGTAGTCATCTGTCGTTGATGACTCTCCCTAATGTCATGCAATATGATATCCCTAGTGCTGAATTGATGAAAAATATGGTTTCTCCGATTTATTGGATTTTTATTTTTGTTATATATGGGGAAATCTTCACTTCGTTAATTGGGAATGCCTTTGGATTAGAGAGGCAAATTCAGGCATATGTGCATTTGAACAGTGCGAGCATTTATATGATTATTTTATTTACAGCTTTTTTTATCAGTGTCATCCCATACAGTAAATTGTTGTCATTTTTGTATCCGCTATTCGGTTATATTAGTTTATTATTTATGGTATTGCTGTTCTTTAAAAAAAATCGCAACTAATTTTCCATAGAATGAATCTTTCGTTGCTGTTTTTTTCTTCATTCTTAATCAAGCATTAGATGAACCAATCGAATGGCTGTTAAACGGGATAAAAAAACCTCTAGGAATGTGACCTAGAGGTTGAGTGTTTGAATTATTGATTGACTTGAATAGTTTTGGCCATTTCAACAAAAGCACTTCGATAATCTTCATCTGCTCTTGTGAAAATTGTCAGTTTCATAGGTTGGTTTTCATTTTTCACTAAATAGATTGTGACCGTTTCTTCACCGTTACTTGCTTCATAAATGGAGGCGTTGTCCATTTGAAGGGAATGGTCTGTCGGATTTGTAATGTCAGTATTAAAATACTCTAATTCGATTGGAATATTTTGTTCATATTGTTCCCAATCAGGATTATCTCCCAATAATTCGATTCTCATTGAAATATAGTCAGCGTCTGTTAGGAATAACGAATCCTTTCGTGGTTCTTCTCCCGTTAATGTAAAGCTGGGTAAGACATACATGGAGTAACCTTGATTATCGCTATTTGTTAGTGTAGCAGTTTCTTTAATCGTTTCATTATGTAGTTGATATGTTAACACTTGTTCTTCTTTTGTATTGATTGTTTCACTTAAGGTTGGCTCTTTTTCAGTAGATGTATTAGCATTAACGTCTTCTGATGTATTTGTATTGTTGTTTTGTTCTTCGCTTGATGTTATTTTTCCACCACAAGCAGCGAGTAGTAATACACTTAACATGGAAATTATGACGATAAATTGTTTCATGATTTTACCTCCATTTCGTATGTAGCTCTTATTTGTAAGTATTTCATATGTACAGATGAATTGCGAGTGAAAAAGCGCCTATTAGATATGACAAATTTTTGATTATAGTGACGAATATATGACGAATGCCAAAAAAACCACTATATGAAAAATAAGGAGCAATCTCATGCTGTCTTTCATGGATGCTCCTTTGTTTAATCTGTTTATTAAATTAATGGAAAAATGATCAGTAGTAGCAAGTCAAAAGCTAAATGTGAGGCGATGACTAACGAAAGGCTCTTTTTCCATTGATATAAAAGCGACCAAGCAAGTCCGGCCACAACCCCAGCCAAGATAAGTGCATTATTTCCTGAATAAACAAGCGGAAGGGCGTACATAAGAACAGCTAAAGGGACGGCAACGGTTGCCTTGAACATTTTATCGATTTTTGTTTGAACATATCCCCGCCAAAAAATTTCTTCACCAGGAATGATAAAGATAAATAGTACGATATAGTGGAAAAGCAATTCAGGACTATATGTTTTGTATAGTTGCGTTATATCTTTCGTTAAAGCCTTGAAATGGAAGAAATCAATCAACAAAGTGCCTACGTAGAATAATCCGAAAATTCCTATTCCTGAGAGGACACCAAGTAGAATATTTTTGAAAGTGGTTTGATTGTGAGCAGTCGTTAGTTTTCCGATCCCTACCGCGTAGCATATGCAAAATAGGATAGCTGCTGTATACAAATACCAGAAAACACTAGTAAAGTGAAAGGATAAGTATATTAAAAAATGTGCACATACTATTCCAAGTATTAATCGCACATTTAAGGTATATGGTTTCATTCGTGTAAATACCCTCCTATTTTTGTATAACCGATATAACAGTAGTTATTGTATTTTAAAAACGCGGATATTACAACATATAATAAAAAAGAATCGGAAAAGATACACCGATTCTTTTTGTACTGCTTTATTCGCAAATAATCAACGTTTACGGTAATTTGAAATTATAAATACACAAACCAATTAGGTTGGACGATTAAAAACTTACAGTGAATCGTTGTGTATGGTTATGGAGTTTCAATAATTTTATAGTTTTTATGGTTAACCACTGTTTTTTGTTCTAACTCAAGGTCACGATAGTTATCCATGTACGTCAAATCAACGATCACAGAGTTTTCATTAACTTTTTCGACTATGCCTTGTAAGCCACCTCTAAATTCAATTAAATTACCAATTTTCGCTATCTTCATCATTATCACACCTTTAGCATTCTTTAGTTTATCTCTTTAAAACAGTTTGCTCGTATGAATTTCTGATTAACAATTTGAAACTTTTTATATTAACGAATTTTTATAAATATATCTTACAGTTTGCACTATTTTAAATAAAACGTAAAGAGGTTTTTGTGAAAATATAAGACTTATTTTTACAATTTTTTATAGGAAATAGATGATTAGTACGATGTATAGTGAATTAAATTGTGAGCGAAACTATGAAAATATCTCTGTGAAGGATTATTCAAAATGTGTTTTTTATTTCTATTTACGGCGCCTGCCGAAAGAGGTGAAACAAAATAGTGAGCAGACGCTTATACAACCCGGAATGATTGTTTGATACTATTTCAGCAATTAGTAGTATAATTCAAAATGGAAGTAAGCGATTGCTTCTATTTTCTTTGTGATAAAGAGGTGCGAAGATGAATAAAGAATTAGCAAATGAACTTTTAGATAAATTGAAGGATGGTCAATTGTCGGAAGTTACCGTTCAAAAAGAGGATTTTTTAGTGTTTAGAGAGCAATTAGTGAACAGGGCCGATTTCAAACATTTTCAGGGTATAGCCAAGCATGGAGGCATTACCAGTTATAAATATATGCAGGAAGAACGAAGTTAACCAATGAGCAGTTCGTCGTATGCATATTTGAAAGAGGGAACGCGATGCATAAAAAGGAGATTTTCGTAAATAACTAAAGGGAGAATGCTCCATTCCAATTCTAATGCTGTCTATATCAGGATTAGTGGCTGTAATAATTGATGTAGCAGATAAACTTTCGGAAAGAACGCGGATAAAAACAGAAATTGTATGAGCTTTCTCAGTATTTTATGCTCTATCACAAGGTTTGTTTATTTTTCCAATACATATCTTTAAAAAAATGATTGTATGATACAGTTTGTAATGCTATTATTTTTTGGTGTAGGATGTATGTTGTCAGACTTTCAGAAAGAAATACTTTTTCAAAGTTGAAAGAAACAAGTATTTTAATACGTGTATAAGCGTATAGCGTGTTGGGAAAATTCATGTAAGAAAACTATTTTACTGAAACTTATGAAAACCCTTAACCAGTATTTCTGAAAGCCCTTAACAAGTACGAAAAGTACAAAAGCTACATAGGAATGTCCATTTGTGGATATGCTAGAAAGTAGTGAGTTATTTAATCGACAACAGTTCTCATAAAGACATTTCGTTTAAGAAGGAGTTAGGATAAATATGGAAAAAACATTTAAAGTAATCGCAGATTCAGGAATTCACGCACGTCCAGCAACTTTATTAGTACAAGCAGCTGGTAAATTCGAATCAGATATTAACCTTGAGTATAACGGTAAAAAAGTAAACTTAAAATCAATCATGGGCGTTATGAGCTTAGGTATCGGTCAAGGAGCTGAAATCACTATTTCTGCTGAAGGAAGCGATGCTGCTGACGCAATCAACGCTTTAACTGAGACTTTAAACAAAGAAGGTCTAGCTGAATAATGACTACAATGTTAAATGGTATTGCAGCATCAAATGGTATTGCAATAGCTAAAGCATACCGTTTGATTGAGCCAGATCTAACTGTAAATAAAAAAGATATCGCAAATACAGAGGAAGAAGTAAGCCGCTTTCAAACAGCAGTAGCTACTTCCAAGTCTGAACTTGAAGCAATTAAAGAACGTGCACATACAGAGCTGGGCGCTGATAAAGCGGCGATCTTTGAAGCACACTTGTTAGTTTTAAGTGACCCTGAACTATTAGGACCGATCGAAGACAAAATTAAAAGTGAAAATGTGAATGCAGAAGTAGCTCTTAAAGAAACGGCTGATATGTTCGTGACTATGTTCGAATCAATGGATAACGAATATATGAAAGAAAGAGCAGCGGACATTCGTGACGTAACGAAACGTGTGCTTGCACACTTACTTGGTGTTCAAATTCCTAACCCAAGCATGGTTACAGAAGAAGTAATCGTTGTTGCTGAAGACTTAACACCATCTGATACGGCTCAGTTGAACCGTACTTATGTGAAAGCTTTCACAACTGATATCGGTGGAAGAACATCTCACTCAGCGATTATGGCTCGCTCTATGGAAATCCCGGCAGTAGTTGGTACAAAAGAAGCGACTACAACGATTCAAAATGGTGACATCATCATTGTTGATGGATTAAGTGGACAAGTTCACATTAACCCAACACCAGAATTAATTGCTGAATATGAGCAAAAAGCAGCTGCATATGAGCAACAAAAAGCTGAGTGGGCGAAATTGGTTAATGAAAAAACAGTTTCAAAAGATGGCCATCATGTAGAGTTAGTTGCTAACATCGGTACACCTAAAGATGTTAAAGGTGTTGTGGATAATGGCGGTGAAGGTGTTGGTTTATACCGTACAGAATTCTTATACATGGGTCGCGATAACTTCCCAACGGAAGAAGAGCAATTCGAAGCGTACAAAGCAGTTCTAGAAGGTATGACTGACGGCAAACCGGTTGTTGTTCGTACACTTGATATCGGTGGCGATAAAGAGCTTCCATACTTAAGCCTACCGCATGAAATGAATCCTTTCTTAGGATACCGTGCAATTCGTTTATGTCTTGACCGTCAAGATATGTTCCGTACTCAGCTTCGCGCATTATTACGTGCAAGCTCATACGGAAACTTAAAAATTATGTTCCCGATGATTGCTACTCTTGATGAATTCCGTCAAGCAAAAGCAGTACTAATGGAAGAAAAAGAAAAACTTGTTGCTGAAGGTGTTTCTGTAAGTGATTCAATTGAAGTAGGAATCATGGTGGAAATTCCATCAACTGCTGTTATGGCAGACTTGTTCGCAACAGAAGTTGATTTCTTCTCAATCGGAACAAATGACTTAATTCAATACACAATGGCTGCTGACCGTATGAATGAAAGAATTTCATACTTATATCAACCATATAACCCTGCAATCTTACGTCTTGTAAAACAAGTCATTGATGCAGCGCATAAAGAAGGTAAATGGGCAGGTATGTGTGGAGAAATGGCTGGCGATGAAATCGCAATCCCACTTCTTCTAGGTTTAGGACTGGATGAGTTCTCTATGAGTGCAACATCTATTCTTAAAGCACGTTCTCTAATCAAAAACCTTTCTAAAGCAGAAATGGAAGAATTAGCGGCTAAAGCATTACAAATGAAAACAAATGATGAAGTACTTGCAGCTGTTAAAGCAGCAGTTAAGTAATCATTAAAAAAGGTCGTCCTTGTGACGGCCTTTTTGTTTTCAATAGGAATTTTATCCTCTAGATGAAAAATGGAAAATTGCCTTATGATATAATATTTTTGAGTGAAGATTTTTTGAAAGAGGTGTAGTCGATGGTTCAAATTAATCAAGATACGGTAGTTGGTTTTATCGGTATTGGCGTGATGGGGAAAAGTATGGCTCAGCATATTATGGATAATGGTTATTCTTTAGTTGTGTATACACGCACAAAAGAAAAAGCACAATCTTTATTGGACGCTGGGGCAACATGGGCGAATTCCCCAAAAGAACTTGCCAAAAAATCAAATGTCATCATTTCTATCGTTGGTTATCCTAAAGACGTAGAAGAGATTTATCTCGGAGAAGATGGGGTGATTGCTCATGCTGAACCAGGTACATACATAATTGATATGACGACGTCAAAACCATCTTTGGCTAAAAAAATATATAATGAAGCAAAAAAACATGGCGTAAACGCTTTGGATGCCCCTGTATCAGGTGGAGATATCGGTGCAAAAGATGCTAAATTGGCCATCATGGTAGGTGGCGATGAGGAAGACTATAATGAGGTAAAACCGATTTTTGAGTGTATGGGTACGAATATCATTCATCAAGGACCGGCGGGCTCTGGACAGCATACGAAAATGTGCAATCAAATTGTCATTGCGTCAAACATGATTGGCGTTTGTGAAGCGATTGTGTATGCAGAAAAGGCAGGGTTGCAACCAGATAAAGTATTACAAAGCATTTCAACAGGAGCAGCATCTAGCTGGAGTTTATCTAATTTAGCACCGCGTATTCTTAACGAAGACTATTCACCTGGTTTCTTTGTTAAACACTTCATTAAAGATATGCAAATTGCTTTAGAAGAAGCAAATCAAATGGATATGGAAACACCAGGCTTATCTTTAAGTAAGAAAATGTATGAGACGATCAGTCAAAAGGGTGAAAGTGAAAGTGGTACCCAAGCTTTACGAAAATATTGGGACTGAACAGTGGAAGCTACTCGAACTAGGGTAGCTTTTTGTATTTTATAAAGTGTCAGCGATGAAGTGATATATGCTTAAAAGAAAAAGAAGTTCATATACATAGGAAGGAGGGGGTGCGTTCAAATGGGTTTATTTGATGATATAGAGGAGAAATTTCTGGAGTTGTCTGATGGGTGCTACGTGGTGAAGGTGGAAGGGTATTCACGGGAAAAAACCATACATGGGGCAAGACCGATTATGTGGCAGCTGCAGTTGATGAATGAAGAACACATGCAGCTACCGACAAAATTCAGTCATATAGAAAATAATGCGGGCTTTCATATCTTGCTTCGTGAACTAAAGGAATTAGGCTTTCCAAAACCACGAAATACAAAAGAATTGGAAGAGATACTCAACTCTTTAATTGGCTGTTTATTGGAAGTTCAAGTGACGACAACGAACAAAGAAGAAGGTTATCGAGATATTAAACTAATACGTAAGTTGTATTAGGCTTGGAGGAAGGTCTCCAATCGGTTCAGTGCTTCCGTTAAATTGTCCATTGAATAAGCGTAAGAAATACGGAAGTAGCCTTCTCCATAAGTTGAAAATGCACTTCCTGGCACGACAGCAACTTTTCCTTCCTGCGCTAGTTTTAAGGCAAAATGAAAGGAAGATTCATATCCTTCTGGTAGCTTGATTAAGAAATAAAATGCTCCATCTGGTTTGACGACTTGCAGGTTCATTGCTTTTAGCCTTTCGTACACATAGTCCCGGCGCTCCTTATATTCTTCTTTCATCGTGATAGCATCATTTTTCCCTGTTGTTACCGCACTTAAGGCAGCCATTTGAGAAATGGAGGAAGCACAGGTGACGTTATATTGATGAACTTTCAAAATTTGTTCGCAAAGTACCTGTGGAGCAAAAAGAAAGCCGATTCTCCAACCAGTCATCGAATGAGATTTAGATAAACCATTAATCACAATACTTTGCTCTTTAAGGATAGAAGCAATGCTGCAATGCGTACCATCGTAGACAAGTTCACTATATATCTCATCAGCTAAAATATAGATGTTTTTTCCTTTAATGAGCGCAGCGATATCCTGCAGCTCTTTTTTAGTCAGTGTTACACCTGTTGGATTCGACGGATACGATAAAATAATACAACGTGTTTCAGCGGTAATATACTTTTCCAATATATCGGCGGTTGGTTTGAATCCATTTTCGGTTACGTCGGCATATACAGGGCGTGCGCCGCATAGTTTGATGATCGGTTCATAGCCTGGATAAATAGGGCTCGGGAGAATGACCTCACAGCCTTCGGTCAGAATTGTCCGTAAACTAATGTCAATTGCTTCGCTTGCACCATTCGTCACGATGACTTCATTTTCAGGGTTGTAATCCAACTCATATTTATCGTGAACATACTCACATGCTGCTTTCCGTAATTCGATAAAGCCGGCATTATGAGAATAAACGGTATAATTATCATCGATTGCTTGTTTGGCTGCTTCTTTAATATGTAGTGGTGTAGGGAAATCTGGTTGTCCGATTGTTAAGGATATAACATCTTTGTAAGGTGCAACCAGATTAGAGAATTTACGGATTCCTGATATTTCAATATTTTTGACACGTGGATTAATGCTCTCCAAGATTTCTTCCTCCTCAAAACAATTCTTCTATCACATATTAAGGGGGGAGTAAGACTCTCATTGATCCTTTTCTGTGATGGGTGCAACGATTTTAGAAATGCATCATGTACCGCTATCTAGATGCCATAATTCGTAGTGTGATGGTGCTGATCCTTCATGGATTAGAAATTTTGTTTCCTTTCTATACTTGATGCATGCCGTAATGATTCGAAGAGGTGATTTTTTCTTCGAACCAAGTTTTCTTTATCTTATCATTTTTTTTACATGAATCCTATGTTCACGTAAGCTTCTTAAAAAATAGAATAAATTGTAAGACTATCGTGGTAATAAATGATAAAATAAACAAAATTAAGTTATTTAACAAAAATGATGCTTTCTCAGTATACAAATTTATTTAACAGCATTCAGTGGAGGTCATTCAATTTAATAAGTGCTGAGATACAATCATTCAGGAAGTGTTCAAATTTTTAGTTTGGCAGATACGTTCGATTTAGTAAAAGGGGTACTACATCAGCGTAACAATTACACCTAGCTGTAGTTGATGAGGTTACATAACGGAAATTTACTGTTTTGGGGAAGGACGAGAAATTGATGGACTACAAAAAGGGAATCTTATTGGAAAGTGGTACAAATGAATTAGAAATTGTGGAATTCAGTATTGGAGATAATAAGTTTGGCATTAACGTCATTAAAGTCAAAGAAATTATTAACCCAGTTCCTGTGACCATTGTACCTCAAGCACACCGCAATGTTGAAGGGATTATTGAGCTGAGGGGAGAAGTGTTACCTGTTGTGAATGTTGCAACGGCGTTGGGATTTCCCCCTTCAGATAATCCCAAATCGGATAAATTTATTGTGGCTGAGTTCAATAAGCAAAAAATTGTTTTTCATGTACATGGCGTCACACAAATTCATCGTATTTCTTGGGGGCAAATTGAGAAACCGTCGGATATGTACCAAGGAACGGAGAGCCAAATTATTGGTGTAATCAAGTTGAATGGTGAAATGATTTTATTGCTTGATTTTGAGAAAATTGTTGTGGAAATTAATCCGGATTCAGGTATTAATGTGCAACAAGTGAAAAAACTTGGGAAACGTGAACGCTCTGATAAGAGAATAGTGATTGCAGAGGATTCACCACTATTAAGAAAATTATTGCATGATACTTTGACAGAGGGCGGATTTGAACGCATCGAGTTTTTCGAAAATGGCCAGGATGCCTTGAGTTTTTTGGAGGGTATAGTAGAAACAGGCCAAAATATTGTTGATCATGTTCAATTGTTGGTGACGGATGTTGAGATGCCTCAAATGGATGGTCATCATTTAACGAGAAGAGTAAAAGAACGTAAAGAGTTATCAGCACTCCCGGTCATTATTTTCTCTTCTTTAATAACGGATGATTTAAAACATAAAGGACAAATGGTAGGGGCAGATGCGCAGGTGAGTAAGCCTGAAATAGCAGAGCTAATTACATTAATTGATCAGTATCTCCTCTAAGATAGGTGGTAATTATGATGAGTTCGGAATTGGTTAATCAAGCTAAACGATTTGCGGAAAAAGCACATAAAGGTCAAGTGAGAAAACTAGATTCAGAACCATTTATGAATCATCCAACTAATGTTGCTGCAATGTTGGATGCAGCAGGGCTGGACGAAATTGTCGTGGCAGCAGGTTATTTGCATGATGTAATTGAAGATACAATGGTTTCAGCAGATGAACTTGAAACTGAATTTGGAAGAGACGTCCTACAATTGGTTCTAGGCAATACGGAAGACAACTGTTTATCTTGGGATGAAAGTCGAACGCAAACCATAAAAAGAGCAAGGGAAGGTTCGTTACAATTAAAAGCCTTAATTGCGGCAGATAAGTTTGATAATATATCGAGTATCTTGAAATATTATGAGCATATGGGGGAGAAGGTATGGTCGGTATTTTCAAGAGGAAAATACGATCAATATTGGTTCTACTCAGAAGTGGCCAAGGCCCTTTTTGAAAATGTAGAGGAAACCTATATTCCTCCTTACTTTTATGAATATCGACAGCTTGTTCAACAGCTTAAGAAAATTGTTGAGGCATAAATTGTGAAGTAGGAGATGCCGTACTGAATGAATTTATTTACTAAGAAAGGTTAATCATGCACGGGGATTCCCCTTGCACGATTAACCTTTTGACTTTAAAAGACAGGTTTTCTTTAACGCTTGATGATTACTTTTTCTCCGCTTAAATCAAAGCTTTGTACTTCTTGTTTGCTAGAGATTTGAAAATCTCCCACAATGGTATGCTTTAAGGCGAATGATGATAAAGCGAAATCCAGTGTCTCTTGAAGCGTGAATGATTGATTTAAGCCGAATAGTACTCCGGCAACGAAGGAATCACCTGTTCCGATTCTTTCAAGAACATTCACTTGGACAGGTCCTGATGTGAGATATTCGTCCTTTGTGATAACGGCACAACTTAACTGTTGAACTTGATCTTCAACAATGGTTCGTTTAGTTGTGAAAATTTTATCGAACTGATATTGTTTTTGGAAATCTTGCAGTATTTGGATTTGCTCTTCAAATGAATCTACTTTTCTTTGTTGTTGATTAATATTTAAGGCATCCAAATGACTGGCAAAGCAAACGTCCACATACGGCAGAATGTCCAAAAAGGCTGTTCGTGCCTCGTCTAGGCTCCATATTCTTGTACGATAATTAAAATCGAAGCTTACAGTGATATTCTTTTGTTTGGCTAGTTTCACTAGCTCCATTGTTGTTAATCTCGCTTGTTTGCTAACGCCTAAGCTGATTCCACTTACATGAAGCCATTGGACATCCTTCAACATCTCCTCTAGCTGGTAATCGCTTGGTTCCGCTTCAACAAAAGCTGAATTCTGACGATCATATGTGACTTCTGTCGGACGGACAGAATGCCCTTGTTCGACAAAATACAAGCCCATTTTATGCCCTTTTTGAACGATATAATCTGTGTTCACACCGTATTTACGTAATTGCATGATGGAAGCTAAACCGATGTTGTTATCCGGCACACAAGTTGCGTAGGAGGTACGGGTACCCCAATTGCTTAGTGCGACAGCAATGTTTGCTTCAGAGCCTCCATACATGATGTCCAATTGATTGGTTTGTATGAAAAGCTGATGATTGGGTGGTGTTAATCGTAATAACATTTCTCCAAACAGCATAATTGATTTCATGATTGCACCATCTCTTTCAAAAGTCTATCTTCTATTATTAGTGACGTATAAATTAAATGCATAAGAACGACTAGGCAAGTATTAAGTCTAGTCGTTCCATTTAATTGGATTGTTATTTTTTGATTTTCGTTAAGTCTCTATTGATGGCATAAAGTACTTTTTCAGTAAAAATATCTTCTGCCATTGTTGCCAACATATCAATGGACATTCCGCCTGCCATCGCGAACATAGGATGTTCGTCTGAAAAACCGGCTAAATATTTTTGCATCACTTGTTTGGTTTCTTCGTTTTCGTATAATTCGCCAAGTGTGCAAGCAGTTGAGTACACATCTTCCGTGATTTCAAGCTCTTCCACTTCGATATCGCCTAAATCAGGCATGTCGAACCAGTTTGCTACTACTCCGCCAGTATCTTCTTCAGGAGCTACATAGCTTTCATTCGGTTCAGCTACTTTATTGAAGTGCGCAGTATCTTTTAGGTCGTTTGATACAGCTTGAATAGTATTCATGCCGCTTTGTAAAGAAACATTTTCAAAAATGAAGATATTGTCTTCATTTGTTTTCGTTGTCATTTCTTCGCCGTTTACATATAATGTCACTTCTTCACAGTTAGAATACACTTTCACGGTCATTGTCTCATCTGAACGATCGATAAAGCGTTTGCTTGTAATGTGAACGAATTTCTCGTCTGACCAATTTGCTTTATACATATAAAAAGCATCTTTTTTAATTTTGCGGTCATACGTAATCAACCCTTTATTATTACGTCCTTGTACGCCACCTTCATCACGGATATTCGCTCCGAAGTCGAACATATTCCATACGTATGTCGACCATAGGAAAGGACGTTCAGAGAAGATTTTCCATACAGTTTCGTGGTATAAAGCATGATACTCTTCTGTGTAATCTTTCACTTTTGGGTCCACACTATGATATTGTAAAATACCTTCAGCTCCATATTCAGAAATGCCTAGTTTGACAGTCGGATTCGTTTGGTGGAAGCCATCAAGCCAATCTGCGAAATCTTCCGCTTTACCTTGATACCAGCCATAATATTTATTATAGCCAACAGTATCTGTTATGAAGTTGTACTCGTCTTTATCAGGAACGAACATAACGTTGGCCATTGTCGTTAAACGGGTAGGATCTTCTTTTTTCGTTAATTCATTCAGTTCTTTTACTAATTTTCGGACCTCTGGTCTTTCGCCGCCGATTTGGATTTCATTTTGTACACCCCAGAATATGATAGAAGGGTGATTGAAGTTTTGACGAATCAATTCAATCATTTGCTGTTTAGCGTTGATACCTTCTAGTTCATTTTTGGACATGATGGAAATGAACGGAATTTCAGCCCAAACGACCATTCCTTCTTGGTCACATAAGTCATAGAAGTATTGGTCGTGCTGATAGTGAGCTAAACGAATAGAAGTTGCGCCCACTTCTTTGATTAATTCCATATCTTCTTTATGTTCTTTTTTCGTGATAGCCCAGCCCATATCTTTTCTATCTTGGTGGCGTGAAACGCCGTTTAATGGCAGATGCTCACCATTTAAGAAGAAGCCTTTGTCAGCATCCACTTCAAAATATCTCACACCGAACGGAATGGTCATTTCATCGATTACATCGTTAAAGCTTGTCAAGCTGACGTTTGCTTTATACATATGCGCATTTTTCTTTCCATTCCATAAGATAGGGTTTTCGATGATTACCGGCATTTCGACCGTTTGATGTTCGCCAGCAGATAAGACAACTTCTTTCGCTGTGTAGGCAACATGGTTTCCATCAGCGTCAAACAAGTCTGCCCAAACACGTACTTTTCTATCTTTATCAAGGTCATTCACTAATTTTGATTTAATCGTTAGTGAAGCTTTTTCATTGTTCACTTCATCTTGGACAATATAAATTCCTTGTGAACCATAGTCGAGTAAATCGAAATGAACATTATGTGTAATCACAAGATTCACATCACGATATATACCACCGTAAAAAGTGAAGTCAGCCATTTGCGGATAAACATCATCCACGACTGTATTATCGACTTTGACTGCAATGGTATTGCTGCTTCCGAATTGAACCACATCTGTTACGTCGAAACGGAATGTAGAGTAACCACCGCGGTGTTGTCCCATATGTTGTCCGTTCACGTATACGTCCGTAATGCTATTTGATCCGTTGAATTCAAGGAAGATTTTGTTTCCTTGGTGGATAGGGTCGATAGAAAGCTCTTTTCGATACCAGCATGCACCTTTATGAAAATCGAAGCCGTTTGCTCCGTCTATAGCATTCCATGTGTGTGGTACATTCACAGTTTCCCAAGTATCATCGTTAAAAGTTGGATTGAAAGCGTTATCTTCATTTTGTTTGATGAATTTCCAACAATCATTAATGTTAATTACTTTTCTCATAATGTGAACTCCTTGTCGATTAATTAATCTGTTTTAACTTTGAATTAAGACTATTTTGTCTATGAATCTTATTCACAGAATTATTATAGTATTTGCCTATGAATTGTATTCATGAGCTTATTATAGTATCTTAAAAAAGAAAAATATCGTACTATATTGATTTATTTAGTACAAAAATTGCTTGTGAACATTTTCACATTATAAAGATTTCTGGTTGTGCGATATGGTTGCTACATAACTGACCTATCATAACGATGACAAAGTCCTTAATATAAATAGATGGGGAGATGCTATGATGATGAAAACTAATCAACTTTATTTGCAAGAATACAATCAAATATGTAACTTAGTGAATAATACATCTAAGTTGGATGTGAGGTTGATTAATCGGGAAGGGGAATCAGTTTTTCAATTAACGGCACATACAATCCCCGTTAGTTTTCAGCATGAAGTTAATGAATATGAGGCTATGCTGGAAAGCTTAAGTGCAAGTGCAGTCAATACGTATCTATATTATGTAAATTCTTATGGCTTGGAGTATATCGCTGCAGGTATTTGGAAGAATCATTCGTTAGAAGGGGCAATTGTGATTGGGCCTTTTGTTTCAAGTATTCCAACTATTAATTTTGTAATAGACATTGTTTCAAAAAATAACTTACCTGTAAGTGAAAGAAAGCAACTTCAGGAATTTTACACATCTCTATCGGTGATAAGCAGCAGTGTATCAGGGGGGATCGGTCATTTATTGGTCAATTTATGTACGAATGAATTTGTTGATGCTCAATTAAAAACGATGGATTCTATCGAAGTTCAGCAAAATACAGAACAAATAAAAGTGGATATCTCTAAAAATAAACATTTTGTTGAATACCGATATAAGCAAGAGAAAAAATTGATAAACGCTATTGCAAAAGGAGATAAAGAGGAAATACAGAATTTGAAGCTTGATATTAACGATGTTTATTTAGAAAAACGGATACCAGAAAGTCCTTTAAGGTCAAATAAAAATTTATCGTTAGTGCTGAATACTTTATGCAGAGTGGCAGCAGAGAGGGGAAAGGTTCACCCAGTGTATATTGATGAGATATCGAATAAATTCGCTATTTTAGTCGAGAGGGCACCTAATCTGCCTCGTTTAAAACAATTAAATATACTCATGATTAATGAATACTGCGATTTGGTCAAGGAATATTCGACACGAATGTATAGCCATATAGTCAGGAATGCCATTGATTATATAAAATTGAATTTGGAGAATCCATTAACGTTAAAGGAGATAGCTGATGCCGTGCATGTGAATGCTTCGCATCTCTCGCGGAAATTTAAGAAGGAAACGAATGTGAGCATAGTGGATTTTATCAATATGAATAGAGTAGAGACAGCTAAGCTTTATCTGCAAGGAGGCAATATTACCATTACGGATGTTGCCTTTATGGTGGGGTATAATGATGTGAATTATTTTAGCCGAGTCTTTAAAAAAATCACGTCAATGACCCCTTCTCAATTCATCCAAGATAAGACTGTCGAGGCTTAAGAGCTATTTTTAAATAAGGGTCTCTTACTATCTGTTACTGTTAATATTTGCGGAAATGGCTAGATGTCCGTAATCCTCCTCGTTTTATGCTCCTGCAGGATCTCACTTGGCCTGCAGGAGCCTCCGTCATTTTCGCTTTGTCTTCATTTAGCTCAAAACCAACACTGAATTTTAACAAAGTCTTAAATAAAGAAAAAGAGGCTATTGTTCAAGATTGAATGTATAGCCTCTTACTTATAAAAATGTTATCGGACAATGCATTCAGTTTGAAACAAAATTTCTTCTTACTTGTAGTGCTGTTCTGAGTGGTTATCCATGTTATTTAAGAAAATCTTTGCCTAGAAAAGAAGAAGTAAAGATATTGGAGGTTCTTTTATTGTTTTGCTGAAAATAGGATTGTCCTTGATGACTTGAATATGTTTTAGGATTATATGAATGTGAACCGATATAAGAATGTATGATTGCTTTTGCTCTAGATAATGACATATGCGTTTTTGGGTTTCTTTTGTTTGTATCTCGGCTCCCAAGGTGTGGAAGCGTTTTAATATCTTCTTTTGAAGGAGGTAAATGAAAAAAGTATTCACCACATTGAACAATAACATCGGATTGCTGTTTGGCATTTTTGGGGTTGTTAGAGAAATGTAGTCCGATTTTTTGTGCTTTTCCTTCTTTTAGCATTTTCTGTATAGCAGATTTTTTTAAATCATAAAGAACTTTCGGCATGGGCGCAGCTTTTGCGTGTTTATTCACGATGAAAATGGCTTGAGAAAGTTCGTGTTCTTTAACGGTCACTTTATTTTCTATCACTTCACTCATTTGGTAACTCCTTTCTATGTATATTTTTACATTTCTATTATATCATCCTGTCGAGGTCTAGTAATATAATCATCTAAATATTCTTGTTTTTTTAATATTTCCTTCAAATATATTTCAACAATGCGAATAGGTTTCTCATTTTCGAGGAATAGAGATTATTGAGAGGGATGATCAGTTGGGGGAATGTTTTTTGTAAAATGTAAAAAGCTGTCTCCTGTTTGAAGTACAGCCTTTTACATATTGTCGTTCAGTGTTGCATGTTCCATTTGGTTAGACTGATATCAATTGTATACTCTAAGACAAATTTTTGAAAGAGAAATCCTTACACTTTAAGAAAGTATATAAATTGTCAGCAATGAGTGAGCTCAATGTCATGGCCCATTTTCTGTGTGAAGTATAAGGGCAACATCGAATCACTGCGTTCTTCGTGTTTTCCTTTATCTCAGTCGGATAGTAAGGAACAACGGCTAAGGTCGGTCGTCACGCGCCGTTGTGCCTCTCATCCTGAGAGCCTCATATGTCGCTAGACGGGCGCTTATGCTTTTCTGATAGAATTTGCTTATTAGTATGTCATCAGTTGCTTGAAAATATACTTAAAAAATCGTGACGAATCCATTTCTTATTTGGTATAGATATTTATATTTTCAGTGACGCCACTATAATTAGGATTAAAACCTTGCGAAACAACATTTGGTGAAAACATTTGCCCCCCTGGTACAGTATACATTGGCGGATAAGATGGATAAGGTGGATAATAAGGAGGATAGTAAGGTCTATTCAACAAAAATGGGGTTAATAATAAAGGACCTACAACCAATCCTGCAACAAAAGGAATAAGCGGGAAAAAACGTTCATCGTCAGAATCATATTCTAAAGGGGGAAACTCTTGGGGGAATTGGTTTCTAAATGTGTAATAATCGTTATAATAGGGATATTGAAAAGGGTATAACTCGTTGGACAAAGTGTACATGATTTACCTCCATTCTATTTGTTTGTCTCCATATTAGTGTATGTCTCATAAAAGAATTGGAGCCTGTACTGCTCATCACGAATTTGGGGAGCAAGGGGCAAAGTAAAATATTGAAAGGATTATTAGGATGTTCAAGGATAGTTTGATTGTCGGGTGCGGTGGAGCCGTTGGCGCCTTATTCCGGTTTATGGTCTCAGGTATCATCCCAACCGCTTTTCCGTTAGCAACATTATTGATAAATATAATAGGTAGCTTCTTATTAGGTTACTTTACTGCTCTTCTCACAAGAAGAAAAGGATCGAAACGCTTGATGTTATTAGTTGGAACAGGTTACTGTGGCGGCTTTACGACTTTTTCTACTTTTTCCAAAGAGTCGTTTGAATTGGCGCAACACTCTGTTTTGCTGTCACTTACATACATAGTGCTCTCGGTTGCATTTGGTTTGAGTGCGGCATGGCTGGGCATGTGGGCCGGTAATAAAGGCAAGAAGGAGGTGCGCTGATGAATATGATTCTTGTCTTGGTAGGCGGGTTCATTGGAGCGTCTTTACGTTATTTGTGCTCTGTTTATCTTAGCCGTTTTTATCATCCGGGCTCATTGCCATGGCCTATACTAGTCATTAACGTACTTGGTTCGTGTTTGTTTGGCATTGTGCAATCCTTTTCGGTGTCGGAGAAGATGGCTCTCTTATTGCTGACAGGTATTCTTGGGGCTTTTACGACTTTTTCCACGTTTAGTTTAGAAGCCATACAATTGGCTTATCAACGCAAATTCTCACTTATGGTAGGATATATTTTATTATCATTAGGAGGCAGCTTTATCTTTTTCTGGTTAGGCTATACGATATTCTCTCAATAAAAGGAATGTTTTACTTCATTCTGAAGTAGCCTGAAGTGTGAACAATGTTAGTTCGGGTCTCGCGAAGAAGCGAATCGGGATTCGTGTCGTTCCAAGACCACGGTTGACGTATAGCTGTAAAGAAGAGATGTGATACATGCCTTCGTAATATTTTTTTGCGTAGGGAGGAGTTGCAAGTGCCCCTAAAAACGGAATTTGAACTTGCCCACCATGACTATGACCGCTTAGTTGGAGTGAAATGGGATAGGTGCTGGCTCGATCGGCAAAATCGGGGGCATGGGACAATAAAATGCAAAAGCTATCATGAGGGATATTTTGCATAGTTTGGTCCCAATTCGGTTTTCCAAGCATGGCATCGTCTATACCCGCGATGAAAATAGGCTGTTGCTCAGCATTCTTCACAACCATATTGGTATTTTTCAAAATGGTAAAACCGCTGTTTTTCATAATTTCTTCGTAAGCTGTTGTTCCATAGCCTCCATGGTCATGGTTGCCATAAATGCATATCTTTCCGAGCGGTGCCTGAAGATGGCTCAGTGCAGCAGAAACTGCTTCTTTTTGATTGAATTCATTAGGTTTGTCCATTAAGTCACCCGTAAAAACAATAATGTCCGGATGTAATGCGTTGATACGTGTGATCGTCTTTTTTAACTGTTTTAAAGTATATTGAAATCCTAGATGTGTATCGCTAAACTGGACAATTTTTAGACCGGAAAATCCTTTTGGAATATTTTTATGCGGAATGATATAATTAGTTATCTGGGTCCATGTTGGTTCTAAGTATCGTCCGTAAAAGGATGCGCCAATATGGAGTGTTATGGCAGAGATAATGAATTGAAGCCCTTTTTTTATAAATGCTCTTCTTCTGAATTGATTATCCATTGTTTCATCATACCTATCTTCGATTCTAGTTACATACGTTATATGTATGCTCGAAAATTGAAAATTAGAAATAACTTCTGAATGTTGAGTTATTTTACATATATTCTGAATTGCGTCTTAGTGGGGGTCGATTATGACAGTGAATCTTATGATCATCACTTTTTTAATTTTACTGATTACTATCTTCTTATTTATGCAAGGAAAATATCGACCGGATCTCATTAGTATAGCTTCGCTGACTAGTTTGACTTTGTTTGGGGTACTTACGCCTGAAGAGGCGTTAACTGGCTTTTCGAACACTACGGTAATTATGCTTGCTTGTTTATTTATTATTGGGGCGGGGGTGCTGGACTCCGGTTTAGCGAAATATATTGGCAACACCTTATTACGATTAAGTGGCAGCAGTGAAAAGAAAGCGTCTTTTATCATTTTTGTCACAGTTAGTTTATTCAGTGCGGTTTTAAGTAATACAGGGGCGGTTGCTTTTTTATTGCCGGCTATCATTAGTCTTGCCTTTCAATTGAACATGAGTCCTTCACGTTTACTTTTACCATTGACGTTTGCCAGCAGTCTTGGTGGTTTGCTCACACTCATTGGCACACCTTCAAATTTGATTATTAATGATGTCTTGCAAAAAGGCGGTTATGAAAAATTGGGCTTTTTCGATTTGACCGGCATAGGGGTATTGACTATTGTTGCAGGTGTACTGTTTATGTTTGCGATTGGATTTAAACTATTGCCGAATGCCGAAAATGTAACGGCACCATCGTCAACAGAAAAAAGTATGTCCGCTGGTGAGTTGGCTGGTTTGTACAAAATTTATGATCAGTTGCATTTTGTTTATGTGCCTGAAGGTTCGGAAATCGTTGGGGAACGGTTAGCCGATTTGAAGTTATCTTCGCATTATGAAATAACGGTTATTGAAATTGAACGAAAAACGAAAGAAAAATTATCATTGAAGCAAGGAAAACAATCCATCATAGCACGTGCGGGGGAAGTGATTTACCCGCATGATTTATTACTGGTTTTTGGTGAAACAGAACAAGTGGAGCATTTTATCAGAAAATATGAGCTTCAGAAAACGTCTTTTGATTTAGCCGATGTTAAATCACATTTTTTAGGAAAGAAATATGGAATGACAGAAATTTTGATTGCCCCTCATTCAAGATTGGCTGGTCAGACAATTGTCGATATCCATTTTCGTGAAAAATATTCATGTAATGTGTTGGCGATAAATCGTAAAGGGGATTACTATTTAAGTGATTTTGCCAACAAGACGTTGAAACTAGGGGACGCTTTGTTAGTACATGGCAAATGGGAAAATATCGAAATGATTTCGAAAAATAAGCAAGATACGGTAGTACTTGGTTCCATTGATGAAGAAATGAAGGATATAGCACGAGAAGGGAAGGCTACTGTTGCGGCGGGCATTTTAGGCCTTATGCTTCTTTCTTTGGCATTTAACTTGCTGTCTCCTCTGTTGAGTCTGGTAATTGCAGCTTTTTTAATGATTGTAAGCGGCTGTATCCAGTCGAGAGAAGCTATGTATCAGCGGATTAATTGGGAATCCGTCGTTTTATTGGCAATGATGCTACCGATGGCAACAGCACTGCAAAAAACAGGTGGGATACAGTATATTACTAATTATTTATTGGATCTTTTTGGTGGATACGGTCCCTTTGTTTTTCTGCTTGTTTTATACGTCATAACAGCCATTTTCTCACAATTTATGAGCAATATTGTAACGGCTGTTTTATTTGCGCCAATTGCTATAAATGCAGCATTTGATATGGGAATTAGTCCATATCCATTGCTTGTTTGTGTAACAGTGGCAACATGTATGTCTTTTGCTACACCTATTGCTTCACCTACCAATGCTCTAGTAATGACTGCTGGTGGGATATCGTCCAAAGATTTGTTTAAAATCGGTTTACCGTTGCAAGTGTTTGTGGGAATATTAGTCGTCATCTGTATTCCGTATTTCTTTCCATTTTAAAAAAGTAAATACTTTACAAGTTGTGGCTGAATTATAACGGTTAGTAATTCTTATCGTTCGAAGCCTACAAAATGCGCACTAGAAAAATATTGTTTTCCAGTGCGCATTTTTTGTTGTATAAGAAATTATAAAATCTTACGTTGTTGATTACTTTGTAGTCATCGTCTAGCGCCGGCGCTTTTCTCATATGCATTGTGTCTGGTTAATTTCCTTTAGAACAATAATATTTATGGTTCTACCCATTGACAACTAATGGTATAATTTAGCTAATAAGATTAATGTTCGGGAGGTACAACATGGATGTAATGGAAGTGCTGACTAATCTTGAACAAGTGCAACCTTATTTTCAACCTATTTTTAGTGCTGATGAGCATGAAGTTATCGGTTATGAAATCTTAGGAAGGTATGTAAGTGATTCAAGTATTGAAAGTTTAGGTTCTTTTTTTCAAGATGATAGTATACCAGAAGAATATAGAATAGATGTAGATAATCGTATTCTTGAATTAGCACTTAATAAGATCATGGCTATTGATGAGGATTTTCTAATTTTTATCAATCGTGATCCGAATTTGCTAATGCTTGATCATGGTGAAAACTTTCTTAATATTATGAAGAACTGTGTTGGCGAGGAAAATTTATCTCGTATAGTCATAGAGTTGTCTGAGAAGAAATTCAATGGTGATACGGAAAGTTTGCATCATTTACTTACTTACTATAAAACGTATGGTATAAAGATTGCCATCGATCATTTAGGTGCAGACAGTCATTTGGATCGTATAGCCCTTTTATCGCCTCAAATATTAAAGGTGAATTTAGAGCAATTAAATTACCAAGGGTGGGATTCACATACGGATGTCATTTCTTCGATTGGAGTGTTGGCTCGTAAAATTGGTGCAACATTGTTATTTGAAAATATTGAAACGGTCTATCAATTGCAGTTTGCCTGGAAAAATGGCGGGAGATATTATCAAGGTTTTTATTTAGGGGAACCGAGTGCTTCGTTCATTGATAAAAAGCAATTGAAGGAACAATTCAAAACAGAGTGCCATCGATTCATTGTAGCTGAGAAGAAAACTTTGGAACAGAAATATAACACAAAGAAACAGTTACAAGAAGATATTAAAGATATTGTACATAAAATGAAACCGACAAGTTCTGATGTGAAGTTGTTAAAAGAATTAGCACGTATGTTAGAAAAATATTCATTCCGTTTGTATATTTGTGATGAAGATGGTTTTCAGACTTCTCCGAATATTCTTAAGAAAAATAAGGAATGGATTATCCAGGAAGAGGCTGTCCATAAAAATTGGAGCTGGCGCCCATACTTTTTAAAAACAATCATCAAAATGCGCAATGATCAAAAAGGACAGCTATCCGATTCGTATAGTGATATCGATACAGGGCAAACAATTCGCACGTTTTCTATTCCGATAAGTGACCGTGAATATTTATTTGTCGATATTTCCTATAGTTATTTATATGAACACGACGTATTTTAGAAATAATAAATAAGGGCCTGGATATCCTTCCTAGGCCCTTATTTATGTTTACAGAAAGGATTAAAGTGAAAGAAGCTGTTCAATCTTTTCTTGATCAAAGCCGATAATTGCTTCATCATCGATGACAATGACAGGTGTTGAAAAAGCGTTGTATTTATTCATCATTTCTTTTTTTGCTTTGGCATCACGAGCAATGTTCTTTTCTTCGAATGGAATATTATGGTTAGTTAAGAATAGTTTTGTGAACTCACATGGTGGGCAACTAGGCTGTGTATAGACGATAATTGTCTTCATAAAATCCTCCAAATATAAAAATATACTATCAACAGTATAGTCTATTACAAATAATTAAGTGGTGAAAGAAGTTTTTATTTTTGAGCTTTCGTAAGATAATCGACTATACCTTGTGAACAAATTTGAATATCCAAATCTAAGATTTCGAATATAGGGTGCTGAGCGGATAGCCCTTTGTCAGACAAGTATTCTGTCACTTTTTGTTTAATAGATACATAGGTTCTGTGTATTTGTTCATCCATTGATGTACACGTGTGCATTGATTCTTTGCCGCTTTGGACGAACTGAGGTAGCCAATATCTTACTTGTGCAAAAACATCAGCTGGATGATTGTGACTGCCGTAATGTCCGAAATATATGTAATCTGGGTTTAATTGTTCGAACATGTCAAGTGATTGCAACATTGCTTCAGGTAAAAACTGACTAGGGGAAGTAGATGGTAAAATCAGTGAAAAGTTCTCGTCGTCAAGCTCACGATAATAGACACCTGCTGTGTCACCTGTAAAAATGCCATTTGTCAATGAATCATGTATAGAGAAATGATGATTAGCATGTCCTGGTGAATGGTAAAAAGTAAGAATACGATCATTGAGAACCAATTGTTCTTTATGTTCCATAGTTATAAGACGGTCTTTTGGAATGGGTACAATCGGGTCGAACAGGTTATCAAAATCTTCGCCATACACGGCTCGGGCACCGGCAATTAATCGTGAAGGATCTTCTAAATGTCTGGCACCTTTAGGGTGAACAATGATGTTTGCATTTCGGCAATGTTCCAGTAGTAATCCTGCACCACCTGCATGATCTAGATGAATATGTGTGACAATAATTTGAGCGACATCGTCACAAGATATATCCAACTCTTTTAGTCCTTGCAGGATATAGGGGATGGAAGGGCTAGCTGATGTTTCAATCAGAGTAATCTTCTCTCCTTTTATTACATAACAACCTGTCCGATTTTTGCGTTGTAAGTCGTGACAATCAATACAATAAAGTGTACTATTAATTTGTCCCACTAAAGACATGTTACTACCTCCTGTATAATTAAGATACATTAATTGTAGTGCGTTTCTGCTTTAAAGTAAATGAAAGTCAGGTGTAGTCGGTTGGTGTTGGAATATTCAGAATATACTTTAGCGTAGCAAATGGATAATAATTTATGATATAGTGAAAGCTACCGATAAGAATTTTGTTACATATTGAAAGGAGATGCTTACTTTGAGTCAACTACAAGGCATCATTACTAGATTATTTAACCTACAAGAACAAGCGAAAGAAACGGAAACTGCACAACGCTTCTTTGAAATAGATGGTGTGAAAAAATGCCAAGTAACATACTACAACAAAACGGCTATGTATGAATTAGAAGTATACAATGAAAAAGGAAAATCATCTAAATATCAATTTGATAATATCGATATGATCACAATTGAAATTTTTGATTTATTAAGTGCGTAATCAATAATGGAAATGTGTTGCTGGATAAGGTATATCGATTATATTTTTTTCAGCAACAAAAGCACTTTGTTTTGTCTAAAAGCTGCACTTGTTAGAGCATTCGGATTGTATGAATCGAATGCTTTTTATTTTGGCTATGTTTAAACTCTTCTCTGTGAAGGTGATTAAAAGTTGCTGGTGATATATTCTTAAAGGGTAATATCCGATTGGTCGGCACATACGCTAAGACGGAATTGATTATGAGAAGATTTGTCTAAATGAAGGTTGGATGCCTTTCCTTCAATTGAACTAGTCAACTGACTATAAGGGTGTTTTTTGAAAATGTAAGCGCTATCTAGGATGATATATGATATAATAAATTAAACTGGAAAAAAATTTATCTGACATTTTCATGTTTCATAACACGGAAATAGTGTTTATGATCCCTTTTGACTTACTAAATATGAAGAAGATAAATTATTTGCCCAGATGAATGGTTTACGAGCTGAAATGGCAGCTACAACGATTTTCGATACACAATTTAACAACACGAATCAGCATTCAACATATGTTATGGTAGAGAAGAAGTTCACTAAGAATTTAAAAGTAGGTGAGAAATGTATGTTGACCTGTGATAATATGGATCAACTTTCAAATTCGATCGAAGAATATGTGATTCCTGCGGAAAGAGTAGCTCACGTACAAATAGGAAATAATTTGGAGCATGGTCTTTTGGTGTTAACAAAGAGTGGGTATACGGCGATTCCAGTATTAGATCCTCATTTTAAATTGTATGGTCTTATTAGTTCACCGATGATTCTCGATGCAATATTGGGTATACAGCGGATTGAATTTGAGAAATTAGAAGAACTGAAAGTGAAAGATGTAATGAATGAAAATATCCCTCGACTTCGTATTCAAGACACTGTGCAAGTCGCGCTTGATTTATTGATTGATCATCCGTTTGTTTGTGTTGAGGATGAAGAGGGGATATTTGCCGGCATTATTACAAGAAAAGCTTTGCTGAAAATATTTAAAGAAAAAGTAATCAAGTAGGAGACTAGTAACTAGTCTCTTATTTTTTTACTTTAAGAAAGCATATAATTTTGAAGTTTGATGATCGTCTAGTTCCAGCACCCAATGTTTAGTGTACTTTGTCCTATAAGTCGATACGGAAATATCTTATGGCAGGTGTAAGGCTGAACATGTTGAATTATTGTGTTCCTTGTGTATCCTATATCTCCGTTGAATACGACTAAGCTTGCCACATCCTTTTTTGTTTTTCCTTCAATTAACCCAAAATCAACACTGAAATGCACCCAAACCTTCTTTATAAATAGTGTCAGTCATACTTAACTTTCATTTGTTTTTCTTATCATTCATGGATGTTCTCGCTTTTCATTAGAATGAATATTCGATAAAATAAGCGTTACGATAAGAATTTATTATGAAGAGGGATAAGGATGATTTTCTCAGAATATAAACTGCTGACTGTTTTAGCGCAAGAAATGAACATGCGAAAAGCGGCAGAACGATTGTTTGTGTCGCAGCCGGCACTGTCGCAAAGATTGCAATCAATTGAAAAACAATGGGAAACACAACTGTTCATTCGATCGCAAAAGGGACTAACGTTAACACCTGCGGGAGAAGAGGTTATAAAGCTTGCGAATAGTGTGATTGAGAGGGAAGAACAGCTTCGGGAAGAAATACAGGCAATGGAGCGAAAAGTGTATGGTACGCTAAAGATTGCTTGTGCAACAATCGTCGGACAAAATTGGTTGCCGAAAGTGCTGAAACGCTATGTCAATAAATATCCTCAAGCGAAAATTTCACTTGTAACTGGTTGGAGCAGTGATATATTGAAATCCTTATATGACGACACCGCTCATATTGGTATTATTCGAGGAACACCGGATTGGAAAGGCGTTCGCCATCATCTGTTTAAAGATCAGCTTTATTTAGTAGATACCGAGATGAATAAGCTTGAACAAGTATGGAAGACCGACCGGCCATTTATCCAATTTAAAAGTGACTCCAATTATTATCAGGAAATCCAGGATTGGTGGCATCGTCATTTTCAAAGTATGCCGAAAAGAACGATTGTCGTCGACCAAATTGAAACATGTAAACAAATGGCGTTGAATGGGATTGGTTATGCGATTCTTCCGGCCATTACGATTCAAAATCATGATGAGGATATTTTTAAAATTCCGTTATTGGATGAAAATATGGAGCATTTGGAGCGTGATACATGGTTGCTAGGGTATGAAAAGGCGTTTCAATTGCAACAAGTGCAAGCGTTTATTGAAGTAGTGGAAGAATATATTAAAGAAACGAATATCGGATAAAATATAATACGAAGTGCTTGTTTTAATGTTCACTGTTTGATAAAGTAATTCTTAGCGAATTTACAGTAGTTTAAGGGGGATTTATTCAATGAAAATGTTAGATGCAAAAGAAATTATTTCTTACATAGCGAATGCTAAAAAATCTACACCTGTAAAAGTATATGTTAAGGGAGACCTTCAAGATATTAATTTTGGGGAGAATGCTCAAGCGTTCATTACAGGAAATGCTGGTGTGGTTTTCGGTGAATGGGAGGAAATCGGTGCTGCTTTAGAAGCGAACGCAGCAAAAGTAGAAGATTATGTAGTTGAGAATGACCGTAGAAATTCAGCAATCCCATTATTGGATATGAAAAACATTAAAGCTCGTATTGAGCCAGGTGCAATTATCCGTGATCAAGTGGAAATCGGTGAAAATGCAGTTATCATGATGGGTGCTTCTATTAATATCGGAGCTGTAATCGGTTCTGGCACAATGATTGATATGAATGTTGTTATGGGTGGTCGTGCGACTGTAGGAAACAACTGTCATATTGGTGCCGGCGCTGTTTTAGCTGGTGTTATCGAGCCACCATCTGCTCAACCAGTAATCATTGAAGATGATGTATTGATCGGTGCAAACGCTGTTGTTTTAGAAGGGGTACGTGTAGGGAAAGGTTCTGTCATTGCCGCTGGTGCAATCGTTACACAAGATATTCCTGAATACTCTGTTGCGGTAGGTGCTCCTGCACGTGTTATTAAACAAATTGACGACCAAACAAAATCAAAAACAGAAATTATGCAAGAGCTTCGTCAATTATAAGGATGTAGCTAAAAAGGTGATGTTAAAAGGGGTTATGACTCTTTTTGGCGTCACTTTTTTTCATATAAGATGATAGTCTTTACAAAAGAACTCCAGTATAATGTAGTGTAGAAAATGGAGCGGGAGGTATTATTTGGGGTATGTTATCACCATTTATTGAAATTCGCAGACAGTTACATCAAATTCCTGAACTAGGTTTTCAAGAATTTAAAACGCAAGCATACTTGTTGGATTATTTGGAAGGTCTTCCTATGGAACGTTTAACGATTGAAAAATGGGAAACGGGTCTATTTGTGCATGTGAAAGGGAAGAGTCCGAAAAAAACGATTGCCTATCGTGCTGATATAGACGGCTTATCCATTACGGAACAAACGGGGTTGCCGTTTCTTTCGCAACATGAAGGAAGAATGCATGCTTGTGGACATGATTTCCACATGAGTATTGCTTTAGGCTTGCTGACACACTTTGTTCATCATGCTATTAATGATGATTTATTGTTTATTTTTCAACCTGCGGAGGAAGGTCCGGGCGGCGCACAACCGATGATGCATTCAGAACAGATGGCGAAATATAAGCCAGATATGGTGTTAGCACTACATATTGCGCCAGAGTATCCTGTAGGAACAATTGCAACAAAGCCGGGACTGCTATTTGCCAATACATCTGAATTGTATATTGATTTGAAAGGTAAGGGCGGTCATGCTGCCTATCCGCATGAAACGAATGACATGGTTGTAGCGGCTTGTCAGCTTGTGAATCAACTTCAAACAATAGTGGCAAGAAATGTGGATCCGCTCGATTCAGCTGTCATTACGGTCGGGAAGATAACAGGTGGGACGGTTCAAAATATCATAGCCGAGACAGCTCGCCTAGAAGGGACCATCCGCACTCTTTCAGCAACTAGTATGGCTAAGGTGAAAGCACGCCTTGAGGCTATTGTTGAGGGGATAAAAGCAGGTTATGAATGTGAGGCATGCATTGATTATGGTGCGATGTATTATCAGGTATACAATGAAGAAAAACTGACTGAAGAGTTTATGTCATTCGTTGAAGATCATACGGATGTCAATGTAATCCGTTGTCGAGAAGCAATGACAGGTGAAGATTTTGGCTATATGTTAAAAGATATACCAGGATTTATGTTTTGGTTAGGAGTAGATTCTGAATATGGACTTCACCATTCGAAATTGAACCCAAATGAAGATGCCATTCCGACAGCTATCACTTTATTGAAACGGTATATTGAGCATAAAGGAAATGAATGAAACACTGGATTGAAATCTTCGGATAGACGTTGCGAGATTGACAGTGAATGGGTGCACAAATGTGAGTGACATTCGGCTAAGAATTGAGTGAAATAGGCTTACGTCTCTTTGCAAAAAAAGGATTTCGAGAATGAATGGTTTACACTTATTCCTTATGGTAGAATATGAGCAGATTATGGTTGTCTCGCATGAAGGGAAAGAGCCTTTTCTTGAAAGGGGTTCTTCATAAAAGTAAATCAACAGGATAGTTTTTTTGTAACCATGGAGGAATGAAAGTGAAGAAAGAATTTGCTGTAATAGGCTTAGGTCGATTTGGTGGCAGTATTTGCCGAGAACTTATTAAATTGGGCGTGGAAGTGCTTGCAATCGATCATGTTGAAGAGCGTGTAAATGAGTTTGCCTCAATTGCCTCGCATGCTGTAATTGGTGATACTACAGATGAATCGGTATTGAAGAGTCTTGGTATTCGAAATTTCGATCATGTCATTGTAGCAATTGGTGATGATATTCAAGCGAGTATTTTAACAACATTGATGTTAAAGGAATTAGGTGTGAAGGATATCACTGTCAAAGCTCAAAATGATTATCATGAAAAAGTATTACGAAAAATCGGGGCCGATCATGTCGTTCATCCAGAACGTGATATGGGGCGCAGAATAGCTCATAAAATCGTTTCGAATAATGTCTTGGATTACTTGGAGCTATCTGATGAACATTCGCTTGTCGAGATTGTAGCAAGTGAAAAGCTGGATGGTAAATCATTGATTGATTTAGATATTCGAGCACGTTATGGTATAAATATTGTTGGGTTTAAAAGAGCAAATGAAATCATTGTATCTCCTCAAGCGAATGAAATCATTCAAAAAGGCGATGTTTTAATCGTTATTGGTGCAGATAATGACATTACACGATTTGAAAAAAAAGTATTAGAATAAAGAAGTTAATAAAAAGGACTGCAGAGTTTTTTGGGCAGTCCTTTTGTATGTTTGAAGAAAAAACTAGTGAAGGTAAAGAAAAAGAC
>JBJEFL010000103.1:0-49028 GCA_051873995.1 Bacillus sp. (in: firmicutes)
TTATTCAAAGGTGAAAAATATTTTCATATGTCGGAGCGGATATATTTTTATCAATAGGGAATCATGGATTATTGTAAAGATTATGTTATGACCATGAGGTGACAACGTGAATAACAGAAAAAAAATATACGTGGCATTGTTCGTTTGCATGAGCACATTATTCTTAAGACAACTATGGATAGATAACGACCATATGGCCGCTCAAGCGAATACGATTCATAAAGTAATTTTGCAAAGCTTATATTTGGATGGTGAAATGAGCGAAGAAGTGGTGTTTAAAGAAATGATGTCGGCAGAAGAAATCATGCAGGAGTATGCAGAATGGAATCTAGTAATACAGACAGATAAAGAGCTAGTTTTCCAAAAGCATATCGATGACATTTCTCCTTTATTGAAGGTGAATGGATATTTTGGCTTGAGCGAAGAAGGGACATTGTCCATTTTTAACGGAAGACCGAATGAATCCCATATTATTCAATCATTCTTTCAAATTGATGTTGAGATGCTAGAAACAAAAATACACAATGATTTAGTGAAAGGGATACGGATTAAAGACAAACAGCATTATGAAGAAGTACTGGAAGTATTTGAATCGTATCAATTGTAGAGCAATAGAAGGCAGAACGTCCATTTTGGAGGAGCTGCCTTTTATTATGTCAGTGAAGACGCTGTATCCTGACAGCTTCAGTCTATTTGGTATGAGAAGTGAATTTGCGTTTTTCAGCTAAATGTTTTGCTCAACTTCTGCTTTTTTTTATGATAAAATGAAAAACAGTCAATGAATAGGAGCGAGTAAAGTTTGTACGATTATATTAAAGGTAGCGTGGAGTTTATCACACCACAGTATATTGTCATCGAAAACGGTGGGATCGGGTATCAAATTATGACGCCTAATCCTTTTGTTTTTTCTAAAAATAGTGAACAGCAAATTGTTTATACGTATCATTATGTGCGAGAAGATCTTCAGGCTTTATATGGTTTCAAAACACGTGAAGAAAAAGGATTATTTGAAAAGTTATTAAATGTAACGGGCATTGGTCCGAAGGGAGCGCTTGCTATCTTGGCGTCAGGACAAGTGGCAGCCGTCGTTCAAGCCATTGAAAATGAAGACGAAAAGTTCTTGGTGAAATTCCCGGGAGTAGGGAAGAAGACAGCCAGACAAATGATTCTTGATTTAAAAGGGAAACTTGAAAATATTGTCCCTGATTATTTTCCTAACCTGTTTAATGATATGGCAGAGATGGGAAGAGGCGGAAGTAACGAACAATTAGAAGAAGCGATGGAAGCATTGAAAGCTTTAGGCTATTCTGATCGGGAAATTACAAAAATAAGTAAAACGCTTGCTGCTGAAATGAAAACGACAGAAGAATATATTAAGCTGGCCTTACAACTATTATTGAAATAAGAGAGGTGATCAGTGTGGAAGAACGTATTGTTCAATCAGAAGCGGAAGCGGAAGAACAATCTTTTGAAAGTACACTTCGACCTCAAGCTTTGCAACATTATATTGGACAAACCAAAGTAAAGGAAAATTTGCAAGTATTCATTGAAGCCGCAAGAATGCGTCAGGAAACCCTTGACCACGTTCTTCTTTACGGTCCTCCCGGTTTAGGAAAAACAACTCTTGCTGCTATTATCGCAAATGAAATGGGTGTCAATATTCGAACAACATCTGGTCCGGCTATTGAAAGGCCGGGTGATTTGGCAGCTGTATTAACCGCGCTTGAACCAGGGGATGTGTTGTTCATTGATGAAATTCATCGTTTGCCTAGAGCAGTAGAAGAAGTTTTATACCCGGCAATGGAGGATTTTTGTTTGGACATTGTCATTGGAAAAGGTCCGCAAGCAAGAAGTGTACGTCTTGATTTACCACCTTTTACATTAGTAGGTGCGACGACGCGTGCTGGTTCGTTAACAGCTCCGCTTCGTGATCGATTTGGTGTTTTATGCCGATTAGAGTATTATAATGAAAAACAGCTACAAAGTATTGTCGTTCGGACAGCGCAAATTCTGCAAACAGAGTTGAATGAAAGCGCCGCTTTGGAAATAGCACGTCGTTCCCGTGGAACACCTCGTATAGCTAATCGCTTACTTAGACGTGTGCGTGATTTTGCTCAAGTAAAAGGGTCGGGTGACATCACCTTACCGCTTGCTCAATCTTCTTTAGAGCTAATGCAAGTTGACCGTCTTGGGCTGGATCATATTGATCATAAATTGCTCAAAGGGATTATTGAGAAGTTCAGAGGTGGACCCGTTGGACTTGAAACGATTGCGGCCAGTATTGGTGAGGAATCCGCAACGATTGAAGATGTGTATGAGCCGTATTTATTGCAGATTGGTTTTATACAGCGAACACCACGTGGAAGGGTTGCGACGGGGCAAGCGTATGAACATTTCGGCATGGAGTTGCCTGCACAATGAATTCATTGCCGAAATTATTGATGATTGTTGGAGCTGTTTTAGTCATTATCGGATTTCTGATGTCTTTTATAAAGCTAGGAAAATTGCCGGGAGATATTATTATTAAAAAAGAAAACACTACTTTTTATTTTCCGATTGTGACATGTATTGTCGTTAGCGTTGTTTTATCTTTGATTATGTATGTAATCGGTCGATTTAAATAACTTCATCGTATGGACACAACCGAATGTAGGAAATACAGAAAAAGTAAGTGAAAAGAAAACAGGATGTGACAGTAATGAGGGTCGATTTATTTGACTTCCATTTACCAGAGGAGCGTATTGCACAAACACCTCTGAAAAATAGAGAAGAAAGTCGTCTTATGGTTCTTAATAAAGAAACAGGAGAGACAACACATGAAATTTTTAAAAATATTACGCGTTATCTCAATAAAGGAGATTGCCTCGTTTTAAATGATACGAGAGTGTTGCCGGCTCGCCTCTTCGGAATGAAAGTAGATACAGGAGCGAAAGTGGAAATGCTCTTGCTGCAACAAGAAGAGGAGGATGTTTGGGAAGTACTTGTCAAACCGGCTAAACGTGTCAAAGTTGGCACGACAGTCGATTTTGGGAATGGCCAGTTGAAAGCCACGTGTGTAAAAGAGTTGGAGCATGGCGGAAGAATGGTGAAGTTTTCATATGAAGGCATTTTCTATGAAGTATTGGATGAACTTGGTTCTATGCCGCTGCCGCCATATATTAAAGAGCAGCTCGAAGAAAAGGAGCGCTATCAAACGGTTTTCGCCAAAGAACGTGGTTCAGCAGCAGCTCCGACAGCAGGTTTGCATTTTACAGAAAGTCTTTTAGATGAAATTCGCAATATGGGGGTTCATGTCGCTTTTATCACTTTGCATGTCGGTCTTGGCACGTTCCGTCCGGTCAGTGTTGATGATATTAATGAGCATGAAATGCATGCGGAATACTATCATATGTCGGAAGAAACGGCTGAACTGCTGAATAAAGTGAAGCAAGAAGGCGGACGCATCGTTACAGTCGGCACTACTTCAACAAGAACATTGGAAACCATTGCGAGTAAATATGACGGTCGATTCCAAGCTGATAGTGGATGGACAAGTATCTTCATTTATCCAGGCTATGAATTTAAAGGCATTGATGCGATGATTACTAATTTTCATTTGCCGAAATCAACATTAATGATGCTGATTAGTGCTTTGGCAGGAAGAGATCACGTATTGGCGGCATACAAGATAGCAGTGGAAGACAACTATCGTTTCTTCAGCTTTGGCGATGCCATGCTAATCATGTAGGACCCTGAAAGTAGAAAGGAAGAAAAACGTTGACAGCAATACGCTATGAACTGATTAAAACATGTAAACAAACAGGTGCGCGATTAGGACGAGTGCATACTCCCCATGGATCATTCGATACACCTTGCTTTATGCCAGTAGGTACTTTGGCGACGGTAAAAACAATGTCTCCAGAAGATTTGAAAGAGCTTGGGGCAGGAATCATTTTAAGTAATACGTATCATTTATGGCTGCGTCCAGGTCATGAAATCATTAAGGAAGCAGGCGGTCTTCATAAATTTATGAATTGGGACCGTGCTATTTTGACGGACTCTGGTGGCTTCCAAGTCTTCAGTTTAAGTGACTTCCGTAAAATTGAAGAAGAAGGCGTTCATTTCCGTAATCATTTAAATGGGGATAAACTATTCCTTTCTCCAGAAAAAGCGATGGAAATTCAGAATGCGCTTGGCTCGGATATTATGATGGCCTTCGATGAATGTCCTCCATTCCCAGCAACCTTCGATTATATGAAGAAGTCTGTGGAAAGAACATCACGTTGGGCAGAGCGTTGCTTAAAAGCACATGAACGTCCAAATGACCAAGGCTTATTCGGTATTGTACAAGGTGGAGAATTTGAGGAATTGCGTAAGCAAAGTGCGCGAGATTTGGTGTCACTTGATTTCCCGGGATATGCAATCGGTGGATTATCTGTTGGGGAGCCAAAAGATATTATGAATCGAATGCTGGAATATACAACGCCATTATTGCCAAGTGATAAGCCACGTTATTTAATGGGAGTAGGCTCACCGGATTCATTAGTGGACGGCGCTCTTCGTGGAATTGATATGTTTGACTGCGTATTGCCGACACGTATCGCACGAAACGGTACATTAATGACAAGTAATGGCCGTTTAGTCGTGAAAAATGCAAAATATGCACGTGATTTCGGTCCAATCGATGAAAATTGTAATTGTCATGTTTGTCGTAATTATAGTCGTGCATACATTCGTCACTTAATTCGATGTGATGAAACATTCGGAATTCGATTAACTACTTATCATAATCTATATTTTCTGTTAAACTTAATGAAGCAAGTTAGACAAGCGATTATGGATGATCGACTTGGCGACTTCAAAGAAGAGTTTTTCGAACAATATGGTTTCAATAAGCCGAATGCGAAGAATTTCTAAAAATAAATAAAAATTGAAAGGAGTGAAGATGAATGGAAATGTTAGCTACTCTTGCACCTCTATTACTGATGTTTGTATTGTTCTACTTCTTGCTTATTCGTCCTCAACAAAAACGACAAAAAGCGGTTGCTACAATGCAAAACGAATTACAAAAAGGTGATAAAGTCATTACGATCGGTGGATTACACGGATTTGTTGATGCACTTGACGAAGGTACAGTTGTAATCAAATGTGGTGATGGAAGCCGTCTAACTTATGATCGTGCTGCGATTCGTGAAGTATCAGAGAAAGCGAAAACTGCAACAGTTTAATCCAATCGAAGAAACTTCGTGTATGCGATTTAATGAGATAAAGCCCACAGAGTCTATTTTCTGTGGGCTTTAGTGTTTATATAGTACTTTTTCCTCCGGAGAGATTAACCCCGATGATGCCTCCCATCATGCAAACGAGCACATAACAGAGTGATTGAATCCATTCCCGTGTTGAAAAGACGCTATCATGTCCTAAATATTGAAATAATAAAATGATCAGAACGTAAAGCAGACCTGTTCCCCCGCCTAATAACCAGCCTTTTTGTTTTCCTTTTCCACCGGATATGATTCCAGCGATGAAAATGGAGATAAAGGATACAATTAATATGATATAAGAGGAAGAGGATTCTGTTAGGGATGTAAAGCGCCACAAAAGCGAGATGATAAAACTGAATATTCCTGCAAATACAAAGATGCTGATGGTTCCATACAAAATGGCTACGCCTAAATTTTTTGATTCCATACTGCTGCTCCTTTCGACTATGTCTCCTCCGTAGTACAAGCATATGAAAAAAGAATGAGCCTTAGAACATGTGGAGATAATAAAGTGGAAGTTTGACCGGTTGCTGATAATAGAAAAGTCTCCTGCCAAAATAATGCTTTCCGGTCAATGCATGTAGGTCGCGCTAACAATGTTAGGCGAAGTAGAAGGGGGGGTGTTTATGGAAGGCTTAGGAATGCTTATATTAAGAACGATTCTTATGTATTTTGTGGTTCTATGCGTATTTCGTATTATGGGTAAGCGAGAGATTGTCGAACTGAGCATAGTAGATTTAGTGGTATTTCTTATGCTGGCGGATATAGCCGTTATTGCTCTTGAAGACAAGGATATCAATTTGATGAAAATTATCGTGCCGATGCTCGTTTTGCTTTGCATTCAAGTATTGATATCTTATGTGTCTTTAAAAAGTAAAAAATTACGAGAGATAATCGAGGGGAAGCCACGTATCATCATCCATGATGGAAAAATAGATGAACAAGCAATGAAAAAAGAAAGATATAATTTCGATGACCTCCTCCAACAACTACGGAAAAAAGATGTATTTGATTTAGCGGAAGTGGCTTTTGCCATTTTAGAACCTTCTGGAGAATTAACCATCCTGAAAAAAGGACAGTATGCTCAGCAAAAACAGGAGTTACTCCCATTACCGCTCATTTTGGATGGTGTGATTCAGAATGAACATTTGCAGTTGATGCATTATCAAGAATCTTGGCTTATGAAAGAGCTGCAACAAAGAGGTTATGAGGATATCAGTGTTATATCTTATTGCAGCTTTAATAAAGGTGTATTTTACATAGATGAAAAGAACTAGTTTAACCGAAATTCATTTCTTTTTCTTTGTAGGAATGAACGAAACAATCTCTTGCCACGTAATCGTTTTTAATAATAAAGATAAAACGAAAAAGCATGTACATGTTATGGCTATTGCCATATAAAGTGAAGCGGGCATATGCACGTATTGATATGTGTAATGACCTATTAATCCCGAAACGATAGTGATGATAAGTGTCATCAGATAACTACGGATTTCAATGGCAATCTGAACGCGTTTGGCCACCGTAGAAAAGTGCAGAAAGGTAACAAGTATAATGCTAGCGCCGAATCCGATGGCGGTCCCCATGATTCCAAATTGTGACTGAGAAGATAAGAGAAAAATCAATGCCAATCGGACAACTGCACCGATTAGACTATTGATCATCGCTGCCCGTGCTAAGTTCAATGCCTGCAAGACGGATTGTAATGGCATTTGATAATACGCAAAAATGCAAATAGGAGCCAGAAAAGTAATATAGATCGCTGCGTTGCTTTCTCCATACATAAGTTGAATGATTGGCTCGGCAAAAACAAATAAAATAACGACAGCCAGGCATCCTGTAATAAACGTCACACGTAATGCCTGATGCAAACGGTGAGATACGAGCATTTTATTGCCAATCGATTCAGCTTCACTGACAGCCGGAACAAGTGAAGTGGATAGCGCCATTGTGATGAAAGAAGGAAGCATAAGTAAAGGCCAGGCGTACCCCATCAATTCACCGTATTGTCTCGTGGCAAGACTGGTGGACACACCGGCGATGGCTAAGCTTTGCGCAACGATAATCGGCTCGAAAAACCAAGCGACATTATTGATGATGCGGCTGCCGGTGGAAGGAAGGGCGATGCTGAATAGCTCCTTTAATGTCTCCTTTCCTTTCGTGACAGACGTAAAGAATTTCTTTCGAATCTTGAATTGCTTTTTTCGTTTAAACAAGGTCAGCAAATACATGAGTGAAGCAAGTTCTCCGATGACAGAAGAAAACATGGCGGCAGCAGCTGCGTATTCAATGCCATATGGTAGAAAAGCTTTGGTCATAAAAGCAATCAATGTAATACGGACAACTTGTTCGAGAACTTGTGAATAAGCAGATGGTTTCATATTTTGTTTGCCTTGGAAATAGCCTCTGATGACGGATGAAATCGCGATGATGGGTATGATAGGTGCAATGGCGATGAGGGGCCAAAATGTTCTTGCATCTGTAAATAAAGTTTGGGAGAGCCACGGTGCCAACAGGAATAGTGCTGGTGTGCATACCAAAGAGAGCCCTAGTGTGACACTTAATGACACGACCAATATTTTTTTGATTTTTTTCTCATCGCCGACTGCGTTTGCTTCGGCCACAAATTTTGCAATAGCAACAGGTAGTCCAAGTTGAGTGAGTGTGATGACAAGAAATAGTGTGGGGAGAGCCATCATATACAGGCCTACACCTTCGCCTCCGATTGCCTTCGCAATAATAATGCGATTGATGAATCCTAATGCTCTTGTGATAAGACCGGCAGCAAGAAGAATGAGAGTGCCTCGAAAAAACTTTGACATTTATAGTTCCCTGCCTTCTCAAAATACTCGTAATAAATTACAATTATTTATATATATGCAATATAGTGGACAAAGCATGACAAGGAAGATGGATATTCTTACTATGAGAAGGGCGCTGATTGTATGGAGAAGAATCACCCGTTGGATCATTATCGTTTGACTGTACTACCGGCATTGGTAAGTAAATGCGAAGAATTTCAAATGTTTGGTTATAAGGATGTCACAGTGGAAAAGCTTTGGACGTTCATGCAAGAAAAGAAGTGGCGAAAAGTGAAGGAAGATTTGCGTCTTCACCAACTTGTGAATGATATACTTACCGTGAAGGTCAGCGACTACCTGCATTATATGACCTTGGAATCGTTTAAAGAGGCACAAGAAAATAGCAGCCCGGATTTTGATGATTTCAAAGATTTATTTGTTTAAAGCTTTTTGGAATATTTTTGTCGATTATTTACAGAAATTTAAAAAATCTAAAATTGACAGTACTTCCAAATTAACTCATAATAATTAAGTACGTGATTTCAGTTTTTATGAAGTTTACATAATTATTTGAGATAGTAGTAAAGTTTGTGCCATGTCTTTCGATATGAAATGGTTTTTGTTTTAGTATGAAAAACTAGAATGTAAAATGTTCTTTCATAACAGTAAGATCCGGCCTATAAGTTTTAAGGAGGCTTTTACTTCAATGGTAAAAAGATCAAGACTCGTCGCTTTCCTTCTTATTGTCATCACGTTATTTTCAGTGATGGGGGCGACATCAACAGGTATAGTAAAAGATATTAAACTCGGTTTAGATCTTCAGGGAGGATTTGAAGTTCTATATGAAGTCAGCACGGAGGATGGTTCGGAAGTAACGAACGATGTCTTGAACAGTACCGTTAGTGCTTTGACAAAAAGGATTGACGTATTAGGTGTCAACGAGCCTAATATCAGTATTGAAGGAGAAAATCGTGTTCGTGTTCAATTAGCAGGTGTAAAGGATCAAGCGGAAGCGCGAGAAATGCTTTCCACATCAGCGAAGTTATCATTCCGAGATTATAATGATAAGGAAATGATGACCGGAGCGGATTTGAAAGAAAATGGCGCCAAGCAAACATTTGATGAAAATAATCAGCCGGTTGTAGAAATTACACTGAAAGATGCTGATAAGTTTAAAGAAGTGACAGAACAAATTTCATCAATGCCATCACCTACTAATGTCTTAGCCATTTGGTTGGACTTTGAAGAAGGTGTAAATTCACTTCAAAGTACAGAAGTGCAGGATAATTTAATTTCTGCTCCGACAGTCAGTCAAGTATTTAATCAAAACACTGTTTTAATTACAGGTTCTTTTACGATTAAAGAAGCGCAAAATTTAGCGGATATGTTAAATGCCGGTGCTTTGCCTGTTAATTTAGAGGAAATTTATTCGAATTCTGTCGGTGCGAAATTTGGTCAAGATGCACTGAAAGATACAGTGTTTGCAGGTGTAATTGGGATTGCCGCTGTGTTTATTTTTATGATTGGTTTCTACCGATTACCGGGGATCATAGCGACTATTACACTTTCTGCATATGTATATTTGATTCTTCTGATTTTTGATTGGATGCACGCGACGCTGACGCTACCGGGAATTGCAGCCTTGATTCTTGGGGTAGGTATGGCGGTGGATGCCAATGTTATTACGTATGAAAGAATTAAAGAGGAAATACGTACGGGCAGAAGTATTCGCGCAGCCAATAAAAACGGTAATCAAACGTCTTTCGTTACCATTATTGATGCAAACTTAACAACGTTATTAGCAGCTGTCGTTATGTTCTACTTTGGGACAAGCTCAGTAAAAGGTTTTGCAACAATGCTGATTATCAGTATTTTAATGGGTATTTTGACAAATGTGTTCGTGACTCGCTTATTGTTGGCTTTATGTGTACAAAGTGGATTTTTGGACAAAAGACCAGGTTGGTTTGGTGTCAATAAGAAAGATATCCATGACTTGAATAATGTAGATGATCATTTAGCGCTTCCGACAAAATTTGATAAATTCGATTTTGTAAAAAGACGTAAATTATACTATATCATTTCATCGGCAATTGTGATTATCGGTATTATCTTCTTGTTTGTTTTCAAGTTGAATTTAAGCATCGATTTCACAAGCGGGACACGTTTGGAAATTACAGCTGATCAATCATTGACGACTGAACAAGTTCAAAAGGATTTAGAAGCGGTTAACATTGAATCAGATGATATCGTTCTGTCCGGTGATAACAGTGAAGTGGCCGTTATTCGATTCACAGATTCATTAAATAAAGAAGAAGTGCTGGAAGTGAAGGAATACTTCGCTGGAAAATATGGACATGATGCGAATATTAGCTCGGTTTCACCGACTGTAGGTAAGGAATTAGCTAAAAATGCGCTGTATTCTGTATTGATTGCATCACTTGGGATCATTTTATACGTTTCAGTACGTTTTGAATGGAGAATGGGTGTCCCGGCTGTTCTTGCACTCTTGCATGATGCGTTCTTCATCATCACACTGTTCAGTGTATTGAGACTAGAAGTGGATTTGACATTCATAGCAGCTATTTTAACCATTATTGGTTATTCGATTAATGATACAATCGTAACGTTTGACCGTGTTCGTGAAAATATGAGAAAGAAACGCAAAATCAAAACAGTTGCTGAGTTGGAAGAAGTCGTAAATGTCAGTATCCGTCAAACGATGGTACGTACAATCAACACGGTATTGACCGTTTTAGTAACCGTTGTGGCATTATGTATCTTTGGAAGCTCATCTATTTTCACTTTCTCTATTGCGCTGTTAATCGGTTTAGTTTGCGGAGCTTATTCATCTGTCTTCATCGCGACGCAATTATGGTTAGATTTCAAAATTAAAGAATTAAAACAAAAAGGTGAGTTAATTACGTATGTGGAGAAGAAACCACGTACTGATGAACCGCAAGTTTAAGCAGAAACCGCAGGGGAGGAATCCTCTGCGGTTTTTCAGACTGTTGAAAAACGCTTGCATTTTTCGTTGCTGGTCCGGCTTGACTGACAAACGTTTTCAAGTCAGTCTGAAGGGAGGATGTTGAAAATAAGATTTTTCTTGTTTTTGATGGGCACAATATCAAGGTGATGAAATGCCTTTGTATTGGAGGAAGTAAGGAATGGGTAATCAAGATCGATTTAAACAGGCGGAATTTGCAGCTATGCTTGGTATCGTCTGCAATATCGCTTTGGCGGTAGTGAAAGGAATTGTGGGAGTCATTGCACACAGTAAAGCACTAATCGCCGATGCTGTGCATTCCGCATCGGATGTTGTTGGTTCTTTTGCGGTGTATGTAGGATTGAAGGCGGCGAAACTTCCGCCGGATGAGGATCATCCTTATGGACATGGTAAAGCAGAGTCGATTGCGGCCATTATTGTCAGCATCTTACTTGTTTTGGTTGGTTTTGAAATTGGCTATTCTTCAATCAAAGCTTTTTTTGCGGATATTGAGCCTCCGAAAACTATGGCACTATATGTCATTGCTTTTTCTATTATTGTGAAGGAAGCTTTGTTTCGTTATAAGTATAAATTGGGTAAAAAATTAGGAAGTAATGCGCTCATTGTCAATGCTTATGAGCACCGATCGGATGTTTATTCGTCGATTGCTGCTTTAATCGGGGTCGGAGCTTCCGTTTTAAGTAAATCAGTTGGGATAGAATGGCTTGAATATGGCGACCCATTAGCAGGATTATTTGTATCAATCCTTGTTTTGAAGATGGCCTATACATTAGGGAAGGAAGCCATTCATACGACGATGGATCATGTTTTGCCGGAAGACGAAACAGAACAGTTTAAAAGCGCTATCTTCGAAGTAGATGGGGTACGAAAAATCAATTCGCTATATGCCAGAGAGCATGGTTATTATGTCGTGGTAGATTTGAAAATTGCGGTCGATCCCCAGTTGACGGTGGAAGAAGGCCATACAATAGGGAAAAGGGTGAAAGCGAAATTATTAGAACAGACTAATATTCATGATGTGTTTGTTCATATTAATCCATTAGGCGAAGAGTAAGGAAAGGGAAGGAGGAGGAAAGATGAAAGGGCAAGGGCTATACATTGTGGGGATTATTTTTACGTTAATCGTAGCGATTTTTGCTGTGTTGAATGTGGATAAGGTAGAAGTGAATTATTTATTTGGACGTTCAGAATGGCCTCTTATTTTAATTATAGTCGGTTCATTTCTCATAGGGAGTGTCATTGCGGGGATCATCAGCAGTTGGAAAATTACCTCTTTAAAAAAACAAGTAAAAATGTTGACGAAAGAAATGGACAAAAGTAAAAAAGAAAATGTGAAAAATATGGAAGATGTTAATTAAATTGAAACCCTTCAATCACTCCTGTATAATGGGGAAGGTTGAGGGGTGAATTTATGTTACAGTCGAGAACACGCTGGAATGTTGAAAAGCAAGACCAGCATCTAGTTGAACAGTTGACTACAGAGTTACATATTACACCGTTAGTCGCACAATTATTAGTGAACCGAGGCTTTGAAACAGTTGAAGCTGCCCGGTCGTTTTTATATGCAGAAAAACAGGAATTTCATGATCCGTATTTATTGAAGGATATGGATAAAGCTGTGGAACGAATTCAGCAAGCGATAAAAAATCATGAGAATATATTAATTTTTGGTGATTACGATGCGGATGGTGTAAGCAGTACAACCGTCTTAATGGAAACTCTTACATCTCTGGGAGCTCAAGTAGACTTTTATATTCCAAATCGCTTTACAGAAGGATACGGTCCGAATGAAGGAGCGTTTCGTCTTGCTAAAGATAATGGAACAGATTTACTGATCACGGTGGATACGGGAATCTCGGCTTTATCAGAAGCAACTCTTGCGCGCGAATTAGGGATGGATTATATCATTACGGACCATCATGAACCTGGTCCTGTATTGCCGGAAGCGTTGGCTATTATTCATCCGAAATTGCCGGATAGTCACTATCCTTGTAAAGATTTGGCTGGTGTCGGGGTGGCGTTGAAGCTTGCTCAGGCTTTGTTAGGACGAGTACCGGAGGAGCTATTGGAAGTAGCTGCAATTGGAACCGTGGCTGATTTAGTTGCTTTGACGGATGAAAATCGTTTAATTGCTGCTAAAGGCATTAAAAAGATGAAACAAACCGTTCGTCCGGGATTGTTGGCTTTATTTCAAAAGGCGAATGTAGATATGGCCAATTTATCTGAAGAAAGTATCGGATTTGCCATTGCCCCACGTATTAATGCGGCAGGTCGGTTGGCGGATGCTGATATGGCAGTCGAATTATTATTGACGGACGATGAAGTGTTGGCTGAGAGTATTGCGGAAGAAATTCATTCTTTAAATAAAGAAAGACAAAATATTGTTGCAGAGATAACGAAAGATGCAATCAGACAAGTAGAGGAATTGCAAGCGGAAGAAGAGCAAAGTGTCCTAATTGTCGGAGCGGAGGGCTGGAATGCCGGTGTGATTGGGATTGTAGCTTCCAAATTAGTCGAGAAGTATTATCGTCCGACTATTGTGCTTAGCTACGATCGTGAAAAAGGCTTGGCAAAAGGTTCGGCTAGAAGTATTGTCGGCTTTGATCTTTACCATAATTTATCTACGTGTCGAGATATTCTTCCACATTTCGGCGGACATCCAATGGCTGCCGGGATGACATTGAAAATAGATGACGTGGAAGAATTAAGACGCCGTTTGAATCAATTAGCGAATGAAATCATGACAGAAGAGGATTTCATCCCTATTACGAATATTGATACGTCCATCGATTTGGATAAAGTGTCGCTTGAATCGATTTCAGAGATGAGTTTGTTGGCTCCATTCGGAATGGCCAATCCAAAACCACGTATTTTAATTCCCGATGTGAAATGCGCTGCTATCAAACGTATTGGAGCAGACGGTAATCACATGAAGATGATGCTGAAGGATGGTTCTCATTCATTGGATGCTGTCGGTTTTGGAATGGGTGATTTGAGTGAGAATATTTCACCTAATGCTACTTTATCGGTTGTTGGTGAATTATCCATCAATGAGTGGAATAATATTCGAAAGCCTCAGATTTTCTTACAGGATATAGCCATCGCTCATTGGCAGTTATTTGATATTAGGGGAAATCAAAAGCTTTCCCAATTATTGACGAATGTACCGGTTGAACAAACGAAACTTATCTTTTTTGATCGACAGTTGGTACAGAAGCTATCAACAGAGCAACCGTGGGAAAAGGTTGTGATTGACCACGAAACGTTGGCGGCTGATGAAGAAATTAATCATCATAATCTTGTGTTAGTAGATATGCCGCATGATGAACGGCTATTAACTAAGCTTCTCAAAGGGAAGAAGCCGAAACGTCTGTATGCTCATTTTTATCAAAATCAGCAACATTTCTTTAGTACTCTTCCAACAAGAGAACACTTTAAATGGATGTATGCGCTCATTATGAAAAAGGGACCACTCGATATAAAACGGTATAGTGAAGATATCGCCCGTCATAAAGGATGGTCACGAGATACGGTAGAATTTATCTGTCAGGTGTTTTTTGAGTTGGATTTTGTTACAATAGAGAACGGGATTATTTCTATCAAAAAGGTTGCTTCCAAAAGAGATGTGAGTGAAGCTCCATCTTATAAGAGAAAGCAACAACAAATCAAATTGGAAAATGAGCTTCTTTACTCTTCATACCAACAACTGTATGAAAAAATGCAAAGTTATTTCATGGGTAAAGAACTCGAGGAGGAAACAAATTCATGGATTTAAAAAAATATATCACTATTGTACCTGATTGGCCAAAACCAGGTATTGTCTTTAAAGATATTACAACTTTGATGGATAATGGTGAGGCATACCGTTATGCGACAGATCAAATTGTAGAATATGCGAAAGAAAGACAAATAGACTTAATTGTCGGACCGGAAGCACGCGGTTTCATTATTGGTTGCCCGGTTGCTTATTCTTTAGGGGTTGGTTTTGCTCCTGTACGTAAAGAAGGAAAATTGCCTCGTGAAACAATTAAAGTGAACTATGGTCTTGAATATGGAACAGACGTATTAACGATCCATAAAGATGCGATTAAGCCAGGTCAACGTGTTTTAATTACGGATGATTTATTGGCAACAGGCGGTACGATTGATGCGACGATTAAACTAGTTGAAGAATTAGGCGGAGTTGTTGCAGGTATCGCATTCTTAATCGAATTAAAAGAACTAGATGGCCGCTCTAAATTAGACGGTTATGATGTATTAACATTAATGGACTTTTAAGTAACAACTAAAAAAATCCTTGTCACGTTAGACAAGGGTTTTTTTAGTTCTGAATAGACCTCTTCTATATTAGCGATAGCTCGGAGTGGAATTTTGTCGAGTATTGTTTCGATAAGAAGAATTTTGTTTGAATTTGGGAGAAATGAAGGATTAACCACTTTACATTCTTCCCATTTTTTTTGATAATGGTAATAATACACACTAATTTCGAAAAAATCTTTAGTAGTTGTTCTATTTTTGGTTTGTTAATAATGAAGAAGTAGTATACTTAATGTATTCAATATTGGACATGGAAAAGGACGTTTCTACTACTATACATTTAAGGTGGTATCATGGCGAACGAAAATATATTAACTTCAAAACAAGTAATAGAACGAACTCAAGCATACTTGCAACCACAAGATGTTGAGCTCGTAGAAAAAGCATTTTTATACGCTGAAAATGCTCATAAAGATCAATATCGAAAATCCGGAGAACCGTACATTATTCATCCTGTTCAAGTGGCTGGTATTTTGGCTGACCTGGAATTGGATGCTTCAACAGTAGCGGCTGGCTTTCTGCATGATGTAGTGGAAGATACCGATGTTACGCTACAAGACCTGGAAGAGAACTTCAATGCAGAAATCGCCATGCTTGTAGATGGTGTAACGAAGTTAGGTAAGATTAAATATAAATCGCATGAAGAGCAGCAAGCGGAAAATCATCGGAAGATGTTTGTCGCTATGGCGCAAGATATTCGTGTTATTTTAATTAAGCTTGCTGACCGTCTTCATAATATGCGCACATTGAAACATTTGCCTTTCGAGAAGCAAAGTCGCATTGCGAATGAGACATTGGAAATTTTCGCACCACTTGCTCACCGACTCGGTATATCGACAATCAAGTGGGAACTAGAAGATATTGCTCTTCGTTACTTAAATCCTCAGCAGTATTATCGCATTGTCAACTTGATGAAAAAGAAACGTAATGAGCGAGAAGAGTACTTGCAAGAGGTTGTTGATGAAGTTAAAGAGCGATTGGATGAAGTCTCGATTAAGGCTGAAATCTCGGGTCGTCCAAAGCATATCTACAGCATTTACCGCAAGATGGCTCTTCAAAATAAGCAATTCAGTGAAATCTATGATTTATTGGCTGTTCGTATTTTAGTGAACAGCATTAAAGATTGCTATGCGGTATTGGGGATTATCCACACATGCTGGAAGCCGATGCCGGGCCGTTTCAAAGACTATATTGCAATGCCGAAGCCAAATATGTACCAATCTCTTCATACGACGGTCATCGGACCGAAGGGAGATCCTTTGGAAGTACAAATTCGTACATTTGAAATGCATCGCATAGCGGAATTTGGGGTTGCAGCTCATTGGGCTTATAAAGAAGGAAAAGAGAGTGCAGATACGGAGCTTCCACTGGAGGAAAAGTTAAGCTGGTTCAGAGAAATCCTTCAATTCCAAGACGAGTCCACAAATGCGGAAGAATTTATGGAGTCTTTAAAAATCGATTTGTTCTCTGATATGGTGTTCGTTTTTACGCCGAAAGGTGATGTACTTGAATTGCCTGCAGGTTCCATCCCAATTGATTTCGCATATCGTATTCACTCGGAAATCGGCAACAAAACAATCGGTGCCAAAGTAAACGGGAAAATGGTTCCACTTGATTATAAATTGAAGACGGGAGACATTATTGAAATCCTTACGTCTAAGCATTCATATGGACCGAGCCAAGATTGGCTGAAGATTACGCAAACGTCGCAAGCGAAACATAAAATCCGTCAATTCTTTAAAAAGCAACGTCGAGAAGAAAACGTTGAGAAGGGCCGAGAATTGATTGAAAAAGAAATCAAGGCGATGGAATTCGATTTAAAAGAAGTATTGACATCAGAAAATCTGAAGCGAGTGGCTGAGAAATTCAATTTCACCAATTTGGACGATATGTATGCTGCTGTCGGATATAACGGTATTACAGCGGCACAGATTGCGAATCGTTTAACGGAAAAATGGCGTAAGAAAAAAGAACAAGAAGAGCAATTAACGAAAATTACAGAAGTAACATCAGAAGTGAAATCATACAAAACGCCTGGTAAACGTGAATCCGGTGTTCGCGTTAAAGGTATCGATAATTTATTGATTCGTCTTTCTCGTTGTTGTAATCCTGTACCAGGAGATGAAATTGTCGGTTTCATCACAAAAGGTCGCGGCGTTTCTGTCCACAGAAGGGATTGTCCGAATATCGTCGGTGAAGATGCGGAAGCACGATTAATCCCGGTTGAGTGGGAAACGACCTTTAACGACCGTAAAGCATACAATGTGGAAATTGAAATCAATGGTTATGACCGAAGAGGTCTATTGAATGAAGTGCTTCAAGTGGTGAATGAAGCGAAAACGGATATTTCCGCTGTTTCTGGAAAAACGGATCGCAATAAGATGGCAATGATTCACATGTCTATTTCCATTCAAAATGTGAGTCATTTACAAAAGATTGTAGAAAAAATCAAACAAATTCCAGATGTCTATGCTGTACGAAGAATAATGAATTAAGAGGTAAATCATGAAGATTGTTTTACAACGTTCAAAGCAAGCAAGTGTCACGGTAGATGGAGAAGTAGTTGGCTCAATTGATAAAGGGCTGGTCTTGCTTGTCGGCGTTACACATGAAGATACAGTAGAAGCAGCACGCTTTTTGGCTGATAAGGTGATCAACTTACGCATTTTTGAAGATGCGGACGGAAAAATGAATTATTCTTTGCTGGATGTAGGTGGAGACATTCTGTCTGTTTCTCAATTTACCTTATATGGGGATTGCCAAAAAGGAAGAAGGCCGAACTTTATGGCTGCTGCGAAACCTGTATTTGCAGAAGAACTATACAATGTATTTAATGAAACATTAAGGCAAAAAGGAATTAAAGTGGAAACGGGTGTATTTGGAGCAATGATGGATGTAAGTCTAATCAATGATGGACCGGTTACACTGATTTTGGAAAAATAACGAACAGGAGGCTATCGAGATTACTTGATAGCCTCCTGTTTTGTATAAAGTTAAGATTCTCAATTCGAGAAATAATTTGTTAAGCCTGTATAAACGGCCATGATGACAGATTGTTGATAATCGTTTGATGTCAAGGTTCCCTCTTCGGCGGGATTGCTTAAGTAGCCGAGCTCTAACAAAACGGAAGGTTGACTATTATGGCGTAATACTTGGTAATTTCCGAAGTACACCCCTCGATTTTTTAGTTGATTTTGTTGTTGCATGCTGTCATTAATCGCGGTTGCCAACGCTTTTTGGTTACTATGATAATAATAATGGGTAATGCCGGCTACATCGCTTTGTGCAGCACTATCATAGTGAATGCTGATGAAGGCATCTGCTTTGTAAAGATGGGCCACCTTGACACGATTGGAAAGAGAGAGATAAGAATCTGTTTCTCTTGTCAAGATGACGGTCGCTCCGGCATTTTCTAACTGAACTTTCAATAACTGGGCAGTATATAAAGATAAATTTTTTTCGAGCGTGCCGCTTGTCCCGGTTGCTCCGCTATCGTTTCCTCCGTGTCCAGGGTCAAGGACAATGATTTTTCCGATTAAAGATGCTGCTTTCTGCTGCTTGATTAAGGTAGGTGTATCAGCTGATGGCGTAACGAGAGAACCATCGATAAACCCTTTTTTAAACAGATTGTATTTGACTTGATACATATTATTTTTGATGCCGACGACAGTATATTCTTTTTCACTGTCGGCATTTTTGACAACCTCACTTTGGTGAGAGGCTGATTCGCGGATTGGAACATTGTCATAAAGGACAGTTACTTTGCTATCTTTAGTTATGGTCGTTCCTTGTTTTAGTTCGGCTGTTGCATACCATTTAGGAATCCATCCGGTTTGCTCCTCCAGTTGAATTTTGTACCAACTATTTTTTTCTTGAAGAAGGGAGTAACTTTCCGTTTTTTGAACCGTTGTGATTTTCTTTCCGCTATAGGATGGTTCGCTCCGAACAGTAAGGGAGGTCGCGGTAATCGTGACGTACGGTTTGCCTAATGAATTCTCTGTTTCGATGGAGACCAGCCATTCGGCCAACCAGGCCTTTTCCCCGTTTGATAACTCAATTTGTACCCAATCATCCTGATGTTTGATGACAGAAAAGGTATCACCTTGTTTGACGGATTGGATGATGTCGTAATTGGTTCCCGGTCCACTTCGGGCATTCATTTTTTCTTCTGTAATCGTGACAGTTTCTTCTTTGGCAAAAACATTCGTCTCGATGTTGGTACATAATAGAAAAATGACCAATAATGTTAATGGAAGTTTTATTTTCAATGCTATGACCACCTTCAATTTATGTAACTAAACAAACTGTTCGCTCATCATGAACTATACGTGCATTTTGGGTGTAAAATGTTCAAGCAAAAATGACATTTTTGTTAAAAAATCTTTTCTCATTCGGATACATTGTCCCTCATTAGGGAAAACCTAAATAGTGACAATGTGAAATATGGAGGTAAAGATTAATGAAATTCAATGAAAAAAGCTCTCTGTCGTATAGTGGAGAAAATCAATTGTTTGGTGTTGATTTTCATGATTTTATCCAAAAGCATCAAGACAATACGATGGTCGAACTGGCAAGTGAATTCGGCTTGCAGGTTCGTGATATAAAAAAATTGAAAAAGCAGCTTGGACGTTCGTAAATAGTATACAGTAAGAGTGGGAATTCCTGCACCTTGACAATCTTCGGCGAGACAATTATTATTAGTAAAATAATGATACATATATTGTGATGAAATCCAATGAGGGAGAAAAGTAGTTAGGTATATCGGGTAAAGAGAGGGAAAGTCTAGGGCTGTGAGCTTTCCTACATCGATTCTTAATGAACGAACACTCCGTAGGATTCGCTCTGAAAAAAGAAGCCTTTTAGTAGGAGATGAACGTATAACAGGCGTTAACTGTTCTAGAGGAAATGCTGATAGCATTTTGAATTAGGGTGGCACCACGGGAATAATGACTCTCGTCCCTTGTAAATATTAGTTTACAAGGGACGAGAGTTTTTTGTATTGTAACAAATTCACTCATTTGTACTTTAATAGTGGTAGACATCATAATATGGCGTTTCCACTTTTCTAATATCGGCATTGTGTAACAGGAGGAGAAATTCATGAAATTGCAAATCCCAAGAGGGACGCAAGATATTCTGCCTGAGCAGACAGCAGTTTGGCAGTATATCGAGAACGTGGCGAAAGATTTATGTAGAAGGTATCAATATAACGAATTACGAACACCTATTTTTGAGCATACGGAGGTATTTTCAAGAGGTGTCGGAGAAACGACCGATATCGTTCAAAAAGAAATGTATACGTTCACGGATCGAGGAGACCGTAGTATCACCCTTCGTCCGGAAGGTACGGCGGCAGCGGTTCGTTCATTTGTTGAAAATAAAATGTTCGGTTGGGCTAATCAGCCGGTAAAATTATTTTATTATGGACCGATGTTCCGTTATGAAAGACCGCAAGCAGGTCGATTCCGTCAATTTGTACAGTTTGGTGTAGAGGCATTGGGCAGTGCTGATCCAGCAATCGATGCAGAAGTGATCAGCTTAGCGATGAATATGTACAAAACATTGGGCTTAAAAGAGTTGAAGCTTGTCATTAACTCGTTAGGTGACCAAGAAAGTCGTACGAAACACCGTGAGGCATTGATTTCTCATTTTCAACCGCATATCGGGGAATTCTGCAGCGATTGTCAAAGTCGTTTAGAGAAAAACCCACTGCGCATTCTAGATTGTAAAAAAGATCGAAATCATGAATTAATGAATTCGGCTCCGTCTATCTTGGACTACTTAAATGAAGAGTCGAAATCATATTTTAATAAAGTTTTACAGCATTTAGATGCGATGGGCATTCCGTATACAGTCGATGCAACATTAGTACGGGGCTTGGATTATTATAATCACACTGCTTTCGAAATCATGAGTGATGCAAAAGGCTTTGGTGCGATCACAACTTTATGTGGTGGCGGTCGTTATAACGGACTTGTTGAAGAATTTGGCGGTCCTGAAACACCAGGTATCGGATTCGCGTTGAGTGTAGAACGATTAATTGCTGCATTAGCTGCAGAAGGCATTACTTTGCCAATTGAACAAAGTACAGATATTTACGTAGTGGCATTAGGTGAAGCAGCAAAAGATTATAGTGTTAAGCTGGTGAATGAATTACGATTAAATGGCTTTTCGGCAGATAAGGATTATAATGACCGAAAAGTGAAAGCGCAATTCAAGGCAGCTGACCGTATAAAGGCAAAATATGTAGCAGTGCTAGGTGATGATGAATTAGCAAAAAACATCATTACGTTAAAAAATATGGCAACTGGTGAACAACAAGAGCTTCAATTACAGACATTTATCGAAGAGTTTAAAAAGCAGCAGGCTTAAGGGAGGAAATTAGGGATGTTTGGCAGAACTTATTTTTGCGGCGAAGTTTCAGAAGCTGCGATTGGCGAAAAAGTTGTTTTAAAAGGATGGGTACAAAAAAGACGTGATTTAGGAGGATTAATTTTTATTGATCTTCGTGACCGCACAGGGATTGTACAGGTTGTATTCAATCCTGACGTTTCAAAGGATGCGCTAGAAAAAGCGGAAAAAATCCGTAATGAATATGTCCTTAGCATTACAGGAACAGTTGTTTCTCGTGCAGAAGGAACGATAAATAAAAATTTAAAAACGGGTACAATCGAGATTACAGCTGACGAAGTGACAATCTTGAACGAAGCAAAAACAACGCCGTTTTTAATTGACGATAAAGCTGAAGTTTCAGAAGAATTACGTTTGAAATATCGTTATTTGGATCTTCGTCGCCCGGCGATGTATGAAACATTCAAGATGCGTAATGATATTACTCATTCTGTTCGTAACTTCTTAGATGGCGAAGGTTTCTTGGATATTGAAACACCGATTTTAACAAAGAGCACGCCTGAAGGCGCTCGTGATTATTTAGTGCCAAGTCGTGTACATGATGGTGAATTTTATGCCTTACCACAAAGTCCGCAATTATTTAAACAAATGTTAATGGTTGCTGGATTTGAAAAATATTATCAAATTGCTCGTTGCTTCCGTGACGAAGATTTACGTGCTGACCGTCAACCGGAATTCACACAAATCGATATTGAAACAAGCTTTATGAGCCAAGAAGATATTATGGCGATGGCAGAACGAATGATGGCAAAAGTGATGAAAGATGTGAAAGGGATTGATATCACACTTCCGCTTCCACGCATGACATATGATGAAGCGATGAGCCGCTATGGTTCAGATAAGCCTGATACACGTTTTGGATTAGAGCTTGTGGATGTATCTGAAATCGTGAAAGACTCAAGCTTTAAAGTGTTCGCTAGTGCTGTAGCTGATGGTGGTCAAGTTAAGGCGATTAACGTCAAAGGAGCAGCTGCTAACTATTCTCGTAAAGATATCGATGCGCTAGGTGCATTTGCAGCTGTTTATGGAGCAAAAGGGTTAGCTTGGCTGAAAGTGGAGAGCGATGGTTTGAAAGGACCGATTGCGAAATTCTTTGATGAGAATGCTGCACAAGCACTGACAACAACGTTAGAAGCTGCAGAAGGCGATCTATTGTTGTTTGTGGCAGACAGCAAAGCAGTTGTGGCAGATTCATTAGGAGCGCTTCGTACAAAATTAGCGAAAGAGCTTGGCTTAATTGATCCTAACGTCTTTAACTTCTTATGGGTAACAGATTGGCCATTACTTGAATATGATGCGGACGCAGGACGTTACTTTGCAGCGCATCATCCATTCACAATGCCAGTTAGAGAAGATTTGGATCAATTGGATAGTAATCCGGCTGCTGTTCGCGCACAAGCTTATGACATCGTCTTGAACGGATATGAGCTTGGTGGAGGTTCTTTACGTATTTTCGAAAGACCAATCCAAGAAAAAATGCTTTCTGTTCTTGGCTTCAGTGACGAAGAAGCAAAAGAACAATTTGGTTTCTTATTAGAAGCTTTTGAATATGGCACGCCTCCACATGGTGGAATTGCGTTAGGTCTGGATCGTCTTGTTATGTTATTGGCAGGTAGATCGAACTTGCGTGATACGATTGCATTCCCTAAAACAGCGAGTGCAAGTTGCTTATTGACGGAAGCTCCTAGCCATGTTGATCCGGAACAATTGGCAGAATTACGCCTTGCATTAACAGGTGTAAATAAAGGGTAATGCCTGTTGTGTACTTACTTGATATGACCTATTTTTGTATGGTATTATACAAGTAGTAAGAGAGAGTCCTGATGTGTACGTTGCTTACACCTATAAGTTTTGACCGAACACTTATAGATACGGGAGCCTATAGTTTCTTAGCTGCGTAAATGCCTCGTCAGGTGGACTTACAAACGCTAAGAACAGGGCACCCACCTGCGGAGAGCGGGTTCAAAACAAAGGCGATAAACGGCACGATTGGGACTCTCTTTTCTTTGGAAAGTGTAATTGTTGATAGAATGTAATAAGATTAAGACGGAGAACTGCTAGATAGCGGCTCCGTTTTTTGTTTTGAATAGTAATAAAAACTTGATTATAAGTAAACATGTAGGATATAAAGGTATTATTACATTAATGGAGTTGAAAGAGATGTTACATCAGTTTTCCAGAAACGAATTAGCTATTGGCCAAGAAGGGCTAGAAGCATTAAAAAATACAACAGTCGCTGTACTGGGAATTGGAGGAGTCGGTTCCTTTGCGGCGGAAGCACTGGCACGTTCAGGTGTTGGTCGCCTTATTTTAGTCGATAAAGATGACGTTGATATCACGAATGTAAATAGACAACTGCATGCGCTACTTTCTACGGTCGGGAAATTCAAAGCAGACTTAATGAAAGAGCGAATCGCTGACATTAATCCAGAATGTGAAGTCATTTCTTTAAAAATGTTTTATACAGAAGAAACATATGAGCAATTCTTCAGTTATGGACTGGATTATGTTATTGATGCATCCGACACGATTTCATATAAAATCCACTTGATGAAAGAATGCTTGAAACGCAATATTCCGGTTATCTCCAGTATGGGTGCCGCTAATAAAATGGATCCAACACGCTTCCAAATTGCGGACATTTCCAAAACACATACGGATCCATTGGCGAAGGTCATTCGAACAAGATTGCGTAAAGAAGGAATCCATAAAGGCATTACGGTTGTGTTCTCGGATGAAAGTCCAATTGTCATTAGAGAAGATGTTCGAAAAGAAGTGGGCAATGATAATGCACAAATTCGTAAAGCAAAAATGCCGCCATCTTCGAATGCATTCGTTCCATCTGTAGCAGGGTTAATTGCGGCTAGCTGGGTTGTGCGTGAAATTGTGAAAGATGTCAAAATTTCACGTGTCAGTGACGACAAATAAGAAAAGTATCGTGGTGAGAAGGAGTTTTTGTTGTTATGTATCGTGAGCCTTTATCGCATAAAATGCGACCGACAAAAATCGAAGAGGTTGTGGGTCAACAGCATATTATTGGGCCGCAATCCCCATTACGTAAAATGATCGAGAATGGACATGTCCCTTCGATGCTATTTTATGGTGAACCTGGGACGGGGAAAACTTCATTAGCCTACGCAATTGCCGGCAGTACGAAAAAAGACTTTTATGCGTTAAATGCGACTACTGCCGGAAAGAAGGATGTAGAGAACGTCATTGAGGAAGCGCGATTAACAAGGAATGCCATTTTGTTTCTCGATGAGATCCATCGCTTTAATAAAAGTCAGCAAGATTCGCTCTTGAAGGCATTAGAAGAAGGTATCTTTGTTTTGATAGGCGCAACAACAGAAAATCCTTTTCATAGCGTGAATGGGGCAATCCGCTCTCGTTGCGGGCAAATCAAGCAGTTAAAACCACTTACCCCTGATGATATTAAAACATTGATTCAACGAGCTTTAACAGATGAGGTTAAAGGGCTAGGTAAGCTTCAGGTTCAAATGGAAGATGCAATGATTGAGAAGATTGCCGAAACGACGAGCGATGGTCGGACCGCTCTGAATTTATTGGAAGATATTGTGATGGCATCTGATCGAAACGATGAAGGTGTATGGCTGGTAGAAAAGGCCACTGTTGAACAATGCATCGAAAATAAAGGTTTTACACATGACAAAAAAGGGGACATTTATTATTCTTTGCTATCTAGCTTCCAAAAAAGCATTCGAGGAAGCGACGTGAATGCGGCGCTTCACTATTTGGCTCGGTTGATCGAAGGTGGCGATTTGGTTGCTATTTCTCGCCGTTTATTGGTCATTGGCTATGAAGATATCGGCTTAGCGAATCCCGAACTATGTGCTCGTGTGTTACCGGCGATTCAAACTGTCGAACGTTTAGGCTTGCCTGAAGCGAGAATTCCACTTGCGCAAATTACAGTGGAATTATGCTTATCGGCTAAATCAAACTCTGCTTATAAAGCATTGGATGCGGCAATTAATGATGTACGAAAAGGCCGAGTAGGGGAAATTCCGATGCATTTACGGGATGCTCATTATCAAGGGGCGAAAGACTTAGGGCATGGAGTAGGCTATAAATATCCACATGATTACCCAAATGGTTGGGTACAACAAACGTATTTGCCTCAAGAACTAGAAGGGGTTCAATATTATCAGCCGAAAAACGCCGGTGAAGAGAAGAAGTTCCTGCTTATTCATCAAAGATTAGAAAATTTAAGGAATAAAAAGGAAAAATAATTCCGCAGATTCTTCTATATTTGTTATGATATAGGTAAGAAGCGATTACGATTAAATATATATGAACATGAAAAAGGCACCTATGTTAAAGCGAATTAACTAAGTGCCTTTTTTGTTGTCTTCACATCTGGGAAATGCTGTTGACTTGAATAGTAGAGTAATAGCTTCAAATTGTAAAAGTAAAAGGGGGATTGGATTTTGAAAAGGAAATTATGTAGTTTGGCTATTTTATTTTCACTTATAGTCAGTTTAGTAAGCGTACCGGCGGCGGCAAACGACAAAATGACAATTGATTATGTGTCGTTAGGTGATTCATTAGCGGCAGGTGTCTTGTCTGATAAAACGCTAGGCGATAGTTTCTCTGACTATACGGCTACATATTTTGGGGAAATGAATATACTGGACAGTTATACGAAAGCGTTTGCAAAGGCTGGGTATACGACAAATGATATTTTGACGGATTTAACGACCAAAGTAGAGGTGCAGGAGGCGATTAAGAAAGCCAATGTTATATCCATCTCGGCGGGTGCAAATGATATTTTGAAGTTAGCCAATATTGATTTGGCTAGTGGGATGATTACTCTCAATCCAACGCTTGTTCCGGATGTGCTGAAATCTATTTCGGAAAATTATGCAAAAATCATCAGCACGATTCGAACGCTGAATCCGGATGCGCATATTTTTGTGACAGGCTATTATTTTGCTTTCCCTTCTGCACCTGAGGGAGAAATGAAAAAACAATTACTTGCTTTAACACAACAATTAAATACAGTGGTAGAGCAAACAGTGGGGACAACAGATGCCATTTTTGTTCCGATATTCGATGCTTTTGGCGGAACAAATACTGAAACGGTAAAGACTTTTGTACCGAATCCATTGGATATTCATCCGAATGCAGCAGGATATAAGGAAATGAGCACAGCTCTTTTAGAGGCAATCTCCAAACAAGTTGCTTTTGAACAATCTCCGGAACCTGAGTTGCCGACACCAATTGATGTGCCGGAAGATTTAGTAAACCATTGGGCGAAGGAAGAAATGCTGTTGTTGTTACAATCCAACTTTTTGAAAGTTGATCAGGAGGGGAAAATATATCCTAATAAAGAGATTACAAGAGCCGAAGTGGCAACCATTTTATATCAAGCATTTCCACGAACAACAGTCGTGCCGGAAAATCCGAATTTTAAAGATGTGCCAGAGAGTCATCCGGCTTATATGGCTATCGCGGTTTTAACAGAAGCGGGTATTTTTGCCAAAGGGGATCAATTTAATCCTGATCATCCGATTACGAGAGTTCAATTAGCTAAAGTTACAGCTTTAAGCTTTGGATTACAACAAGTAGGCAATCCGGTTGTTTTTAAGGATGTTTCCACGAAATATTGGGCGTATGATTACATTCAAGCGTTAGCGACCAATAAAATTATGATTGGAACAAAAGCGGGTGCGTTTAATTTGCATTCAAACATGACGCGTGCAGAATTTGCTGTAGTAGTCACTAGATTATTGAAGAGCAAAGGAATATTAGAGTAAGAGTAGCCCCCTTCAAGACAGTTTTGCTTTGAAGGGGTTTTGTTGTGCGGTGGAAAATCTTCGCTGATTAGGATGTGTCATATTTCTTTTGAAATAAAGAATGTTTATAAGAATAGTTCGTCTATCATGTTAATAGACTGGTAGAATGCTGTATAATAAAGGGTAATAATAGTATTTGATCAGCATTCGGTATTGCGTTATTGTCCGTCGCTGCGATAAGTCGTGTTTTTTTATCTGACATGTCGGTGTGTCTGACGGATATACATAAATCCCTCATTCGACTTATTCAGAAGCGATAAAGGTACTTGTTATTTGAATGGATGAAAAGCAAATGCATTGTGATAGATTGTATGCTATAATTTCAAAAGTTAAAATGAGCGGCATGGCATAGTTTAGTGGAAGTACGTGCATAATGTTGACTATTTCAATCTTTTTTATCTTCAATCAATAGAGAAAAGCTATTGGGATTTGTGAAATGAGGATACAAATAAAGAGGAATTGTTTAGTCTTTCGGTATGTACGGGATGTCTTTTGGAAGATAGGTCATAAGGTGATATTCAGGTTCGCAATGCCAAGAAGTCATTGCTGTAAAAATGAAGATAAATGCTAGAAATAAAATTTAATGAAGAGGTGTTGGGAAATGAAAATTTCAACAAAAGGTCGTTATGGTTTAACTATTATGATTGAGCTGGCTAAGAAACATGGGGAAGGACCAACTTCACTAAAATCAATCGCTCAGGCACATGATTTGTCAGAGCATTATTTAGAGCAGTTAATCGCACCATTAAGAAATGCAGGATTAGTAAAAAGTATCCGTGGTGCGTATGGTGGCTACATTTTGGCAAAAGAGCCGACAGCCATTACATCAGGCGATATTATCCGTGTCTTGGAAGGACCAATCAGTCCTGTTGAAGGGATTGAAGATGAGGAACCGGCAAAAAGAGCTCTTTGGATTCGCATTCGTGATGCTGTGAAAGATGTATTGGATACGACAACCCTTGAAGATTTGGCCACTTATACAGAAGACAGTGCGCCAGATTCATATATGTTCTATATTTAATTAAAAAAGGACCGTTGACGGTTTTTCTACAAGGAATAAGAAAGTATATAATTTAAACGTTTGAAGAATATCTAGCTCCAGCGCCTAGCGTCTAGTGGACTTCGACATCCTTCCTACGCGATCAGTCAACATCGAATCGTAAGGAATAACGACTAAGAACGCCACGTCCTTATGTCTTCGTCGTTGAGACTCTCCTCCTGAGAGCCTCAGTCCATACGTCGCTAGACAGGCGCTTACGCTTTTCTAAATAAGGAGGAGAGATAGTGGAGAGAATCTATCTCGATCATGCTGCTACTACTCCTGTTCATCAGGATGTATTGCATGAAGTAATGAAAACAACGCAAGAAAATTATGGTAACCCTTCAAGTATTCACTTTCATGGAAGAGAAGCCAGAAAGGTATTGAATGATGCACGAAAGCGACTGGCTAACACCATTTCAGCAAAAGAAAATGAACTGATTTTTACGAGTGGTGGTACAGAAGCGGATAATCATGCCATTACCGGAGTGGCCTATGCTTATCAGCATAAAGGAAAACACTTAATTACAACTGAAATTGAGCATCACGCTGTTCTTCACACGTTTAAGAACTTGGAGAAACAAGGCTTTGACGTTTCGTATTTATCCGTTGATGAACAAGGTCGCATTTCTTTGGACGAGTTGAAAAATACGTTGCGAGATGATACAATTTTGGTTTCTATCATGTTTGGCAATAATGAAGTAGGAACCATTCAGGATGTACAAGCTATCGGAATGTTGTTAAAGGAGCACGGTGCTTTCTTTCATAGCGATGCGGTTCAAGCATATGGGATTGTACCGATAAACGTTCAGGAGCTTCATCTTGATTTGCTGTCGGTTTCTTCTCATAAAATTAATGGGCCAAAAGGAATAGGTTTCTTATATTGTCGGGAGACCATTTCGTTGGCGCCTGTTTTACATGGTGGTGAGCAAGAGCGAAAACGTCGTGCGGGAACGGAAAATCTGCCGGCCATTGCTGGTTTTGCGAAAGCCGCTGTGATTGCCCAAGATGCCATAGTAGAGAAACAACAGCAATACAAACAGTTTAAAGAAAAAATGCAAGAAATTTTCACTGAAGCGAAGATTGAATATGAAATCAATGGTTCAGTAGAGTATGTGTTGCCGCATGTATTCAATGTCAGCTTTCCAGGAACGAATGTGGAATCGATGCTTGTGAATATGGACCTTGCCGGGATTTCTGTGTCTAGTGGCTCAGCCTGCACAGCCGGTTCGATTGAACCCTCACATGTATTGGTCGCGATGTTTGGAAAAGGAAACGAGAGAACGACGAATTCTATTCGGTTCAGCTTCGGATTATATAACACAATGTCTCAAATTGAGTACGCAGCTCAAGAAACGGTTAAAATTGTGAAGCGACTCACGAAATGATGAGATGATATTTTTAAAAAAGTGGGGTTAATATCAATGAATAAAGCACCAAAAGATACCCGCGTTGTAGTTGGAATGTCCGGGGGAGTGGATTCCTCTGTTGCAGCATTATTATTAAAACAACAAGGCTATGATGTAGTCGGTATTTTCATGAAAAACTGGGATGATACAGATGAGAACGGCTTCTGTACAGCGACGGAAGATTACGAAGATGTTATGAAGGTCTGTGACCAAATCGGCATCCCTTATTATGCGGTCAATTTCGAGAAGCAATATTGGGATAAAGTGTTCACGTATTTCTTGGACGAATATCGTGCCGGAAGAACGCCTAATCCGGATGTAATGTGTAATAAAGAAATTAAGTTTAAAGCTTTCTTAGAGCATGCCATCAGCCTTGGAGCTGATTATTTAGCGACAGGTCATTATGCACAAGTTGCTTTCCGCGACGGAGAGTACAAGATGCTTCGTGGTGTGGATGATAATAAGGACCAAACATATTTCCTCAATCAATTAACACAAGATCAATTACAAAAGGTAATGTTTCCGTTAGGACATTTACCTAAATCGAAAGTGCGTGAAATCGCGGCTGAAGCAGGTTTAGCGACAGCAACGAAGAAAGATTCAACGGGTATTTGTTTTATCGGTGAGCGTAATTTCAAGGAGTTCTTGAGTAATTATTTACCTGCACAGCCCGGCAATATGGAGACGTTAGACGGTGAAGTGAAAGGCAAGCATGATGGTCTGATGTATTATACAATCGGTCAACGACATGGTCTGGGCATTGGTGGCAGTGGTGAACCATGGTTTGCTGTCGGTAAGGATTTAAAGAGAAATGTTTTATACGTATGTCAAGGATTCCATCATGAAAAGTTATATTCTACTTCTCTGCAAGCGGTAGATGTGAGTTGGGTAGCCAAGAAACCGAAAGCACAAGAATTCAAATGCACAGCGAAATTCCGTTATCGTCAAACAGATGTTGGAGTAACTGTGAAAGTATTGGATGACAGCACTGTCGAAGTCATCTTTGATGAACCGACACGTGCTATTACGCCAGGACAAGCTGTTGTGTTTTATGACGGAGATGTCTGTCTAGGTGGCGGAACAATTGATACGGTTTATAATCATGGTGAACAATTGACATATTTAGGATAAATAGAAACGCAGTTTGAAAAAGAAGAGTAATTGTTTATAATAAAAGCCTCAGCACCTTAAGGTACTGAGGCTTTTATTTATTGTCAGAAAGTATAGAAGGAGTGTTCGTAATTGAAGCGTTTAATTTTAGTCATGTGTTTGATTTTCAGTTTGTTTAGTGTGCTGGCCGGATGTGATTCTGTGCTGGAAAAAGAAAAAGAGGATCCAATTGATGCATTGATTGCATATAAAGATACATATGTAGGTGACGCAACAGCCGTATCACATATTAGCTATATTTTACCTGCGGGAGAGCATGTGAAAACTATCTCATTGCAAACAAATGAAACTCCATATGAAATCGCCATTACTTATGGAATAAAAGAAGAGGCGGATGTAACGGAAGAAACGTTCGAGAGCGATTGGAACGAGAATAATACGAAAAAGGCTTTATTGAATAATGCCATTGCCTTTTTTACGTTAGTGAATAATGTGGATGTGGTTACTTTGAGTGTGGAAACAACTAGTCCACAATTATTAACGGTAACAAGAGAGCAAATTGAGGAGTTTGTTGGGAAAAATGTAAGAGAGTATGCAAGCGATGCGGAGCTTTGGAAGGAAGAGATTGAAGAGGGCATCATTAATAATGATGAGAAAGTGAAAGCGTTTTACACACTTCACCCTTTACAATGACTATTATTTCGTGCCCTTTCAGGTAACGGATACCAGGAAATATGATATACTTTGGGTAGAAAATTTGGAGTGTGAATAAGATGAATAAGAATGAACTAGGTATTTCATATATGCAAGAGGGGAAATGGGAAGAAGCTGCAAAAGCATTCTCAGAAGCGATTGAAGAGAACCCGAATGATGCTGTTGCATACATTAACTTCGGAAACGTATTAACGGCTGTTGGTGAACGTGAGAAAGCGGTTAATTTCTATAAAAAAGCTTTGACGATTGATGAAAATGCGGGTGCTGCTTTTTATGCACTGGGCAACTTGTATTATGAAAGCGAACAATATATGGAGGCAAAGGATTTCCTGGAAAAAGCATTGAAAACAGGTTTAGAAAATAGTGATTGCTACTTTATGTTAGGGATGACTTTACAGCAATTGGATCAGCCGAAATTATCAATGCCATATTTACAAAGAAGTGTTGAATTGAATCCGGAAGATATCGATGCGCGTTTTCAGTATGCTCTATGCTTAGCGAATGCAGAGATGTATGACGAACTCATTCAAGAGTTGGAGCTTGTTTTAGAAAAAGAGCCGGAGCATGCGGATGCATTATACAATTTAGGTGTTGCCTATGCAGGCCATAAAGAGGATGCACAAAAAGCATTAGAATGTTTTACAAAGGCGTTAGAGGCGCAAGCAGATCATATTTTGGCCGCTAATGGAAAGAAAATTATGGAGCAAGCATTGAGCGGAGAATGATAGAGAGAGGGGGAATAATGGTGCAACAGGATGAATTGAACTTGTTTGACGAGCAAGCGAAACTATTCATGAAAGGTCGTCATATTGTGACGATTTTTCATAACGAACAAAATTTATATTCTGTTGTGCGCATTCGGGTTGATGAAACGAACGCCGCTTATGAGGAACAAGAGGCGGTCATAGTCGGCTATTTCCCTCCGATACATGAACATGAAACGTATGTCTTCTATGGAAAATTAAAGGAACATCCGAAGTTCGGTCAACAGTTTGCGGTAGATTCTTTCCAGAAAGATCTTCCGCAAACAAAGGATGGTATTATTAGTTATTTATCGAGTGCGCTGTTTTCGGGAATTGGAAAGAAAACAGCGGAAACGATTGTAGAGACTATCGGGGAGAACGCCATTTCCAAAATATTGGCCTCTCCGTCTTTATTAGATTCCGTTCCTCGGTTATCAGGGGAAAAGGCGAAGAGTCTGTATGATACGCTTGTGGAGCATCAAGGCTTGGAACAGGTCATGATTGGCTTGAATCAATATGGCTTCGGTCCACAATTGTCCATGAAGATTTATCAATTGTATAAGCAGGATACACTGAGTATTATCCAAAGTAATCCTTATAAGCTTGTAGAAGATGTGGAAGGTATCGGCTTTGCCAGAGCGGATGAACTTGGTTCCCAGCTTGGTATTAGTGGAAGTCATGCTGACCGAATCAAGGCGGGATGTTTGTATACATTAGATTCGGAATGTCATCAAGATGGCCATGTCTATATAGAAGCAAGGCAACTTTTGCAATCGGTACAGAATCTTCTCGAAGAAAGGCAGCAGGAACCGATAGAGTTTCAAGCCATTTCAACCCAGCTTCTTGCATTGGAAGAAGAGGGGAAAATAGTGATTGAGGACCAACGGATTTATTCTCCTTCCTTGTATTATTCCGAAAAAGGGATTGCCACGAATATTAAGCGGATTATGGAGCAAACAGAATATAGTGATGCCTTTCCTGAATCGGAATTTTTATTGGCATTAGGCGAATTAGAAGAACGTTTGCAGGTGGAATACGCCCCAGCTCAAAAAGCAGGCATCCAAACGGCTTTGATGTCTCCAATGATGATTTTAACTGGGGGACCAGGTACGGGGAAAACGACTGTTATAAAAGGGATCGTCGAGCTGTATAGTGAATTGCATGGCGTTTCGATGGACCCTCATGCATACAAAGATGGCGATGTCTTTCCGTTTGTGTTGGCGGCACCGACAGGACGTGCGGCTAAACGAATGACAGAATCCACCGGCCTTCCGGCTGTCACGATTCACCGTTTATTAGGGTGGAATGGCAGCGAAGGCTTTAATCATGATGAAGATAATCCGATTGAAGGAAGAATAGTCATTATCGATGAAATGTCGATGGTGGACACATGGCTTGCTCATCAATTATTGAAGGCACTTCCTGATCATATACAGGTGATTTTTGTAGGTGATGAAGATCAGCTGCCGTCTGTCGGACCAGGGCAAGTGCTTAAGGATTTATTGCAAGCGACTTGTATTCCGACCATCCGGCTTGAAAGCATTTATCGACAAGCAGATGGTTCCTCCATTATTGAATTGGCGCATGAAATGAAAAAAGGCCGAATACCGGCCAATTTAACGGCTCAGCAAAAGGATCGTTCTTTTTTTTCATGTTCAACCGGTCAAATCATGCAAGTAGTGGAAAAAGTAGTCGCGAATGCAAAGAAAAAAGGGTATAAAGCAAAAGATATACAAGTTCTTGCTCCGATGTATCGTGGTCCGGCAGGTATTGATGCGCTGAACAAGTTGATTCAGGAAATTTACAATCCCAATCCAGACGGTACTCGTCGCGAGTTGTCATTTGGAGACAGTGTGTATCGCGTTGGGGATAAAGTGCTGCAGTTGGTTAATCAGCCTGAAAGTAACGTATTTAATGGAGATATGGGTGAAATTATTTCCATTTCATATGCAAAGGAAAACACGGAAAAGCAAGATATGCTCTATATTTCCTTTGATGGAATTGAAGTGGCATATACAAAGCAGGATTTAACACAAATCACACATGCGTATTGCTGTTCGATTCATAAGTCGCAAGGAAGTGAATTTCCAATCGTCATTATGCCGGTTGTGAAAAGTTATTATCGCATGCTGCGCCGTAATTTAATCTATACAGGCATTACGCGAAGCAAGCAATTCCTTATTCTCTGTGGAGAGGAAGAAGCTCTTCGGATAGGGGTTGAACGTGCAAATGATAATGAGAGGAATACGACGCTTCTTTTGAAATTGCAACAAGCTTTTGATATGGAGATTTCTTCAACCATACAAGGCGATGAGCAGATGCAAGAAGAAGAAGTTATCCCGGTATCTTACGTACAGGAATTGTTAAAGACCGACCCGATGATTGGGATGGACAATATAACGCCATATGATTTTATGGAATGAAGGAAAAAAGCTATCCAATATGTGGGTAGCTTTTTTGGGTCTATAAGGATGAAAATAATCAGCGGTAAAGAGGTTGTCAATTGCTGTTTGTCTTAGAAAATATTACATGAGTGAAAAAGGTAGTGAAAACCATACTATTAATGTTCGGAAAGGCGGGATGTACTTTGCGAACATTAGCAGCACTAAAAGGGTTGCCTGTGTATGATAAGCAAGGGAATAAACAAGGTCATGTGATTGATTTGGTTCTTTCCGAAGGTACTGTTACCGGCTTACTCATAACGAGGCCGACTCTTTTTAAGAGGACTTGTCTGCTAGCTTTACAAGATGTGATTTCCATTGGTCCTGACGGAATTTCAGCAAAACCAATAACCAATACTCCATCATTGAATCATGAACAGGTATTTACTCTACAACATCAGCGAGCAATTGCCAATCAGAAAATCATAACAGATCAAGGTGAAGAGCTTGGAATATTGGATGACGTATACTTTAACGAACAATTGGGCACAATCGTAGCATATGAAATTTCCAATGGTTTCTTTTCCGATATAACGGATGGAAAGCAAATAGTTCAGACGCACGAACCTCCATCATTAGGACAGGATGCCATCGTAATTTCACGTTTTTAATTGTGAGGTGTCAGGTCTAATGAAATGCCCAAATTGTGGGAGTAAAGATATCGGCAAAATTGGTGTGAACCAATTTTATTGTTGGAATTGTTTAATCGAACTGTCAGTGGTCAATGGAGTCATTCATACGCATCAAGTAGAGGAAGATGGGAGTCTGAGTTCTTTAGACGATTTATTTTCTGAAGACGATCGCCGCTATACTATGTAATGAGAAGAGGTGTAATTCTCATGAGAAGAGGGTCAGTTTCTTCTTTAGTCGGCTTTGGTGCGGGCATGATGGCAGCTTCTTACGTGAATGCAACGAAATTTTCACGTAAGTCGATGAAGAAAATGAAGAGAAAAGTAAAATCGCTTTTCTAGCACATTTTCATTCGAAGTGTGAAAAAGAGATTCGTCAGCAAGAGTCATTCTTGTTGATGGATCTCTTTTTCTTATACAAGTAAATAAAAACAGAAGGTATTACCGTTATGATATGCACAAGCTTCATCTTTCCTTTTTGTATGAAAAACGATTTGTGACAAAACATAATCTGTAAGGATGGTGAAATGGTGAAACATAGTGTGAAGTGGTTTTATCGACTCGGATTTTTATTATTATTGTTTATTGTCATTTTTGTTTTCTTTCAATTAAAGCCTATCTGGTTGCCGGTTTTATCTGTCATTTATCAACTTTTACTTCCTTTTGTAATCGCGGCCTTTATTAGTTATTTGCTTCATCCTGTAGTGGAAAAGCTACAGCAAAAAGGGTGGCATCGCAGTGTAAGTATCTTATTGATTTATCTCATTTTCTTTGGGGGAATAGGCTTGGCATTGTATTTAGGGATGCCTGTTATTATTCGGGAGATTGAAGAATTATTGGAGAGTCTGCCTAATTTAGCTAACCAATACAATGGATTTAGACAGTTTCTTCATGATAAAACATCAAATTGGCCAGTTGAAATACAGGAAAAGATTCAAGGGACTAACGCCTTTCTTGAATCAAGATTAGAAGTTTTATTATCAAAGATATTAAGTTCATTATTCAATATAGTCGATTGGGTGATTTTATTTGCGCTTGTACCATTAATCGCTTTTTATTTCTTAAAAGATTGGTCCAAAATTAAACAGGGAGTTTGGTATATTACACCACCGTCGATTCGAAAGCCAGGTATTGCTTTTATTGGTGATGTGGAACAATCTTTAGGTAATTATATTCGTGGGCAATTCATTGTCTGTGTCATAATAGGTGTTTTATCCGCTCTCTTATTATGGGTGGTTAAAGTGAAATATGCTTTATTATTGGGCATTATCATAGGCATCACGAATGTGATTCCATATTTCGGCCCAATTATCGGTGCCATTCCTGCCCTGATCATCGCTGCGGCAATGGGGACGAAAAGTGTCATTTGGGTAGCGGTAATCGTTTTCGGTTTGCAATTTTTGGAGGGTAACGTTTTGTCCCCGTTGATTGTTGGCAAAAGTCTTCATATGCATCCTTTATTCATTATGGTTGCATTGTTGCTTGGCGGTGAAATAGATGGGGTCATCGGGCTCATCCTGGCAGTTCCTGTGCTGGCCATTTTGAAGGTGGCGATTATGCATGCGAAAGTTCACTTTATCAAAGAACGAAAAGAGCGGGAAATGAAACAAGAATAAATAAGCATCGTTTGACAAATGATAGTGTTGTCCATATAATCTTTATAGAATATGTTTCAAATCGATGAAAGATTGAGTATGTTATAGACCATCTGCGCACATTGATGTGCATAAGAGAGGAATTTCCTTAGGCTGAAAGAAATTCTAGATGAAGGATAACAGAAAGCTAGTCTGGAGTGTAGCTAATACCTATCGTTTGCTGCCGCGTTAAGGCAGTCTGAGGTGATGGACAAACGTTTTTTGTCCATAATCAGGGTGGTACCGCGAGTTGCTCTCGTCCCTGTTTGGGGATGGGGGTTTTTTTGTGCCCAAAAATAATTAACAATCAGCTGCAGTGCCAAGTACATAACAGTAAAAACTTGTGCGTGGGCTTTTTGAATATAAGGAGGAACTTTTGATAATGAAACAATTAACAGGTGCTCAAATACGCCAAATGTATTTAGATTTCTTTAAAGAAAAAGGACATAGTGTTGAGCCAAGTGCTTCACTTGTACCACATGACGATCCATCATTGCTTTGGATCAACTCTGGGGTTGCGACGTTAAAAAAATATTTCGATGGTCGAGTAATCCCAGCTAATCCACGTATCACAAATGCGCAAAAATCGATTCGTACAAACGATATCGAAAATGTCGGTAAAACAGCGCGCCACCATACATTCTTCGAAATGTTAGGTAATTTCTCTATCGGTGATTATTTCAAAGAAGAAGCGATTCTTTGGGCATGGGAATTCCTGACTGATGAAAAATGGATGGCATTCGATAAAGAAAAGCTTGCGGTAACGATTCATCCTGAAGATGAGGAAGCATTCGAAATCTGGAATAAGAAAGTCGGGATTCCGGAAGAGCGCATCATTCGTCTAGAAGAAAACTTCTGGGATATCGGAGAAGGCCCAAGTGGTCCAAATACGGAGATTTTCTACGATCGTGGACCTGAATATGGTGATGACCCTAATGATCCGGAATTATATCCAGGCGGCGAAAATGAACGTCATTTAGAAGTATGGAACTTGGTATTCTCTCAATTCAACCATAATCCAGATGGTACGTACACACCACTTCCAAAGAAAAACATCGATACAGGGATGGGTCTTGAGCGTATGGCATCCGTTGTCCAAAACGTGCCTACGAACTTTGATACAGATTTATTCATGCCGATTATTCGTGCAACGGAAGAAATTTCAGGAACAAAATATGGCGTGAATGCAGAAGATGATACAGCCTTTAAAGTAATTGCTGACCATATCCGCACGGTGACATTTGCAGTCGGTGATGGCGCACTTCCATCAAATGAAGGTCGTGGATATGTATTACGAAGATTGCTTCGTCGCGCTGTTCGTTATGCAAAACATATCGGTATCCATAAACCATTCATGTATGAATTAGTGCCGGTAGTAGGCGAAATTATGAAAGACTTCTATCCAGAAGTATTAGAGAAGAAAGATTTCATCGCTAAAGTAGTAAAAAATGAAGAAGAACGCTTCCATGAAACATTACACGATGGTCTTCAAATTTTAGCGGAAGTAATCAAAAAAGAAAAAGCACAAGGAAGCAACACTATTTCAGGTAAAGATATTTTCCGTCTATATGACACATATGGCTTCCCAGTAGAGCTAACGGAAGAGTATGCGGAAGAAGAAGGTATGAATGTTGACCATGCTGGCTTTGAAGTAGAAATGGAAGAACAACGTGAACGTGCTCGCGCAGCGCGTCAAGATGTTGATTCCATGCAAGTTCAAGGCGGTGTGCTTGGTGATATTAAAGACGCTAGTACATTCGTAGGTTACACAAACCTTCAAGCTGAAGGCACTGTCATTGCAATTGTGAAAGATGGCGAGAAACAAGCATCCGCTTCTGAAGGAGAAGAGGTTCAAGTTATTTTAAGCGAAACACCTTTCTATGCTGAAAGCGGTGGACAAATTGCTGACTTAGGTATAATTTCAAATGAAGATGTACAGGCTGTAGTTTTAGATGTACAAAAAGCGCCAAATGGTCAAAACTTGCACCGAGTGAAAGTGGAAAGCGGCACGTTAAAAGAAGGGGCTACTGTACAAGCACAAGTGGACAAGGCTAATCGCAGTGCCATTACGAAAAACCATACAGCGACACACCTTCTGCATAGAGCATTAAAAGATACATTGGGTGAGCATGTAAACCAAGCAGGATCTCTTGTTCAAAAAGATCGTTTACGTTTTGACTTCTCTCATTTTGGACAAGTGAAACCAGACGAATTAGAAAAAATTGAACAAATCGTCAATGAAAAGATTTGGGCAAGTTTGACAGTCGATATTCAAAGCAAAAACATTGATGAAGCGAAAGCAATGGGTGCTATGGCCTTGTTCGGCGAAAAATACGGTGATGTGGTTCGTGTTGTTAACGTTGGCGACTATTCAATTGAGCTTTGTGGTGGATGCCATGTAGAGAATACAGCAACAATCGGTTTGTTCAAAATTGTTTCAGAAAGCGGTATTGGTGCCGGAACCCGTCGTATTGAAGCAGTGACTGGTGCAGCGGCTTATAAACAATTAAATGATCAATTAAGCCTATTGAAAGATGCAGCGGCACAATTAAAAACAAACCTTAAAGATGTTCCGGCTCGTGTGGAATCATTATTAGGCGATATGAAAGAATTACAACGCGAAAATGAGTCATTAAAAACGAAGCTAGGCAATATTGAAGCAGGTAATTTATTATCAAACGTTAAAGAAATTAACGGTGTGAAAACATTGGCTGCCAAAGTTCAGGCGACAGATATGAACAATTTGCGTACAATGGCAGACGAATTGAAACAAAAAATTGAATCTGGTGTCATTGTGTTAGCGGCAGTGCAAGGTGAAAAAGTAAATATCATTGCTGCAGTGACTGGTGACTTAATTCCAAAAGGCTACCATGCTGGTAAGTTGATTAAAGAAGTGGCAACTCGCTGTGGCGGCGGCGGCGGTGGTCGTCCGGATATGGCGCAAGCTGGCGGTAAAAATCCAAATGAAGTGGATGCAGCGCTTAATTTTGTAGAAGAATGGGTAAAATCAATTTAAAAGCGCCAATAGTTAGTGTACAATGAATTTAATAATCTTAAGGAGCATTACTGTAAGAATGCTTCAAAGTGAGGTGTACAAATGAGTTCATTTGATAAAACGATGCAATTCCATTTTCAAGAAGAACCATTTGAAAGAGATGTTCAAGAAGTTTTGATGCAAGTGTATAATGCACTACAGGAAAAAGGGTATAATCCGATCAATCAAATTGTAGGATATTTGTTATCAGGTGACCCGGCCTATATTCCTAGACATCAAGATGCTCGAAACATTATCCGTAAGCTAGAACGAGACGAGATTATTGAAGAACTTGTAAAATCTTATTTAAAACATAATCGTGGTGACAAGTAAATGCGCAGTATGGGCTTAGATGTCGGCTCTAAAACGATTGGAGTCGCGGTAAGCGATATGATGGGCTGGACGGCCCAAGGTATCGAAACAATCAAAATTAATGAGCAAGTTCAAGATTTTGGCTATAAACGATTGAAAGAGCTCATTAAAGAATATGAAGTAACGAAAGTAGTAGTCGGTTTACCTAAAAATATGAACGGAACGATTGGTCCTCGCGGTGAAATTTGTCAAGAATTTGCAAAAAACATTGAGAAGAAGTTCCATGTTCCTGTAGTATTATGGGATGAACGATTAACTACGATGGCGGCAGAACGCGTTTTGCTCGAAGCGGATGTAAGTCGTGGAAAGCGCAAGAAAGTCATTGATAAAATGGCGGCCGTTATGATTTTACAAGGCTATTTAGACAGTCAAAATAATTAATAGAGGTGTACTATGAACGAAGAACAAATTACAATCGTTGACGAGAATGGAAATGAGCAATTATGCCAAATTATGTTTAACTTCCATTCTGATGAATTCAATAAAAGTTACGTGCTTTGCTATCCAATTGGAGAAGAAGATGAGAATGGTGAAGTATTAGTGCAAGCATTTGCATATGTTGAAGGTGAAGATGGTAACGAAGGCGATTTATTACCAATCGAAACGGATGAAGAGTGGGACTTAGTAGAAGAAATGTTCAACACTTTCAGTGCACAGCAAGAAGACGAAGAATAAGATGGATGGAAAGGAGCTTTGCCTATCTGGGCAAAGCTCCTTTCAGACTGTTGAAAAACGCTCGCATTCTTCGTTGCTGGCCCGGCTCGTCCGTTCATGAACTGCATGTTCTATTTACGTCTTCGCCGGTCTGGCACGCCTCGACTGACAAACGTTTTCAAGGCAGTCTGAAGGGAATGTGTTGAAAATAAGGTTTTCGACAACCAAAAAGAAGCTTTGCCTATTTGGGCAAAGCTTCTTTTTTGATATATAAATGACCTTTGTTTATAAAGGCTATGAATAGCAGGGCAAGTGGGAAAGCAGTGTTTTCAGGCATGTATATGCCCCTTTTGTGATGGATGAATAAATAAAGGAAGACGACTTAAGTACAAATTAATGTAGAAATTTGTGTTTTCTTGTCTGTTTTTTAGTATAATGTTCGAGGAAGTGTAACATCAAGGTGTCCGTTTTTCACACAAATTAGAATGAACTTTAAAAAAAAGAAAGCCAGCCTTTTGTTTTTAAGGGGGAAAGTAAGTGAATGACAAAAATAATAAAAAGCAAATCATGATTCAAAATCTTACAGAGAGGCAAGGAGAAGCAAAAACGGCAAGGAAAATCGTCTTGTCTATTTTTCTTGCTGTATTGGTGATATTGATTATTACGGCCATTAGTTTATTTGTATATGTCAATTCAGCACTGAAGCCTGTTGATTCTAACAATGAGGAAATGATTAAAGTTGAAATTCCGATTGGCTCAAACGTCTCTTCTATCGCCAATATTTTAGAAGAGAATGAAGTCATCAAAAATGCGTCAATCTTTAAGTATTATATCAAGTTTCAAAACGAGTCCGGCTTTCAGGCAGGTAAGTATGAACTGACGCAAGCGATGACCTTGGATGAAATTATCGAGACGTTGAAATCCGGAAAAATGATGCATGAAGCTTTATTTAAAATTACTGTACCGGAAGGAATGCAATTGAAGGAAATTGCAACCATCATCGCTGAAAAGACAAACCGAGATTCCGATGCGGTTTTTGCAAAGCTGAATGACGCACAATTTGTTCAAAGTATGCAAAATGAATTTCCTGAGCTTCTTACTTCGGAAATTTACGCAGAAGATATAAAATATCCTTTAGAGGGATACTTGTTCCCGGCTACGTATGATTACTATGTGGAAGACCCTTCCCTTGAGTCCATTGTGAAAGATATGCTGAAGCAAACGGAAAAAGTCTTGAAGGAATATGGAACAGTCATGCAAGAAAAAGACATGACGGTACATGAATTGCTTACAATGGCTTCACTGATTGAAGAAGAAGCGGCAGGCGATGTGGACCGTGGTAAAATTGCGTCTGTTTTCTATAATCGTTTAGAAGCAGGGATGAAATTGCAAACCGACCCAACCGTTCTTTATGCAATGGGGAAACATAAAGAGGCGCTGACCTTTAAGGATTATGAATATGAAGATCCATATAGCACTTACTATGTGACAGGATTGACTCCAGGACCCATTTCGAATGCGGGTATTTCATCGATTGAAGCGGCTTTAAATCCGCTCGAAACGAATTACTATTACTTCCTTGCAGCGGATGGGAAAGTGTATTTTTCGGAAACATTTGAAGAACATGTGGATTTAGCAGATAAGCACATTCGTAATAATGATTAATTCAATTTCACATTACCATCTCGATTGTGGTACAATAGTGAAAGTTTACATTCAAAGTTAGTGAAAGAAATCATTTTCCTCGGCATTTGCCGAGTTTTTTCTTGTGTTATCCAAACAGAAGTGAATTGCAGATGTCCCTTTATCTACAGGATCAGCTCTGACAATCCACGAGTTTTCTTTCGAAAAACGTGTCTTCCTTCAAAGGTTGGACAAGTTAATAAGTAAGGTTGTAGTTAGTAAGGAGTTGTAACGATGTATCAAAACATAAATGAGTATCTTGTTCATATCACACCGGCTAGAAATGAGTTGTTTGACAGGATGGAGAAGTACGCTCATGAAAACCATGTTCCGATTATGGATATCATTGGAATGGAAGCCTTGCTACAATTGTTAAGACTTCATAATCCTTCGTCAATACTTGAGGTAGGGGCCGCAATTGGCTATTCAAGCTTACGGATGTCAAACGCATTGCCTGATGCAAACATTGTGACTTTGGAACGAAATGCTGAGCGCATTAAAACTGCACGCATGTTCTTAAGTGAAGGAGATCAAGAAAAGAAAATCACTTTATTGGAAGGTGATGCACTGGAATTGGCGTCCGAAGTAGCGAAGCATGCCCCGTTTGATGCTATCTTTATTGATGCAGCTAAAGGGCAATATGTAAGGTTCTTCGAATTATATGAGCCGTTTTTATCACCAGAAGGCATCATTATAACGGATAATGTGTTATATAAAGGCCAGGTCATTGTTCCAGAAGAGAGTATTCCAAACCGTAGAAGTCGAGCGCTTATTCGAAAAATCAAGCACTATAATAGCTGGTTGATGGAACATCCGGATTATCATTCGGTCATTCTCCCAATCGGAGATGGAATGGCGATTTCTAAAAAGAAGAAAAAGTAAAAGAGGTGATTATGATGAAAACACCAGAATTGTTAATTACACCGACAAGTGTTTCGGATATCTTGCCGTTAATTGAAGCAGGGGCGGATGCATTTGTGGTTGGAGAACAAAGATATGGTTTACGTCTAGCCGGCGAGTTTTCACGTAATGAAGTACAGCAAGCAATTGAAATTGCCCACCAACATGGGAAAAAAGTATATGTAGCTATGAATGCTATTTTTCATAATGATTTAGTGCCTGAGCTGAGTGATTATATCACTTTTGTCAAAGAGGCAGGAGCAGATGCCATTATTTTCGGTGACCCAGCTGTCTTGATGGTTGCAAGAGAAGTTGCGCCGGAGATGAAGTTACACTGGAACACGGAAACGACGGCAACGAACTGGTTCACTTGCAATTATTGGGGAGAAAAAGGTGCAAAGCGTGCCGTTTTAGCGCGTGAAATTAACATGGATGCGATTGTGGAAATGACTGAGCATGCCAAAGTGGAGCTTGAAGTACAAGTTCACGGTATGACATGTATGTTCCAATCACGTCGTACGTTAATTGGTAACTATTACGAATACCAAGGTAAGGTGATGAGTGTTGAAAATCGCCAAGCCAACAAAAATATGTTCTTGCATGATGCAGAACGAAACAATAAGTATCCCATTTTTGAAGACTTCAACGGCACTCATATTATGAGTCCGAACGATATTTGCATCATTGATGAGCTACAGGAAATGATTGAAGCGGGTATCGATAGCTTTAAAATCGATGGTATCCTGAAGGATCAACACTATCTTGTTACAGTAACGAAGCTTTATCGAAAAGCGATTGATACATGTGTACAAGATGTCGATGCTTATGATGAAATGAAAGATGAATTAGTAGAAGCGATTGAAGCAATTCAACCAGAAAACAGACCGTTAGATACAGGATTTTTCTTTAAAGAAACAGTTTATTAATGAAAGTGAGGAATAGCCTTGAAAGCTATTACTGATAAAATTTCTAAAATTATTGATGGAAAACGCGTTATTGTGAAAAAGCCGGAGCTATTGGCACCAGCTGGAAACCTAGAAAAATTGAAAATCGCTGTTCGTTATGGAGCGGATGCCGTATATATTGGTGGACAAGAATATGGTTTACGTTCGAATGCAGGAAACTTTACGTTTGAAGAAATGAAAGAAGGCGTAGAGTTTGCGAAACAATACGGAGCGAAAATATATGTTACAACAAATATATATGCGCATAACGAAAACATCGATGGATTAGAAGAATATTTACAAGGTTTACAAGAGGCGGGGGTAACGGGTATTATCGTTGCGGACCCTTTAATTATACAAACTTGTCGTCGTGTGGCACCGAATGTAGAAGTACATTTAAGTACACAGCAATCACTTTCCAATTGGAAAGCAGTACAGTTTTGGAAAGAAGAAGGGCTTCACCGCGTTGTTTTGGCACGTGAAGCAAGTGCGGAAGACGTACGCGAAATGAAAGAAAAAGTGGATATCGAAATTGAAACATTCGTTCATGGCGCAATGTGTATCGCCTATTCAGGAAGATGTACGTTATCTAATCATATGACAGCACGTGATTCGAATCGTGGGGGATGCTGTCAATCTTGCCGTTGGGATTACGGCTTGTTTGAAAAGACGGCAGAAGGGGAAAAAGCTCTTTACAGTGAAGAGGATGCTCCTTTTGCAATGAGTCCGAAAGATTTGAAATTAGTTGAATCCATTCCACAAATGATTGAGCTTGGAATCGATAGTTTGAAAGTCGAAGGGCGAATGAAGTCAATCCATTACGTCGCGACTGTTATCAGTGTATATCGCAAAGTAATTGATGCGTATTGTGCAGATCCAGAGAACTTTGTCATTGATCAAGACTGGTTAACTGAATTAGACAAATGTGCAAATAGAGACACTGCTCCTGCCTTCTTTGAAGGCATTCCGGGGTATAAGGAGCAAATGTTTGGGAACCATAGCAAAAAGACTACTTTTGACTTCGTAGGCATGGTTCTGGATTACGACAAAGAAACGGAAATGGTTACTTTACAACAGAGAAACTATTTCAAACCGGGTGATGAGGTGGAATTTTTCGGACCAGATATTGAGAACTTCACGTATGTAATTGATAAAATCTGGGATGAAGAAGGAAATGAACTCGATGCAGCACGTCATCCTTTACAAATCGTGAAATTCAAGATGACAACACCAGTGTATCCGTTCAACATGATGCGAAAGGAGATATAAATTTATGAAACAAAAGCCGATCGTCATTGGCGTAGCAGGAGGGTCTGGCTCGGGGAAAACGAGTGTTACACGATCCATTATCGAAAGCTTTACAGGTCGCTCCATTTTAATGCTGGAGCAAGATTATTATTATAAGGATCAAAGTCACTTACCATTTGAGGAAAGATTATTGACGAATTATGATCATCCTTTAGCTTTCGATAATGATTTATTGATTGAGCATGTGAACAAGCTATTAAATTATGAGGCGATTGAAAAGCCAGTATATGATTATGCTATGCACACACGTTCGAATGAAGTAATTACTGTTGAACCGAAAGACGTCATTATTCTGGAAGGAATTCTTGTTCTTGAAGATGAGCGACTGCGTGACCTAATGGACATGAAGCTTTTTGTTGATACAGATGCAGATCTTCGCATTCTCCGTCGCTTAGTAAGAGATATTAATGAGAGAGGCCGTACATTGGATTCGGTCATCGATCAATATGTTACAGCTGTACGACCAATGCATAATCAGTTTATCGAACCAACAAAGAGATATGCCGATATCATTATACCTGAAGGTGGACAAAATCACGTTGCAATTGATTTAATGGTCACAAAAATTAAAACAATCCTTGAACAAAAATCAATTTTGTAATAACATGTCATGTATAATGAATATATTCAATATAGGATGTGTGCGGTAATTTTGTAATTACCCGTTTATGCACGATGAGTAATGCGCGCCCTTATTATAAGGACGCGCAATTATGTATTTTTACATAAGACAAGACAAAAACAAGGACAAATAAGATGGTAATGTAGAAGGAGTGAATGGTTTTGGCAAATGAAAAAGTATTTCCAATGACAAAAGCAGGGAAAGAAAAATTAGAAAACGAGTTAGAACAATTAAAGACGGTTAAACGTAAAGAAGTGGTAGAACGCATTAAAATCGCACGTAGCTTCGGTGATTTATCAGAGAACTCAGAATATGATTCTGCAAAAGAAGAGCAAGCTTTTGTGGAAGGACGCATCACGACAATCGAAAATATGATTCGTAATGCAAAGATTATTGAAGAAGATGAATTGAATTCTGACAGTGTCGGTTTAGGGAAATCGGTTACATTTGTGGAGCTTCCAAATGGTGATGAAGAAACTTACACAATCGTTGGTAGTGCAGAGGCAGATCCGTTTGAAGGAAAGATTTCAAATGATTCACCAATCGCAAAAAGCTTAATTGGAAAAACGGTTGGCGATGAAGTAACGGTTCAAACTCCAGGTGGAGATATGAACGTACGTATCGTTTCAATTAAATAATGTTTTAAAAACGAAACACCTCGTCGAAACTGTTGACGAGGTGTTTTATTTATGCTTTGGAGAAAACGTATAAAGAGGTTGGGTGTTTGTTTTTTATGTGGATTATGTATCTTGATTGCAAGACTCGTTCAAATACAGCTTGTCAGTACAGAATCTTATTCAACGCATCATATTAATTTGATTGAACAAAGTGTGAATCAGCGCATGCAAAGTATTATGCTTGATGATGGTCGAGGGAAGTTTTTTGACAGAAACGGCGAGCCTTTGAACCATGAGCAAGTTCATACTGTAATCTTGTTCCCTTTTTTAAAACAAATGACGTGGCCAGTTGAAGAGGTGGCAGCTATTTTGAATGTCCCTACTTCACAATTAAAAACGGAGGTGAATAAAGCAGAAGAGCCATTTTCTTTGGAAAGAGATGGAGAACCGATGGAATTATCCAAGTCGGCTATGGAAGCCATCAATGCGCTAAAAATTCCAGGTGTTTTTGCGGCAACGATTAATAAACCCAAAAAAGAGTTAGTTGCTGAACAGTTGATTGGCGGATTGAATACTGCACAGGCTGTGAAGGGTGACGCGTATGAAGCGGAAAATTTGGCGCCTAATGACATAATAGGGGACAGAGGGCTTCAGCAGCAGCTGGATGCTTATTTACGCTCTCAAGGTGAATCGAAGCTTGTCTACCACGTGGATGGGATGGGTGGACCGTTATTTGGCATTAATGTGAAGTATTTGTCTCCGGGAAATGCGCTATATCCTGTAAAGGTAAACACGACATTGGATTTAGATTTACAACAAGCTGCGGAAGAGGTTGCTGATCAAACGCAAATTGAAAAAGGGGGAATGATTGTACTTGATATTCAAAAAAGTGAAATTGTTGCTTCTGTATCGAGACCGAGGGAAAATGAACGCGATCCCTATTTGAATGACGGGGCCAAAAACCATATGCTGACACAAGCGACGATTGGTTCCGTTTTTAAAACAGTTATTGCTGCTGCTGCCATAGAAGAAGGAATACTTGATGAAAATCAGCTCTATAATTGCGATCTCACGATAAATGGAAGTACCGAGAAAACCCGTCCGTTAGGTATGCTGAACTTCTCTGATAGCTTTGCGCAAAGCTGCAATCGAACGTTTGCTGAGTTAGGCAGGGCGTTATCGAGTCAAGATTCATCCTTGATGGAGGAATATGCGGAAAAGTTGCAATTAATCGGGCAATCAGGCTGGAAAGGGCAGGTGTATCATTCACCTCTTGTTCAATTATATCAAGAAGAAAAAGGACGAGTATGGAAAGAGGGTGTAGATGCTACAGACCTCAATTATGTTGCGCAAACAGCCATCGGTCAAAAGGATGTACAAGTAACGCCTTTAGCGATGGCAAATATGATGGCAACGATTGCTCGAAATGGCGAGCGTCAAATGATAACAGCTGTCCGAGACATAAAATTTGCAAATGGTACGACAGCGGCAAACTTTAAAAATCAACAAATAGAAGGGGAAACGATTTCACCAGCAACAGCTAAAAGACTACAACAATTATTAAAAGGTGTAGTCGATCATGGGAC
>JBJEFL010000104.1:0-11588 GCA_051873995.1 Bacillus sp. (in: firmicutes)
GCTGCTCTCAAAAAATATCTTCCAAATGTCGAACATTGATGCTATTTTGTCGAAGAAAACCAAGAATCCTAAAAAGATGGACGATCGGTTCGTTAACCACGTTAATCCTTTTATGCAATTCAAACCGAAGGAGAATCAGACTGTATATTGGGTCGTTGAAACGAACTTTGAGGAGGAGTTATTTAGGGACCGGCTTCAGAAATTTATCGATGAACACCGAGAGGTTAGGGTTACGAAGATGGAAACGGCGAAGGCCACCAAGTTTTATTTAAATGGGGCACCTGAAAGTAGGGTAAGCTCGACCGCAGTTTTTGCGTGTTCTCCCACGTTTAATCCAGGGCTGTTTGAAGATGTCTTTGAAGGGTGTAATTATTTTAAGCCTGTTTTCAAAAAGTTCCAAAATTAATAAATACGAGTTACTTTATTTTTTCTAGCACTTCTGCTGAATGTTTCGAATATTTCTGGTGTTTTTTCGATCGCATAGTAGGTATTGTCTACTCCTACGTCTGTTTTTCGTATTCTAACCGGATTGAGGTTTCTAAATAGAGAGTTTCCTATTGATTTTGCTATTTGATATGGGGATAGTTGTTTCTTTTCTTTGTTTTTGTCTGGTTTGGTATCCATTTTTCTGAATTTTTCTGGTTGGAAAATGTCTATGCCATATGACCCGAAAGGGAGTTTACTGATTATATCACCTTTTGGTCTGGACACCGGGGAAAGGTTCGATTCTAATCCGGCTTTTGCTCCGCCTTCAGCGCCAACAACTTTGATTTCTAAAGTTAGTTTGTTTGGATTTTCTGGCCATTTTGGGAAATAAGTTGGTGGGGGAAGGTTATAATTGGGCAACTGGGGGAGATTGTAGGTTGTTGCTTGTTGCTGTATACTTTGCCGAGTGGGGGGCGGTCTGGGGATTGTTTCTAATAATGGGGGGATTTCTAAAGCTGAAGGGGTTCCTTTAGAGATTCCACGGGGAAGACGAGAATTTAGTTGTTGGTGGGCCTTTTTGAGAGTGTCAAGTTCTTTTTTATAAGTTTTCTTGTCAGCCTCTAATTGAATTTTCTGTTCCTCTAAAGATGCTATTTCCTTTTGTAACTGTACTGAATCGCCCCATTTTCTTTTTAGTTCTTGTGCCTGCATTTTGGCATCTTTAAGTTCATTTTTACTTACTTCTAGTTGTGCTAATAGTTTCTCATTATTTGCGATCTCTTTTTCTAATTTTTGTTTTTCTGCAAGTGCGGCTTTTAGATTTTCTTGTTGTGTTGTATATTCGCGATAAAGTTTAGCATGTGCGGTCGTGTATTTGTCTTCCATTTTTTGCAATTTAATCATTTCATCTCTTTCTGCCCTTTCGAGTGCCAATTTTTGTTCAGCATCTGCGGTTAATAGTCTCTCTTTCAATAGATTGATGTTGTTTTCAAGCTTTTTTCTTTCCCTTTTTTGTTGTTCATTTAGGTCATCTATTGCTTTTTGGGCCCGTTCCTGTAAACGAGTTTCTAGTGCAGCCAATTCTGTTTTGTTTTGCTCTATTGTTTGATTCAATTTCTGTTGATATTCGGCCTTTTTGTTGTCGAGTTCACCACGCACCGTAGTTAGTTGCCCCCTAAGATCCATTAGTTCACTTGTTTTTTCTTCCATTTGCCCCTCATGGCCCCTTATTTGTCTTTCTAGTTCTGTTATTCTTGATTCTTTTGTTTTTATTAGGTCATCTCTTAGTTTTGCGGTATTTTTTAGTTCTTTTATGTTTTGGCCGAGTTCGGATTTTTGTTTGTCTAAAAGTCTATTTTGCTCTTTAAGATTTGTTATTGAGCTTTGAGAGGCGTTGTATTGGTCATAATATTGTCGGTACAATCGTTCATTTTTATCATTTATGTCCTGAATGGTGTTATAGTCATTTCTTAGCGTATTATATGTATCTCTTAATGTTTTGTTTTCGGCTTGAACGGCACTATAGCGGTTTTTTATTGTTTCATACTCCCCACTAATGTTTTCGAGTTCTTCTGCTAATTTGTCGCGTTCCTGCTGAACATCAGTCAATTGTGTATTTATGATTTTTATTTGTTTATCCAATGCCGCGATTTTTGTATTATTTTCCTCAATCTGGCGATTCAACTCTCCAATGCTAGTTAGACCCTCATTATACAACCCTTGAAGATGGTCGCGTGTGGTTGTTAGGTTATTAATTTGTTCATGCAAATTTGTAATTTGGTCATTTAACTCTGTGTTTTCACCTTGAGTTTTATTCTGGAGTTCTTGTAATGTAGTTAATTGTTCATTAAGCGATTGTATTGAATTGTCGGCGATTTTGGTTTTTTGTCCCAAATCATCTAATTGTCCAGTCAAGCTTTCTATAGTTATCTTTTTCTGTGTGTTGTCTTCCGTTATTTTTTCTATAGTTTGATGGCTTTTTTCGACCTCAATAGACAGAAATTCAATACTTCCATCGAGATAATTCAATTGTCGTATAATTTCTTCTTTTTTTATTCTCTTTCTGTCTACCCCATCAGAGGCAAACTTTAGTTTTCTTTTATATGCTGTGGCTTGCGGTTTTTCCGGATCCATTTTAATTTTTAAATTTTTTGAATTTTGATCAATGCCTTTGACTCCTAAACAGAAAAAGCTGTTTGATATGATGAACCGCGGCGCCACTGAAAGTGAGCGAAATAATGCCGCGCGAATCCTTCATAAACAAGGGTTTGATACAATGGCCCTTGTTCCGGCATCTCCATCGAATGGTGCCCTTGTTTCTATTGGAAATGCCGTTTCCGGAGCTGCAATGGCTGCCCCACACCCGGCCGCGAAAGTTGCCGGCGCCGTCATTAGTGGCATAGTAAATAATTGGGATACCATAAAAGATATTGCGGGGACCGCCTACAGGGGCGGAAGAGCAGCATTCAACTGGATCCGAAGCAAATTTTCCAAGAAAAAACCAAAACCAAAAGTTCCTGCTTTACCTGCCCCGCCGTCGGAAGTTTTATCTCCGGCCGTCATGCCTCCCGGGGCCTCCATGGTTGTTGAACAGTCCCTGACTCCCGAAGAAACGATGGTAGTGAAACAAGCTAGTATGTATCCCGCGATGTTCACAACGGCCATGAAACGACCGAATCGTAGTTATGAGTCGTCGCTTCCTTTGCAAAGTAGTTTGTTCACGTCGGCCCGGCGGCGGATGGGTTCCAATCTTGGATTTTTCAACAATTTCGTTTCTCCCGGCAGATATCGTACTAGAAGAACTAGTAGAATATACTAATCAATTTTTTTAATGGACGCTGTTTTAAATATTCCTGGTTCCGGCGCCGCGATCGCTGAACCCGATTTTGATCCTATTGTTAACAATCCCAAAGTTGATGCTCCAACGACTGCTCCCGTAAAGCGACTCCGTAGTGGTGTGGGCTATTGCCAACGATGCAAATCATTTACATCTTCCAAAAGACCACACACAGCGGCCGACTGTGATGCTAATATTGCAAAACGAGCGGCGGGAAGACGTTCTCCGAAGGCCCACCGTAAAGTTAGGATGACCCCTAAACGCTTACAAAATATGAAAAAACTAGCCCAGCTTGCTGCCGTCGGAGCAATTCTGGCCCCCAAAGTAGAGCGACTTAAGAAAACAATCAAGGGAAAATCCTATTCCAAAAACAAGCGTTTGGTAAATTCGGTAGAGAGTAATTTAAAAGTTACTGACAAAAGTCTTAATAAAAAAATTCAGACCATGGCGCGCTCCATTGGGCTTTAAATTTAATTTTATTGTTTATTTGTGTCAAATGGCAAAAAGAAAAAGCACTGCTAGAATCTCACTTCGTAGCCTCGTGAGCGCGCTTCGCCCGAAAAGAAGAAAAAGTACTCGTCGCAAAAGTACCCGCCGTAAAAGTACTCGCCGCAAAGGCTTAAGACGCAGGCGTTAAAATAAATTTTTTAGTTTTTCTAAACATGTCTGTCCAAAATCTTTGGAAAGGAGTGAACACCCCATTTAACACCGTTGAGGGGGGAAAGTGGCTTAGCAAGGCCCTTGATCCGGCGTCGATCCGAACGGACGTTGGTGGTCTTCCAGATACCAATTCGTCAAACGTGTGTGTGTTGAATTATCAAACCCAGGATGCCATCACACCGTACGATGTTACTTTAACCTCTGGTGCCGGAGAAAGCAACGCCGAATATACCAGTTATGATGCCGATTTGTTGCTTTATCAACACCCAATTTATCTTGGCTGTTCTGCAAGCTATTTGAGTGATACGGCAGATCCGGCAATTGGAAAATTCTCCATTTATGGTGGAAAAACTTCAGTTAAACTTAGCAATGCTGGGGCCGTGTCGAATTTTGCAATCGTGTCAACAGATTATGCTAATTACGGTATTTTCTTCTCACAATCCAATCCATTTGCCCCCAGCGCGTTTGGCCCAAGAACGATTAGTCTCATTAAAAACGAACAAATTCCTGGCCGAACATATACAGACCAGCAAGCACAAATGATCAAATTTTGCCAAAGATATCGGTTTATCTATGGCGGGGCCCAAGTGATTCCTAGCTGTTCAGATAATTACAACAGTGGAACAGTTGAAGCGTGCCAGCAGGTGTTCAATGCCGGTGAAAGCGTTGCGAATAATATTAAAATCAATCAATCGAATACCGATTCATTGAAAAATTTCACACCGGCCATGAGCAATGAAGATACTAGATCATTCGTCACATCTCAAGTCAAAGTGTTGAATTTCAATGATAATGATTTCCCCACTTCAAGCGACATTGTTCAAAATCCACAGGGCATGCTTGCGAGATATAGAGAAGGTGTTTTTATTCCATACAAAATGGTAAATCCTCTGAACCACCCCTATTTAACTGCTGAGGAACAAAAAGTCATTAATTCGCCTTTCTGGATTACTGGCGCTAAAGCAAAATTATATAATGCAAGCAACTACAGCAACCATTTGATTACTAAATTTCCATCGGGAGATGCCGGAGATTGGTCCACCATGGTCTGGGATCGTCAAAGAAACGGTTTTGTGTTAAATCCTGTACCGGGGGCCGCGTGCTTTATAGGATGGTTGACTCTTGAGTGTGTGAGTTATCTTGGTATTGGATTCAATATTTTGTTCTATTTGCCTTCTGCCAACAACGTGCCAGCAAACTTGAATTTCCGAGGAACTCTGAGTGGCTCACAAGACGGTGTGGTTCACACCGTTCTCGGTGCAGAAAGTACGATTTCTGTTACTTCGTCTTATAGTTCCGAGGATCCTCTGAGTTATGATGGTTCAATTCGCAGAAATGCATATAACACCCCCGCTGTTGCGCTTCCCATGTCAATTGGTAAGACTATTACGATTACTAAAGCAGGCGCCGACGTGCCGACCAATGGTGTCACTGCTTTCGGAACGACGAGCGGTGGTGTCTTTATTCCGGCGTTTGGAATGTATTCTCTAAGTGTTGCCAATAGAGTAACAGTTAACCAAGACAACGAAGCAAACAAAACGCTTGAAGGCAACTATAATAACGGAGAAATAACGTTCCCTCAACATTCCAGAATTGCGGTTGTTAACTTCAGATCCATCAGTACCACTGCTGGCATGAAAATGCTGATTCGTTTGGGGAATGAAATTACGCTCAGCTCTGGTACCATTTATTCGATGTTCAAGCATCGTTCGCCGACTTATGACGAGCAGGCAATTAAGTCGTATTTGCGTTGCGTGCACGAAATGAAAGATGCGTTTTATGGCGACGCGGCGTCTGACGAGGGACACGACAAATATGCGGAAATGATTCGTTCATTGGTGTGGCAGACCCCGACGGAAGATTTCACCACCGCGCAGGGAGCAGCGTTTTCAGGGCAAATTAGTGTTTAAAATAAAAAAATATTTTTTCATGAGTGCTAAACGACCAAGACCAGCAGTTCCTGTTCTTGTGCACGTCGACAACCCCACCGAAGCGACGAGTGTTGTCGTGGATACGTCGACAATTGAAGGAAAAATGGACACGGTAATAACCAACCAGGAAAGAATTTATAATAAAATCCCCAGTGGAACTTCGGGATCGGGCGCAGATTTGACTACAGTTAATGAAAATACAACTAATTTGGTGGAATCGATTGGACCACCGACTAGTATTACATCTGATAACAACATATTTGGTGCTGTAAAAAACATAAGAAATGCAATCGGTGATTATCACGTGGTCGATGGTCTGTCAGGTACTACTGTTAAATCACGGCTGCGCAACATACAAACTAGTATTGGAGATGCTTCATCGGAAACATCGGAAACAGACTCAACTGTTAAAGGGTACCTCCTTAGCCTAAAAAATAGCATGGGACCAACAATTAATAGTTCAACGATTTCGACGCCCACTGTTAGAGGTCTTCTTATAAATTTACGTAATGCAGTTGGTGATTCTACTGGAACTCCAATTTCTTCACAATATAGTGTTAGAGGAATCCTTACAAATCTTCGTGATGCTATTGGTGACAGCAATGATGTAATAAGTGCAACTGACACTAAACTTCGGTCTCTTGCCATTAATATTCGCAACTCGATCGGCAATTCCACTGTGGAACCAACGGATACAGGAACTTCCATTCGTGATCTTTTGACCGCAATCAAAGCGAACACCGCGTCTGGCGGCGGCGGGGGAGGGGGCAGCGCCGATCTTACCACCGTAAACGAGAAAATTACAGCAATCAACACTGCTGTTGGATCATCAACGGACACCGAAGAAACAGCAAGCATCATAGGACTATTGAAAAGTATCACCAACAAATACTAATAAATTTTTCATTTTTTCTTTAGAACTAGCGAGTCTTAAGGTGTGGCACTTTTTCCAAAGCCCCAATATCAACGTTTCGTACGCGCCGTCAGGATCTTCAACTTTAGGCAACAAATATACCTATTGGTTAGATGTTTCTCTTGAAGATTGGAATTTACCGTCAACTTTGTCTTTGATCGGCATTCCAACTGCTGTTAAAGCGGAATTTAGTATTAACGGAAAACAACTTAGTGATGGCACCAAACTATATGCGAATAATTATTACACATTCCACTGCGACAGTGTGTGCAATTCGCAGAACAACATTTTTATGCCCATCCACGACTTTAATCAAACAAAAGTATATCTTCTCTATGGAATGGGATTTGTTACTGTGCAGGAAACCAAAACAGTTCGCATCGGCATAGGTGTATTTTTATGGTCTATGGACGAAATCGCTTTCAAAAACGTTCCGCAACCAGATCTTTGTCTGCGCGAAATCAATATTTATTATTGATGCTGCAAATTGTCCTTAGAGGAATCAGTGGTGTGGGGAAAACGACCCTAAGAAAAATGCTCGCAACGGCGTTCATTTCTCGTCAAATACCAACTACTGTTCAATCAAAAGATGAAATTCGCCGCGAAATTGCAAGAACAACTGGAATTCCTTATCAGTTTTCTGAACAAAACGAGCGCCTCGCATCATATGTCTACGCCTCTAGAATTCACGCTCTTCTTCATCCCTCTAATAAAACTTCTTTTTCTGAATGTGTCTTGATCTGCGACAACACCCATGTAAACCCAAAACAGCTTCGTGAATCGGAATTTCTCATCGATGATTATAACCCCAACGTAAAACGGGCGTTAATTGAGGTGGGAAACCCCAATTCCGAAAGCTCACGAGAACCAACTAATCCAGATGTTGTTAAACGGCAACGAGAGCAAATGGAAAAATCCAGTGTTGAATTACACAACTGGTGCCAAATCCATTATATCCCACAGTATAATATCGACGACCACTCTGCGCTTGAGACCGGCATAAAAGAATTAGTAGAACAATTGCTAGAATACAAAAACAATGTTTAGTTTTATAGAATCTATACTATCTTTATTAACGGCCCTCATTAATGCCTGTTTCCCCTCCACTCGTGATAAATCTTCCAATTCCGAAGACTCCCCCCCTAAAGGGAAACGGAGACGCTATAGTATTACTAAAACCATCACCGAAACACAAGTTATCGAGACCATTGGATCACCAACCATTTCACAGCCAATTGCTGATCAAATAAAATAAAATTTTATTCACAATCAAATTCACAACTTTCTGTGTCAGTAATCTCTCCATCAAGTTCGGTTCTGGCAATTTTCTTAGCCGCGCCATCGACCAGTTCTGCATGATATTTTGCTCCTCCTTTCCTAATTACTATGGTCTCTGGCTCAGTATCATACACCCCTATGTCAATGCTATCTTCGCTGTCTAGTTCTGAATCAGGGCGCTCAATATATTCCTCTGTTTCATCACTGTCAATGCCTATCTTTCTCGTCATTACCCGACGAGAGCCGACTTTTCCCTTTTCATAGAAGAAAGAGGGGCCATATTCTAACAGATTAAACTCTACTTTCTCATTTTGCCAAATGTGTTCATATTTCCCCCAATCAAGCGCTTTGTTCGGTATGCCCTTCATTCTGAAATGGAACCCAACTTCATTATCCACATTGATTAGCTCATCGGCATACATCTTCTTACCAAGAAAGATGCTTTTCCTTGCCCCGAGGGTCTCTTTACCGTTGACTGGTGAAAAATCAATGTGAAATTGACATAGTTGCTTACCACACAAGTCCTCACCATACCTGAGTTTATAATGCTTTTCAACTAGTGTAAGCAGATCAGAGCGAATGTGCATGGAGTCGGTATCAGTATAGAACAGGCCGGGCGACATTACCGGGTACATTTCTTCAACATCTTCAGCAAGAGCCATCACTCTGCCAATGATTCTCCGCGCCATGGCTAACACATTTGAACCAAATATATTGAAACACGAGCCACAGTCTCTGTAAAAGGTATCAACTTTAACGACGTTATTTGTTTCTTCTTCAAGAGAATAGACACGATATGCGTTAGTACTAAACCACTCGGCCCACTTGTCTACTGGCTCCCACGGTCCATTCTGTCTTTTTCTCCACCCTAGTTTATCAATGTAATATCTCTCTGTTTTTCTTGCCTTCATCGTACTTTTTCCATAAATGCTGTTCATCATAAGCTTAGCAACAGCTTGGATGGGGTGGCTTTTGTTGGCCAATCTGAAATCAAACAAGTGTTGTATCATGGTTCTGATCTCATAGTGCCTATCGCCCCTCCAAACAAGGGCAGCGTCATACGTGAAGGTCGCGTCCTGGAAATCAATCAAATTCCAAAGATCTATCGCATTCACCCAAGTATCCACCGCCTCGTTATCAAAGTTTTTATAGTTGTTTAACTTGGTCTTGGGGTCTTTAACACAGAGAAGAGGGAAATGTCGGAACTTTCTCGTATTAATAGAAGTAACATGGACTATCATATCGTTATACGTGCTCAAGCTACCATCTGGCGTTGAACAGTCTCTTTTGAAGTCATCTTCAGTGAACTTTCCTCTTATTAGTTCGGGATTTCCTTCAGTAATCCACAGCTTTGACATCGCACTAGGATATAGACTTACCCCATCATAGTCTTGGATGAGTACACCATTGTTCTGAGAAGCATCGTATCTAATTTTTTTATTGTCCCGAACCATTACTCTCCCCCCTCTAATGCTCTTCTGAATGATGTATCTAAGTTGCATTTTGGGAAGAGCTAAAGGAAACCTGGGTTCCCATCCTTTATCAGTTTCCCTCATTATACAGTGTTTCCAAAAATAATCATAGCCTATTGAAGAAGCTGTTCGGTATTTCCACATATCTAAGGCAATTGGATTAGTGTTTTCATCAATCCCGTCAATTTTGCCCCCAGCAAACAACTTACTAAGATTAACTGCTACGTTTCTTAGAATCTTAACATCTTGAACGTTATAATAACGATTATATCTCATAAAATCAATGGTATCACTGCTTTTCTTATATGCCCCCGCTTTAATTGCAGTTTCCTTTATACTCTCGAGAACCTCGGGTGGAACCGTTTCTAAATTATTCTCTTTTCTCCAATATTCTACAAACTCAAGAAAACTGACCTCTAGTGCTCTCTTCACTCTGTCAACAGTGTAAAATGAGTATGGAATGTATTCTTTCTTAATACATTTCTGTTGCTCCTCAGTCAAATACGCTTTTCCAGCATCTTTCAACTTACACATAGTGATTGGAAGCAAATCCCAAAACTCTACTTGAACCGATCTGCTGCCGTGACTAATCTTGGCTGTCAATGAATACAACTTATTGCCGCTCTCCACCGTTTTCATATCCTTAAGTATACCGCGAAATAACGTCCAATCGTACTTAAGATTATAGAAGTAAATTCTGGCTTCAACTCCTTTAGGGCGACTACGACTATAACACTTATCCACAATGGCTCTAGCAAATGAATTAACACAATTTTGCCCCTCAAAATAGATAATATTTTCCTCCTTTTCATCGAGCCAACTGAGCGCAACGCTAAATGGAAAATGATATTGTTCGTTTGTAGCAGATTCAAAATCAGCAAACCCAATAATTGGGGGACACTCTTTCCTGTTTTTCAGACTTGGGGACTCAAACGACCGTTCAATAATCTCTTTTTGTTGACCTTCCTCCACATATTTCATAACATCAAAACTAAGCATCTGATCAAAACTATAACAACTATAGCTCTGCGCCAATTCAAACGCATTGATTGGAACCAGAACATTATTTCTACGACATTCTTCCAGAACTCGAATGAATGGAACAGTTTTAACTGTCCCCTTTTTATTACACCACTCAACATCTTCATCACTCATCCAATGCTCTTGCCAGAATGCTAACTTAATCACTGGAGCATCTTTGTTCAATAATCCTCTTTCATTACAGTTAACTTTGAACTTTCCATCTCCACAGTCTTGAATCCTCCTTACTAAACATTTGATCCCATGTTTCTGTAACACTTTCGTCACCACGGCCATCTTGAAATTCCCATTTCCATGAACATTTTCCATTAATTCTTTAATCACTTCAGCTTTAACCTTCTGCCTTTGTAGGGCATATACCATACAAGGAATGCTAAAAATTGGATCAGAACATGAATGTCCATCTTCATTCAAACTAGCCAATTTCGCATAATCGACTTCAATTTGGAAACGATTCTTCAAATCTCCAAGACTACAGAACTGGTCTCTGAAACGACCACCAATAGCTGACAGAACACCAGCATTCACTTTGTATCTAAAAAAGTGTCCAGTATATCGATTATTATCCTCCAAATGTGGGAAAATATTGATAAGATTATTAAAATATCCAACCATAGTAGCATCGCGGGGCGGATATGCGTGTCTCGAATCATAGAGGGCAACATGCGTAACCTCCCACAAATCAGGATATTCGTCCGGCCTTAGAACTGAGTGACTGCTTATTACCTTCACAGCGAGGTCCGATCCTACTTCAGAAGTATTAAGCACCTCCCACGCGTCTTCGGGCCTGTATCCAAGCCTCAACACAGCATCAAGGTTTTCTTCGTTAAAAGATAAGGCAAACACTCTAGGGGTTGGAAACTCTGATCTATCATATTGATTAACAGCCCTCACTAACAAAAAGGGCGGTCTAGAAGTAGACGCTTCCATTTGCTCGACTTTCTCGATAATATCATTGCGAATGGCAGCTTCAGAATCAGGGTTTCTTTTATCAATAGCGTAAATCATGACAAAATTTTTGTTGAGTGCCA
>JBJEFL010000105.1:0-7338 GCA_051873995.1 Bacillus sp. (in: firmicutes)
TGATTTTGATACTTCTAGTAATTCAGTAATCTTTGCAAGTGATAAACAGTAACAAAAAAGCTCCAAACCCTTGATACACAAGGATTTGGAGCTTCCTAAAAATTGATGATTCCGACTGGGTTCGAACCCCCGACCCCATCCCTGTCAAACTTAGGGTCACTACTTTATTGACGCCATTTGTTTAATACAGTTAATCCTCTTTTTGCATTTAACTGCTCTTTGGCTACTTCAATTCCCTCTTCAATACTTTCTGTCACACCAAATAAATAATAACGAATGCCCATATTGAATAACACTTGCTTATAATAATAGCGAAGAGCTTCACTATTTTCTCCATTTAATAAAGAGACAATAATTTGTGCTTGTTCGTGTGTCGTTAGTTTTTCTTTTTCCTTTTTTTCTTCATATAAATCATAGTCTTCTGGTTTGACGATGAAAGAATCGAATTGATCGTTCGTGATTTTATAAATGAAGCTATTACGATGAACCGGTAAATCTTCGGACCCCTCTACTCCTTGAACGATATATACATTTTCATAAGATAAATTAGCGAAGATTGGAGCAATTTTCACGATGGCTGTTCGGTGAAATGCCCCCATCATCAATGATTTCGCGTTAGAAATATTGACAAGCTTTTCGACCGTATTCATCATTGTACGTACACCTATTTCTTTACGAATAGCACGTAATTTACCTAAAGGCTCACAATATTTTTCCGTCCAAGCAAAACCGATCTTGCATTCATCCACTGTCTCAGACACAGTATCAACAGTAGCATCAACATCAATTTGCAATTCTTCTAATATATCTTTTATAGATGACCCGTACCTCGGTGGTAATGAATCACTGCTATGTAAAAACGTTGGAACACCTTTTTCCGCCAATAAAATAGCACACGGTATCGTAGCTGCAAATGTATCCCTTCCCGTATATGGCCCTGCAAAATCAATTGTTTTCTGTCTATCACTTGTTAAATTTTTTGTACTTTCTTGAAATGCATGAACGAATGCCAATAATTCATCGGAAGATTCCATTTTTATGCGCTGCGCTATAAAATATGCAGCCATTTGTGCCTCCGTAGCATTCCCCTCAATCATTAATTTTGCTACTTCTTTCGTTTGTTCATAAGAAAGATCTTTTGCTCCCCTTTTCCCTTTGGCTACTTCTTTAATATATTGTTGCATGTCCTTACCCCTTTATTCGTAGCATTTTATCTATTAAAATTCTTATGTTCAAATAAGTATAATCGGAATTAAATGAATTGTATAGACAATTACCAAAAACTATTTTATTTATTCAGACAAAAAAAATCACAGCCGAAATAATCAACCTGTGATTTTTTTACTGACTTTAAACAACCAAATAACGTTCAATATCCCCTAAACTGATGTTCTCCACTAAGCCTTCTTTGACCATTGTTCCTCGGTCCATTACATAAAGATAATCAGCACATTGTAAAGTTAAATCCACATCGTGCTCCACTAATACAATGCCAATTCCTTTTTCTTTCGCAATCGATTCAATCACTTCTTGAATAAGTTGGACAATAGATGGTTGAATCCCTTCCATTGGTTCATCCAATAACAGAATTTTCGGCTCGCCGATCAGCGCTCTAGCAATCGCCAGTTGTTGCTGTTGACCACCACTTAAATCTCCACCTTTACGATGTAACATCTCTTTCAATATTGGAAACCATTTAAATATATCATCGAAATGTAGGTTTTTTCGATATTTTCTAGGCAATACCTCTGCCCCTAGATAAAGATTTTCTTCAACGGATAACGAAGAAAAAATCTCCCGTCCTTGTGGCACATAACTAATCCCTAAACTTGCCCGTTTCTCTGGTGATAATTTGGAAATCACTTGTTGATTCCATTTGATTTCACCTGATTTTAAAGGGACAAGACCCATTACTGATTTCAAAAAGGTTGTTTTTCCAACGCCATTTCTCCCTAAAATACCTGTTATCTTTCCAGGCGCAACAGTAAAGTTCACATCATGCAAAACCATACTCTCATCATATCCAGCTTTTAACCCCTGAACGCTTAACATACCTTTTTACCTCTACCTAAATAAACTTCCATGACTTGTTCATTACTTTGCACTTCTGACATAGTCCCTTCACATAAAACTACTCCTTCATGCATAACGGTCACTTGTTTAGAAAAGTGACGGACAAAATCCATATCATGTTCCACAACTAACACTGAACACCCCTTCGCTATATCATGAATCAAGTTTCCTGTTTTCTCCCGCTCAGAACCCGACATCCCGGCAATAGGCTCATCCAATAATAATAAAGTAGGTTCTTGAACTAACTGCATACCAATTTCCAACCATTGTTTCTGTCCATGCGCCAAATTCCCAGCTTCACGATTTCTTTCATCATGTAAATTAATTTTTTCTAAAACATAGTCAATGCCCACCTTCATTTCATTTGTCAATTTAGCGGTAAGAAGAGACCAAACAGTTCGTTTTTGTTTTAGAGAGAGCTCCAAATTCTCAAAAACCGTTAGTTTCGGAAACACGGATGGCGCTTGAAATTTTCGGGATATGCCTGCTGAAACAATTTCATGCTCCTGCAGTTTATTGATTTTTCCCGATCCATTAAAAACCACTTTCCCTTCCGTCACTCTTGTTTTTCCGCAAATCACATCCAACAATGTCGTTTTTCCAGCCCCATTCGGACCGATCAAAAATCGAACTTCTTCATGAAAAACTTGAAAATCCACTCCTTTAAGAGCAAAAAAACCATCAAAATCCACTTTGACATCATGACACGCTAGTATTGGTTCCATCTTTGACATCCCCCTCTAAACTTCCTCTTTTTCGAGTCATTATTTTTTCATATACAGATTGCACAGCACCAACAATTCCGTTCGGTAGTACTAAAACCACCAAAATAAATAAACCTCCTAAAAAGAAAAGCCAAAAATCAGGATAAGATTCACTAAAGATACTCTTGGCACCATTTGTGAACAATGCTCCAATGACTGCTCCAAAGATAGAATAGCGCCCACCTACAGCTACCCATAAAACCATCTCTATTGAAGGAATGATTCCCATCATTTCCGGTGAGATCATGCCAACTTGAAGAACAAATAAGACACCTGCAAGACCGGCAAGCGCTGCCGATATCACATAAATGAACACTTTAAACGAAGTAGGGTTGTATCCTAAAAAGCGAACTCTATTCTCACCTTCACGAATAGCTATCAACACTTTTCCGGCACGACTTTTTGTAAGCCATAAAGCAAAAACAACAGACAATAACAGAAAGCCAACTGTTAAAAAATAGAAGGTTCTTTGTAGTTCCGGGGTAAATAATGACGTACCGAACGCCTCGTTGAAATTCGTTAAACCGTTCGTCCCTCCGGTAAAATCTTGTTGTCCAATGAACAAAGTGACAAATACCACTACCAGCGCTTGAGAAATCAATGAAAAATACACGCCACGAATTCTGTTCTTAAATGTAAAATATCCGATTATCATAGCCAATAAGGAAGGCACGACAATAGCTGCACCTATTGCAAAAACAGGACTTACAAAAGGTTGCCAAAACCATGGTAATTCTGTTATGCCGTTCCACTCCATAAAATCAGGAATGCCTGATGGTGAAGATTGCAGCTTCAAATACATAGCCATACAGTAGGCACCTAACCCAAAAAACACACCATGCCCTAAGCTTAAAATTCCAGTATAACCCCAAATCAAACAAATCCCTACAGCGATAATGGCAAAACACATGAATTTGGCCAACAGGCTTACTCGAAAGTCATTTAAAAACAGTGGAGCACTCAGAAGAAAAACGAATAATAAAATATAGCTGATCGCCGATTTATTTTTCATCATGAACGAACCCTCCCCCCTACTAATCTAGTGCTCTTGATTTTACTGATATGATGCCTGAAGGTCTCCATTGTAAGAAAAGAATAATCAGAGCAAAAACAACTACTTTTGCAAGTGTTGCTGTTGAGCCAAACTCAATAAATGTACTGATCAGGCCAATACATAAAGCTCCTACAACAGTCCCCTTTATTTTCCCCGTTCCTCCCAATATAACAATCATAAAAGCATCAACTATATAGTTTGTTCCAAGAGTCGGGCCTACTGGACCAAGTAAAGTTAACGCACAACCTGCAATGCCGCCTAACCCGGAACCGAGAGCAAAAGCACCTGCATCAACCCTCTTCGTATTAATCCCTAAACATGACGCCATTTGTCTGTTTAACGTTACAGCATTCATTCTTCTCCCTGCAGCTGTCCGGTATAAATACATATACAAGCCAACAATGCATAAAGTGACTAAAACGAGTATGAATAACCTTTTATAAGGAAATGTCATCGAAGCAATTTGAAGTCCTCCCTCCAACCAAGAAGGTGTTTTAACTGCCACATTCGGTGCACCGAAAATCGTACGGGCCAACTGCTGCAAAATTAAACTGACTCCCCAAGTAGCTAATAAACTATCCAACGGTCTGTTATATAAGAAGCGAATTAAACTCTTTTCCAATAAAATACCGATACCTGCCGTTATGAGAAAAGCAATTGGAATGGATAAAATAAAATAATAGTCAAAAAGATTTTGAGGTAAAAAAGAGGAAAAGACTAGCTGCATAGAGTATGTAACATAAGCTCCAATCATGATCATATCGCCATGAGCCATGTTGATCACTTTCATTAAACCAAATGTGATTGCCAATCCTAATGCAATAAGGAGCAATAAGGAACTATAACTTAAACCATTAAAAAGTTGCGTCATCCATATTGTCATTTAATACCCTCCTTCATATCTCCTCCCCAAGCTACTATGCTTGAGGAGGATAGACAATTATGTCTGATTGCTACTTATTACTCAACCCTTTGGCCCAGTCATAGCCTTCCAAATATGGATCAGGCTTAACTGGTTCGCCCGAATTCCATACTTCATCAATTAAACCATTTTCTTTAATTTCCCCGATACGAACAGTTTTCCACGTATGTTGGTTAGAACCATCAATTTTAACTGTTCCACCCGGCGCATTAATTTCAATTCCATCTGAAGCAGCTTTTACTTTATCTACTTCAAATGAACCAGCTTTTTCAACTGCTGCAGCCCATAAATATACTGCGAAATAAGCTGCTTCAATTGGATCGGCTGTAACTGAATCCTCGCCATATTTTTCTTTATACTTCTTAACGAATTCATTATTTTCTGGCGTATCAATCGTCTGATAATAATTCCATGCTGTATAATGGCCAGCCAATACATCTCCACCGATTCCTCTGATTTCTTCCTCTGCCACACTTACAGAAAGAACGGCGATGTCATCCGGTCCAATGCCAGCATCTTTCAGCTGTTTAAAGAACGCAACATTACTATCTCCATTCAATGTGTTAAAAATAACTTCTGGCTTTGCTGCTTTAATTTTACTAATTAAAGTACTATAGTCTGTATGACCGAGTGGAGTATACTCTTCACCTAATAGTTCTCCACCTTCCGCTTTTAACTGTGCTTTAATGATATTATTAGCCGTTCTAGGGAAAACGTAATCGGATCCTACTAAAAAGAACTTCTCTCCTTTGTTCTCTAACAACCAGCTAACAGCAGGAACAATTTGCTGATTTGTTGTTGCACCAGTATAGAAAATATTCGGAGAAGATTCCATTCCCTCATACTGCACCGGATACCATAATAATCCGTTATACCGTTCCACTACTGGAAGCATTGCTTTTCGACTAGCTGATGTCCATCCTCCAAAAATCGTTGCTACTTCATCATTTTGCAATAGTTTTTTGGCCTTTTCAGCAAACGTTGGCCAATCAGAAGCTCCATCCTCAGTGATTGGTTCAATTTGCTTTCCTAATACTCCACCTTCAGCATTGATTTCTTCAATAGCCATTAGTTCCGCATTTTTCAATGAAACTTCACTTATAGCCATCGTTCCACTTAATGAGTGCAATAATCCGACCCTAACAGTATCTCCGTCAGTTTCTTTCTTCTCGGACGTATTTGTTTCCGTTTCATTCGTAGTGTTCGAAGAATTGCTGCCCACACAGGCACTTAACATTAAAATGAAAACTAATAACATGGAAATAAACTGTATTTTCCTCCATTTTGTAAAACCCTTCACATGCATCTCTCCCTTTTTATACTTTTTATGTACAAGTAATTCATGTTGTGTTTTAGAAAATGTTGCAATAAAATCTTTTGAATATTTACAAATAAATGTAAAGTTTTATTACATATGGTAATTATACAAAAAATCAGAAAAATTACAACGGATAATGTTAAAAAATGTAACATGATTTTCATTTCATAACCTTCATCTTGTTTAAAACACATTTCAACCAAATTTTTTTTAACTTGGCTACCCTGAAAACTTAAATATCCGCGAAATACAAAAAACTGAAGGCATCATGCCCTCAGTTTTTGGGGAAGTGACTTCTATTCAATGCTACTTTCTATATGGACTAGACGCCCTTTAACAGCAACCCTCTTTTTTCCGCTAGGTGTACACGTAATTAAAGTAATTTCGCTCTTGTTTTCATCATCATCTAATATGTTTACATCAGTAGCCTCAATTACTTCATTACTTTCAATCTCGTACGTATAGATGTCTGTACCCGAAGTAATAAATACTTGTTCACCGATTTGTACTTCAGGAAGACGATTAAAAAATCGACCATCAACTGTACTTAAATGGCCAGCTATAGTAAAATTCCCTTTTCCTAATACTTGATTTTGTTTTATTTGTGTTAAAGCTACATTCAAATTTTCCTCCGACAATGTCGCTAACACAGGTTGATCCAAATCAATAGAAGGAATAGAAAGTCTCACTACATCCTGCAATTCATCCATATTAATAGTCAAAAAATCTTCTTCCATTTTATCATTTTGTATCATTTCAAGCGCCATCTCTAATTGTTCTATTTCTTTACCTTGTTGAAAGTGAACTATAGCTGGATATAGAGTAAAACCAATCCCAATAATGAATAATAGTAATCCGAATCTATTCTTCTTCATTATCATTTCCTAACAAGCTTAACAAAGAACTGAATCATAGAAATCATGATTAATACAATACCAAATACCATCATCCATTGAAGCTTAGCTTCACCTGTTTGTGGTAGCTTGTCTATGTTGCCGTTTGTAGATTGGTCGGTTTGGTTGTTTTGCGAATTACCCGGCTTATCATTATTAGATGATGAACTTGAATCACTTGGTGTACTAGATTCTTCTGGCATTACTATGCTCCCACCATCATCGTTATCCCCTGATGGTGGTTCCTCCTCTCCTCCATCTTCATCACCTTCCGGAGGGATTGCTGTGCTTCCATCTTCACCTTCTTCTGGAGG
>JBJEFL010000105.1:7438-11535 GCA_051873995.1 Bacillus sp. (in: firmicutes)
CACCTGGATTCTCACTGCTTCCTCCGTTTTCAGTATCAATCGGATCATTTTCGACAATAAAGCTATAACGTTGTTGACTTTGATTTATATTCACACTGTAACTACTCTCACCTAATTTATATCCTTCAGGTGCTGCTGTTTCCACTAATACATATTCACCAAACAACAAATAGCCAAAGCTTGCTAACCCTTCAGCGTCTGTTTTAACTTTTTTTATAGCGATATCATTTTTATATAGCGTAAATTCAGCACCTTCTAACGGAGTTCCATTTTCTGAATCGACCTTTTCTATTTCAATCGAACCAAAGACTCCACTACCTGTCCCCGAGCCTTCTGTTACATACACAATGACTTCACTTGTCGATGTGCTATGTTCTTCTTTCACTCCATCACCAGTAAAACTCGCACTATTTGTTAACGTTCCCTTTCCACTCGAAGAAGTAAGGGCAATTTTTGTGGAGTACGTTACTAAATACGTACGATCAATTGAATGTTTGAATTCAAGATCAAAGCTTTCTGCTCCTGTTTCAAGATTATATGAAAATTCAAGATCATATAAAGAACTGTCGATTGGAGTCGATTGAGGGTGCCATCCACCATTTTGATCTACATCTACTTGAAAAACTTGAATAGATTCTTCAATAATTTTTTGACCAAGGCTAGGTTGATCTTTTAGTTTTGCATTATTGATGGTCGTTCTGCTTTGGTTAAGATAAATTTCCCAGTTTATCTCATCTCCATCTTGTTGTCCCGTCTTAGATGCAAACTTGTTCGCAATCGGGACGTTTACTGTCGTTCCAAACTGGGTAAGTTGTTTTTCTCCATCATTTACAATCGCTGTATTTTTATAAGAAGTTTGTGTAGTATTTTCCAACTTTGTTGTGTACGTAATGATATATCGTTCTGTAATTGATTGTTTGAATTGAACCGTTAGCTCATTACCTTCGATGATTACATCATATAAATCTTCGCTCACTTTTTCTTTCTTCGTATACGAACCACCAGATGCCATATTTACTGTATATACTTCTACAGAATCTGATAAAAGCGCTAAATTATTGTATATAGTATCTTTAACGATTGGTATTTCGATTTTTGACTGGTCTTCATTGATTAATATATTCCAAGTAATAGAATGGTCTACATAATTATAAGAACCTATTTTTTCACCGTTAGCAACGATTCGATCATTCATAGTTGTATTAAATGTGACTTTTTTTTCAACAGATTCACCATTAATCTCTGTATTTATAACGGCTACATTCTTAAATTTTATACTTGATCCAGAAGGCTTATGGGTAGCTGGATTCATTTTTGTTTGATAGGAAATCAAATATTTTTTTGTGATTTCAGAATGAAAACGAATGATAAACCCTTTTTCCCAAGTTTCATCCCCTTCTATTGCTTCTAACGAATATTCATCCTCATTAATCTTATTGCCGCTAGCATCTTTAATAACTAAACTACTTGGGATAAAAAGCATTCCACCATCGGGAAAAGTGTCTGTAATTGTCGTATTACTTGCCAAAGTAACTGCTGAGCTATTTACAGTTATTGTCCAATTTTGAAGCCTAGTATTGTAATCAAACTTTGCCGTTGTTCTTTTCTCCAAAATAACTGGATTCGCAACCACCGGGGGTGTTACTGAAGAACTGCTTTGGCTACTTTGAATAGTATCACCATTACTGATAAGGTCTACTGTGTTAGTGACAGATTGAATCGTCGAGTCTGTTACTTTCGTTTTATAAATTATTTCATATGCTTGTGAAGATTCATTTTCATCAAATAAAATCGAAAAACCATTATCATTTTCTTTTACCGTATATGAAGTAACGACCTCACCAACAGTTGCATTCCCCGAAGAATTTATTGTGACTTTTTTCACAATAATTGAATCGGGTATTAATTGATGTCCTGCTGAAATACTATCCTTTATCTCTAATTCTCCCAAATCTGCTTCTCGATAGTTTGCTAGTACCTTCCATGTTACTTCTTTTGTCATATGGTCATAGCTTAAAGCGCTTTTCTGAAGAAGTGAGCCTTTTTTGATTGTCAAACTATCTTCAACGGTAGGATACTGTTTTCCATCAGTAGTTAAAGTAGCATTATTCGCAAAAGTAGATTGGTTAAAATCCGTTATTTTTGTTTTATATCGAATAACATACGCTTCATCTATACTTTCATTAAAAATGATACTAAAAGATAAGCGTTGTTCCTTAACATCCAATGTAAAATTACTAAAAGTTTCATTCGAAATTTCATCTGTACCATCTAAATTAACATATAATTTGTGTATCTCCACACTATCCTCTATTAATTCCTGCCCAGCAGATAAAACATCATCAATTCGAACATTTTCCAGTGTAGCCAACTGCTTGTTCACTTTGATTTCCCATGTAATTTCTGAAGGATTATAAGAATCCACAGAATGCGATTTTATAATGTTCTCAGAAGTATTATCGGGAGTAAAATTAACCTCAATTACTTCTTTCATATTTTCACTGATATCAAAAATAATGATATTTGTATTATTTTCAATGATGACTTCTTTATTAAAATGAGTAGAGAGCTGTATTTCTCCCTGAATCAAGGAATGATTCTCAACAAAATCATTAAACGTAATAGTCATTAAACCATCTTTTGAAACATAAAATGTACCAGCGGAAATACCATCATTACCAGTAAGTAATTCACCCTGTACCTCATTATAAATTTTAAATTCTTTCGGAATTTGCATCGTGTATGTATCCCCCGCCGATGCACTATCCTGTTTTATAGACCACTCAAAAATAATCCTGACGGCTCCATCCAATTCAACACTATTTCCAGAATTAGAATCTATATTATTTCCATTCATGTCTTGCAAAATAATACGATCAATAATATTTAGTGCATCTTCAGCTACAACCACTAAATAAGGGCTTATAGATACAAATGGAATAGAAAAAAGAAGTAGTAGTGTAACTACTTTATGCACAAACAATTTCCTCATAGTAAATCAACTTACTAAAATAAGTTACTATTCACCAACCTTTCTGAAATTTCATTTACTTTTTTTAACATTTTCCGTATTAATTATATTTTAAATTAATATTTAGTACACTTGGTAAATTACGGAATATACCTTTTTTATTGTTCGAATATATATTTTATAAACTAGCTTTTCTTCTCGAGAAGTTACCATACAATTATAAATAAAGAACATATGAAGTAAATAAAACTATTCAAAAATTAAACGAACAAACTTCACATCCCTTCCTTAAATTGTATATCAATCTACCAATAAAAGTTGATTATAAATCGTCCAAAGCTAAATAGAAATCACATCGAGTTAAATACAAATCGCTTGAAATTGATTAGAAAAGTGCAAGCGCTCGCCTAGCGACGTACGAAGCTTTCAGGATGAGAGTCACACGACGAAGACATAAGGACGTGGCACTCTTAGTCATTGTTCCTTACCATTGACTTATCGTAGGGAGGATGTCGAAGTTCACTAGGTGCTGGAACTACGTTCAAACTTTAGAATTATATGCTTGCTTATCTTTGAACGACAAAAAAGACCAGCATCTCTGCTGATCTTCACATTGCCTGGCAACGTCCTACTCTCGCAGGGGGAAACCCCCAACTACCATCGGCGCTGAAAAGCTTAACTTCCGTGTTCGGAATGGGAACGGGTGTGACCTCTTCGCCATCATTACCAGACAATTGGAGCGGGTGAAGGGAATCGAACCCTCATCATCAGCTTGGAAGGCTGAGGTTTTACCACTAAACTACACCCGCATATTCTTTTTTAAATGAACGAGGTAGAAAAATTCGAACCTCCGCAGGCTGTTACACCCCTGTAAGTTTTCAAGACCAATCCCTTCAGTTGGAATTGGGTATACCTTCAAAACAAACATTATACCACAAATGGTGGAGGGGGACGGATTCGAACCGCCGAACCCTGAGGGAGCGGATTTACAGTCCGCCGCGTTTAGCCACTTCGCTACCCCTCCACATAAATATGTGATTTACATATGGTGGAGGATGACGGGATCGAACCGCCGACCCCCTGCTTGTAAGGCAGGTGCTCTCCCAGCTGAGCTAATCCTCCATAT
>JBJEFL010000106.1:0-2240 GCA_051873995.1 Bacillus sp. (in: firmicutes)
ATGATGATCACCGGTAATTCGGAAGGTACAGAGAAGATATTGATACAAAAAGAAGAAATCATGGATCTTGGCATTAAGATGCGAAAATCTCATGTGCAGCGTGTCGGTAAAGGACAATGTGCTGCAAAACTGACAGAGTCCTACAACAAACTTATTCATTCAGTAGATAGAATGGGAAACTGCTGTATCAATATGGTGGATGCAGTGCAGGGACAGAGAGGATTAAGATATTTCTCAGAACCTTCCAGTCATGGTGTGAAAGAAGCTTAGTTAGACTCAGGCATCCGGAAAGGCATATGAGCTCGACTCCCGGAAAACTGAATAAAGTATAAATGAGGATATTAAAATGGTAGATCAATGGTTGAAGGAAAGATAGTGAAAGTACTGGCGGGAAATAATTGAGATGGATGAGCGTGGAAAAGGCGTGAATTTACGCCCGGTTTACGTTCAAATCTGGGAATTTGTGCATGAGATTGTGCAAGGATAGAGAATGAAATGGAATAGTCAGGGATTTCCTGCCTGAGGAGGGCGGGAGTTCCTGGCTGTTTTTGTTTGTATAACCAATGGGGGCATGGGAATTTGTATAAAGAATCAATCATGAGCTGCATCGGATCAGCCCGTAAGTACGGAATCAATGCTTTCACAGATATCCGTGAAGCACTGAACGGACAACCAGATATCATTTTCAACTAACGGGGGTTTTGAACAGATACAATATTTTAGAGTTCTGAAGAGGCTTCTATGGACGGAAATATCATTGTATAGTATTCTATTCTATATATTTTTTACGTGTAATATACGTATTTAACGTTGACATTTCCATGGAGATTACGTATAATATACGTATACCAATGAGGAAGCAGGTGAATAATGAAAAGAAAAGATTTAATTAAAAAGTTTGAAAATTCAGGCTGGTATTTTAAAAGAAGAGGTGGTGAACACGATATTTATACCAATGGAAAAGAATCCGAGCCTATCCCAAGGCACAAAGAGATTAATGAGATGCTTGCCCAAAAACTTATTAAAAAGCATAACCTAAAATAACATTAATGATTATTCAGAATCAAGAGAATGGGAAAATACAAAAATTTCCCATACTCTTGAGTCTATTACATATATTTTTTTGGAGGTGCAAAAATAGTTTTATTACCGTATATTAAAAATTAGAAAAGGAGTAAGGATGAAACAGGCTTATAAAATTTATTTGACAAAATGCGACGATGGGTATTTAGTATCAATTCCGGATTTTAATTGTGATACACAGGGTACAACAATTGCAGACGCTATTTATATGGCACGAGATGCTATCGGATTAATGGGATTGGATTATTTACTTGATGGAAAAGATTTACCTTTACCAGGTTCAGTTGAGTATGTAAAAAATGAGAAAGAATTTGAAACTTATGTAGATATTGATTTTGATTTGTATCGAAGACAACATGATCAGCGCAAAATTAAAAAAACTCTTTCTATTCCTTGTTGGTTAAACGAAAGAGCTGAAGAACTTAATATCAATTTTTCTCGTGTTTTAGAAGAAGCCCTTTTAAATAAAATTAAATAGTAGTTCCTAGCCTTTCAAATTCTTTTAGATATTGTTTGACTTTGCGATTTTTGCTAGATATAAAGTATTATTGACTTCAAATTTTTATTTTTCTTAGTAAAAATACAGCAGGGCCGCAAACTGAAAAACCTGTTATTTCCGGTAAAAACTGTGTAGAAATTGAGAACTTTTATTTGAGTGCGCTAAAAAATGAGGAAGAAATACATTTTTGCAAATACTTCCTCATTTTTTATGTTAACCTGAGTCAGGAAAGATGTTTCTATAAAGAGGACCGGCTGGTGCCTGTGATAACGCTGGTTGTATTCTTCTCCGCAGAAGAGTGGGATGGTCCCATGAGCCTGCATGAGATGCTGAATGTGCAGGATGAAGAGATTTTATCATTGGTAGAAAATTATCACATTCATCTGATTGCACCGGCATATCTGAATGACAGAGAACTGGACAAATTTCATTCCAGCTTAAAAGAGGTTCTTTCATTTATCAAATATTCAACCGACAAACAGCAGCTTGAAAAACTTGTTGACAAAAATGAGAAATTTTCTGTTCTGGACAGAAAGGCTGCAATGGTTATCAATGTATGTACGAATTCAAAACTGAAGATTGATCCGAATCAGGAGGAAAAATTAAGTAGTAAAAAATATTGACAAAAGTGATTAGATGTATTTAAATATACTTATGA
>JBJEFL010000107.1:0-2225 GCA_051873995.1 Bacillus sp. (in: firmicutes)
TAATCATGTTTTCACTTCCACTGCTTATCAATATTTTATATATTGTTCTCTGTTTCTTGAAATTAAAAAACCTTCATCAGAAACAATAACACAGTGATGAAAAACAAATTGGTAAGAAGTGTAGACCTGTACAGGTTCACCCATTTTTGAAATTTTTCCCGTTGGTCAAAATTCAAAAATTGCTTGTTGGGGCAACCTCCCAATCCCCTTTGAAGGGGAAATCGGCTAATGCCGATTTCTACCAATTTTAAAGAGAAATAGAGATACCCCGCGGAAATGCGTGCTTCTCAGCACTGGCATATTCCGCGGGGTATCTCTATTTCTAAGATGGATTATTATTTTTGGGCGCAAAAAATCAAAGGGATATGTAGAATCAAACAGACTTTTATTTAAGCTGCGTTTTCTTCTTTTTTGCCCTCGAATTTCTGTATTTCATTGCAAAGAAAACGATGATATTTGTTGATATTCCTGCCAATTGCATACAACATGAACTCTTTGTATACTTTATCGGCTGTACGATGATTAAATCGTCGAAAGTCATCATTCTCTTTGATGTCTCCAAAGTGCCCCTCTGTTTGAATGGACCGGATCTGACGGTTCAGGATACCTTTTTCACTCTGAATATTCGCATGAGATTTTTCTTTTAAGGCTTCCCAGCGTTCATTGATCTTCATGACTTTATTTTTATCTGCATCTTTTTCGGGATTGTATTTGTAAAGACATTGGGCTTTGTGTTCACAGCCACTGCAATCAGCGCATCCATACACTTCCAGGGTTTGTGTATAACCATCCATTTCTTTTTCTTCTGTGCGGATATGTCTCAGTTCCCGTCCATCATGACAAACATAAAAATGCTCGTCTTCGAATATCTGAGTTGTCATGTTATAATATTTCCCGATATTTTCTTTGTAAGCACGCGTCTTTCTCTGCTCGTGATCCTGCAGTTTGATATAACTTTCTATGTTATGCTCTTTTAAAAACAGCAGATTTTTCTCACTACAATATCCACTGTCTGCAGTGGCTTCTTTCAACACTTCTCCAAAAGCATGGATATGTTTTTGGACAACTGGAATCAATGTATTGTAATCGGTTCTGTCGTTACTTACATATGCATGAACAATGAAGTAATTCTCTACTGCAATCTGAACATTATAAGCTGGTTTAAGCTGACCATTCATCATATGATCATCTTTCATTCTCATGAAAGTTGCTTCCAGGTCTGTCTTGGAATAACTGTTACGTTCTTTTCCCATGACTTCAAAACACTCTTTATATTCCATAAGTTTGCTGCCGCAAACATCTAATTCTTCATAAAGCTGCTGTATTTCAGATTTTTTCTTTCCTTTTCCGTAAACGAATCCGATTCCTTCGCCCTCTGCTATCGTCATCAGGTTTTTCTGCAACTTTAATATATCCAACGGAGAACAATTGTCAATCTCAATGATGGTATTGTTTGGCAGTTTTTTGTGTTTTGTGAGTTTCCGCTTCCGATTCTTTTCAATCACTGTACGCACTTTATCCATACCTTCGATAATAAACATCATTGCATTTCCCAATCCGTATTTTTCGTTATATCCATTCTCTTCTAACAGTACGTTGTATTTGTGATAAAGAGAATCTATGCTGTCAAGGAGTCCCACAAGATGATAGTTCAAAGTTCCACGCCAAACAAAAGTGTAACGGTTTGCATTGGCTTCTATCTTCGTACCATCGATAAAAAGCGCCTCTAATGTGATCAGACCTTCCTTTTTTAAGCGTCGTAACAATTGATAATTCAGATCATCTAATATTTCCGGTGTAAGTTTCTTGTTTATAAAATCATAAAAGGCATCTCTTTTTGGCTGCTCTCCTTGTGAGAGCCAGATGAATGCCAGATCTCTTTTACATAGTTCCACAATGCGGTCTATCTCGCGAATGCCACGCATGTTTGCATATGTAAGGACTCCATACTTCATGATTGGGTTAAACCCGTGTTTCCCCTTGCCTGAATACTGTGCTAATAAAGCTGTAAAATCCATTTCCTCCATAACTTTTTTAAGGGTAAAGACTGGATCGTCATCAGGTAAACTCAATTCGTAGAAGTTGAAGTTGATTTTCTGTTGCCCTAATTCAAAAAATTCGTTATAATATTTATTGCTATTCATAGTTACATTATACAATGTAACGGAGCGAAGGTGGTTGTCGTTAGCCACCTTTTTCTCTTTTTATAGGTAAAATTTTAGGGG
>JBJEFL010000108.1:0-2222 GCA_051873995.1 Bacillus sp. (in: firmicutes)
AAAGGCAGGTAAAACATATATTTTGTGCAATTTTTATTTTTCAAACACGCTCTAGCGAAGAAAGCCAGAAACGCAAAGAGAAAACGTCATTTGAAAGGTTTGTCTAAAAGGACGGAGGAAGACGATAAAAGTTTTGAAGTGTTTTTGAATAAATTGATTGAGATGTATATTAAGGATAGGTAGCAGAAAAATAAGGACGTAGGGTTTCACTCCCCTATGTCCTGCTTATTCTATTCCAATTCTACAAACTGAAAGAAGTACAATGACCTTTTGGAGAAGTTTTCAGGCGATAAAGAAAAAATGATGGATTGGGCTAAGGCAGAGGCTGCTAAAGAAACTGCTCTTTATAATCAGCAAAGAGAGCAGATTACTGTCAGTTTTTCTCAAACTGCGCGCATTCCATTGGAGGAAGAACGTTTATTTAATATAGGATATCTTTTTTTACAACAACTATGTTCCGAATTAAGATTGGATAACATTTGCAGGAATATTCGTAACCGTCATAAATTCACTTATGATTTTCATGCGATTCTAACAGATTTGATTTACGCAAGAATCCTATCCCCTTCCAGCAAGATGAGCAGCTACTCATTCTGTCATTCTCTTTTGGAACCCCCGAAATATTCTTTGCAGAATATCTATCGTGCACTCTCTGTTATGGCAGAAGAATCGGATTACATTCAGGAAGAACTTTACCGCAACTCAAACTTTGTTCACCACAGAAATTCAAAGGTTTTGTATTATGATTGCACGAATTATTATTTCGAAATTGAAGAAGAAAGCGGTGATAAAAAATACGGCAAAAACAAAGAGCATAGACCGAATCCTATCGTTACCATGGGACTTTTTATGGATGCCGATGGTATTCCTCTTGCTTTTGATATTTTTCCTGGTAATCAAAACGAACAGCTTACGCTGAAACCATTAGAGACAAAAGTAATCAAAGATTTTGATTGTAGCGAGTTTATCTTTTGTTCCGATGCCGGTTTGGGTAGCGTGAAAAACCGATTTCTGAACAGCTTCGGGAATCGCTCTTATGTAATTACATATTCCTTGAAAAAAATGAAAAAGGAAGACCGGGACATTACTCTAAATCCTACTCAGTTCAGAGTTCCCGGTTCCAATAAGATGATTGATTTGAGAACTCTTAACGAAACGGATCCTGAAGTATTCAACACCGTTTATTACAAAGAAGTACCCCTTGTGACAGGAGACATGGATGAAACGGTTATTGTTACTTACTCTCCTAAATATAAAGCTTATCAGCAAAAAATTCGTAGCAACCAGATTGAACGTGCACTGAAAATGATGCAGTCTCAGGGAAAATGCAGGCGAGGAAAGAACCAAAACGATCCTGCACGATTCATTCAAAAAACCTCCGTTACGTCAGATGGTGAAATCGCAGATAAATCTGTTTATGAATTGGACGAAGAACGCATTCTTGAAGAAGCAATGTATGATGGTTTTTATGCTGTTGTAACAAACCTGGAAGATAATCCGGCTGAAATCATTAAGATTAACAAGCAACGCTGGGAAATCGAAGAGAACTTCCGAATCATGAAATCCGATTTCGAAGCCAGACCTGTTTATGTACAAAGAGATGACCGTATCAAAGCACATTTTCTCACGTGTTATATCAGTCTCTTAGTATACCGCTTATTAGAAAAGAAACTGGGAGAAGGATTTACATGTAATCAGATTTTGGAAACACTACGTGGTATGAATATGACGCTGTTAAGCAAAGAAAGTGGTTATATTCCATCTTACAAACGTACTAAACTGACAGATTCTCTTCATAGTACATTTGGTTTTAAAACAGACTTTGAATTTATATCAAAAGCCTCCATGCGAGGGATTATTTCAAAGACAAAAAAGATAAATAGCACAAAATCAAAAATATAGTACATATCGCTACAAACGAGCAAATAGCCACAAAGCCCATAAGTGCGGGCTTTGCGGCTGTTTTGTCTTTTATTAACTGTCAAAGACCGGATTTAACCACTTATCTTGAATAATAGCAATAATGGTGGGGATTGGCGGGAACACGATGTTACCGTAGAGCAAATTTATAAAAGACAGAGTAAAACAAAACTGGGATCTGAAAAGTTGTTTGAAATAACAGACTGCATCATTCAAGAAAATGTTAAAAAAGGGAATTTAAAGTATTAAATTTCAGTCTTTTGGTGAGTCTGCAAACACGCATTAATTTGAATTTGCCGGGA
>JBJEFL010000109.1:0-8564 GCA_051873995.1 Bacillus sp. (in: firmicutes)
ACATCAGCAAATGCATCCCAAAGACGCGCGAACATAAATAATGCCCCTACAGTACCTGCACTAATGTGAAAAATATCTGTATAGAACACCATTAAGTAAGAACTTACCAGAAAGAAGAAGAAGTCGTTACCGAAGTCCCCCATCAAATAACCGATTTTATCTCTCATCCCAAAAGGTGGATGAGTTGTTGTGTTTTGAGCATCCACAACTGCTTCTTTTTTTAATGGTTCACCCATTTTCTTTTCCTCCATTGCGATATTTTTGTGTATTGTAAACACTTCCAAAAAGCCTTAAATCAAAAATCAACACAGAAGAACTCACATTTCTTGTGAATTGCCTTTTTTGTTCTTTTGTATAAGCTGTATATACTAGTATCTCAATAATATCTTTTAATATTGCTCATTACTTCACAAACAAGATGTTAATTTTTGTTTTTTGTGAGGGTTATCCCCCTCGACTTTTATACTAGTATACTAGCATGCTTATAAGGTCATGCCAACTACTTGTTCACAGTTTCACAAATTGTTCACATTCAACCTTTCTGTACTTGCAATTTTTTTTAGGCTGTTAAATAACAACTAACACCCATTGACCATGTACAAATTCAGAAAGATTAAAAACTGAAATAAACATTTGCTAAATCCGATGATTTCCACCTCTTTTTTCTCGAAAAAGGACACGAAAAAAGCCTTAAAAATTAAGGCTTCTCTTCATTATTTTTCTCTCTCTTTCCCAGGTATTTTGGGAAATTTCAATGCTGCTGTCAAAACTTTATTCCGTTTTTAGCAGCACTTTATTTCATGATCCGTATAGTTACTGTAACAGTCTCTTGCCAGGAAGCTAGACCTCTTTGTATGTATTGCTAGTAATTCTGATATACTTTTCTTATCGCACATCAAAATAGTGTGAATATGGATTGCTTTCCTCTAAAAATTGATTCCAATATCTTTTCGGCTCTATTATATGCTGATAAGCAATCTGCTCGACATGTTCTATATCTTGATTTTCAATTAATTGTATGAGGTCTTTATGCTGTTTAATTGCCTCATTAAAACTATTGTTCATTTCAGAAAGCAGTCGCATACGATTATAATGTGTGCTTAAACGCATAATGGCTTCCCATATGTGTTCCTTCTTATTCTCTTGAAAAATCAAAAAATGAAATTGTTTATCCAATTGATGAAATTCTTGTACATTTTCATTTGCACTAATCAGTTCTTCTTGTTGCGCTACATTCCTTTTCAGTGCATTTAGACTCTTCCTTGAAAATGTCCGGCAAGATAATTTTAAAATTTCCTTCTCTAAAGAAAAACGCATAAACGCTGCTTCTTCAATTAATTGAAGGTTAATTTTTGACACGTATGTACCAATCTGCGGATATACTTCCACTAAATTTTCTTCCTTCAATTTCATCATCATTTCTCGGATTGGTGTTCTTGATGTATTCAGCGACTCCGCTAGCTCTACCTCGCTAATTGATTGACCAGGTTGCAATTGCAAAGACATAATAGCATTTTTCACCAGACGATATGAATAATCTTTCATATTTTCTCCTGACACTTTCGGAGTCACGGCTATCATTATGTAGTCATCCCTTCGATAATTATAAATATTGCGACTTATATGTATAAATAAAGAAGATAACTAAAGATCTCTTAGCTATCTTCTTTGACCTCATTTAGTAATAAGGTATTTATTTTTTTCTTCTAGCATTTAATTCAGCAACCATCTCATCTGTACGTTTCTTGTTTAATGGATATAAGAAAACTAGAATCAATAGAACAATTACATAAATGATAGCTGGCACTAAAGTTCCAAGCATATGAATACCATCAAGCGTACTTTGTGATTGTGCACTTGCTGCAGCATTGTATCCTACAGCAGCAATAGCGAAACCACCAAGACCACCAGCAATAGCTTGTCCAATTTTACGAGCAAAAGAGTAGATAGAATAAACTGTTCCATCTTCGCGTAAACCAGTTAGTAATTCATGGTAGTCGATAACATCTGTTACGAATGCCCATACAACCATGTTGAAGAAGCCGAATCCGAACATACCAACTGTTGCAACTAAGACGAACTGCATACCAGTTAAATCTTTCATGAAGAACAATGCGAAATACATAATCGCTGCTAATGTCATACCGATAGATGCAAGTTCTTTCTTACCAAGCTTCGCAACAAGCGGTTTTACAAGTGGCATCGCAAGGAATGAAGCACCTGTTTGAGCAAATCCGAAAGCACTTAATGCAGCTGCACTTTGGAAATAGTCTTTGAACAGATAAACGTTAACTGTACCCATTAACATTGTGTTCATCATGAATAATAGGGAAGCAACCAAAATCCAAAGTAATGGTTTGTTTTTCATTAGACCTTTTACAGTTGCTTTCATATTACTTTTTTCTTTAGATTGTTCTGGAGCCGCAATACGTTCAGTTGACAGTTTATAGCAAGTAATGTAGCAGCAAATTGAAAGAACACCGAAAACACAAGCAGCCATAAACATACGGTTTGCATCAAGTTGGTTATCTACCATGACAATTAGTGGAGCACCTGCGTTGATAATTAAACTTGCTAACATTGCTCCTGCTGATCTCCAAGTAGATAAAGAAGTACGTTCAACCGGGTTGTCTGTAATAACAGACGCCATCGATCCATAAGGAATATTTACAGTACTATATAATGTACCCCAAACAATATATGTTACAAATGCCCAAGCTAGATAGAAACCATCGCTCATTCCTGGAATTTTTACGAACATTAATACACCTGAAATAACTAGCGGGAATGACATTCTGAAAATCCAAGGTTTGAATTTGCCGTGTTTACTTGCTGGTCTCATATCAACAAAACGTCCCCATGTAACATCGGCAAAAGCATCCCAAATACGTGCGAACATAAATAGTGCCCCTACTGTAGCTGCACTGATATGAAAAATATCTGTGTAGAATACCATCAAGTAAGAACTAACTAATATGAAGAAGAAATCGTTTCCAAAGTCACCCATCAAATAACCGATCTTATCTCTCATGCCGAAAGGACGATGTGTTGACGTGTTCTGAACATCTTCAAATACTTCTTGTTTTAATGGTTCACCCATTTTCTTTTCCTCCATCGCTTAAATATTTTCAAATGTAATGGAACTTGATTTATCCGCTTGGGCACTGAAATGAAAACGTTTCCAAAAACTGTTGAAGAATCAATTGAGCTCAATCCATATTTCTTTAAAAAGACTTTTTTAGGCTTTGATATATAACCTAACTACCTGTAAATTAATATATATCCTAATATTGCTCAATATTTCACATACTTGTGTAAAAATAAAATTGCTCAGTATTTCACTTAATATTGCTCAATGATTCACAAATTCAGTCCCTAATAGAAAATCTATTAACATTACACTAGTATACTAGCATATCTTTAATGATATGCCAACATTTTTTTAGTTGTTCACAAATCCTTCATAACTTATTCAGCTTATACCTAAAAACCACATTTTGATAACCTAATTTAAGCTTAATTGCTGTATAACGAAAATAAAATTCTGCTAAAAAAGGACCTCCCTCTCTTCTTTCTCGAAAAAGGGCATGAAAAAAAGCCTTAAAAATCAAGGCTTCTTCATTATTTCTCTATTCTTTCTCGCTCTTTTCCTCAAGCATTTTGGAGACTTTCAAGGCCGCTGTCAAAACTTTATTCCGTTTTTAGCAGCACGTTATTTTTGTTTTACACGCTCAATATACGCAGAGTGTATGTGGCAACACATGAGTTGATGTGATTCATTATTTCTCTAACTTTTTGAGCGTTACATCCTTTCACTGTCCCCGTCCCATCAACATTCTTTTCCAAAGTTATCGAGCAATTTACGCACTTCATCAGTTGACCTTGTGTTCATCAATTGATTTCTTAATTCGCTCGCCCCACGGAATCCTTTGACATATATTTTGAAAAAGCGATGAAGCCCAGTGATTGAACGTGGTAATTCTTCTACATATTTATCATGAAGATCAAGGTGCAATCTTAGAAGATCAAGATATTCCATACTACTATGCTCTTTCGGCTCTTTTTCAAAAGCAAACGGATTTTTAAAAATACCGCGCCCAATCATAACCCCATCCACACCATATTGTTCAACGAGCTGCATCCCAGTTTCACGGTCAGGAATGTCTCCGTTGATTGTTAATAGCGTATTTGGTGCCACATGGTCACGTAATTCCTTGATTTCTGGAATCAGTTCCCAGTGCGCATCCACATCACTCATTTCCTTTCTTGTACGTAAATGAATAGATAAGTTAGCAATATCCTGTTTTAAAATGTGCGTTAGCCACGCCTTCCACTCGCCTACTTCTGTATAACCTAGTCGCGTTTTCACACTAACAGGCAACCCGCCCGCTTTCGCCGCTTCAATTAGCTCCGCCGCAACATCCGGCCGTAAAATAAGGCCACTCCCTTTTCCTCGTTGAGCAACGTTTGGTACAGGGCACCCCATGTTAATATCGATTCCCTTAAATCCCTGTTCCGCCATCCCCATACTCATTTTGCGGAAGTTTTCAGGGCTATCTCCCCAAATGTGTGCCACTATCGGCTGCTCATCTTCCGTGAACATTAAACGACCACGTACGCTTTTCTCTCCTTCAGGGTGACAGTAACTTTCAGAGTTCGCGAACTCCGTAAAAAATACATCCGGTCTCCCCGCTTCAGCTACAACATGACGGAATACTACATCCGTTACATCTTCCATTGGTGCAAGTATAAAAAATGGTCGCGGTAAATCACGCCAAAAATTATCGATCATTTCAAACTCAAATCCTCTCATTATGGATACAATTTCAAACTGTCCTCCCAAAAATATAAAGCCAGCTGTTTCACTTCTTTTACACTTATATCACGTTTAATAACTTATTATCAAACACAAGTACATTTGGACATTTATAATTTGTGAAAATCGAAAATGTTTATTTTAACGAAAATCGGTCCTGAATGGTATTTTTATAAACAAAAAAAGCAGATGGTATAGATTTCATCAGCTTTTCTATTATACCTGTATAGCGAAAAATAAAGTCCTGTTAAAACACCCCATTCACCCCCGCATTCTTACATTAAGAGTGAGAGCTAGATGAAATAAAGTCTTGCTACAAATCCCAAATTCCATCTATTTTTATTTCAAAATCAGAATTAAAATAATATTCAAATTGAAATAAATATTCACCGAACTAGATAATCTTCCTCTCTATTTTCTCGAAAAAGGACACGAAGAAAAGCCTTAAAAATCCAGGCTTCTCTTCATTATTTCTCTCTTTCCCAAGCATTTTGGCGACTTGCAATGCCACTGTCAAAACTTTATTTCATCTAGCCGCACTTTATTTTTGTTTTATAAGTTCAATTCCAAAACTGCTACATTCTCAATATGCGTTGTTTGCGGGAACATATCAACTGGCTGTACTTCTCTCGTTTTATAACCACCATTTTCAAGAACGCGCAGGTCACGAGCCAATGTTCCAGGGTTACATGATACATACACCACTTTTTTCGGTTTCATGGCAAGAATCGTATTCAGAAGTGCCTCGTCGCATCCTTTTCTCGGTGGATCAACAACAATGACATCCGCTTTGATTCCCTCTTTATACCACTCTGTGATAACCGTTTCAGCTGCTCCAGCTACGAATTCAGCATTCGTTATATTATTGATTTCTGCATTTTTTCGTGCGTCACGAATAGCATCCTCAACAATCTCAACACCGTACACTTTCTTCGCTTTTTGCGCCAAAAATAATGAAATAGTGCCGATTCCACAATACGCGTCGATAACCGTTTCTTCCCCTGTCAATCCCGCATATTCAAGCGCCTTTTCATATAGCACTTTTGTTTGCGTCGGATTCACTTGGTAGAACGAACGTGGCGAAATCGCAAATTTTACATCGCCGATATAATCAGTGATAGTGCTTGTTCCCCATAACGTGACAGAACGATCGCCTAAAATGACATTCGTACGTTCCACATTGATATTTTGGACGATGCTCTTCACATTCGGAATGGCTTTCACAATGTCTTTTACAATTTCATCTTTATTCGGCAAAGTACGTGTACGCGTTACTAAAACAATCATGATTTCGCCTGTTTCTTTCGCCCAACGAATAACAATGTGACGAAGTACACCACGATGTGTTTTTTCATCGTACGGAGAAATGCCATTCTCTGCGCAAATATCTTTTACTTTCAAAACGATGCTATCATCCATTGAAAGTTCAACATCACAATTGGTCATATCAACGATTTCATGTGAACGTTTTTTGTAGTAGCCTGCCACGATTTTTCCGTTTTGTTCACCGACAGGTACTTGCACTTTATTTCGATAGCTCCATGGATGCTCCATACCAAGGACAGGATGGACTGTGACATCTTTCAATCCACCTAAACGCTCTAGCGTATCGCGCACTTGTTTTTCTTTTGCACGTAGCTGACCTTCATAGCTCAAATGCAGAAGCTGTGCACCACCACATTCTTTATGCAATGAACAAGGATAATCTACACGATCAGGACTTGTTTCAAGCATTTCTTCTATACGGCCAAAGCCGTAGCCTTTATTCACTTTCACTACTCTTACAAGCGCTTTTTCACCTGGTAACCCAAACGGCACAAATAATGGATAACCATCCACTTTCGCTACACCAGAGCCATCGTGTGTTAAATCTTCAAATTGAACCGTCACTATTTCGTTTTTGGAGACTGGGGCATTCGCCTTTTTACTCATTCATTCAACTTCCTTTTCTATGTTATACCTCTACAAGGAGATTTTTCTTTTTACAGACTAGGATGATTTTATCACAAAGAAGTTTCACAATAAAGAAACCGACTTAATAGAAAAAAGAACCTCACAGGCTGTGAGGTTCTCCTTCAACTATCTCTAAACGCTCCGGTATCGCATCCGGTGCAAAGTTTGGTGGAACAAAAATATCAAAATGACGATACATGTTCACAAATTCTGCCGGTGCTTCACCACCGAATTCACCATCTAAATTTAATAGCATTTTATTTTTGGATGTTACTTTAATTCTATTAGCCTTAACATAAATGACATTCGGATCTTTGACATGCTCCCCTTTAAGTGCTAGATAAGCAATACGGATGAAATCCGCCAAGTTCGTCTTCTTTAAAATTAAAAGTGAAAACATTCCGTCATTCAACGACGCATCTGGAGCAAGTCGTTCAAATCCACCAACCGAATTTGTATTGGCCACTAAAAATAACATGATTTCGCCTTCAAACAGTTTTCCATCATACTCGATGCTAACCTCTGCAGCTTTAATGGAAGGTAGCATCTCTATACCTTTTAAATAATAAGCCAACTGGCCAAGCATGGTTTTCAATTTACTCGGCACATCATACGTTAACTCCGTTAAACGTCCGCCTCCGGCAATATTGATAAAATACTTGTCATTCATTTTACCTATATCAATCGGCATTGTATTACCTAATGTGATAATATCAACTGCCTCCGAGATAGAACGCGGTACGTGAATGGCACGAGCAAAGTCATTAGTCGTGCCGACAGGAATAATGCCTAATTTCGGACGAGTCTCTGCATCAGCCAGCCCATTGACCACCTCATAAATGGTCCCATCTCCACCAGCCGCAATGACGACATCATATTTTCTTTCAATCGCAATACGCGCTGCTTCTGTCGCATCTCCAGGTCCCGTTGTAGCATGACAGGACGCTTCATAGCCAGCTTCCTCCAGCCTAGCTAGTACCATCGGAAGTTCTTTTCGAATCGCTTCACGTCCCGATGTAGGATTATATATTAATCGTGCCCTTTTCATCTTCATCATCCTATACTTAAAATTCAAACCATTTATTACGCTAGTGCATATTTCGTTCAAACAATTCATCTGTAAAATTGATTATAAAATATTATCAGAAAAATAGCGACTTATCAATCATGCGTTATCTTTCGTATTCATAGTATCCGTCCAAGGCTTTTGCAACAGGGACAGCAAATGATCTATAGTACTTTCATCCGCTTATTAACATGACGAGATGTTACTAAACGAACAAAATGAAAATGACTTGAATATAATTCCAAGTCACTATTATATTTTATCTTATTTATGCTCACTTTGCAAAGGCTCATCTACTCTAGCTCCATCGACATTTCTTCTCTCGCTCCTTGACAACCTCTATCAACTCCTTACCACCATTTGTATAATGAAAAAAATCCAAAATAAAGGAAGCGAATGAACACGCCTTTATATACCGCTCTTTTAATTATTCATATCGTCAGTGCCTTATTCTACTTTTTCTATTCCCATTTTAATGAGCAAAGTAAACACTGTTTCACCAGCAATGTTCTCTATCCAAGTCGTCAATGGCATCAAGTCCTTTACTAAAATCAGGAGCATTACCTTATTAATTGCCGGTATCATTATGGCCATTATCCATACACATCTATTCACGGCAATTTAGTCTATTACTTCTCTCATTATGTATAACTTAGTTCAGCTGATTGTAGCTTATATCGTTTGAAACAAGAGCAGCGCAAGCGCCGTCTGGCAATGTATGGACTGAAG
>JBJEFL010000109.1:8664-48365 GCA_051873995.1 Bacillus sp. (in: firmicutes)
TAGCAAACTAAAAAGACGAGTCCTTTATGAATAGGTTCTCGTCTTTTTCACCTTTTGCAAAAAATATAATCATGTATTTCCTTTTTATTCATATCAATGCCTAAATGATTATAGATGTAACGATTTGTATAAATATTTCCAACCTCTCTTTCTTTCGCTAAACAGACGCTTTTAATTTCCCTCCTCTTCTGCTGTTATTTTAACTGCTTTTAATTCATTAGAATCAGAAATCTTAACAGTTACATATGAACCCTTCAATTCTCCCGCATTCTCAATTCCTTCTTTTTCTACCAACTTTCCTATCTCTACACTTTCAGGATAACCATTATATCGGATTACCGCTCGAAGTTCCCCTTCCGTTGATGTGCCAATATCGATGATTTGAAAGGACTGTGTTGCCTTAACCGCTTCCCCACTTTGCAGATTCGAATACAATGTCAATAAAAGCCACATAATACCTACTACACAACTGCCGATAATCAAAAAGAGCAACCATTTTGCCAATATGCCTATTTTGGTTTTGAAATTATCTGTACGTTCATTCGTAGTACATTCTGTATACTCTTTTTGCATAGTTCGTTCTCCTTTATATATTAAAATATGAATTGCTGAATTTTCCCTTTCGATTCCGTGGAGACCACTAAATTTAAAGAATGTCCCTTGTTCATTTTCTACTACTTGAAGTGGAAAGCTGCTAGTCAACAAGACTTCATTCGACAGAGGTTGGCTTCCTCTGTCGAATGTCGGTATAGAGGAACAACATCCACTCCCAATATATACCATTTTTCACAAAAGGATTAATAGTCTATTTCCCTCTTTTCTTCATAGTTAATCTACTTTTTGGGGATTCATCCCGTTTTTTTGCACAGTCTGTTTTCTAAAAGATGGTTAGGGAATAAAACCCGTCGATGAAAAGGTTGGTTGAAACGGAAAGCTAGCATCCTAGAGCTAAATTCAATCTATACGTACTACTTGTTAGGAGGCAACAACTTCCAGAAAAAAGGGATGACCTGAACGATCATCCCTACCCAAACTTTCAGAAGAAGAAGTCCTCTTCTGTAGCTTTCCTTCTTTTACGTTTTCTTACTAACTACAATCCTCTAGCGGATCACTTTAGTGCCGACAATTTATATACTCTCTAAAAATGCAAAAAGAAAACCAAGAACAAGCTTGGACTTGTCCTTGGTTTGATAACAAACGAGCCATTGGGCTGTCATATTAACGTTTTTGAATTTCTTGCAATAATAACTTGTTTACAAGTTGAGGGTTGGCCTGTCCTTGTGTTGCTTTCATAATTTGACCGACCAAGAAGCCTGTTGCTTTCTTTTGACCAGCTTTGAAGTCTTCAATCGATTTCGGATTGTTATTCAATGCTTCTTCAATGACTTTCAGAAGAGCGCCTTCATCCGAAATTTGTACAAGACCTTTTTCTTTGACGATTGTTTCTGGGTCGCCACCGTTTTCCACTAATTCTTTGAAAACCGTTTTGGCGATTTTCGAAGAAATCGTTCCGTTTTCAATCAGCAAAATCATTCCTGCCAATGATTGCGGCGTCAATGCTAGGTCATGCAATTCTTTTCCTTCTGCATTACAGTAACCAGAAATGTCACCCATAATCCAGTTAGAAGCAAGCTTAGCATCCGCACCTGCTGCAACCGTTGCTTCAAAGAAATCTGCTGTTTCTTTTTCCACTGTTAAGACAGCTGCATCATACGCTGGTAATCCAAGCTCTTCCACATAACGCGTTTTACGTGAATCTGGAAGCTCAGGAATTTCAGCACGCATACGCGCCTTCCATTCATCATCAATGTATAACTCTACTAAGTCCGGTTCTGGGAAGTAACGGTAGTCATCTGATCCTTCTTTAACACGCATTAATAGCGTTTTACCTGATGCTTCGTCAAAGCGACGTGTTTCTTGCTCAATTTTACCGCCGGCAGAAACAACCGCTCTTTGACGTGCTTCTTCAAATTCAATGCCTTTACGGACGAAGTTGAATGAATTCAAGTTTTTCAGCTCTGTTTTCGTACCGAATTCTTCTTGGCCTACTGGACGGATCGAAATGTTCGCATCACAACGAAGGGATCCTTCCTCCATTTTACAATCCGATACGCCTGTATATTGAATAATGGATTTCAATTTTTCCAAATAAGCATAAGCTTCATTCGCTGTACGAATATCAGGCTCTGATACGATTTCCACTAATGGTGTTCCTTGACGGTTATAATCACATAAAGAATAACCATCTCCGCTATGTGTCAGTTTCCCTGCATCTTCTTCCATATGAATACGTGTAATACCGATACGCTTCGTATATCCATCTACTTCAATGTCGATATAACCATGCTCACCGATCGGTTGATCGAATTGAGAGATTTGGTACGCTTTCGGATTATCCGGATAAAAATAGTTTTTGCGATCGAATTTAGTATGAGTGGCTACTTGACAGTTCAATGCCATCGCCGCTTTCATCGCATAGTCAACCGCTTTTTTATTAACGACAGGAAGAACGCCTGGATATCCTAAATCGATGACAGACGTATTCGTATTTGGCGCTGCACCGAAGTGGTTCGGAGCTGCTGAGAAGATTTTCGAATCCGTTTTTAACTCTACGTGTACTTCAAGACCAATTACTGTTTCAAATTGCATGTTGTTCACCCCTTACAGTTGTGGTTTATTTGTATGATGTTTCGTTGCTTGCTCGAACGCATGAGCAACGCGATAAATCGTGCTTTCATCGAAGTGTTTACCGATAATTTGTAAACCAAGTGGCAAGCCTTGCTGAGATAAGCCACATGGAAGAGATAATCCTGGTACGCCCGCTAAGTTGACAGGAATAGTTAAAATATCGTTCGCATACATCGTTAATGGATCATCTGTTTTTTCTCCAATTTTGAAGGCCGGAGTTGGTGTTGTCGGTCCAATGATGACATCATAGTTTTCGAACACATCTTCAAAATCTTTCTTAATTAACGTACGGACTTGCTGTGCTTTTTTATAATATGCATCATAATAACCTGAACTTAACGCGAATGTTCCTAACATAATACGTCGCTTCACCTCATCACCGAAGCCTTCTGCACGCGTATTTTTATACATATCGATTAAGCTGCCTGGTTTTTCTGTTCTATATCCATAACGTACACCATCAAAGCGAGCCAAGTTTGCTGACGCTTCAGATGAAGACAATAGATAATAAGTTGCCAGTGCATATTTTGAATGTGGAAGTGATACCTCTTCCCATGTTGCACCTAATGATTCCAATACTTTTAATGCTTCAAGAACCGAATTTTTCGCTTCTTCCCCTACACCTTCACCTAAGTATTCTTTCGGAACGGCAATACGCAATCCTTTAATATCACCTGTTAGTGCTTCAGAGAATTTCGGCACAGCTACATTTGCCGATGTACCATCCATCGGATCCAATCCACAAATGGCTTCCAATAATAAAGCATTATCTTCTACATTGTTTGTAATCGGACCAATTTGGTCTAAAGACGAAGCAAAGGCAACTAAACCAAAGCGAGATACTCGTCCATACGTCGGTTTCATCCCGACTACACCACAGTAAGCAGCTGGTTGACGGATAGATCCACCCGTATCTGAGCCTAATGTGAACAATACTTCTCGTGCTGCTACAGCTGCCGCTGATCCGCCCGAAGAACCACCCGGTACATATTCTGGGTTCCATGGATTTCGAACCGTTTTGTACGCGGAGTTTTCATTGGATGACCCCATCGCAAACTCGTCCATGTTCAGTTTACCGATTGTTACAGTACCGGCTTCTTGTAATTTCTGCACAACGGTTGCGTCATAAATCGGATCGAAATTCTCCAAAATTTTACTTGCGCATGTTGTACGTAAATCTTTTGTTACGATATTATCCTTAATACCGATTGGCATTCCAAATAAAGCGCCCTTCGCTTCGCCTTTTGCCAGTTGGTCATCTAGCAATTGTGCCTGCGTGCGTGCCGCTTCTTCATTTAATGTCAAAAAAGCAGAGACTGTTCCATCTACTTCGGCAATACGTTTATAAGAAGCTTCTACTAAATCTGAAACAGCAATTTCTTTTTTATGTAAAAGCTGTTGTAATTCTTTTAAGCTATGCGTGAAAAGTGACATAAATCTCCCCCCTTAGTCTATGATGGATGGAACACGGATCATTCCATCTTTATGATTCGGTGCATTTTTCACTACATCTTCTACTGGAAGACCTGGTTTTGCAACGTCTTCTCTCATAACATTTGTCATATCCAATACATGGAATGTTGGTTTGACATTCGTCGTATCTAATTCATTCAATTGCTCTGCAAATGAAATAATGGCATCCAGTTCTTTCGTCATTTGTTGCACTTCTTCTTCTGTTACCGCTAGACGGGCAAGATGTGCAACGTGCTTAACGTCATCTGTTGAAATACGTGACATTATGCATTCACCTCCAAGTGTATTCGAACAAAAATCATAATTCTAATATTATCAAACTTTGCCATACTAAAGCAATAAAATAGACATTCAGACACAAAATATGGAAAAATCCATCTAATCCTGTCGAATGCTTAGATCATTTCTTTACTAAGTAATGAAAATCGGTTATTGCTGAAGAAGCAGATGTCAGAGTGGACAATAACCAAACTTCTTCTCATGAAAAAACTCACTCCCATTTGTACACAGGGAGTGAGTTTTGTTTTATCCAGCATTCACTTGAATGGTTATTGATAAATATGAACGAACGGTTCATCGTCACCTGCATTACGCACAATTAACGCTTCATTTCCTGAAACGGATGTCACCGATACTTCGACGGATATATAATTAGGGAAATATTCAAGCACAAGACCGGCTACATATTGCGTGAATCCAACAACTTCCGTTTTACCATAAAACTGAATCGGTATTTCAATCTTCAATTGTTGCATTTGATTGTCAATATAATAACCTGTTCCGATTACCCCATTATAATTCGGAAAATAGTCTTCTATATCTTGCTTGAAATTCGTAAAGGTTGTACTGTCATCACGGTAATTTTCCGACGCATCATCCGATGGGAATAAAACATAGTCTTCGTTTAATTCCTTCCAACTTCCGATTTTGTTACTTCCTTCTCCCACTTCTGTATATGCAACAAAATTTCCAGGAACAGCTGAAGAACTAGCTTCTTGTCTATATAAAGCAATTGTAATCGGCACCTCTTCTAGCCCTTCGATTTGACGAAGACGAGAAAGAACCTCTTCTGCTATTTTCTGCCCTTCACTCAACATCTTTTTCTCCGAAATGTCCACTTCGTATTTAGCACCATATTCTACTTTTTGATAGTAATGGACAGAATTCAGGGCCAATCCAATGACAACCCCTCCTAAACCAACAGAATCATTGGATTTCTGCACCATATAATTATGCTCTAAAATATGCGCTAAATATAGCGGACTTTCTTCGTTAGCCTTTTCATCTGTTGAATCCGTAATAATCGGATTCAATCCAAGATTCTCGGATTCTTCCATATCCCTTTCCTTCAATTGGTCCGCTGTATATTTACGCTTCAACCAACTTTTCACCGTGCTGGCATCTAAATATTGACCTTCTTTGAAATAATAATCATTTGTATTGAAACTATTTTGTGCGATTTGCATTAATCCTAGTTCCATTTCATTCATGTCATATCTCGTATTCAAATTAGACACCGTTTGCCCACGCGCTTCACTCGGTTCAAAAGGTAAAATGGTCCGATAGTAATCTTCATTGATTTGGTATTTCGGAATAATCGCTTCTTCCTCTTCGGTCTTTTTGGTTTCTGTCTCTTCGGTATCATTATTCGAAGAACAACCTGACAAGAGCAGTAAAAAAGCCAACCCGACATATGCGAATTTCTTCATGATTCACACCTCTTATTTATTTAATTCTGCTATCAACTTCTCCTCATCCCATACTTCTACGCCCAGTTCCTCAGCTTTAGTTAACTTTGATCCTGCATCTGCTCCCGCAATGACAAGATGTGTTTTCTTACTTACACTTCCTGCCACCTTTGCTCCTAATGCCTCTAATTTCTCTTTGGCCTCATTACGCTTCAGCACTTCTAATTTGCCTGTAAGAACAACTGTTTTCCCGGCAAAGAAAGAATCACTTTCTTCAACAGAAATAAGCTTTGGCCCTTTGTATTCCATGTTCACACCGAACGTTTTCAATTCTTGTATAAGTTCGGCTACTTCTGGCTGTTCGAAATACGTCACAATCGATTCAGCCATTTTATCACCGATTTCATTAATATTCGTCAATTCATCATAGGTTGCTTGCGATAAATGATCCATCGACTCAAAATGCTGTGCTAGCGTTTTGGCAGCTTTTGCCCCGACATGACGAATGCCCAATCCGAACAGAAGACGTTCTAATGAATTGTTTTTCGATGATTCGATTGCTTGCAGTAAATTCGTCACTGATTTTTCACCCATGCGCTCCAACGCTAATAACTGTTCTTTTGTCAGTTTATATAAATCGGCTACATCTACAATTAAGTTTTCGCGATATAGCTGAGTAATGACCTTTTCACCGCACCCATCAATATTCATGGCATTGCGGGAAACAAAATGAATCAAGCCTTCACGAATCTGTGCATGACATTTCGGATTAATGCAGCGCAACGCCACTTCTCCTTCTAAACGGACAAGCTCACTGCCGCATTCTGGACAATGTGACGGCATGTCGAAATGCTTCTGTTCACCTGTTCGGCGTTCCACGAGCACATTGACCACTTCCGGAATGATATCGCCCGCTTTTTTCACAACGACATAATCGCCAATATGAATATCTTTTTCACGAATCAAATCTTCATTATGCAAAGAAGCACGGCTTACTGTCGTACCAGCCACAAAGACCGGCTCCAAAATGGCCGTTGGTGTAATAACACCTGTGCGACCAACACTTAACTCGATATCAATCAACTTCGTCACCACTTCTTCAGCAGGGAATTTATAAGCAATAGCCCAACGAGGACTTTTCGCTGTCATGCCCAATTCTTCTTGCTGCGCCAACGAATTGACCTTAATAACGATTCCATCGATTTCATACGGTAAGTCGGGCCTTCTTTCCGTCCAACTTTCAATATAAGTCAGCACGTCCTGAATGGAGGCACATACTCTTCGCTCATGATTTGTTTTGAAGCCAATTCGATCCAATAAATCAAGACCGTCACTTTGCGTTTCCACACCCGTATCACCCAAATCGGCAAGCGCATATAAAAACACATCTAAGTTACGAGATGCTGCGATACGAGTATCTAGCTGACGAAGGGAGCCCGCCGCAGCATTCCGCGGATTGGCAAATGGCTCCTCTTCTTTTTCTGCACGCAGTTTATTTAAAGTCTCGAAAGATTGCTTTGGCATAAATACCTCACCGCGCACTTCCAACGTAAGCGGACTTTGGATGCGAAGCGGAATCGATTTGACCGTTTTTAAATTCTCGGTAATGTCTTCACCTGTCGTACCGTCACCACGTGTCGCTCCACGGACAAAGGTACCCTCTTCATATACGAGCGAAACCGCTAAACCATCAATTTTCAATTCACATACATACGTGACCTGATCGCCGACAGCTTGGCGTACTTTCCGATCAAAATCAAGTAGGTCCGCTTCATTAAAGGCATTTCCTAAGCTAAGCATTGGTGTTCGATGCTCCACTTTATGAAACATATCCAGTACTGCTCCACCAACCCGCTGTGTAGGGGAATCTGATGTCTTCAATGACGGAAATTGCTCCTCCAATGCAATCAATTCATGCAATAGTTGATCGTATTCTGCATCGGGAACGGATGGCTTGTCCAATACATGGTATTCATAATTGTATTGATGCAATAATTTGTGTAGCTCTGCTACTCGTTGCTTGGCAGTAGTTACGTCCATAAATCCAGTCCTTCCTTACTTACATTTTTTCAATTGGAGCGAATGCCGCCAATAGTCGTTTAATGCCTGTCGGACTTGGGAAAGCAATATCCAGTTCCTTCTTATCATTCTCGCCCTTCACGCTTACAACCGTTCCAATGCCCCATTTCTTATGTGACACCTTATCTCCTACATTCCAATCAAATTCATTTCCACCCGTTTTCACTGGTGCTTTCACCGGCTTCGCTGCAACAGCCGCACGGCGGGAAGAGAAAGCTCCCCCTCCTGATGTTGTGCTTCTTGGGTTCATTTTGACACGTTCTTCTGCACGAACATCAATCAATAAATCAGATGGAATTTCATCAATGAAACGAGAAGATGGATTATAACTTGTTCGACCAAAGAGTGTACGCATTTTGGCATTCGTTAAGAATAAATCTTGTTCTGCACGCGTAATGCCCACATAAGCCAAGCGTCGTTCCTCTTCCATTTCCTCTTCTTCCAACAATGAACGGCTATGAGGGAACACACCTTCTTCCATGCCCAATAAGAAGACAACCGGAAATTCCAACCCTTTTGCAGAGTGTAATGTCATCAAAGTGATACTATCTTGCGGCACGTCTTCTTCATCCAACTTATCGATGTCAGCCACAAGCGCTAAATCTGTTAAGAAAGCTACTAAGCTCTTATCTTCACTTTGTGCTTCGAAGTTTTGTGTAACAGATAAAAACTCGTCCAAGTTTTCCAGACGGCTTTGTGCTTCAAGTGTTTTTTCCGCTTTCAGCATTTCTTTATAGCCGCTTTTCTCTAGCACTTCTTCTACAAGCTCCGTAACCGACAAGTAATCTTGCATGCGTGTGTAGCCATCGATTAAATCTCTGAACTCTAACACCGCTTTACGGATTTTCGGACTCAATCCAATTAACTCCACACTTTCCAACGCATCGAACATGGATGTGTCCTGCATTAACGCAAAGTCGGCAATCTTATCTAATGACGTCGAACCGACACCGCGCTTCGGTACGTTAATGACACGACGGAAACTAATGTCATCATGTGGATTGGAAATGAGGCGCAAATAAGCCAGCACATCTTTAATCTCTTTGCGGTCATAGAACTTCACGCCGCCGACAATCGCATACGGTATATTGGATTTTAGTAAAAATTCCTCCATTACACGCGATTGTGCATTCGTACGATATAAAATAGCGAAGTCTTTCAGTTTTTTTCCTGTTTCTCGACGTTTTTCCAAAATTTGACTCACAACGAAAGCTGCTTCCGCTTGTTCGTTGTCTGCATTATAATAGGTGATTTTATTGCCTTCTTGATTTTCCGTCCAAAGTTTTTTCGGCTTACGATTACTGTTATTCTCAATTACTTCATTCGCCGCTTGTAGAATTCGCTTCGTCGAACGGTAATTTTGTTCAAGAAGAATCACGTTCGCCTTCGGATAATCTTTCTCGAATGATAAAATATTGGCGATATCCGCACCACGCCAACGATAAATCGATTGATCCGAATCCCCTACGACACATAAATTCTCAAAACGCGCCGCCAACATTTTCACTAACATGTACTGTGCTCTGTTGGTATCCTGATACTCATCGACGTGTATATACTGAAATTTGCGTTGATAAAATTCCAACACTTCCGGTACACGTTGGAATAGTAGAATCGTTTTCATGATTAGATCATCGAAATCGAGTGCCTGGTTTTTACGCAGACGATTTTCATACTCTTTATATACATCGCTGACAATATTTTCGTAATATCCACCAGCGTTTTTCGCGTACTCTTCACTATTAATCAGCTCATTTTTCGCTGAGCTGATTTCCGCCAATAATCCACGGTAATCATATTTTTTCGAATCGATATTCAAATCTTTTTGAATCTGCTTAATGACTGATTGCTGATCCGTTGTATCCAAAATCGAGAACGTGCGGCTATAACCGATGCGGTCAATATCTTTTCGCAAAATACGCACGCACATGGAGTGAAAGGTGGAAATCCAAATGTTTTCCGCATCCGGACCAAGTAAATTTCCGATACGCTCTTTCATCTCGCGCGCCGCCTTGTTGGTAAAAGTGATCGCTAAAATGTTCCATGGAGCGACTTCCTTTTCCATCATTAAGTAAGCGATGCGATGCGTCAAAACACGTGTCTTACCACTACCGGCACCCGCCATAATCAGGAGCGGTCCGTTCGTTGTTTGAACGGCTTTTCTTTGTTCGGGATTTAACCCCTTCAATAATTTATCTGAAACGTTTTCCATATTTACACCACCAATAAGAACATTTGTTCTGTATATTATACTGGACAATTACGATGCTGTGCCACTATTACTTTGTAATCTGTACAGTTTGAAGTGCAGCCTCAATATCTTCATATACAATATTACCGACAACGATCACGTCTGCATATTGCGCCATTTCTTTTGCCTGCTCAACATTGGTAATACCGCCGCCATAAAAGACCGTTGTCTTTTCAAGCTGCTGTTTTACTTGTTTCACTACTTGTGGATCTCCATAGGTGCCACTGTATTCTAAATAAAAAATAGGGAGAGAGAACATCTTTTCTGCCATTTCTCCATAAGCGACAATGTCATCCACGTCTAGGTCAGTCATTGCATCTGTCACTTTTGCTGCTTTGCATTCGCTATTTAAAATACAATAGCCTTCTACATGGATTTCATTCCAATCCATCACATAACCGAATTCCTTTACCGCTTGTTGATGTAACCCCATAATCCATTTTGGATCACGGCTATTTAATACGGTCGGTATGAAATATAAATCAAAGCCAGGTGTGACACTTTCAATTGATGACACTTCCATGACACAAGGGATACTATACCTTCTAACCCTTGCCATTAAATCAAGTACACCTTCTAATGTTACGCCATCCGTGCCGCCAATGATAATGGCATCAGTACCTGACTCACATATTCTTTCTAAATTTTCATCATTGATTTCTTTATTTGGATCGAGTTTAAACACATGCTTCCACTCGGTATAATTATACATTGTAAAGCCCCCAATCTTTCTTCCATCTCAACATTATAGCATTAAGAAATCGAAGAAAAAAACTTGTTGACAGAAAAAAGGACAGGTATCTTTACCTGTCCGATTATTTAAAGATAAAAAAGTAGAAGAAAGCTGTCTAGCTCCAGTGCCTAGCGCCTATACTTTTCTTATTCTTCCGCTATTCGATCCAATGTCATCGTATATGCGTCATTTCCATAATTCAAACAACGCTTCACGCGTGAAATAGTTGCTGTACTAGCACCTGTTTCCGTTTCGATTTTATGATAGGTTTTTCCTTCTTGAAGCATACGTGCCACTTCAAGTCGCTGAGCAAGAGACTGAATTTCATTCACCGTACATAAGTCATCAAAAAAGCGATAACATTCTTCTACATCTTGTAAAGATAGAATCGCTTTAAAAAGCTGATCTAACTCTCTTCCTCTTAATTTTTCAATTTGCATAAAATTAACCCCTTCTTCCATATATAATTCGCAACGAAATGTTTATTTTCAATTATACATGTTAGATGTATTGAAAAAACGTATTTAAATCTTACTATTTAATGTATAGTCACACTATCCTGTAAACCAGGATTTGTTGGTATGATATTGATCCATGTTTTACCTGGCACAAATTCGATTTCCATTCCATCTTTCATGAAAATGAATACTTTGTCAACAAATTGCCATTGTATTCTATTCCATTTTCCTTTTTGAAGCAAGTAGGCTGAACCGCCTTCCGAGAAGTCAATATCGCGCCGACCTTCGTTGTCAATAACTTCATGAGGCGCTTCGATCACGATAACATTATTAATTGCAACCTGCTCACCCGTATCTTGATCGAGCGTTTGTTCACCATCGACAGTACGTGTGTATACTTCCTCTGCTTCATCATACTCATAGGTGACATCAAAAAGATCCGAACCGTATTCAATCGTTATAAGAGAGGTATCTTCTCCTGCCAAATCTTCCCTTTCATCTTCACTTAAGAATGAGAATGATGGTGGCATAATCGTCATATCATAGCCCTTCTCCTCTGCCCCTTTTTCAATATTGGAAAATGAAATATAGGAATTATGCGGTGCTTTGCGGGAAGAATCACGTTTGAATAACGTCCCATCATAAAATAATCCATTCAGAGAATCCACATAGTTATCTTCCAGCAATTCTTTTGCTTCCGGGCTATAACCATGGCAAACATATAAGCTATTTAACCCTTTTGCGATTTCGATATAATAATCTCTGGCACTTCGGACAGGCCCCACTCTTTCAGGATGTTCACTTTGATAGACAGCCAGAAACCTCGTCACATTCCCTTCTGCCAACATCTCATACACAACATCCGCTTTTTGCAAGCCACTTTGTGGACGCGCATCCGGATGATTATTAATCATCACTGCTACCGCTCGCTCGTTTTCTTCATCCTTTACTTCAAGCCCCGTTAAAGGATACACATCTTTCGAATTTGAGATTGCGTCCTCCAATGCTTCTTCATCGTTACTACAACCGACCATTAATAAGGACGCGAAACCGATACAAATCAATAAACTTAACGTATGCTTCATTTTCATGACGTGATCTTCCTCTCTGTTCCAAGCCATTTCTGCACATTCAATACTTTATCATTTTAACGCATCATAGAAGGAAAGAGAATAGTTTTATTCATGACATCATACATCCCTGTTGGTGTAATACGGATATACGGTAAATGAGTAGAAGAGAAGAACAATAAACTATAAACAGGATCCGTGAAGTGATAACCACGTTCTTTTAAAAGCTGCAGTAAGCTTTTTTCCTCTTCAATCAACGTTTCCATTGGTTTGCTTGACATGATGCCTTGCAATTCAAGCGAGATGCGATGCAAAACCTTACCGTTCTCGGTTAAAACCATACCGCCTCCCATTTTCTTCAGCTCGTTGAAGGCCAGCTTCATATCCTCTTGTTTTTTACCGATTACGACAATGTCACCGGTATTGCTGTAAGAACTGGCAAATCCACATAATTTATCCGCAAATCCTTTAATTAATGTATTATTCCTCCATTTCCCTTTCCTATCAAGAAGCATAAAGAAACATTCGTCATGCTCGAACGATAATTCATCGGAAGCTGTATCCATACTGATGGAATAAGGCTTCGTAATAACATCATTCACCATTTCCACGCCAAACGGCATTGAAAATTGAAAATCATCCTGTGTTAATTCCCAATCCAATTGCAATGGCTGCAGACCGAATTCAGACCACTTCATCTTCTCTTCCTGCTTTACGACTTGACCTTCTTTAACAACCCACTGCCCCTTCGCCAAAACAGATACCGGTGTCGGATCAAGAGGGTCTTTCAAGAAATTAATATTGGCAACTCGTCCCGTATTGATATTCCCATGCAAATGTTGAATGCCGTGATAACGAGCAATATTGTTCGTCGCCATATTGTACGCGTCGATAGTCGGAACACCATGTTCGAGACAAATTCTAATTAGTCGATCCATCATACCTGCTTCATAAAAAGAAGGTGGTGAACCATCTGTATTGAGGGTCATATGATCGTAATGATCGATTCCCAATGCATGCAATTCATCCAAAATATTCGGCAAGTCCGGACGGATGGATGAAAATCGCAATGAGACATGATAGCCCTGCAACAACCGCGTCAGCACTTCCTGCCCTGTCATCGATTCATGATCACTATCCGCTCCAAGAAGCATCATTTTGGCCAATGTTTTTTCCGATGCCCCCGGAAAATGACCTTCTATCTTTTTTCGCATTCGCTTCGTTTCCTGCATCCAGTGAAGCATTAGGTCATCACCGTCCAGCAGCTTTGGCCATCCTGCCAGCTCTCCTCCTTGAATCACCGCCTCATGCTCAAGCCATGATTTAATATGAGAATGAGAAAAAATCGTTTCTTCATTTGGTATTTCCGTCTGAGGGTCAAAGCGACACCACCAGTACATGGACACCGGCAACTCATTAAATCGCCTCAGAAGCGAAAACGCTTTCTTTTTTTCTAAATGCAAAAATAACATCATATTATCATTGATAAGTGTTGTTGTACCTGTTAGTGATGCATAATGAGAAAACGTTTGGGGATTATATAAATGAAATGGATGAACATGAGGCTCAATATACCCTGGTACTAAGTGATATGGTGTACAATCAACAACTTCACAATCTGTGATGTTCTCAGGTTTCTTAGGACCTACATATATAATACGATCATTGTAAATCCAGATATTCGCTTTAATCCATTTCCTCAAAGTGTAGTTTAAATAAGTAGCATTGGTTAAAAGTATATGCGGTGACCTGACTCCATCTAAAATGTCAATATGCTCACGCAGCTGCATATTCTTCCACCTATAGCGCTGTTCAAGCATGAACAACATCCCTCATCTCTATATAGAATATTTATAAAAAAATTTGAAATAACTGTAAATATTTTCGTTAATAATAACCTATTTCTTACTTTAACACATTAACGTATTATCTAACAATTTAAAAAATAACGAAAGGACGATTCTTCCTATGAATACAATTCAAAAAAATATTGGCATCTTAAATGCACTCATTCGAATCACTTGCGGACTTACCATGCTGTCATATGTGACAGCTAAAATGGTCAGACGCCCTTGGGCATCTTCTTCCTACCTGTTTTGGGCTGTTATGGCAGCCATGAAAGTAGCGGAAGGAATCACTCAATATTGTCCTATTACCGCACTGTTCTCCATGAGAAATAAACTATTTGATTCCTTTGATTTGGACATCCTGTACGATGATTCTCCAATAAACAATGAAGCATCATCCGCTCACACAGCGTCAGCAGAACCAAGCTCACAAAAAGATTTGTGAAACAACTAGCAAAGGTTACTTCCTATTATAACCAATTCACATAAAAGATGAAATAAAAATAGCTTACTTGTTATAAAACAGAACTTCCTAACCAATTTATAAATTAAAGCGATGCAACTTATTGCCTCTAATAGCGAACCTTTAAAGAAGTGAAACATTCTGAAAGTGTAAAGAAGCACAGGATACTATTCCCCTGTGCTTCTTTACCTTCACTTCAATTAACGCCTATGCACAATTACGTCACATTCCGCATGACAAACTTATATATGAAATTTACTTGATGCTTTCTTTGATGACACGATGTCCAATATCACTGCGATAGAAAAGGGCATCACTATCAATTTTTTTGATTTCTTCATATACCTTTTTCTTTGCCGCCTCTAATGTTGCCCCTTTAGCTGATAAGAACAAGACGCGTCCGCCATTTGTCACACAATGACCGTTCTCATCAAGAGCTGTTCCTGCATGATATACATGAACTTCTTTATCGATTAATTCCAGTCCTTTGATGATTTCACCTTTTTTGTAATCACCAGGATAGCCTTTTGCTGCTAACACGACACCTAGTACAGCTTCATCAGACCATTCTAATTGCAAATCTTTCTTCTCTGCGACAGCATCCAATACATCAACCAAATCCGTCTTCAGTCTCGGAAGGATGACCTGTGTTTCCGGATCGCCAAAACGAGCATTGAACTCGATTACTTTGGGACCTTGCGCTGTCAGCATTAAACCAGCATATAAAATACCCGTGAATTCACGACCTTCACTAATCATCGCTTCTGCCGTTTTCTGTACAATCGTGTCTAGTGATTCAGCAATGACAGCATCCGAAATTTGCGGAACTGGAGAGTATGCACCCATTCCACCTGTGTTCGGACCTTGATCACCATCAAAAGCACGCTTATGGTCTTGGGCAATCACCATCGGATACACTTTATCGCCATTCACAAATGATAAAAGTGAGAATTCTTCCCCTTCCAAATATTCTTCAATGACCACACTTGCAGAAGCTGCACCGAATTTTTCATCTAATAACATATCAGAAAGCGCTTCGAACGCTTCCTCTTCTGTCATAGCTACCACTACGCCTTTTCCAGCTGCTAAGCCATTCGCTTTAATAACAATCGGCGCTCCCATTTGCTGAACATAGCCTTTCGCTGCTTCAAACGATGTGAATGTTTCATAAGCGGCTGTCGGAATGTCATACTTTTTCATTAAATCTTTTGCAAAACTTTTGCTTCCTTCAATTTCAGCAGCATTTTGACGAGGACCGAATGCACGCAAACCTGCTTCTTCAAAAGCATTCACTAATCCATCCAATAGCGGTACTTCAGGCCCTACGAACGTCCAACCAATGTTGTTTTCCTTCGCAAATGCCAGTAACTGTTCTTTGTTGCTTTCTTCAATTGGCACTAATGTCGCCACATCCACCATACCCGGGTTTCCTGGCGCAACAAATACAGTGTCGACGCGATTGCTCTCAGAGAATTTACGCGCAATTGCATGCTCACGGCCTCCACGACCAACAACTAAAATGTTCATTCTTTCATACCTCCATTTTAATGTTTGAAATGTCTAACAGCTGTGAATACCATGGCAATACCGTGCTCATCTGCTGCTTTAATGGAATCTTCGTCTTTAATGCTTCCACCCGGTTGAATGATGGCTGTAATGCCAGCTTTTGCTGCAGCTTCCACTGTATCGCTCATAGGGAAGAATGCATCTGAAGCAAGCGCCGCTCCTTTTGCTTTTTCACCAGCTTGTTCAAGTGCGATTTTTGCTGCGCCCACACGGTTCATTTGACCTGCACCAACACCTAGCGTCATTTGACTATCCGTCACAACAATCGCATTTGATTTCACGTGCTTCACAACGTTCCAACCCAATTTTAATGCTGCCCATTCTTCTTCTGTCGGCTGACGTTTTGTCGGAATTGTTACCGTTGCTTCTTCTAGTGTAAAATGGTCTGCATCTTGTACTAATAAACCACCTTCAACAGAAGTAAGTACTTTTTCGTTTACATTATCATCGCCAAATGGAATCGTTAATAGACGAATGTTTTTCTTGCTTGTTAAAATCTCAAGCGCTTCTTGCGTAAAGCTTGGCGCAATAACGATTTCTAGGAAAATCTCATGCAGCAATTGTGCCGTCTCTGCATCTACCTCACGATTCAACGCCACAATACCACCGAAAATAGATGTTGGATCTGCTTCATATGCTTTTTTGTATGCTTCCACAATCGTTGTACCTGTACCAACACCACAAGGATTATTATGTTTAACCGCTACTGCTGCAGGTCCCTCGAATTCTTTTACGATTTGCAATGCTGCGTTCGCATCGTTAATGTTGTTGTACGATAATTCTTTACCGTGTAACTGTTGCGCATTGGCAATAGAAAATGTAGAGCCTAATGGTTTTTTATAGAACGCTGCTTTTTGATGCGGATTTTCGCCGTAACGTAAACTTTGTTTCAAGTCATATGTGTACGTTACGCTTTCTGGTTGCTCTTCACCAACCAATGCCGTCATATATTGAGAAATGATGCTATCATATGCCGCTGTATGACGGAACACTTTTGCCGCTAAAGCACGACGCGTTTCAAATGTCGTTTTACCTAATTCTTTATATTCTGCAATCACTTTCGCATAATCAGCTGGATCGACTACAACTGTTACATATTCATGGTTTTTCGCAGAAGAACGAAGCATTGTTGGTCCACCAATATCAATGTTTTCAATTGCATCCTCTACCGTTACATCAGGCTTTGCAATCGTTTGTTGGAAAGGATATAAGTTAACGCATACTAGTTCGATTGGTTGAATGTCATGTGCATCGATTTGTTGTTTATGATCCGGGTCATCATGCTTGGATAACAACGCACCATGCACGTTCGGATGCAATGTTTTCACGCGCCCGTCCAATATTTCAGGGAAGTTCGTTACTTCGCTAATACCCATTACATCGATGCCCGCTTCTTGTAAGGCTTTTTTTGTTCCACCAGTCGAAATAATATCAAAACCGATTGCCTTCAACTCTTTTGCAAATTCTACAATGCCTGCTTTATCCGATACACTAATTAATGCTCTTTTTGCCATGTTAAAAAGTCTCCTCTTCTCATTCAAATATTATTGTAAAATTCGTCTTAGTACGTCCGGATATAATACATGTTCCGTTTCTTGAATCCGTCGTTGCAATGTTTCTTTACTATCGTCCTCTAAAACCTGTACCGCTCTCTGATCGATAATCGGTCCTGTATCCATTCCTTCGTCTACATAATGAACCGTCACACCCGTCACTTTTACGCCTGCCTCAAATGCCTGACCGATTGCATCTTTTCCAGGAAAAGCCGGCAATAAAGAAGGATGAATATTCACCATTCGATGTGAATAAGCAGCCAGCAATGTATCACCGATTAAACGCATATAGCCTGCAAGGACAATGAAATCCACTTGCTTTTCTTGTAATTGCTGAAGAATTTCTTGTTCAAAAGCCGCTTTATCGGCATAATCACGTGGCGAAAAGACAAACGTCGGAATGCCTTCTTTGTTCGCTCTTTCAACTGCAAAAGCTGAAGGACGATCACAAACAAGCAATACGATTTCCGCTTGTAATTGTCCTTGTTTAATAGAATCAGCGATACTTTGAAAATTACTTCCACTGCCCGAAGCGAAAACTGCAATTTTTTTCATAGCTTATTAGTTCCTCCAGTGTACGCCTTGATCTGCAACAATTGAACCGATTGCATATGCTTTTTCACCTAGTTCTTCAAAATACTTCACTGCTTCTTCCGCTTCTTCAGATGAAACAACGACAACCATACCGATTCCCATGTTGAAAATGTTGTACATTTCATCTTCGACAAGATTTCCTTCTTTTTGAAGCAAATCGAAAATCGGCAATACCGGCCATGTGCCTTTTTCAATTTCCACACCTAAGCCTTCCGGTAACATTCTTGGGATATTTTCAATGAAACCGCCGCCTGTAATGTGCGCCATCCCTTTAACCGAATATTTTTGAAGGGCAGCCAATAAAGATTTCACATAAATTCTAGTCGGCTTTAATAGCTCTTCGCCAAGCTTGCAGCCTAATGTTTCTTCAAATGCATGCAAGTCTTTCTTGCCGTCTTCCAACAATACCTTACGAACAAGTGAATAACCATTACTATGGATACCGCTAGAAGCCAGGCCGATTACCACATCGCCCGCTTGAATCTGTTCACCTGTCACCAATTTGCTTTTCTCACAAGCTCCGACTGCAAAACCAGCTAAATCATATTCCTCAACATCATACATCCCTGGCATCTCTGCTGTTTCTCCGCCAATTAATGCAGCGCCGGCTTGCTCACAACCTGTTGCCACACCTTTCACAATGCTTTCAATTTTATCTGGATCAGCTTTTCCGCACGCAATATAATCCAAGAAATACAAAGGTTCTGCACCTTGTACAACAATGTCATTCACACACATTGCCACGGCATCAATCCCGATTGTGTCGTGCTTATCCATCATGAACGCAAGCATCAGCTTTGTTCCGACTCCATCCGTACCCGACACTAAGACCGGTTCTTTTAAACCAAGAGTAGAAAGGTCAAACATGCCGCCAAAACCGCCCAACCCGCTTAATACACCAGGCCGCATCGTTTTCTGTACATGCTTCTTCATTTTATTTACGGCTTCATAACCAGCTTCGATGTCTACACCAGCTTGTTTATATGCATTTGCCATTCATCCGTCCTCCGATTTCTTTAGTGAAAAAGCAGCATACGTCTATGCTGCTTTTTCAATTTTTATAGAAATAAATAATATGGTCACTTCATCCATTTTCATTCTTTTTAGCACTTGGATGATGTATCTTCCAATGTCGTATAAATTTGTGTCGGGTATTTTCCTGTAAAGCAAGCTAAGCATTGACCACCTGTTTCATCCTGGAATGGCCGGCCAATAGCTGCCACCATACCTTCAGGGCTTAAAAATGTTAAGGAATCCGCTTCAATCATCTCTTTGATTTCTTCTATACTCAGCTGCGATGCAATCAATTCTTCACGTGTTGATGTATCGATTCCATAGAAACATGGATTTTTGATAGGAGGTGAACTGATTACCACGTGCACTTCCTTCGCACCAGCTTCTTTCAGCATACGAACAATCCTTCTGCTCGTTGTGCCACGAACGATGGAATCATCGACCATAATGACACGCTTGCCTTCAATGACACCACGTACCGGTGAAAGCTTCATTTTTACGCCTTGTTCACGAAGTGATTGAGACGGCTGAATGAACGTTCGACCGACATACCGATTTTTGATTAAGCCCATTTCATACGGAATGCCAGCAGCTTCTGCATAGCCAATTGCCGCTGAAATACTCGAATCCGGTACACCCGTTACAACATCCGCATCAATCAGCGCTTCCATTGCCAATTGTTTGCCCATGTTCTTACGAGCTGTATGTACGTTGATGCCATCAATGTTACTGTCGGGTCGGGAAAAATATACATATTCCATTGCACACATCGCACGTTTATCGCCAACAGCATACATTTCTGAATGCACACCGTCTTCATTAATAACCACAAGTTCACCCGGTTCAATATCACGGATAAATCTCGCACCGACTAAATCAAGCGCACATGTTTCAGAAGCCACGATATAGGCATCACCGATCATACCCAATGATAGAGGGCGTAATCCATGCGGGTCACGCGCCAAAATCAATTCTTTTTCACCCATAATCAGAAAAGCAAAGGCTCCTTGTACAAGGCTTAATGCATTTTTCACACGATCTTTTAAAGATGTGAAACCTGAACGGCGAATAAGATGGGCAACGATTTCCGTATCGGAAGACGTTTGAAAAATACTGCCCTGCGCTTCTAGCTGAGCTTTCATTTGCACAGCGTTGGTAATGTTACCGTTATGGGCAAGTGCCATACTTTCGTTTTGGAAGTGGAACAGAAGCGGCTGTACATTTTCATACCCGCCGCCACCGGCTGTTGCATAACGCACATGACCGATTGAACCTGTACCTTGGATGCCTTTCATTTTGTCTTCTGTGAAAACTTCCATGACAAGTCCTTCACCTTTGACACCTGTCAATTTCTCACCGTCTGTCAGAACCATCCCGGCTCCTTCTTGACCTCGATGTTGCAGACTGTGCAATCCATAATATGTTAACTGTGCTGCATCCTCATGTCCCCAAACTGCAAAAACACCACATTCTTCATTGAGTCCTTTTATTTCAGCAAGCATGGGATTGCTCCTTTCCAAGCTGCTTTCAGTTCTTGAACCTCTTCACTGACTAACACTTGGTTATCTTCATCTGCAATCGCCAGAATTCCATTATTCGCTACCTCACCGATTAGAATGGCATCTTCCACTACACGTTCGAACTGTTCTTTATTTGCTTGTGCAACCGATACAATAAAGCGTGATTGTGTTTCACTGAATAGTTCAACCACTGCATCACCTTTTAATGTCACCTTCGCACCAAGCTCACTGTTGCCGAATAATGATTCAGCAAGTGCTACCGATAAGCCACCTTCAGCAATGTCATGTGCAGAAGCAACAAGACCAGCACGAATAGCCGCAAGAAGCTGCTGTTGACGCTTCGCTTCTACTTGTAGGTCGATTGCCGGCGCTTGACCGAAAATTTTTCCATGAAGTAGTTTTTGAAGCTCTGAACCGCCCCAATCTGCTTTACTTTCACCAATTACATAAATCGCATCTCCTGCCTGTTTGAAATGCTGTGTCGTAATATGATTGATATCCGAAACCAATCCGACCATGCCGATGACTGGTGTTGGGTATACAGCTTCACCACTTGTTTCATTGTATAAAGAGACATTTCCGCCGATTACCGGTGTTGATAATGTTCGACATGCTTCACTCATACCATCCGCCGATTTTTCAATTTGCCAGAAGATTTCCGGCTTTTCTGGGTTACCGAAGTTTAGGCAATCCGTGATTGCAAGAGGCTCTGCTCCTGAACAAACAATATTACGTGCTGCTTCAGCAACGGCAATTTTACCGCCTACTTCAGGGTCCAAATAAATGTAGCGTGAGTTACAATCTGTCGTCATCGCCAATGCTTTATTCGTTTCACGAATACGCACGACAGCTGCATCAGAACCTGGTGCCACAACTGTATTTGTACGTACCATGTAATCGTATTGGTCATAAACCCACTCTTTACTAGCAATTGTTGCCTGAGTCAGTAATTGTTTTAACGTTTCACTGTAGTTGTCAATAGTTGGCGTATCCAAAACCATGTTTTGGAACTTACCGTAATAAGCCGGCTCTGATGATGGTTTATGATACACAGGTGCATCTTCCGCTAACGCATCAACCGGTACATCCGCCACGACATCTCCGTTATGAAGAAGACGAAGCTTTTTGTCATCCGTTACTTTTCCGATAGCCACTGCTTCTAAATCGTATTTAGAAAATAAATCGACGATTTCTTGCTCACGGCCTTTTGTTACAACAATCAGCATACGCTCTTGTGATTCAGAAAGCATCATTTCGTAAGCTGTCATACCCGTTTCACGTTGTGGTACAAGATCCAAATTCATTTCAATACCTGAACCAGCTTTACTTGCCATCTCAGCAGACGAACTTGTTAAACCTGCCGCACCCATATCTTGAATACCGACTAACGCATCATTTTGAATCAATTCCAAACAAGCTTCTAATAAAAGCTTTTCCATGAATGGATCTCCGACTTGAACCGCTGGACGATTATCGCCGGAAGTTTCTGTCAATTCTTCAGAAGCGAATGTTGCTCCGTGAATACCGTCACGCCCCGTTTTAGCACCTACATACATGACTGTGTTGCCCACACCGTGCGCTTGACCTTTTTTAATGTCTTTATGGTCAATTAACCCTACACACATGGCATTGACAAGCGGGTTTCCTTCATAGCATTTCTCGAATTGAATTTCACCGCCGACCGTCGGGATACCGATACAGTTTCCGTAACCAGCAATTCCAGCTACCACTTCTTTAAACAAATATTTCGTACGTGCGTTATCCAACTCACCGAATCGTAACGAGTTTAATAGAGCGATAGGACGAGCCCCCATCGAAAAGACATCACGAATGATACCACCTACACCTGTCGCCGCACCTTGATATGGTTCAATGGCAGAAGGGTGATTATGCGATTCGATTTTAAATACAACCGCTTGCTCATCACCGATATCAACGATTCCCGCACCTTCACCAGGACCTTGCAGTACTTTTTCCCCTGTAATCGGGAATTTCTTCAAGACCGGTTTTGAGTTTTTGTAAGAGCAATGTTCGGACCACATAACAGAAAATAGACCCGTCTCCGTGTAGTTCGGCAGACGACCTAGAATGTTCGTAACCATATCGAATTCTTCTGGAGACAATCCCATTTCTGCATAGATTTTTTCTGTTTTAATTTGTTCTGGACTTGGCTCAAGCAGTAACGACATTTGATTCCCTCCAATGTTTAACGATTGATTTAAATAAGTTTAATCCGTCCGCGCTTCCTAATAATGCATCGACCGCACGCTCAGGGTGAGGCATCATGCCCAACACATTGCCCTTTTCATTCGTAATGCCGGCAATATTCGCTAAGCTTCCGTTCGGGTTTGTACCTGCATACGTGAAGGCGATTTGGTTATTGTCTTGTAATTGCTTCAGCGTTGCATCATCACAGTAATAGTTTCCTTCACCGTGTGCAATCGGGATTGTGATGACTTCATCTTTGCTATAAAGGTTAGTGAACATCGTTTCGTTGTTCTCCACTTTCAATCCTACGTTGCGACAAATGAAGTGCAAGCTTTCATTTCTTTGCATCGCACCAGGCAGTAAACCCGCTTCTAGTAAAATTTGAAACCCGTTGCAGACACCTAGAACCGGTTTACCTTCATTAGCTGCTTTCACTACTTGCTCCATGACATTTGAAAAACGGGCAATCGCTCCACAACGCAAATAATCACCATAAGAGAAACCACCTGGTAATAAAATACCGTCAAATCTTGATAAGTCTGTTTCAGTATGCCAAACGTATTCTACCTCTTCACCAAGCTCATCTTTAATCGCGTGATACATATCAACATCACAGTTGGAGCCAGGAAACACTATGACTGCAAATTTCACTGAGAGACAACCTCCTCAACTTCGAAACGATAGTCTTCGATTACTGTATTTACTAGTAATTTCTCACATACTTCCTTCACGACCTCATTTACGTCACGGTCACTTTTCTCAATCGTTAATTCCATATATTTACCAATACGGACATCGCTTACTTCCGAGTAAGAAAGACTTGCTAAAGAATGTTGAACGGCTGCTCCTTGTGGATCTAATACACTTTCTCGTAATGTTACATACACTTTCACTTTATACATGCTTTGCTCCTCCAAGTCTCGTTAAAATCTGTTCATAAGCATCTGTGATATTTCCTAAATCACGACGGAATACATCTTTATCTAACTTTTCTCCTGTGCTGCTATCCCATAAACGGCAAGTGTCCGGTGAAATTTCATCCGCTAACATAATCGTACCGTCCGCTGTTTTTCCGAATTCCAGTTTAAAATCTATTAATCTAATATTGATATCTGCAAAGAAGCTTGTTAACACATCATTGATTTTCATCGCTTCTTCCGAAATGACCGCTAATTCCTCTTCTGTTGCAATCCGCAGTAAATCAATATGTGCATTTGTGATTAATGGATCACCTAATGCATCATTTTTATAATAAAATTCAATAATCGGCTTTCTTAACTGAACGCCTTCTTCCATTCCTAAACGTTTGGCAAGACTTCCTGCTGCCACGTTACGAACAACCACTTCCAATGGAATGATGTTTACTTTTTTGGCTAATTGCTCACGATCAGATACTTTCTTGATGAAGTGTGAAGATATGCCTGCTTCTTGCAATTTCATAAACAATAAACTCGTAATTTCATTGTTCAAGACGCCTTTACCCTGAATATCTTCTTTTTTCTCACCGTTAAAAGCTGTCGCTTGATCGGTATACTCCAGCCAAACGATATGTTCATCATTTGTCGCATATACTTTCTTTGCTTTACCTTGATACAATAATGTACCTTTTTCCATTGAGGTGACCTCCATTATTAGGAATATTAAAACTTTTCTAAATTTAAATAAGGTAACTGGAAGTGAAGGAATCTCTCACTTCCAGTATGTATCGTTTTTACAGGCCTACGCGGTCGAAAATCGCATCCACATTTTTCAGATGGTAATTATAATCGAAGCAATCCGCAATTTCTTCCGGTGTTAACAGACTTGTAATTTTTTCGTCATTTTCAATTAAGGTACGGAACTGCACTTGTTCATCCCATGCTTGCATCGCTCTCGGTTGAACTGTATCGTACGCTTCCTCACGTACAAGACCTTTATCAATCAAAGCTAACAAGACACGTTGCGAATAAATTAAACCTAATGTGCGATCCATGTTGCGTTTCATATTTTCAGGGAATACCGTCAAGTTCTTCACGATATTTCCGAAACGATTCAACATATAATTCAAGGCAATCGTTGCATCTGGTAAAATGATGCGCTCAGCTGAAGAGTGTGAAATATCTCTTTCATGCCATAAAGGTACATTTTCATAAGCCGTCATCATATATCCACGAATAACACGCGCTAAACCAGTCATATTCTCAGAACCGATTGGATTACGTTTATGTGGCATGGCTGAAGAGCCCTTTTGACCTTTAGCGAATGCTTCTTCCACTTCGCGTGTCTCACTTTTTTGCAGGCCGCGGATTTCCACAGCGAATTTCTCGATTGATGTAGCAATCAGGGCAATCGTACTCATGTAGTGAGCATGACGGTCACGTTGCAATGTTTGTGTCGAGTTTGGTGCTGGCTTTGTGCCTAATTTGCTGCATACATAGCTTTCAACGAAAGGATCGATGTTCGCATATGTACCAACTGCGCCGGAAATTTTACCATACTCAACGCTTTCTCTTCCCGCTTTAAAACGCTCCAGATTACGTTTCATTTCTTCATACCAAAGAGCCAGTTTCAAACCGAATGTTGTTGGTTCAGCATGTACACCGTGCGTACGTCCCATCATCACTGTATATTTATGTTCTTGTGCCTTATTTTTCAAAATTTCAATGAAACGTTCGATATCCGCCTGTAAAATATCATTCGCTTGCTTTAATAAGTAAGAATTTGCCGTATCTACTACGTCAGTTGACGTTAAACCATAGTGAACCCATTTACGTTCTTCGCCAAGTGTTTCGGAAACGGCACGTGTGAATGCCACTACATCATGACGTGTTTCTTGTTCAATTTCCAGAATGCGGTCAATGCTGAAAGAAGCATTTTCGCGAAGCAACTTCACATCTTCCTTTGGAATAACACCTAATTCAGACCATGCTTCACATGCTAAAATCTCCACTTCCAACCATGCATTATAGCGGTTTTCATCTGTCCAAATTGCGCCCATTTCTGGTCTTGTATAACGTTCAATCATGTATTAATCCTCCAATTTCTTTGACTCGAACAATTGCATGTTCAAGTCCAAATGTTACTTTTCTCTGCTTCTTCTAAAGCTTGTTCAATCGTATCTCTTAAAATATTAACATGACCCATTTTACGTTTCACTTTCGCTTCTTCTTTACCGTATAAATGAATCTTCCAATTCGAAAGTCCCGGAATGCTCGCCAATAACGGTTCCATATGCTCTCCTAATATATTGACCATAACGACAGGCTTTAATAACGTCGTATCCGCCAGTTTCCAATTGCAAACCGCTCGAATATGTTGCTCAAATTGTGATGTTTCACAAGCTTCCATCGTATAATGTCCGGAATTATGCGGACGTGGAGCTAGTTCATTGATGTAAATTTTACCGTTCTCCGTCACAAACATTTCCACTGCCAATATTCCGATCATCTTCATCGAATCCGCAATGAGTAAAGCCTTGTCTCTCGCATCTTGCGCGACTTGCTCAGAAATACGTGCCGGCACAATGCTTTGATGCAAAATATTGTCTTGGTGTATATTTTCAGCTACCGGAAACACTTTCGTATCACCGAAACTGTTACGCGCAACAATGACAGAGATTTCTTTCACAAAAGGAACCCATGCCTCTAAAACACATTCACATTGGTCCACCAAGTGATGTGCTTTCTCTATATCATCTTTATTTTTCAATACGAGCTGACCTTTTCCATCATATCCGCCTGTTGCGGTCTTTAGAACACATGGATAGCCAATCTCATCTATTTGATCATGTAAATCCTGCATCGATTGAATCACCGCATAAGGAGCCACTTCCACTCCCGCTTTGATAACCGTTTCTTTCTCGATGACGCGGTTTTGACTAATGCGCAATACATCGGATCCTTGAGGAATATAAGCATGTTGCGTTAACCATTCAAGTGCTTCCCCGTTAATATTTTCAAATTCAAACGTAATCACATCACTGACATCCGCTAATTGCTTTAAAGCCTGCAAATCATTATATTGTGCTGTTATTTCAATATCCGCGACTTGACCGCATGGACAATTTTCTGTCGGGTCGAGGACCGCAATCTTGAAGCCAGAGGCCTTTGCTGCCAGCGCCATCATTCGACCAAGCTGTCCGCCGCCGATAATACCGATTGTTTGACCAGGTAGAATCACTTTATTAGAGTTGTTCACTGCTATCCAGCACCTTTTCTCTCGTTTCTTTTCGCATGTTCTCAAGTTTCAAGGCAATGCTTTCATCTGTCGTTGACAGGATTTGTGCCGCCAATAGTCCAGCGTTTGTGGCTCCCGCTTTCCCAATTGCTACAGTGGCAACAGGCACACCGCCAGGCATTTGCACGATGGACAGCAATGAATCAAGTCCATTTAAAGCTTTCGATTGCACAGGCACACCAATGACAGGTAGCGTCGTTTTGGCTGCTACCATTCCTGGTAAATGTGCAGCTCCGCCAGCACCTGCAATAATCACCTTTATGCCCTTCCCACGTGCACTTTCTGCATATTCAAACATCAAATCTGGTGTTCGGTGTGCAGAAACTACTTTTTTCTCGTACGTTACACCTAATTCATCCAACACTTCACAAGCATATTTCATCGTATCCCAATCTGAAATACTCCCCATTATAATGCCGATTTGAGGCTCCATCTTTTCTCCTCCGTGTTCTTATTGTGCCTTTATTAGTCTGTCACCCGCGTTCGTTCATGCACGCTGGAATGTTCCTATACCCTTTTTATCTCATTAGAAAAACACGACTTATCGCCCTAATGACGAAAGTTGATGTCTTTTCTTATACTTTAGTCCTTTAAATAAATTAAACGTAAAGTACAAAAAACGGGTAGTCCACTTTCATAAAAGAGAAAGTAGACTACCCGTGAACGCTCGTATTCCACATTCCTCTTAAAGAATGAATGTATGTATGCTCACCATTTTCGTCTGAACTTCCTCTCATAGTCCAATCATTTACGGTAATCGGGTAGAAACTTATGGGCCATATCCCCAAGATTATATGAGAGTCACTTAATATAGGTTTATATTAACAATGAAGTATATTTATTGTCAACCGATAATCGAACAATATTATACTTTTCAAAAACCATCGTTCGCTTTTAGCTACATTTTCTTCGCATCGAATACGATTTTACGCCCAACTGGTTCATGAACGCTTTTTCCATCAACCAGGACTTCTTTAAAAATCGGCTTCTCGGTCCGACGAACAGGCATATATCCCTCTTGTTTCATCCGATCCAAGCACATATCGATGGTTTCATTCTCTTCTACTTCAAACCTTTTCTTTGCAGTCATATAAATATACTGCCCTCCAATTGATTAATTACATCCAGCTTTCATTATGAAACATTCTCCATTATATAGGATATCCATCATTTCTAAAAGAAATAAAAAACACAAGCCTCATTATTAAAGGCTTGTGCTTTTATAATACTTAAATTCTCTTCATATACTCCTCACACAAAACGACTGTTCCTTCAAGCAATGAACGTTGTACGTCAATAATACGTTGATTAGCCGAACCTCTGAACAAAAGGTCATGTGATTTTTCCGCTTCCACAAACTTTCCGTCCACCAGTACATCCACTTGCTGTAACAGAGCCAGTCGGTCTGCGTATGCCGGGTTGTTCTCATTCAGTAAATCTTCAAATGTAAACCCCGTATAGCTCCAAACGTCCAAACCAATGGCTTTCGCAGCTTGGGCGATAGGCAATAACGCTTTCGGCTGCAAATACGGTTCTCCTCCCGAAAGCGTTATGCCCTTCTGCAAACGAGATTTCTTCATTTGCATAATCACATCGTCCACATCCATCTCAAATCCACCTCGAAGATCATGCGTCTGTGGATTATGACAACCTTGACATTTATGCGGACAGCCTTGTGTCCAAATAACCATTCGCAGGCCGGGGCCATCGACAATACTATCAAATGTAATTGGACCGGCTAATCTGATTTTCATTTTCTAACATCCTTTATATATGTTTCACACGATCGTGCACTTCCGCTTTCTTCGCATTATTAAATCGATCGACAGTCCCTACTAAATAACCGGTAATGCGGCGAATGCGGTCAAATTTCATATTTCCGTCCTTTTCATTACGTCCACACGCCGGACAAACATCTCCATCAATGACACCTGAGAAGCCACAGACCGGATCACGATCGACTGGATGATTGATACTTCCATAACCGACACCCAATTCCTTCATCGAGCGAATGATACTTTCAAACGCTTCTAAATTGCGGGAAGGATCACCATCCAACTCGATATACGTAATATGCCCTGCATTTGTTAAAGCATGATATGGCGCTTCTTTAGCCACTTTATCAAAAGCACTGATTTTGTAATAAACCGGTACATGGAACGAATTCGTATAATATTCTCTATCCGTTACACCCGGGATACTGCCGTATTTCTTACGGTCAATCGCTGTGAAGCGTCCAGCTAATCCCTCCGCCGGCGTAGCAATCAAAGAGAAGTTCAACTGATACTGCTCAGCCGCTTCATCCATGCGACGACGCATATGTTGAATGATTTTCAATCCAAGTTCTTGCGATTCTTCACATTCACCATGATGTTTGCCTGTTAAAGCCACTAAACATTCAGCCAGTCCAATAAAGCCGACAGTCAGTGTACCTTGTTTAATCACTTCAGCAATACTGTCATCCCAGTTCAATCGCTCGGAACCTTTCCAAACATGCTGCCCCATTAAGAAAGGAAAGTTCTTCACTTTCTTATTTCCTTGCACTTGCATACGCTCTAACAATTGATCAATCACCAACGTAATTTTCTCATCCAGCGCTGTAAAGAAAGCATCCAGGTTTCCCTCCTGCCCGTTTACAATGCCGTGTTCAATCCCTAATCTCGGTAAATTAATCGTTGTAAAAGAAAGATTTCCTCGACCACTGACAATCTCCTCGCCACATACATTCCCTAACACTCTTGTTCGGCACCCCATATATGTCGCTTCGGTTTCTGGTCTGCCTTCCACATAATATTGTGCATTGAATGGTGCATCCAGGAAGCTGAAATTCGGGAATAAACGCTTCGCTGATACACGACAAGCAAGCTTAAATAAATCATAGTTCGGATCTCCTTCATTTAAAGAAATCCCTTCTTTTACTTTAAAAATTTGGATAGGGAATATTGGTGTTTCACCATTTCCTAAGCCCGCTTCTAAAGAAAGCAATAAATTCTTCGTCACCATGCGACCTTCAGCCGTTGTATCCGTACCGAAGTTCACACTTGAAAATGGCACTTGAGCTCCTGCACGAGAATGCATCGTGTTCAAATTATGAATAAAGGCCTCCATTGCTTGGTATGTTTTACGGTCCGTTTCTTTAAGCGCCTCATCATAAGCAAACTGTTGAATTCTCTCTGCAACCACTTCATCCAATGGGAAAGCTTCCATTAATAATGATTTTTCCATTTGTGCATATTGGTCTTTCATCTCAATTTGGATAAGCAGACCTGTTGATTCCTCTGCTTGCTCCACCATTTTCTGTACCAATGGCACTTGTTCTTCCTCAAATTGCGTAAATAGACGCAGCCCTTTAATTAAGTGATCGACATACAGCTTCTTAAATGTTTTCGTAACACCTTTTGCCATTCCATAATCAAAGAATGGGATACTTTGGCCACCATGCTGATCGTTTTGGTTACTTTGAATGGCAATCGCCGCCAAAGCTGCATAGCTGCTGATATCATTCGGTTCACGCAAGAAGCCATGTCCTGTTGAAAAGCCCCCTTCAAACAGTTTCAACAAATCAATTTGACAGCAAGTCAAAGTACCCATATTCAAGAAATCCATATCGTGAATATGAATATCACCAGCATCGTGAGCATTCGCATGTTCAGGATTTAACATATAGGTTTTACAAAATTCCTTCGAAATAGTACTTCCGTACTGAAGCATTGTTCCCATAGCTGTATTACCATCAATATTGGCATTTTCTCGTTTAATATCCGCTGCATCAGCATCCGTAAACGTAATTTCTCTAATAGATTTCATTAAACGTGACTTCGAATCGCGCACTCTGCTTCGTTCCGCCCGATACACAATATATTGTTCACTTGTTTTAGCATGGCCATTTCCAATTAGTACTTTGACTACGATATCTTGTATATCTTCCACACTCGGTATCGTCGTGTTATACTGTTTGTTTATGATGCCGACAACCTCTGAAGTTAAATATTCTGCACGATTGTAATCAGCCAACTGACCATCCCGTTCCGCCACTTGATTGGCCGCTAAATAAATCGCTCTTGTTATTTTTTCTTCATTAAATGGAATAATTCTTCCGTCTCGTTTTCTTACTTCTTTAATCATAAGAAGTCAACCCCCAAATACAATATATTGATTATTCTTCCCACAAATTCCCTATATATAGTATGAATTGCGAAAAAAATCCCCTTCAACAGCAGTTAAAGGGATGTTCGTTTTATGTACTTCTAAAGTATCAAATTTGCCCCCCCTAGTCAAACACATCTTGTGTATTCTCACACAATCGTTAATTTTCCGCACAAAAAAATTCACGGTAATTTCATTTTTGTAAACACTTCATCTATTCATACACAAAAACTCCTTTACCATGAACAGTAAAGGAGTTTTTTACATTATTTTTCAGTAACTGGCTTTTTCCAGAAACCAACTAATAGACATGTTACGACTGAACCGATTAATAACGACACTATATACATAATTGGGTTGCTGATTGCCCAGATTACGAAAATACCGCCGTGTGGAGCTTGAGACGCACAACCGAAGAATAACGCCAAGCCCCCAGCTAATGCAGAACCGATGATACAAGAAACGATAACACGAATTGGGTCAGCAGCAGCAAATGGAATTGCGCCTTCTGTGATGAACGAAAGACCCATGATATAGTTTGTTTTACCTGATTCTCTTTCAGCTTGAGTAAATTTATTTTTAAAGAATGTTGTTGCTAAAGCTAAACCTAGAGGCGGAACCATACCACCAATCATAGTAGCTGCTTGTGGCGCAAAGTTTTCCGATGCAGCCATCGCAATACCGAATGCAAATGCCGTTTTGTTGAATGGACCACCCATATCAATTGCCATCATACCGCCAAGAATTAATCCTAATACGACTGCGTTAGCGCCAGAAAGACCGTTTAAGAAATTCATCAATCCGTCCATTACAAAGGCAATTGGTGTGTTTACAACGAAAATCATCAACAGACCTACAATTAATGTACCGCATAGAGGGTATAATAATGTCGGTTTTAAACCTTCAAGAGACTCTGGTAAATAAGAGAATAATTTCTTTAAACCTACTACTACATAACCAGCAAGGAAACCAGCAATTAAGCCGCCTAAGAAACCAGCTCCACCATTAACAGCTAACAAACCACCAACCATACCAGGTGCGAATGCAGGACGATCACCGATTGCACTAGCAATGAATGCCGCCAATACCGGAACCATCAAGCCAAGAGCTGTTCCGCCACCAATTGTATTTAACGCTTCAGCAAAAGCACCTTCTGTTTCATATCCACCGAATAAAAAGGCTAATGCAACAATTAATCCGCCACCAACAACGAATGGTAACATGTTAGAAATACCGTTCATCAATGGTTTGTATACATACTCTTTGAATCCGCCTTCTGATGTTTTTGTTTCAGAAGCTGCAGATCCTTCACCAGTTGCTTGGTAAATTGGGGCATCTTGTTTTAATGCGCGATCAAGAAGTTCATCTGTTTTACGGATACCTTGTGCAACCGGCACTTTGATCACGTGCTTGCCAGCAAAACGATCCATTTCAACTTGCTTATCAGCTGCGACAATGATTGCATGTGCTTTTTCGATTTCTTCAGGAGTTAAAGCACCTTTAACACCTGTAGAACCATTTGTTTCTACTTTAAAAGCAATATTTCTTTCTTTAGCGCGACCTTTAAGAGCATCTGCTGCCATGTACGTATGTGCAATACCAGTCGGGCATGCTGTAACAGCAAGAATTAATTTTTCATCTTCTGCCACTTCAACTGTTTCTTCAACTTCTTCGCCGTCTTCTTCTTTTTCTTTTGCATCAATGATAGAAATCACTTCGTCTGGAGTCTTTGCTGCCAATAATTTTTCACGGAAGCTAGCATCCATTAATAACATTGAAAGACGAGATAATGTTTCTAAATGTTCATTGTTCGCTCCAGCACTTGCCGCAATCATGAAGATTAGGTGAGCTGGTTGGCCATCTAATGATTCATAATCCACACCTTTCGCTGATTTAGCAAAAGCGATTGAAGGGATTTTTACAGCATCTGTTTTCGCATGAGGAATGGCGATTCCTTCACCGATACCAGTTGTGCTTTGACCTTCCCTTTTTAAAATAGCTTCTCTGTATCCTTCTAAGCTGTTCAAACGACCAGCTTCATCTAATTTCTTCGTTAATTCATCGATTACTTCTACCTTAGTAGTCGCAGCTAAATCGATAATAACGGTATCTTTTTTCAATAAATCCGTAATTTTCATCTGTATTCACCCTAGTCTATAATTTCTTGACGTGTACTTGATCTAGTAACGAATCAATTTTTTCTTTTGTTGCCAAGTCTTGACTGAATGCTGTGGCACTTCCAGTAGCCACTGCGATTTGGAACGCTTTCACAATATCATTTTCTTTCACATATGTGCCGATAAAACCTGCTACAAGTGAATCTCCCGCTCCAACAGAATTTAGTACTTTTCCTTTTGGAATCGTTGCTGAATACACTTCGCCATTCGTAAATAGCAATGCCCCATCACCTGCCATTGATACAATGACATTTTGTGCGCCCATTTCCACGACTTTTTTACCGTAAGGAACAACTTCTTCCACTGTTGAAATCTTCGTATTAAACAGCTCGCTTAATTCATGGTGATTCGGCTTCACAAGGAATGGTCGATCTTTCAATACTTCTGCCAAAATAGTGCCGCCAGCATCAACTACGACTTTTACCCCGCGCTCACTGTATTTTTGTGTTAATTCAGAGTAGAACGTTTTCGGAAGTGAAGGTGGAATGCTTCCTGCCAGAACAAGAACATCTCCTTCTTGTAACGCTTCCAATTTTTTATAAAGCGCTTGGATGTTTTCTTCTGTCAACGCAGGTCCTTGGCCATTCAGTTCTGTCTCTTCGCCCGTTTTCAGCTTAATATTGATGCGCGAATCATCTTGCACTTTGACGAAGTCCGTCATAACGCCTTCTGCTTCTAAAGTGTCTTGAATGAAACCGCCTGTAAAGCCACCTAGGAAACCTAACGCTTTAGATGGAACATCAATCGTATTCAATACACGGGAAACATTGATTCCTTTTCCACCAGGAAATTTGCTTTCTCGATCAATACGATTTAAATGATCCAACTGGAATTGGTCTACCTCTACGATGTAATCGATAGACGGATTAAGTGTTACTGTATATATCATGATTTCACTACCTTCATGTCTGTTTTCTGTCGGAATTTCTTCAGTAGCTCTTCATCCATCTTATCTGTAATGATGGTTGCATGGTCTACATCACATACTTTTGAAAAAAATGTCTCCGTAAACTTACTTTCATCCGCTAATACAAAAGCTTCTTCCGCAAGTTCAATTGCTATCTGTTTCAAAACCCCTTCTTCAGGATCCGGTGTTGTAAAACCGAGCTCCAAATCGACTCCGTTCATACCTAAAAAGCATTTATCAAACCTATATTTCCTAAGATTGTCCTGTGCCACAGAACCAACTATAGCCTTAGTATTTGCTTTGATTCGTCCTCCTAGTAAATAAGTTGTGATATTTGCTGCTGTTAAAAGTTCAATGTGCATTAAGCCGTTTGTCACAATGACAATTTTTTTATCAACTAAGAAGGGTAACATTTCTGCAACTGTCGTCCCTGCATCAAGGTAAATACAATCCCCGTCGCGAATCAGACTTGCCGCCAATTGGGCAATGACTCTTTTTTCATCAGAATTCTTACTGACTTTTTCCTGCATATTCGGTTCATCGAACTTCGAATACGGGAGAGTGGCACCACCATGAATGCGCTTTAGTAATCCTTGTTCTTCTAATAAAGCAAGATCTCGTCTAATCGTTGATTCTGAAGAGTCCGTCTTCTGAACAATCGACTGCAGCTTTACAACTTCTTTTTGTGACAACAAATCCATAATCAGCCGATGGCGTTCTGCAGTTAACAACCTACTCACTTCCCTTTGTGTTGATAACATAAGTATAAAAGATAAATCACTCAAATTCAATCATTTTCTACCAAAATCATTCATTTTGTGTCACATTTTCAACCAAAATACTTCATATTTTATTCAAAATGTACCTTGATTTTAAAATGTACTAAACAGATAAAACTTACTCAAACAAAAAAACCGCTTCTATCTAAGACGGTTTTTCGCAAAGAATACTTCTTTATACGTGAGAGACAATCAGTTTCATCTCTCCATTTAATGAGAATGTACCAAAATCAGCCGGGAGCAAGAAATGATCACCTTTTTTGAGGATCGATTCCTTTTCGTCACGCTCCAGTGTCCCATTCCCTTCAATGACACTGCATAATAAAAACGGCTGTGTTTGTTCCACTGATTTATGCCCTTTAATATCCCATTTATCGACAGTGAAATAGTCATTATCTACAAACGTAGTCACTCTCTCTTTTCTTCGGTTCATACGATAATGGTTCTGGAATAAAGGGCACCTGAATGACATCCTTTGATTTGCCCAAATGTAACTCCCTTTCTTTTCCTGCTGCATCTTTACGGTGATAATCATATAGACGATACGTTGTGTCGGAATTTTGTTGTGTTTCTAGTACTAACGTTCCCTTACAAAGAGCATGAACCGTTCCGCTTGGCACATAGAAGAAATCACCTTTTTTGATTTTCACCACACGAAGTAGGTCTTCCCATTTTCCTTCATCAATCATCTTGTCCAATTCTTCTTTTGACTTGGCATTATGACCGAAGATTAATTCTGCATCTTCCTCGCAATCGATAATATACCAGCACTCCGTTTTACCGAGTTCACCATTTTCATGCTCCTTAGCATAATGATCATCTGGATGAACTTGGACAGATAAGTCATCATTCGCATCCAATATTTTAGTTAATAAAGGAAAAGTTTCTCCTTCTAAATTTCCGAATAGTTCACGATGTTCTTTCCATAAGTCTGCTAATGATAGACCTTGGTAAGTTCCATTTTTGACAATGCTCGGTCCATTTGGGTGAGCAGAAAATGCCCAACATTCACCCGTGTGATCGGATGACAGCTCATAGCCGAATGACGATAATTTCTCTCCACCCCAAATTCGTTCTTGCAATACCGGTTCGAAAAATAAAGGTTCCATACTCTATACCTCTCCTTGATGTGTCTATTTCTTCTTAGTTGTTCAGGATTACTTATAACGAATAGAAAGCCTTCCCTCCATAAGATGGTGGTCAGGCTTCCATTTAATGAATACTTGTCACTATGCGATTTCTTCAAGAAGAGTATAGGCTTCATGTTTTGTGGAAGCTGACAATAATTTTCCCCTATATGTCTCGTCCATCAATTGTCTTGATAGCATTTGTAGAATTTTCAAGTGTTCATTGCCTGCACTGCTTTCTGGTACAGCAATCATGAAGATTAATTTAGCCGTCGTACCATCAAGACTCTTCCAATCAACGCCCTCTTTTTTAATACCAAATACTACGCTTGGCTTTTTAACAGCCGCTGATTTGCCGTGTGGTATCGCAATGTTCATGCCGATACCTGTAGAGCCTTCTTTTTCACGATTGATAATGGCTTTCTTAAATTCTTCTTTTGAGTGTAGCGCACCAGCTTTATCTAGCTTCTTAATCATTTCATCAATGATTTCATCCTGTGTTTTACCTGTTAAATCTGTTTCAATCAATTCAAAGCTTGTAATATCCGTTAATTTATAGATTACTTGTACAGCTTCTTGTTCTTGTGGCTCCGTCATCGCTATAACATTGTTCGCTTGAACTGATGTTGCAGGTATCGCTGTTTCCACGTCTTTTTTCAATGCATTTACCATAACTGCTGTTACGATTGAACCAGCTAAAACTGCTACAAAGAACATCAGAACATTATCCACTGCACCAAGTAAGGCTACAATCGGACCACCAATGAATAAAATGAATGCTAAGCCAACGATCAACGAGCCAAATACTGGAATGATAATGATTGGCATAATGGCTTTTGGTACTTTGATTTTCTTAATAGCTAAAACGACATAACCCGCAAGGAAACCAGCTATAATTCCACCGAGGAATCCAGCTCCCGCTTCACTTCCATAAAAACTTCCGTTTGCTGCAATATAACCACCGACCATACCAGGCACTAGACCAGGCTTATCCGCTATACTGAATGCAATGTAACCAGCTAAAATCGGAACCATGAAGCCGAATGCCGCTCCACCGATACTATTGATCGTATGCCAAATGGAATCTTCCGGAATGACGATTCCTCCAGGCGTATTTTCGCCGCCAAGTGCCAAAGCAATGGCTACTAAAAGTCCACCAACAACAATAAATGGAACCATGAACGAAACACCGTTCATCAAATGTTTGTAAATAGCGCCGATCGCACCTGATTTTTGTGTAGCTCCTTCTCCACCGCTTGCATCCTCTTCTGATGCTTTGTATACAGGTACTTTCCCTTCTTCGAATTGCTTAAACAATTCTTCCGGTCTACGGATACCATCCTTTACGCCTACAACTAGTAAGCGCTTACCTTTAAAGCGTGATTTATCGACTTGTCGATCAGCTGCGATGATAATACCATCCGCTTCTTGTATTTCCTTTGCTGTCAACACGTTCTCAGCACCTACTCCGCCTTGCGTTTCGACTTTCATTTGAATGCCTAAACTTATCTGCTGCTTTTTGAATGTTTTCAGCAGCCATATATGTATGAGCAATACCATTTGGACACGATGTGATTGCTAATAACTTCATCTGTGCATCCTCCTTTTTTTCTGCTGTTTTCTCTTCTTGTCTATAACTATACAAGGAAAAAAGAACTATAAAGTTCAGATTTTTACCGTAGGCTACGGTAAAATGGAAAACGCTTTCAAAACGGAAGCACAAGTGCTTCGTTTAGTGCTGGAGCTAGACGATGACTAGATTTAATACAATAGTTTTCATAAACTTTATTACCTCTGAACAAGTAGTGCTTATAGATTGAATGTTGTTCCATCCGCAGAGGGCAAAAGTACAGATAGATAAGTGAGAGATTAAGTGCCCATAACAACCCGATTAGTTCATCTCCAATGGTTAGTAGGGGATGAAGAAACAACACCAACCGATTTTATTCTCCAAAACTCATTTAAAAACAACACTCTTTTAAAAATAGCCAAAAATAAAAAAAGACCAGAAATGGCCTTTTCTCATCTACATCCTATTCAACTTATCCAAAAAGAGCATCGTATCCTTTTCTTTAATCAAGGAATGTATTTGTTCAGGCTGCTCACACAAATAAGAAAGTTCCCGAAATAATTGCTTGATTTCATCCGGCTTATCATTTTTAACGGCTATCATAAACACCAACGATACTTTTTCCGTTCCCCATTTAAGTGGATCCTTTAAAGTGGCAATAGCAATGGCAGACTGTTTAACCAACTTAGGGCTGCCATGCGGAATCGCAATCCCAGCACCAATCGTCGTAGCAGACATGTTCTCCCTGACAACCGCATTCGAAATAAACGCTTCTTCGACATAGCCCTTTTTATACAAAACTGTTGCCAGTTCCTCAATGAGCTGATAAGGATGTTTCGCTTCCTTTTTCAAAAATACTAAAAACGGATTTGTGTAATTCATGAAATTTGATTGCTTTACTTGTCGATTCATCGGATTTTCCAATTGTTTGATATATTCTTTCAGTTTTTGTTCTTCTGCCGCTTCAAATAGTTGTGATACAACCATATGAGGTACACTGACAGCAGGCAGAGGGACTGTCGAAATAATGAAGTCCACATGATGACTAGCCAAATACGTCTTTAAATCATCTTTTGAAATGCAACCTTTAATATGAATCAATCTGATCTTTCTTTCAATCTTTGTCCTTAATAACTGTGACATGCCAATACCCATATGACAAACAACAACGGCTTATTTCATTCTGCCTTCATTTTTTCAAAGCGCTCAACAGAGGCCTTAAAATGCAGTGTCAAATATGCTATTTCTTCCTCGGGAATAGGAAATGGACACAGCTCTTCCGCTTCACTTGTAGCTGTAATAATCAAATTGAACATATATAGACACATATTCTTTATTTCATTTAGCATCGGATTTGAAATAGACAATCCATAGTAGAGACGATTCAATGTCGTATATAAGTGAACTTTTAACCCATCAATATTAATATAGTTTTATAACATACATTCAACAGGTGAAAATAACCATGTCTGTTTAAGGTTTATGTCGAGAAATCGGTAAACCCATGCAAGTTGATTGTAAATCTCCTGAAGTTGAGTAGAAAACTATCTTTTAAAAAGCACAAAAAAAAGACCA
>JBJEFL010000110.1:0-11162 GCA_051873995.1 Bacillus sp. (in: firmicutes)
TTGACTAACGCCAACTGAAATTCATCTCCCGCCTATTCATTGGGCTACGCCCTTCACATTCCTTGAGGATGGGAGACTTCTTTCGGAAATCCGTTAAAACAATCTTTTTATTCCAAAAGCTTTAAGTAGTAAAAAAGAGCATGACTCCTTACACTGTGGTCATACTCTTTCTTCATATTGCGCTTATCCTGCCAAACACTTATTCCTGTAAATGTTTGGCTTTCTTTTTTATAAAACGAAATCAGCCATACTTTCAATATAATTAGCAGATATCGGTTTTAACGCCACATTATTGTAAGCATAAAAATCGATTCCATTTACCTCTGCAGCTTCATGATCATTAATAGAGTCCCCTATTAAAATAGTTTCGTTTTTTTCATAATGATTATCGCTAATCAATTGTTTAACCAAATCATTTTTGTGAGTGGGCGAACCATGAATCGATTTAAAGTATTGTGCTATGTTTAATTGCTCACATAAATATTGCAATTCTTTCTCATCCGCACCGGAAACAATATGAAAATGAAATGTCCCTTGATGATCGCGAATAAACTGTACCACTTCAGAAATTAAATGTTCCGGATTATTCAATTCCACTCTCATCATTTCCGCAAACTTATCAGCATAACGTGCGATATCGTTCTCTTCGTAAGGAATAGATAAAATCTCTTCAAAGAAATATTTGATTTTCACATATCGAGAAAGTCCCCCGTTTAAATTGTGATAATCCATTAATGCTTGGACCGCATCAGAACCATACTCTTCAAAAATTTTACCAAACCCTTCAGTTTTAATAGACATTGAATCAATAATCACACCGTCAAAATCAAATAATATATTTTTTATCATGATGATTTTCCCCTTTAAGAAGCTTTTAAAATGTTATATAACATCTACATTTGTTCATCATATCACATTGCTAATTTGAATAAAACTACATTGACAAAGAACTAATTGTGCTTATCTTTATTACAAATGTGAACTATGTAAAATAAATCCCACATAATTGTTGTATCTCACGTTACGTCATGTTTTACAATGAACTTACAGATAGGAGGAAAGAAAATGGAAGAAAGATATACTATTATTAATGGCATACACGAAGAGGAAGAACATAAGGAATGGTTGAATGCTATTTTCCCAAAAGATTTCGTAGACAGCATGTATGATATTCCAGAGTCTACGCAGCTAGAAATGGAAAAACAATATGCTGTATTAATTACTGACATTAAGAAAATGACGAATAAAAGCCCTGATGACCCTAAGGCGCTTGAATTAATAAAAAAGCTTATTGAATTGGCTACTGATTTGGCGGCAAGGATTTAAACACCATTTTAAGTATGGCTGAGAACACCGAATTAGATGATCCTTTTCCCAATCCATTTTCACCAGAAGAAGAAAAGTGGTTAGAAAAAGCGATGGACTATTACATGAATACGTTCAATGAAGAATGAACGATCACTTCACTATTTTTTCGAGAGGAAATAAATTATGAAAGAAACCAAACAGAAGAGCAGCTTTAAATCCTTTATCCAATTATTGCGAGAAACGAAGCCATCCTATGGCAGACTTACGTTCGCCTTAGGATTGAGCATCATTACTACCTTAATTGGATTACTGATTCCCTTAATGACTAAACAACTCGTTGATGGCTTCAGTATGTCATCACTATCCACCAAACAAATTGGGCTGATGATTGCTGTTTTCATCATACAAGCGGGCTTAAGCGCATATGCCACATATGCCCTCAGCTATAATGGACAAAAGATTATTGCCGGATTACGTGAATTATTATGGAGGAAATTGGTCAAACTTCCGGTCTCTTATTCTGATTGAAATGAGCTTGCCTATTTTTTATGCTCCACTGGCTTTCGACCAACAAATTGAATGACGTGTGACAACCCGTTGTGAAGACTTCCTTCGTTTCGTACAACTTCACCCATAAAAAAGTGAACAATTTGCCAATCTGAGAAGATTTCCAAAAATTCTTCCGGTGTATATAACAGTTCTATATTTTGCGGCCCACCACTTTTATATGGAATTTGATAAAGTGAATACACTTCTGTAATGAAATATCCTCCCGGTTTTACTGTCTCCTTAATTCCTTCAAATGTTTTATGTCGTAATTCTTTAGCATAATGACCAAAAATACATACAACCTGATTATAATGGTCTTTCTCCCAAGAGGCCTCATTTAAATCGATTAGCTCTGTCTTAACTGTCACACCTCTTGAATTTGCAAGTTTATTTGTTTTAGCTAATCCGGATTCAGCATAATCCCAAGCTGTAACATTCATTCCATGCTCTGCCATAAAGACGGCATTACGCCCTTCTCCCTCTGCAATAGCCAACACATCACCTGAAAAACGAAATTTATTCTGCATTTCAACCAAAAATTTATTAGGCTGAGTACCATATACATAATGTTTATTTTGAAAGCGAACATTCCAAGGATTCATAGTATCTTCTCCTACCTGAGCAAACCTACTACTATTAAAAGTCTTTAATTCTTTAGCGCCAGCATAATACTATTCGGATCAAAACCAACAACCCATTTTCCATTTACTTCCGTTTGAGGAACACCCATTTGTCCAGTGATTCTCATTAACTGCTCCATCTGTTCTGGTTTATTTTCCAGATTTATTTCAGTAAAAGAAATGTTTTGTTCATTTAAAAAATTTTTCAACATCACACAATATGGACATCTTGAAGTTGTATAAACAGTAATTGAGCTCATTTTGAAACTCCCCTTTTTACCTAAATTAACAATACCCTTATGGGTATATTACTAAAGGTGAATAACGCTGTCAACAAAAGTGATTTTATCTAGTAGTTGATGACTCATACTTCATTTTCTATGAACGTATTTTTCTGAATAATCAGATTACTCTCCTAGCTATAAATTAGCTGCTGACAAGATATCTAACAACATTCATTTTCTTCACTTTATTGCTATAAATAAGAATCCTATCAAGAGAAAATTAAAGGCCCTTCCCCGTTTGAATATCGAGAAAAGACCTTAATATAATTTATTTTCATTTAACTCCATTCAGTAAGAACACAAAATCATTGTTAAGTAATTAAAAGAATTTCTTTTTCCAAAAAATATACGTTGTCAAGCTGGATAAGAACACTGCTATTAACATAATCAAGATAAAGGCATATGGTTTGTCTTGAAACGGCAGACCAACATTCATACCGTAAAAACTAGCAACCATGGTCGGCAAAGCCAAAATAATCGTAAATGATGTCAAAAACTTCATCACGATATTCAAGTTATTGGAGATGACTGATGCAAAGGCATCCATCATGCCGCTTAAAATACTGCTGTATGTCTCTGCCATTTCAATCGCTTGTTGATTTTCAATAATGACATCCTCCAATAATTCCTTATCTTCTTCATACATTTTTATGAGATTGAGCCTGAGCATTTTCTCCAACACAATTTTATTCGCTTTCAGAGAGGTAGTAAAATACACCAAACTTTTTTCTAACGATAAGAAAGCATACAATTCCTTATTTTTCATTGATTGATGTAATTCTGATTCCACTTCATTTGTCTTTCTGTTGATTTGTTTTAAATATCTTAAATAATAAGAAGAGATAGCGAATAAAATTTGCAGCGCAAAGCGGGTTTTCTTATAGGTGAAGAAGCCTTTGACTTTATTGTTTTTAAAATTATCCAGAATCGGTGTTTCCTGTAAGGACACGGTAATAAAAGCATCTTCCACGAGAATGAGACCGATCGGAATCGTTTCATAAATAGGAAATCCTGCTTGATCATATGTAATATAAGGAAAATCCACAATAATAAATAAATTATTGTCTTCCTTTTCAATACGCGATCTTTCTTCATCATCCAACGCGTCTTTAAAATAGTCAATGGGGATATTTAATGTCTGGGTCACCGAATAAATCTCTTCATCGGTTGGATTGACCATATTAACCCAGCAACCTTTTACTATTTTATCCATTTTAATCAATTGATTTTCTTCATTGGTCATGTAGTATTCCAACATAATAAAACCTCCTTAATTATCCGGAGGAAATGTTCATATCTTTTATAGGGTTGATTTTACTCAATCGATTTCCCCAACTTGATAAAAAGATAATTCTAATCCTCTCATTTATCCTTTCCGGTTCGGGTTCACTACAACAATGACTACTCAAGTAAATCAACTCCTTTATTATATAGTCATTCTTCATCATATATGTTAGCTTCACATTCTTCAATCTTTTTTTACACATTCAGCCCACGTAATGTGTTTTAAATACTCCTACTATTTTCATTAAGCATAGCTTCTAATTGTTCAATTAATTGTTCAATGATATCATCAGAGAATTCATACTCTGAAATAAATTCCCTTAAATCTAAAATGTAGACTGGCATTTCCATTTCTAATCTCTTCTTAAAATGCTCCGTCATATAAATCGACCATTCTCCATCTGGCCAAATCGCTATCTTTTCAACCCCATTTTCAACAATGATTTCCTTAAAAAGTTCTTTTTCCTGCAAACTCACATCATACTCCACCATTATCCCTCCAATTGAAACACACGGGTCTCTTTATACCATATATACCCTTACCTCACCCAATCCACACTTCAACACATTTAGTATCTCCAAAACTCTTCAACAGAAATACCCTAACTGAATGATGGATACTATCATCCACGAACAAATAATAAACACGGTTAGTCTTGCTCACTAAAATTCACATTAATTTGTACAATCTCAGAGCGACTGCCGGTTCGAATGGGAGGACCCCAAAAACCAAATCCTGATGAAACAATAGAATGCATTTGTTCTTTCTGCAAATATCCCCAATCGTTTTCATAAATATAACCTGTTATGTATTGAAAAGGCACCAACTGTCCACGGTGTGTGTGCCCTGAAACCATTAAATCAACACCTTGGCTTTGTGCAACATCCAAGTTGTACGGTTGATGCTCTAATACAATGACCGGCTTAGTAGCATCCACATTCTGCATCAATTCTGCAAGCGAAGCCCTATCCTTTTCGGTTTTGTCTTTTCTGCCAATTAAGGTAAAGGAATCATCGATTACCATAGATTCATCATAAAGGATAGTAATATCACTTTGTTCCAATGTTTCAATCAACTGTGGTAGATCACCTTTGTCATGATTACCGAGCGAAGCATACACGCCATATGTCGATTGTATTTTAGCAAGTATGGTAGACATCCCTTGATTTACAAATTCATCGATTCGATCATCAACAATATCTCCAGGAAATAAGACAAGATCTGGTTTTAATGCGTTAATTTCCTCTACCATACGGACAGCATGTTGTTTATTGGAAAGTGTGCCAAAGTGCATATCCGATGCCATGACAATCTTTAACTGCGTAACATTTTTACTCTCTTTCTTTATAGAAATATCATATGTATGAACTACCGGGCTATACGCATTAAATGTACCATAGACCATACTAATGAAAAGGATGCTTAATGTCAGCCATCCCGCCCACTTTTCCACCTTCAAACGTGGAATCTTCGTAAACCGCAGCATATACACAAGCAAATGTATACATGGTACACTAAACACTAATATATATAATAGGGCCATCGCATAAGAACCTATGGCTCTTAGCCATTCTTGGTCCGCAGCTGAACCTATTAGAAACATATTTGCCAGAAGAAAAAAGACAATCATATACATGACTTTGAATCTTTTAGATTGTTTTGGCAGTAACCATTTCATCGTCATTCGACCAATATAAAAAACAACTAACAAATACACAATAAGTACAGCAATAACACTCAACCAAATAAACATTTACACGCCCCTTTCCTCTTCATATTTATCTTTCTCTATTTTAACGTTTTTTGACTGTTATTTCCCATTTAAATTGTTTTTTTATTATTATCAGAAAAATATTATATAATGTTAGTTATCATCGAAATTATGGATTTCTTGATGTTTCTTAATAATAGAAAGAAGGCTTTCACGATGTCACAGAAAAATACCCTTTTTATACAAAACTGTTTTTTTATATTGATATGTAGTTTCGGCGGGCTTCTTCTTTCGTTGACAGGTTATTCCTTAGGATGGATGGTCGGAACGTTAATAACCGCTACTTTATTGTCTTATAAAAGACCTAATTTATTGAAACCTTATATACATCAAAAAGGACTTCAAAAATATTGGTTGAATTTTGGGATGTTTGTTTTAGGAATCGAATTGGGTTTGAAGATTAATTTAGCCGTCACGGAAACCTTCCGGAACAATTGGTCAGTCATTTTGTTTACACTATTCCTATCCATTTTATTCTCATTACTGACCGGTTACATCCTATGGAAATTCAGTTCCCTTTCCATGATGACCAGTTTCATTAGTACCACTCCGGGAGGATTATCTGTAATGAGTGCTATTGCAGATGAAGTAGGTGCCAACACCGCCGTCGTTAGCATCGTCCAATCGATGCGTGTGTTTTTAGTTGTTTGCTTCATTCCATTCATTTTGTCTTTCGGAGTTTCTCATAATGAAGACCAACTATCTTCTCAACCAATCATAGCACCTGTTTTTGAAGTGAATACACTATTATGGACGGTTGTTATAGTAATAGTAGGTATCGGAGGATTTTATATAGGGAAAAAATTACGCCTGCCTGCACCATGGCTAGTCGGAAGCATGATTGCTGTAGCGATTGTTCAAATTGAAGCTGCTGCGGCGACACAACACGACATGATTGCCTGGTGGCCTCATTCCATCATTATTTTGGCGCAAATTTGTATAGGTGCAAGTATTGGCTCACGTATACATAAAAATATGTTTGTTGGCTTAAAAAATATTATTCTCTTATCATTAGCGGGTACTTTAGGTTTAATAATAGTCATGATTTTGTGTTCTTATTTTGTTTCATTACTAACCGATATCTCATTCATTACGACCACATTGGCCTTTGCACCAGGCGGCATAACCGAAATGACAACAGCTGCATTACTTTTCCATGCAGATCCTACCTTCGTCGTAGCTGTGCAAATATTACGGGTTATCTCTGTTTGTGTTTTATTGCCGCCTTTATATAAATTTTTGAACGCCCGCACTATGAAACGACAAAGGCATGTAGGCTGACGCGAGTCATGAACCTAAAACAGAAAGTAAGCGATAAAACATTCGCTTGCTTTCTGTTTTTATTTTTCAACCAATTTATCCTTATCACTTTACTGATAAATCATATTTATCCCAAAATCAAATCATCATTCCCACTGTATTAATGGTAAAAATTTAAACTATCAATCTACCCTTCTTCTTGCTATCATAAGCATCGAGTATAACAAGTAATCGGAGGTAAAGATATTTATGAAAAAAATCATCCTTGCAGGTGCATTAGCCGGTTCTTTCTTATTCTCAAACAATGCACTCGCAGCAGATTATACGGTAAAATCCGGAGATTCTTTGTGGAAAATTTCAAACGCTAACAATGTAACGGTAGCAAACTTAAAAACTTGGAATAACCTAACAAGCGACACTATTTATCCTGGTCAAGTACTAAAAATCAGTAATGAATTCACGGGCAATAACACAAGCGCAACACATGTGGTCGTTAAAGGAGATACATTCTATTCCATTGCTAAAAAGTACAATATGAGCATGTCTGCTCTTCAAGCATTAAACCCTCAAATTACTAATATTAACCTTATATATATTGGTCAAACAATCAATATTTCCGGTGGTGCTTCTTCAAATTCAGGATCTTCAAACAACAGTTCTTCGAATTCAGGGTCAACATCATCTAGTTGGGAAGTAAAAGCTGATTCTATCATAGCAACAGCTAAAAAATATATCGGTGCCGATTATTTATATGGCGCTTCTACTTCTCAAACAGATGCTTTTGATTGTTCTAGTTATACACAACGTGTGTTCCAAGAAAACGGTATTACGCTGCCTAGAACATCTGTAGAACAATCTAAAATGGGACAAGCCGTTTCATTCTCGAATGTCAGAAAAGGCGATTTAATCTTTTTTGATACAGATTACGATGGTGTAATTAATCACGTTGGTATTGCTATAAGTAGCACATCGATGATTCACTGTGGTTCTTCCACTGGGGTAACAATTTCTTCAATCAACAGTTATTGGAGTCCTCGTATCTCAAAAGTAACACGTGTTTTTTAACATCCATTTCAAATAACTATGCTAAAAAGGGATAAGCCTTCATTCCATAAAGGTTTATCCCTTTTTTTGCACTCTCACTCTATCAATATCCGGCAATATTTATTCAAAGAATCATAAAATTAGATTAATTACACATACTATAATGTCCATTGTGTGACAATTTGGCATTACTGCATCCTTCAATAAAGTACACACTCTCCCTTATGTTTTGAAAAAGTTTATGCTGGGTAGCATATAATAAGCATTTGTCTATGAAACTAAAAAACAATTTTAAAGCTGAATAATTGGTCAACAAAACCGTTAATAAACTTGTTCTAGTTTACTCTGTTACTCTTTTCACATTAATACATATTGACTAGCTATTTAAGCATACCAATATTCCATAAAGGAGTTTTGTCATTATGCCAATAACCGCTGAACGGCCTAAAAAACATCAAAAATATACCCATTATGAAAATGGTCCACGTATTATGTTTTGGGAGTTGACCGAAGGCTGCAATTTGAAATGCATACATTGCCGAGCCACAGCACAGCCACAACGCTCCCCAGAAGAACTATCGACTGCTCAAGCTTTCCGTGTGATTGACGAAATAACGGATTTCGCCAATCCGTTATTAATTCTTACTGGTGGCGAACCTTTGTACCGACCGGATTTTTTCGAAATTGCCCAATATGCACGCCAAAAAGGATTATCCGTAGCCATGGCCTCGAACGGCACATTAATCACAAAGGATATTGCGAAGAAAATAAAAGAAGTCGGAATCAAACGGGTGGCTATTAGTTTCGATGGCCCTTCCTCTGAGATTCATGATCAATTCCGGGGGCTGACTGGTTCCTTTGAACAAGCTCTTCAAGGAGCAAAAAATGTAAAAGAACAAGATATTCAGCTTCAATTCAATACAACCATCACAAAGCATAATGTCGACTATTTGGAAGAGATGATTGCTTTAAGTAATAAGTACAACGTTGATGCGCTGCACTTATTCATGCTGGTCCCTGTTGGTTGTGGTGTGCAAATTGTCGAAAGCAACATGTTAAGCTCTAGTAAATATGAAGAAGTATTGGAATGGTTTTATGATCGTTCACGAGAAGTGGATTTTGAGATTCGGGCAACTTGCGCTCCTCACTATTACCGAATTATGAGGCAAAAAGCAAAAGAAAAGAATGAGCGCATCACCGTCCAATCACACGGAATGGCAGCTGTTACAAAAGGATGCTTGGCAGGAACCGGGGTTGGCTTCATTTCTCATAAAGGCGACATTCGACCTTGTGGCTATTTACCGGTTACAGCAGGTTCCTTATTGGAACAAAGTGTAGAAGACATTTGGAAAAACTCTTCCCTTTTTCAGCAATTACGCAATCCTGCACTTATTGAAGGAAAATGTGGACAATGCGAATATATCCATGTTTGCTCCGGATGTCGGGCGCGTGCCTACTATGAAACAGACAGCTACCTGTCCGAAGAACCATACTGTACGTATGTTCCAAAAAACTATTCGCTTTAACATTTTTAACTAACTATTAAAGAAGGTGACTATATGAATACAAAACAAAGACAGAAAGTTATTATTATTGGTGGTGGTATAACCGGTTTAACAGCCGCTTATTATTTGCAGCAAGAAATCAAAAAACAAGCATTGCCGATAGATATAACGTTACTTGAGGCAAGTTCAAAGCTGGGCGGAAAAATACAAACAACAAGAAGAGATGGCTTTATCATTGAAAATGGTCCCGATTGTTTCCTTGAACGCAAAACAAGCGCATCCAAATTAATTAAAGAAGTCGGCTTAGAGCACGAGTTAGTCAATAACACAGCCGGAAAATCATATGTGTTGGCAAGGGAAAAACTTTATCCAATGCCTGGCGGCTCAATTATGGGTATTCCGACACAAATAGCTCCCTTCATTACAACAGGTTTGTTTACGCCTTTCGGCAAATTGCGGGCAGCAGGAGATTTTGTTCTTCCAAAGTCAAAAGCCAAACAAGATCAACCGTTAGGTGCTTTTTTCCGAAGAAGACTTGGTGATGAAGTAGTTGAAAATTTAATAGAGCCTTTGTTATCCGGCATTTATGCAGGTGATATTGATCAAATGAGTTTAATGTCAACCTTTCCGCAATTTTACCAGGTAGAACAAAAGTACGGCAGTCTTGTGCTTGGCATGAAAAAAGCTACTCCAACTAAACCAAAATCTAAAAATGCAAAAAAATCAAGAAAAGGAATGTTTTTAACATTAAAAATAGGTTTGGAGTCATTGATTGATAAATTGGAGGACGCTTTAAACGAAGTAACCATCTTAAAACATACAAAAGTAGAGTCTCTCTTCAAAGAAGGAGAACGATATAAATTAACGCTGGAAACCGGAGAAACACTGGAAGCTGATGCTGTCATCTCTACTGTACCACATCAAGCAGCAGCATCCATTTTGTCAGATTATCCATTCATGGCACCTTTTAAAGACGTTCCATCCACAAGTGTCGCAACAGTCGCAATGGCCTTTGACCAAAATGCCATCAAAAAGGACATAAATGGAACCGGCTTTATCATCTCGCGGAAAAGCAGCTATACAATTACCGCTTGTACATGGACACATAAAAAATGGCCGCATTCATGTCCCAAAGGTAAAGTGCTTCTCCGCTGTTATGTAGGAAGACCATCAGACATGTCGGTAGTAGATTTATCAGATCAAGAAATGAAAAATGTCGTCTTACACGATTTAAACAAAACAATGAGTATTACCGAACAACCAGAATTCACTGTCGTAACAAGATGGAAAAAAGCGATGCCACAATATACAGTCGGCCATAAACAAAGAATTGAACAATTGCAACAAGATTTACATACTCAGTTACCTGGCGTTCTTCTTACAGGTAGTTCCTATGAAGGATTGGGCATTCCGGACTGCATTGATCAAGGAGAAGCCGCTGTTCAACAGGTACTCGATTATTTACAAACAAATCATCATAAGAGCATGATTGCTAAAGCAAATTAATATTGTCAAGGTGGCTAGTATTATAGCCAC
>JBJEFL010000111.1:0-6832 GCA_051873995.1 Bacillus sp. (in: firmicutes)
ACGGTGTTGTGAGAGGGGCGAAAATAAATTATTTATTTTCCCTCTACTCGATTTGTGCAGGAAATTGCCTATTCTTAAAGCTCACCAATGCCGATAGAGAGTAGAAGCAGAAAGGCGCCTATCAAAACGCATCCATTGAGAATGATTCCGATGATAAGATAGATGAGTTTTTGAGAAAGAACAGCAAACAAAATCCCGATAAGAGAAAGAGCGCCGAAGACCATAGCCAAGAAGGGCAGATGAGCGTCCGGCCCTCTTGCGACCAAGAATATAATCAAGCTAACTAGTGCGGTCAAAAAGGATAACACGCCAAATTTATTCATGATGTCACCACCTTTCTTAGCTATATGTATGTTATGAATAGCATGAAATTCATGATGTGAACCGAAACGGCGGCAATCCTGCAAGAATCGTCTTTATGTTTTCTACAGTGTCTTCCAGGGAAAAAGAAAGATGTGAAACGTTTGAATTTCGGAAAAAAAGTTTGTTATACTTACAAACAGACCGGTTGGTATGTGGGGGTGTGCTACGGTAATGGATACGAAATCGTTGATAATAAACATCGCGACAGCGCTTTTCCAGCAAAAAGGATATAAAGGTGTTGGGCTGAACGAAATCTTAAAGGCGTGCAACATCACAAAAGGTGCGCTGTACCATCACTTTCCGAATGGAAAAGAAGAATTATTGATTGCTTGTCTTCAGTCGATGAATGAAGCGATCACAAGGGATATCGAAGGAATTTTTGAACGGTATCCGACCACGCAGGAAGCGACACACGCTATGGTGGAGCAACTTATTGTCCAGTTGGAAACCGAGGGAACCATTACGGGCTATACATTCAGCAGCATTGTGAGTGAAATGGCGTCGCTTAGTGACCCGGTACGGACGGCCTGCGCGCAACTTTACTTGAAAATTCAGGATATTTATCAACGAAAACTTGTGGCGGATGGTTATATGGATGAGAAAGCTCATTCCATGGCGGTGATGATGACTGCTTCCATCGAAGGGGCGATGATGTTGTGCTTGGCACAAAAGGCAACAGAGCCACTTCGGGTGATTGCGGATGGATTACCAAACATGTTGAAGGGGTTTTGATAAGTGAATAAAGAAATTAAAAGAGGGCCGATTATGGCAGCCCTTTTAGTGGCCGGATTTGTCGGCCTATTTAGTGAAACGGCATTGAACATCGCTCTAGGTGAGCTAGGCCGGATTTTTGAGGTGGAGGCAACGACTGTCCAATGGTTGGCGACAGGTTACTTCTTGACCTTAGGTATTTTAGTGCCGGTTACCGGTATTTTGATGCAAAAATTGACGACACGTCAAATGTTCTTGACGGCTGTTTTATTATCGATTGTGGGTACGGTGCTTGCAGCAGTGGCGCCAGTATTCAGTGTTTTATTGGCAGGGCGTGTCATTCAAGCAGCAGGTTTGGCTATTACGCTGCCTTTGACGCAAAATGTTATTTTTACGATTTTTCCGCCGAATAAACGCGGTGGCGCCATGGGTACGATGGGCTTAGTTATGTTGGCTGGGCCGGCGTTGGGACCTACTTTGGCTGGACTGATTTTAGATACGTTATCTTGGCAATGGATTTTCTGGTTTACTATTCCATTCTTGCTGTTTTCACTTCTTTTCGGGATGAAATTTTTGCCGAATGTCAATGAAGTGCGTGCGGTTTCCATCGATGCGCTGTCTATTATCCTTTCAACGATCGGATTCGGTGGCATCGTGTACGGCTTCAGTGTGTCCGGTGATTTGGGTTGGACAAGTGCACCTGTAATAAGCACTATTCTGATTGGTTTAGTAGCAATCATTCTGTTTGCGGTACGTCAGACGAAAATGGAGAATCCGATGCTGAATTTAAAAGCATTCAAGTATCCATTATTCGTTCTCGGCATGTTCATGAGTTTCATTACGTTTTATAATATGCTGTCGATGCTGGTTATTTTACCGATGTATATGCAAATGGCATTGGTCATTGCTTCCTTCACGACAGGTCTTGTGCTGTTGCCGGGAAGTTTGCTGAACTGTTTATTGGCTCCGACGATTGGTCGTTTGTTTGATCGATATGGTCCGAGAGCTGTCATTACGCCTGGTACGGTATTGGTGGCGATCGCGTATTTCTTTTACGCGCAATTCGGCACAGAAACGGCGTTATGGATGGTTGTGGTGACACACATTATCATGATGCTCGGTGTCGGCATGGTGTTGGCGTCTGTACAGACAAATACGCTGAATTCACTTCCGAAGCAATATTATCCGGACGGAATCGCCTTGACACAAACGCTTCAACAAGTGGCCGGAGCGATTGGTATTGCGGTTATGGTGGCCATTTTCTCAAGCAAACAAGGCAGTTACTTAGCGACTGCGACAACAGAGCCGACAGAAGCAGCAGCCATGAGTTCCTCTGTCGTATTTATGGTCGGCTTCGCGTTGGCTGTGCTGAATGTCGTATTCTCCTTATTCCTGAAAAAGCCGCAGATGGCACAGGAAACAAAAACGAAGAAATCTAGTTAACGGAAGCGCTAAACCGAAAATCTGTATGGATTTTCGGTTTTTTTCTGTTTGAGTCTTATTGTTAGCTACTTGTTCATTTTGTGGACAGGCGTTGTTTTGACAATAAAGCTTGATAATTTGTAAAAAAGTTTGATAAAAATAGTTATATCTGTAGGTTACTTCTTTGTTCAACAAATGGTCCATTTAACGGAATAAGTAAGGGAGGATGTATCATGGCCAAACATCAGATTTATACAATGAGTGTCTCAAGAGTTTATCCCCATTATATTTTGAAAGCAGAGAAAAAAGGGCGTACAAAATCAGAAGTCGATGAAATCATCCGTTGGTTGACAGGATATAGCCAGGAAGAGTTAGAAGTACAACTGGAAAAACAGACAGACTTTGAGACCTTCTTTGCGGAAGCTCCTCAATTGAATCCTTCACGGGCTTTGATCAAAGGTGTAGTCTGCGGCGTCCGAGTGGAAGAGATCGAAGAACCAACGATGCAGGAAATTCGCTATTTGGATAAGCTAATCGATGAGTTAGCAAAGGGAAAAGCGATGGAGAAGATTTTGCGGACATAATAACCAATCTGTAATTATCATAATTGTTAAATATTTAAGTTATCATCGAAATGTGAAATCAAATGGAGATTAATAAGTTGTTAAAATATGTAATATGATATAAATTCCCTTCAGAATATACTCTGAAGGGGTTTTTTGCTTATTCGTAATTTGTGTAGCTTTTTGATGTTTGAGTAAATCCTTATAAAACTTTATTATCTTTCGCTTGGCTTCCATGGAAAAACAGCTATTCGCCACAAAGATCGGCGCTGACAGACCGAATTATTTTCGGGAACGAAGGGGAGGAAGTGGCTAAAAGAAGAAAAATGTAAAGAGCCTTACTATGCATGAATTCTAGTAAGGCTCTTATTGTTTGAATTTGAGTGAATCTACACCTTATTGGTTACCTTGTTGACCTTGTTTGGAGTGACGATTGAAACCTTTCATATTGTCTTCTCCGTGAGTAAACTCCGCCGAGAATTCAGTTTCTTGTAAGTTTTTCTTCGGTGTTTTGCTTAGTTTTTCCACTGCGTTGTGTTGGGCTTTTCGTTTCATGATGAGACCTCCTTTAGTCCATCTTATGATATGTCGAAGGCTCGCTTTTATACATGAATGCCCAAATGAAAAGTTTCACACCATGAACGGTTATTTACCGGTAGCGCCCCAGCTAAGGGAGGTTTTCAGCTCCATATGAATAATTCGTTTATCCGAACCTCTTTCTTTCAAGGCTTTTTCTTCGTTCAGCTGGTCCATTCTTTTGAGGGCATAGGAAAAACCAGACCCACTAAAGTCTTCCACTTTTGTTGTGATGTTCTGCATGCCATGCTCATCCATTTCGAGATAGGTAAGGATGATTTTCGTCTCTTGCCGTGTTACTTCCACATCGCGTTCAGCTGCACTATCATCTTTTAGCGCGATTAACGTAATATAGCTATTCTCGGGAACATTTTCATATTGCTTGAAAACCTTCTCCCAATATCGTTTTCTTTGTTTTGCTTCTTCTTTATTATCGAAAAGTTCTTGAATGGGCTCACGAATGATTCCTTCTTTTGTGTAGGCGCTTAGCTGTCCATACAATTCATACTTTGGCTTCATTCTATTTCCTCGTTTCTGTCGGCATTTTATCTCTATCATACAGAAATTTCAGTAAAAGATATAATGATCTTTATCTAAAGCTCTCTTTAATCTAAGTGCATTAGTTCACAATATTTACTTGCTTGAACGATATGTTAATATTTACCTGTCGGGTGTGGGATATTTCATTCACGAAAGATAAACAAGGACTTTTAATAATCATTTTTAACTTTTTGAGGGGGGATAATTTGAAGATAGACCATTTAGTAGTAAATGTAGATAAATTGATACAAGAAGATAAAGAACAAATTAATTTAATTCATTCAATTGGGCTACCTTATAAGCCTAAATGGGGAAAAGGAACAAAAGGATTTAAGGTATCAAATATTTGGATTGGGAAAGAGTATTTTGAATTGGTGCAAATCAAAACAATTGACGGTGGAGGATGGATAAAAGATTGGACTGCGAAATATCTTAATGGGCATAGAGGTTTGATTGGTTTTGCTTTAGAGGTTGACGATATTGATGAGACTTACCAAAAACTTATGAGTCATAATGTAAATGTTTCTCCGCCAGAGCCTCTGAAATTTCGTTGGTTCTTCAATCTTCTAAATAAGACAATGCCTTGGCGTAACTCGTATTTACCTGAATTAGAAGGAATGCCTTTTCAATTTTTCCTTCAACAATTAAATGATGAGAAATCTAAGAAATATATGGAACAATATATGGTACCAAATAGCCAAGATAATGATATTGAGGGTATTTCAGAAGTAGTTATTTATGGAGAATTAACTGATGATGATAAAAAACTCATATACTCTTTATTCGATGACTATGTAGAGAGTAAAGATTTGCTGAAAATTAACTTAGGCACACAAACAATTCGTTTTATAAACTCTACAATATATAAAGTGGAAGTTATTTTAAAATGTAATAACAGTGATTATTCTAATAACACAGTTAACATTCATAATATTCAGATACGAAATACTTGAACAAGAAGAAGAATAAAAAATGCAAAGAGGATGACCTTTTTGGGCATCCTCTTTGCATACACGTATTTATAAATTGTTCGGATCAATATCCGCATACAATGTTCTAGGTTCAGGCTTTTTCTCTTTGATATTGGTAGCCTTTGCTTCTTCAACTGTATTTATTTCAGGAGTCGGTGCCTGATTAGCATCAACATGGGAAGCTTGAGGCGTTATCTGAAAGACATTTTGCCCTTTGAAAGATTCTAGGATCAAAGAATCTTTCACGATTTGTTTTTGGATGGCAGGGTCCAAAATATCGTGGGTGCCGTACAACTCAATCATATGATACACCATATTTCGCAAAGAGCTGGAAATATTATCTTGATTGTTGAACCATTGGAAAAATTCATCTGATTCATTGTCTTTAAATTTCCAGTTGTACTGTGTACGATGCTTGTTATCCTTTGCCATCTTAGTTCACCACTAATTGTTCATATTCTTCTTTAAAGAACATATTGCGGTTTAATATATCCAATCCTTTGACATTCATGTCAACCGCATACTTGCTTGGAATCCAAAGCAACTTAGCTCCTACGGAATCAGTGAACTCTTTTAGATATTTGTACATATCGTCCTTGAATTCGATTGAGCCGCCGCCGTACACGGCAATGATTTCCGGCTCACTTGCTAAAATCGTATTGTATTTACTTTCGATATCGCTCAAAATAAATTCAATTTGAATTAAACGAGCTTCTTTTAAGCATTGAATCGCTAAAGCACTATCTTTCGGATATTCTTCCGGATGCTCGATGTAGCGAACGAACTGCTGACGATTGATTTTCAAGCCTGGTCTTTCTTCTCTCATTAAATCAATGGCATTTTGCACCGCATGTCCCACACCGTATCTTTCTCCTGTACATTGATGCGGACGTGGGTTCACGCCAATCGTATAGATGTTTTCTACTGTGCCTGAGCCAATATCATTGTGCATGATTTTCGCATTGATAAAATCCTTACCTGTCACACTGGACAAGTTGTATTCTTCTTTGTATTCATCAAACATATCTTCAGGCGCTTCAAAAATCGCGTACAAAGCAGGTACGCCTTCTTTTGTTACTTTCACCTTATTGAATTTGATTTGCACGGTTACCGTTTCTTTTCCGACGTAGACAACAACAATATGCGTCCCTTTTGTGAATCGGTCTTCTAAATGCTTGGCTGTATCAGCGTTATGCTGACTTGCCGGAATAGCACAGCTCATATACACCTCAACGTTCAAGGCTGCTTCCGGTAAAGCTTGTTTCTCTTTATATTCTTTTTGGACGGCCCTAGCCGCAATGTAACCGAGTGTATTGATGATCGGCAAATCACTCAAATGTTTTTGGTCATTGGAAATATCCATGTTGCGCAAATCTTCTGTCGTTTGCAGGGCTCTTTCTCCGATCATATACAGCCCGTGAAATCGAATCGAATCGCTTGTGATATGAGCAATTAATTCATCCAATAAGTTAACAACATTCTTCTCGACATTATGTTCTTGCGCTGGTGGCGTTTTGACGATTTTTTTATAGACATTCGGCATTTTGAAGATGTCGTGCATATTTGGCTCTAACACTTTCATTTTATCGTTGCCAATATCGTTCGATAACATAAACTTCATGAAATATATCTCCTTTATATAAAAAATATATAATTTTTATGTATTAATAAAATTATAACCTTTTA
>JBJEFL010000111.1:6932-10998 GCA_051873995.1 Bacillus sp. (in: firmicutes)
GGAAGGAACGAATCTTGAAAAGAAGAAACGTTGTTTTCTTCTAAACCATACTTCAGATAGTGGAAACTAGCTGATGAACCCATCTTTTTTTACGTTAAATACCATATCTACCGCAGGAATGAACCATCCGCTCACGCTTGACCACGCAAAAAGATAAGAAGGAAACAATCTTGAAAAGAAGAAACGTTGTTTTCTTCGCCGAAGTCCAAGATAGTAGATTTCATAGTAAAGAAGATGCTAGAAAATGGCTTTATTCTTCTGATTTTGAAAATAATTGCCCTTTTTTATGCTAGTTTTCTGAACTTTTATCCTAAAAGGAGTAACATAAAAGTGTATAGACATATATTTTAAAGGGAGGTCCTTATGATGGAACGCACAGCAGCAGACATTAAAAATCAACTGATGTTAAATTTACTTATTCAAGTGTTAGAAGAGCATGGCATTATGACTGAACAAGAATTGCAAGACCGTTTAACAAACACGATCAAGCTTTCTTCTCTGGACGCTAACTTAAAACAAGAAGTTCTTCAAGAAATCCAACACCATTAATACAATGGAGCTGCCCGAAAATGAGCCATCGCTTCCTTTTCGGGCAGCTTTTTTACGCATTCTAGTATTCTCTCTTTTGGGTTAAAATGGTAGTATAGGGCCGATGGGAGAGGAGAGGATGAAGGTGCGAGTGCTCGTTATGATGGTTGTTGCGTTGACGTTTTTGACGGCTTGTCATTTTTCTTCGAAGGTGGTCGGGGAGTATGACACCAGTCGTTTGAGCGAGGATTTTGGCAATGAGGGAGCGTATGAAATCGGCGCGAATATAGCTGGCATGCCGGTTTTCAAAGATACAGAGAAAGCGTTGCAGCAAGCCCAAATCGATTTCCGAAAAGGCTTTGAGGCAACAGCTGAAGAATACAGCCTTGAGCCTGTCAGTCACAGCAATTATAAAGATTATAAGACGTATGCCTGGAACTTGGGGACGAAAGACGAAATTGCCAAACAGCAAGGTATCATGATCACGAAGTTCATGGATATTTACGAAAACAGCTTTGAATAACGAACAAGGGGGAATCCGTATGTCATCCAGCTTAATAATGGTCACTTTGATAATCGTCGCTGTAGGCGTATTGTATGTCGTGGTTGAAACGATGGTCAAGAAGGGCATTGATGGTTCCGTTATTGGTCAATTTCTTGAAACGAAGCCTGACATGAAGGGAACGAAAAACTCGTTGTTGGACCATGGGGTGGATCAGGATTCATGATGTTCCACGTTGGTTGTTTGTGCTCACGTTGTCGCTTTTAGTGTGAGTGTTACTACAGGGAAGTGCTTGTTCGGAAAGACAAAAAGGGGCAAATCTTAGAAGAAATCAACTTTCGAAGAAACGTTCTTTTCTTCGAAAGCTGATTTCTTGTTGTGTTTTTCTTGCTCAAGACTCACTTAGAAGGTTCATTACTCTTAGAAGAATCTTTATTCAAAGCCAATAATAAAATCATTACGATGAGACAAGTTGTACCAAGCCATTGGAAGAATCCAAAGTAATCTTTTAACCAAAAGACTGTCGTTAGAACGGCCGCCAGTGGTTCAATGCTTCCTAGAAGACTGGATTCTTTAGGTGATAGACTTTGTAAACTTTCTATATAGAACCAAAAGGCAATCATCGTTCCAAAAATGATGACGAAGATTAAATAGGCATACGCTTCTAGCGTTAAGCTAGCAAAGTCCATTTGCCATGGTGGATGGATGAAACTAAATGCAAAACCACCGATGATCATAGCCCAGCCGACAATGACAAGTGAATCGTATTGTTTCAGTAAAGGAACGGCATATAATGTATAAAAGGCTAAAGCCACTCCGGATAAAACGCCCCAAACGACGGCAGGTGTGGGCACAGATAATTGAGAGAATGAGCCGTTTGTTAATAAGAAAAAAGAACCCACTAAAGCTAGTGAAACAGTCAACACATCTTTTCGTGTTAGAATCGTCTGCTTACGGAAAACTAAGTAAATGATGATCATTACAGGCGCTAAATATTGTAGCAGCGTTGCCACCGCAGCATTTCCGTGTTCAATGGATGCCATATAGGTGTATTGAACCGCAAGCATACCGAATAAACCGAAGATCATTAATTGAAGAGCTGTTCTTCGATTTTTCCAAACGCCAAGTATTTGGGAACGGTCTTTTCCGAAAAATTGAACGGTTAAGAGTAAAAGGCCAGCGATGAGCAATCGCGTAGTGACCAGCCAATCTACATCGATTCCATACTGTTGGAAAAGCTTTTTTGCCACTGTACCTCCAATCCCCCAAAATGTTGCTCCTGTTATAACGAGGAACATTCCTTTCCTTCTATTCATGATTGATTCTCCATCCTTAAATATAAAAATAGTATGATAATATGTTTACATGATAAGTGAAATAGTCTTGGAATAATACTTAAATCGAATAGAAAAATATAAATATATTGAGGTGGTAAGGTGCAAATAAAAGATTTTATGGTTGATCAAAGTTTAAAAGAATTAACGGAACATCGCACAGTCGTGTTGCCGATTGCCTGTTACGAAACGACGATCAACAAAAATATAAATGGATATATACCACTTCACTGGCATGATGAATTTCAGTTTGTTCTTGTTGTCAAAGGCGAGGCAATTTTTCAAATAAACGAAGAAAAAGTAGCTGTCCGGGAAGGCGAGGGGTTATTTATAAATAGTGGTTGTTTGCATATGGCAAATGATCAGGATGATTCGGGTTGCGTCTATATTTGTTTAAATGTTTCCCCAAGTTTCGTTGTATCACAGGAACTTTATACAACCTTTGTAAATCCTTATATTCAAGCCACCAATATCCCTTATTTACTTTTAAATCCACAGGAGCTTTGGGCGAATCATATTTTAGATTCCATTATGAAAATCCAGCAGTTGATCAAACAAAAGCCGCCATACTATGAAATGGACATCAGTATGTATCTCACACTAATTTGGAAGAACGTAATTATGAATGGTGCTCAACTAGAGTGGGAACAGGCGGAAATGGTCAAGAGTCATCGAATGAAGGAAATGCTAAATTGGATACATCAACATTATGCGGAGAAAATCCTTTTAGACGATATTGCGCGAGCTGGTCAATTAAGTCGTTCCGAGTGCTGTCGATATTTCAAACGGATGTTAAAGACAACGCCCTTGAACTATGTACTCGATTACCGTATTCAGAAAAGTTTAGTTTTGCTGCAACAATCAGATTCCAATGTCACTGATGTTGCCTATCGGGTGGGCTTTAACAGCACAAGTTATTTCATTGATAAATTCCGAAAGTCGATGAACATGACACCATTAGCATACAAAAAACAGAAACACTACAGTTCTACTGAACAAATGCAATAGCACGAATGAAAGAAAAGTATAAAAAGTGTGACTATCCTTGGTATAATTATTTTTGTTATGTCGAAATACCTTTAGGTGGTTGAACTGGCTTAAATGCTCGTTTTCAATCGCCACGTTATTGCTTTATCTCATAGTTATATTTTTAGAGTTTAGAAGAGAGGTAGTGTCATGCTTCCGTTTGAGCACGAAATAAGGAAGAGAGAAAAGCGAAATAAGATATACACTTGGTTATTTGTTTTGCTGATGTTGGCGAATGTTGTTTGGTGTATAGCAGAAGGAGATGTCATTCGTGGAATCATCACATTGCTTTTGATCCCACTATTGATGTATTTCTTTCGGAAAAAGAAAAGCTGGGCCGAGTGGATGTTAAAGTTCATCGTCTGGTTTTATGGCGTTCTCTCGTTGCTATTAGCTGTCGCTACGATTATTGCCGCAGTTATGTAGCTATTGTGAATGATTGAACTAGAATAGTAGAGAAAGAGAGAATGAAATGGAAGAAGAATTTATGCTAATGTCATTTCCGGAGTTATATTCGCAACTGGCGACATCGCCTTTGTATATTATTCATTTAGTCATGTTTATCCTATTCTTAATTTTGGTGCGGGATGAAAAAGGCTGTTTGGTATTCATGGCTAAACTTTACGCGGTGTTTGTCATCGTGAATTATATCATTGCCCTTTATTTTCGTTTTTTT
>JBJEFL010000112.1:0-2164 GCA_051873995.1 Bacillus sp. (in: firmicutes)
TTTTCCGCACGACTTATCAAAACATCAACATATAGACAAATTTCAATATTTCTATTTCAAGGAGGCTATTTATGGATATGCTAAAAACAGGTTGGAACTTCTTTCAAAATGAAGTTTTAGGTATGGCATGGCTTAATCGTCTAATAGGTAATTTAATTAACGCTTGCGGATTAGACGCAACGAGCAAAATCGGTGGTAGTATTCAATTTTTTGTTTACGACACAATCAAAATCATGGTGTTGTTAGGGGTTCTGATTTTAATTATTTCATATATTCAAAGCTATTTCCCGCCGGAACGGACAAAGAAAATTCTTGGAAGGTTTCATGGTATCGGCGCAAATATAATTTCTGCGCTCCTTGGTACGGTAACGCCTTTTTGTTCTTGTTCTTCCATTCCTCTGTTTATCGGTTTTACAAGTGCAGGTCTGCCGCTTGGAGTTACTTTTTCTTTCCTGATTTCTTCTCCAATGGTTGACCTCGGTTCGCTTGTTCTGCTAATGAGTATATTTGGGTGGAAGATAGCCGTTGCTTATGTCGTGCTTGGGCTTGTGATAGCCGTTGCAGGTGGTACATTGATTGAAAAACTACATCTTGAAAGCTACGTTGAGGATTTTATAAGGGGTGGAAACAGTCTTGATGTTCCGCAGGAAGAATTGCATTTTAAGGACCGTATCAAATTTGCATGGGAACAAGTAATTGAAACAGCCAAAAAGGTAGCACCCTATGTACTAATCGGTGTCGGTATTGGTGCTTTTATCCACAACTGGATTCCCGAAGAATGGATTGTACGAATACTTGGTGCAGGTAATCCTATTGGGGTCATTATTGCTACTGTTGTAGGTGTTCCTATATATGCAGATATTTTTGGTACACTCCCGATTGCAGAAGCCTTGCTTGCAAAAGGCGCTCAACTTGGTGTCGTCCTGTCTTTTATGATGAGTGTAACCACGCTGTCGCTGCCCTCTATGATTATGTTACGAGAAGCCGTAAAGCCTAAATTGCTTGGTGTTTTCATTGCAATTTGTACCATAGGAATTATTCTTGTAGGCTATTTTTTCAATGCAATTTCTTACTTGTTAATATAAGCGAATATAAAATTTTTTGGAGGTAATTATTATGACATTATTTGGTTTTGGAAAGAAGAAAGAAAAAGAAATAAACGCTCCTGTTTGTACTTGCAATGGTAACTGTTCCGTGTCTGAAACAGTTGAACCGGAAAATTTGAATAACTGTTGTCAAGACATACAAGGCAGAATTTGCTGTATCAAGGTATTAGGTTCAGGGTGTTGTCATGCTCTTTATGAGAACACACAATCCGCCGTTAAAGCAATGGGGATTTCCGTAGAAGTAGAATATATTACGGACTTGAAAAAGGTTATGGAATATGGCGTTATGAGTGTACCTGCTCTTGTTGTCAACAACAAAGTAGTATCTACGGGGAAAGTGCTGAAAACAGAAAACGTGCAAAAACTGTTACAAAAAATCGTTTCCGAAAAATAAATTTAATATCAAATTTACGCCTTATTATCAATAATTCAAATAGCGATTTAATGCTATGTAAAACAACAAAACTGCCGAATGTAGGCAGATAAAACGGCGGTTTTGAAATATTTACTCAAAACCGCCGTTTTCTTTTTGAAAAATAAGATAACGGGGGGTGTATTAAAGTCGCCCTTTTTTGAGGATACGGCGGTATCGGGGAGGTATCGCCATGTCCTTTTTCTATATCGCCATATCTTTTAGCTTATCAAAAAAAGCCCGACCGCCGCCGGGAACACTTCTACCCTCATATATGAACTGTCAAATCATCTAAATACCGCTTACAATTCCTTTGCGCTTGTCTGCATCTTGCAGACAGGCGCATTTTGCATTTTCGGGAGGTTTTTTCAAAAAAGTTTCGCTTTCATTCGGCGTTTGAAAAAATCGCCTGTATTATCCCGCGAAAAGGGGAGGTACCGCCACCTTTCAACACGAAAGGAGGTGAGAACATGGAACCTAATCGCGTGGAATTTCAGAAGCAATGTATCTTTCAAAGTTTCTGTAAACGGGTGCTGCACAACGAAGCCTGCAACGCCCACGAGGAAATCCGGCGTCGCAGAGCAAAGGAAGTGTCGTTTTCCGACCTTGCCTTGCATGAGGAACGACAGCTTTATACGCTTGATAA
>JBJEFL010000113.1:0-2149 GCA_051873995.1 Bacillus sp. (in: firmicutes)
GCGACAAAGAGTAATCTATATCTGGAGTTATTATAAGCTGTGGATTATCAGTATTCTGTCTATGATTTTTTTGCTGTCTTGGGGCATCCATCATTATGTTACTACCAATTCGGATAATTGGTTTTTTGCCTGCTTTGCAAACACTCATGCTGATTTGGGTGATGGTTCGGAATTTTGGAAGGATTTTGCAAGTTATGCAGGATATGACCTTAATGAGAAAAATCTGGTTTTTAATGACCAGTGCTATTTTGATCCGGAAGGAAAGACTGCTGGAAACCAGTATTACCAGATGCTGATTGCCTATATGGAAGCCGGAGCGCTTGATGTATTGATCATGGAGGAAGATCGTCTACAGGCAATTGGTGCCTCCGGACGTTTGATGGATCTGGAAAGTGAACAGGTGCGGACGATTTACAAACGATACGAGGATCGCCTAGTCTACTGTAAACCGCTGGAAGAGGATTACGGAAAAGAATATGTTCCGATAGGAATCGATCTTTCGGGGACTGTTCTGACTGGTGAAGATGGGGCTTATATCGACGGCGCTGTATTAGGGATTAATGCGTTGGCCCCACACCCGGAGCGAGTAGAGATTTTTTTGTCATATTTATTTGAGAAAACAGAATGATAAAGAACTTGGAGAAATAGACATGAGTATTCTGTGGAGTGAATTTTTCATTTGAGCAGATTGATGTTGATTATCAAAGAGGCAAACGCTAAGATGCAGAGCCGATAACCTGTTGAGATTACACTCTCAGGTTGTCGACTCTCTTTTTATCTTATTTTGTCTTTATAGGTCCGCTTTTTTCTATGCTACAGTAAAAATTTTATGAATTGCCTGTGGATGAAATGAGCAGCTTTGAAATCCATTTTTCATTCAGAGGAAGAAAGAATCCTGCGACCGGTCCCACAAGACAGGCGCAGACAATGGTTCCAATGCCGACGGAGCCGCCGAGAAGAAAACCAAGAGCGACAAAAGTAACATCCACACAGATCCTGACAATACTGAATTTGCGGTGCAGCTTGTCACTGAGAACAACGGCCACCAGATCATTCGGTCCGGTTCCAGCATCGGATTTGATGACAATGGTCATACCAAATGCCAGTATGGCGCAGGCTGCGGCGAGAATGATAAGGTTGATCCATAAAGCATGTTTTGGCTGAAAGAAAATAACCAGAATGTTATTAAAAAAATCGATGATTGGGCCGCCGCAGATCATGCAGAGCAAAGTACCGATTTTGATATAAGTTTTGTCTGCAAAAAGTAAAACAACAATAATGAGGCAGGAAATGACAATATGTACTCTTCCGTGAGTCAGAAAACTCCAGTTGAGATATTGATTTATCGTTCGGAAAATTCCCTGAACGAGAACATTAAAGGGATCGGTTCCAAGATTTACAAGCAAAAATAAAGTGACTCCGAAATGTGCGATGACAAGCCCGATAAGCAAAATAATCACACGTAAGATTGTTTCTTTCCAAGTGCGTTTCATAATTTTCTCCTTTATATGTGGGATTGATATATTATGATTTAGGTGTCAAAACCTTGATTACGGATTGTTTCGTGCTATGCACTTCCACAATCCTGCCCCCGCATTCGCAATCTATGGGGCCTCCGCCCCACTTCTTGCTCATGTGTGGGCGTGTCAATAAGATATATCTCCACTTACATGCAAGCATGACGTGGAGAATACCTTTTGACACTGTAATCATATTATAGAATACATGACTTTAGAAGAAAAAGCTATTATTTTGATTATAAGCAGGAGAAATGCCGAGGACAAAGAAAAAAATATGTAAAAAAATTAAAGAAAAATAAAAAATTGGGTTGACAAGCTCGAATAAGGGTGATATTATAGTCTAGCTGTCGCAATAAAGCGAACCGCTTCTTGAATGCAAGTCGGTTTCGAAAAAAGTTAAAAAAGTTCTTGACAGATGATGGCTGATATGATAAAGTATAAAAGCTGTCGCTTAAGAGAGCAAACAACAACTTGCGAAAAGCAAAAAATAAATGAAAAAAGTTCTTGACAAACGGCCTTGAACATGATAAACTATCAAAGCTGTCTGACGAGAACGGCAAAGAACCTTGATAACTGAACAGTGAAACACACACCATTTTATCTGAACAGAATAAAATGAGTTCTCGAAA
>JBJEFL010000114.1:0-2127 GCA_051873995.1 Bacillus sp. (in: firmicutes)
GCTGCTGATACTCCTCATCAGACATATAATGCACCATTTTAGGGTTGGCATTGTATTTTTTATAGTCCTCATACAATACATCATTTTGATACAGACAGTTCAGCAAATCCTGATCTGGATAAATCAACTTGTCCTTAATACGTTCCGCCATACGGTATATATCCTGAATTGTGTACCTCTGGCGCATTCGCTCAGTGTTCATTAAAAGTACGCCAGAATTAAAATACTTATGTCCAGGATCGAGCATCAAACGCTCACAATCAACATTCCTAGCTTTCTCTGATAATTCGTGGTGGTCTACACACGCAACAATGGAGTGCCCCTCAAAATTCTTATGATATAACTCGGATATGTCTCCGCAAACTATGAGGTCTGCATCAAGCCAAAGTGCTCTTTTTGCTGTCTCCGGAAGCAACCATGGAATAAGAATGCGGTAATACATCTCAATACTGAACAAACGATTATTACCCAGTGGCATTGAATCAAAAATTGAAGCATCAACTTTAATGTTGACCATATCCATATGGCACTTTATTTTAAGATACTCTTTGAATCTCTTCATTTTTCCAGGATGGATAGAATGATTCAAAAAATAAACCACAATGCATCCATCAACCTGTTCTCGCAGAGAAAACAACATGCTTTCAGCTTTGTCTAAATATTCCTCATTTACAGAAACAACAATATTCATCATTTTATCTGGCATGCTCTCCCATGTATATGACTATACATTCTATATGTCATCCAACTGCACAATTTTTCTACGCTTCTAACTAATTCTGTTTTTTTTCAATGGAATGATTGCCTTTAAGCCATCAGCCTCTTTACTTTGTTGCTTACAATTATATACCAATATTGGAGTGGAAGATCGATATCATATTATTCTAAAAATAGCACCTCTCATAATCCAAAATACAGAAGTGTGGGTTAAATGTAATTTGTACGGATGACACAGGAAAACTACTTCTCCCCTATCAAGAACCTGGTCCACTTGAACTTCATCAGCAGTGTGGATATCAGCAATGAAACAGTCATAGCACCAATGAAGTTAATTCCTGCATGAAGGTATGGATTGATCACACCGTTCAGAAGTGCTATGAACACATAGATAACCTGCTGATGGAATAGATAAACCGGCATTGAGTTTTTGCTGAGAAGTGTGAACGTTTTGCTCTCTTTCCAGTTAACTATATTCGCTAACTTCTGCAAAACCACAAATGCCATCAAGGCTCCAAGGATATGGAGAAGAAATGAAAGTCCAAGGTTGAGTAGCTTGATAATGGTTCCATCAAAAACAGATAGGTACTGAGCAAGGGTAAAAAGCAACACATCGATAACTACCCAAACCAGTGATGGAATCTTCATCAGGGGCTTACTTCCATACTGACGAATCTTGAAGCCAAGCCAGAAAAAAACGAGATATTGGCAAGCTGTGAAAATCTGGAACACATTAGGAAGAACCATCAATCCTGCCAAACCAATGCCATAAATCGCTAATACTGTTAATGCTCCTCCGACATTGTGCTTTTCAAAGAAACTGGTCAGTGGATAAAAAATCATGAACACAAAGAACAGCATCAGCAGGAACCATAACTGACTTGGTGATATGCCTAAGGCATATTTTTTTATAACCTCTAAAAGGCTATAGTCAAAATAGTGCAACGCAAATGGTATCACCCAGATTACTGATACAAATACATATGGAAGTAGTAGTCTTTTTACTTTGTTTACAACAAATGGTATGAAACTCGAATACTTACCTTTCTCGCATTTCAAGAAATAGAATAAGTACCCTGAAACAAGAGCAAATCCATATATGTGAAATGAATTCAACCAACGCGATAAGGTAGACAGGATGAAGGAGTTGTAAAATGGTTCACCTCCAAACCAAGTACCAGTCCAAAAAATGATGCTATGATAAAAAACAACCAGAAACATTAAACTAGTCTTTACAAAAGTGCAGTTAGATAGTTCTTTCTGAATGTCAAAATCGTCCCGAGTTTCATTCATTATGTCAACTCCTTTCTTACATTCTCGTTATAATATTTTATATGTGTAACAAAACACTAATATTGATTCCTAATAGTAATGAATCACTATTGGCGCCTCAATGATTATTTAGGAAAT
>JBJEFL010000115.1:0-10768 GCA_051873995.1 Bacillus sp. (in: firmicutes)
CATAATAAATTGTTCCACGTTCCGTTGCTTCTTCTTGAATTTCACCTATATCGATTAAATAGTCAATCTGACCAGCCGTTTCTGATAAGGTTAATCCTAATTCCCTTTTGTACGCTTTCGGGAATAGCTTCATGCACACTTGAAAAACAGTACCAGGCTCCTTCTGTAACATTTCCTTTACTTTCATTGCTCTTTTATGCTGTTCAGCTAATCGCGTTTGTATCAGCTCTTTCGGATTGGCAATCGTATCACCATGACCGGCATACACCGTATGAATAGGTAAATCCGCTAATCTTCTTAATGAATCATTCAATAGAAGCAATGACTTCGGACGTTCTTCACCGTCTACTAAAGGCGGCTCAATGATCGGATTCGGTGAAACTTTTTGCAACAGCATATCGCCACCAATTAATGCACCATCACTTTCACGTAATAAAACAATATGTCCCATCGCGTGCCCCGGTGTTTCGAATACATGCCAACCTTCTAATCCATGAATGGATTGTGCTTCCGCAGTCAAATGAGTAAGCTTTCTATTGCACTTATATTTCCTATCAGGAATTCTCATCGTGTGCAGGCTCAACTGTGCCGGCAAGCCAAATTGTTCGCCCAGATAACTAAAAAATGCAGCATACTTTTTTTCAAATTCTTCGCTAACATTCATCCATCGATTATTGTATTCGTGCCCAATGACCGTTGTTTGTGGTGGAAAAAAATCCAATCCTCCCACGTGATCCGGATGATGATGTGTAACAATCACTTGATCAAAATCACTCAGTTTGAGTTTCAGATTTTCTAACCCTGCCAACAATGCTTGCTTACCCTCTTCTGTTTTCGGTCCAACATCGACCAACGTCAATGCATCGCCTTTAATAACAAAGCAATTGACATCCCCAACAGCAAACGGTGTTGGCACAATAATTCTTGCAATATCATTTTCCCATTTTGTCATATTGTTCACCTATTTTATGAATTGTTATTCACTTCTTAAAAGCAATTGTACTACTATATCCAAATTATGTCATTATTTTCATATCAAGTAAACGGTTTGGGACCATTCATCTTGTTTTTCAAAAAAGACTATTTTCGTAAACTTTTTTGTATTTTTATTGACATATTACTCAAAATTCGTTCATAATGATAAAAATCTAAAATAAAAAGCATTGAATGAGAATAGTAAATAAAAAACGGCAAGAAGAGAGTAAAGTTCTATGGCTGAAAAACTTTACAGTCCTCTTTTTTATTGAACCTACCTCATGAGCTGTTAGGCAAACCTAACCGTCTCTCCAACGTTACTGGTTAAAAGTGCATCTTTTCTTATAAAGATGAACAAAGGTGGTACCACGGAAGATATACCTTTCGTCCTTGATTAGACTAGGATGAAGGGTTTTTTTATTACCTTCATTCGTAAATGTTGCTGAATGAAGATGAAACCCGAGGTAGATGCTACGGATAGTAAGAAGAATTGATCACCTTCATATGAACGATATCCGAACGTCATCAATCCGAGGTGTTATTGATTAAAGGGGGACTTTCCATTGAGTAAAATTGCCTTTATTGGTGCAGGTTCAATGTCTGAAGCAATGATTTCCGGGATAACAGCACAAGATGCATTCGACCCTGGCTGCATTACAGTCATGAACAATAGTAACCAAGACAGACTTCGCTATTTAAATGAAACATATTGCGTATCCACAACCACTCACATCCAAACTCTTTTAGAAAATGCCGACATTGTGATTTTGGCTGTTAAACCAAAGGATGTATTTACGGCACTATCCAAAGCGAAAGAATATATTCGACCTGACATGTTATTGATTTCAGTCATTGCCGGCGTATCCATTACAAGCATTGAAGACATCGTTAACCAAAAGGTTGCCGTCATCCGTACAATGCCAAATACCTCTGCTGCTGTCGGTAAATCTGCAACAGCTATCGCACTCAACGCAAGCGTAACAGATAAACAATTGCAAATAGCTAAAGCTTTATTAGAAACAATCGGGAGAGTGACAATCGTCAACGAGGAACAACTGGATGCCGTGACAGGCTTATCCGGCAGTGGGCCAGCTTATTTATATTATTTCATCGAAGCGATGGAAGATGCTGCGGCACAAATCGGATTAGAAAAAGCAGCGGCGAAAGAACTCATTTTGCAAACCTTCACAGGTGCCGTTGATATGCTTCTGCATTCAGCGAAAGAACCTGAACAATTGCGAAAAGACGTGACCTCTCCAGGCGGAACAACAGAAGCCGGTCTTAACATTTTGGAAAAACGTGAAGTGAAGCAAGCCTTTATCGATTGTATTGTCGAAGCAACCCAGCAATCCAAACGATTGGGTCAAAAAATTTCAGAAGAAATCAAAGAACAAACCCTTTCGATATAATACATCTAAAAAACGAAGACTAATAAATGGTCTTCGTTTTTAGTATGTAGAAAGCCTCTAGTCTTTTTTAAACAGCCGATTTCTTTATTTCTGAATTCCCTCCTTGATATACTAGTATCATCAAATGATAAGGAGTGGATAAAATGAGCAGTGCATTATTTTCACCTATAACCATAAAAAATAGTACATTGAAAAACCGGATTGTCATGTCACCGATGTGCATGTATAGCTGTGAAAAAGAAGATGGTATTGTGACGGATTGGCATAAAGTCCACTATGTCAGCCGAGCAGTAGCGGGTACGGGTTTAATCATGATTGAAGCTACCAGTGTGACACCACAAGGACGAATCAGCGAAAAAGATTTAGGCTTATGGAACGACAACCAAGTTGCCCCTCTCGCTGAACTTGTCAAACAAATTCATGATACAGGTGCTAAAGTAGCCATTCAGCTTGGGCATGCCGGACGTAAATCAAAGGTACAAGGACCAATTATTGCACCCTCTCCTATTCCTTTTGATTCCAACAGTCAAACACCGCAAGAAATGTCTAACGCTCAAATCGAAGAAACAATTACAGCTTTTCAAGCCGCTGCCGAACGAGCCAAAAAAGCGGGGATTGATATTATTGAAATACATGGTGCACACGGTTATTTAATAAACGAATTTTTATCTCCATTAAGTAATAAACGGAATGATCAGTATGGTGGTTCACCGGAAAATCGTTATCGCTTTTTGCAGCGAGTAATTGCTGCAGTGAAAGACGTATTTGATGGTCCATTGTTCGTACGTATTTCTGCAAATGATTATCATCCAGAAGGACTGACTATCGAGGATTACGAAAAGATAGCGGTTTGGATGAAAAAAGATGGAATCGACTTAATCGACGTAAGTTCCGGAGCTGTTGTATTAGCGTCCATCCATACATATCCAGGCTACCAAGTCGCATACAGCGAAGCCATCCGACACAAAGCGGACATTCGTACAGGTGCCGTAGGACTCATCACTTCCGCTCTTCAAGCAGAAGAAATTTTGCAAAATGGGCGGGCCGATTTGATTTTCATCGGAAGGGAATTACTTCGTAATCCATATTGGCCGCGAACTGCCGCAAAAGAGCTTGGCGAAACCATTGAACCTCCTCACCAATATTTGAGAGGCTGGAACTAAGAAAAGCGTAAGCACCCCGTTTAACGCTGTATGGACTGGAGCACTTCGACTGAGATAAAGGATACACGAAGAACGAAGTGATTCGATGTTGACTTATCGTAGGGAGAAGGGCGAAGTACACTAGGCGTTGGAGTGCTGGAGCTAGACAATTATCAAAGTTTAGAATTATATACTTTCTTATCTTTCTAAGAAAAGCGTAAGCACCCGTTTAACGCCATATGGAATGAGGCTCTCAGGATGGGAGTCAATTCAATCTATACATACCACTTGTAATGTACGAAAGAAGCCCTTCCATTCATGTTAGAAGAATGGGAGGGCTCATCTGTCTTATTCCTTTTTTTCAATCTGCACTGTAAGTAAATCTTCAGCCACTATGGTATTAGGAAACATACTCTTCGCTTCTGCTAGTAAAGCTGCGGTATCTTCTTTCATATACCTTGAACTGATATGCGTTAAAATCAAATGCTTAGCATTCGCTTCATGGGCGGTTTGCGCTGCTTGGAGTGTCGTAGAATGATTGAATTCATATGCCATTTCTGCACTATCAGCCGCGAATGTCGCTTCATGCAGAAGGTAATCGCAGTCCTTCGCCAACCGAACGCTATTTTCACATGTACGAGTATCGCCTAAAATAGTGATGATTTGCCCTTTTTTAGCCTCGCCGACAAAATCTCGTCCATCTATTAAAGTACCGTCTTCTAGCTGCACCGTTTCCCCATTTTTTATTTTTTTAAAGATAGGACCCGGCTTAACCCCTAATTTCTGCAAAGCATCCACCTGCAATTCACCGGGTCTGTCGCGTTGAATAATTCGATAGCCATAACATAAGATCCCATGGTCTAGTTCCCTTGCCTCGACTATGAAAGAATCATCTTCAAAAATAATCCCCTCTTCAATTTCCACAATGGACAGTTTATATTTTAAGTGAGTACCGCTCACTTCTAAGGATGTCTTAATATATTGCTGTATACCTTTCGGACCATACACCGTCAATTCATCTTGCCCGCCTTGGAAAGAGCGACTACTAATCAAGCCTGGTAAGCCATAAATATGGTCGCCGTGTAAATGCGTAATAAAAATTTTCTCAATTTTACTCGGCTTTACTGATGTCTTTAAAATTTGGTGCTGTGTCGCTTCCCCGCAATCGAAGAGCCAAGTTGCCCTTCTTTCCTCCAGCAACTGTAGAGCAACCGACGACACATTTCGAGCTTTGGCAGGAACCCCTGCTCCCGTGCCTAAAAATACAAAATTCACAAATAAGCCCTCCCGTACAATACTCTCTCATTCTTTTATCCATGCATTATGCTACCGTAAGTCTCTCCTTGTCAACATAATGTCCACATTTGGGAATCTTAGTAGAAAATAGCACCATCCCTACTTGCTGATGCTTGTCACTGCTATACCCCCAAAAGATTTTCTTATTTTCTTGTCCACCACTCTGCAAATAATATAAAAACAAGTACAAAAGCCATGGCTATGACGAAAAACCAATCAGGAAGATTTCCGAATCCACTAAACATCTTCATACTCTCCTTATATGTTTATCGTAACATACTTTGACAACATTGTTTTTGCATCATCTGAACAGTATTAGATTACCATAAAACATTTCAGAAAAAGTGAGTGTTGCCAGCTATTTTCTATGATTACTTATCATTCCTATCCTTTACTCCCCCATTTTATTCGTTTTCCCTACTCCGTTATCTTTCTCACGTCATACCTTCAATAGCATCAAATGTCTTAAATTTTATTTTATTTCAGAAAAGTAATATAATATATATCGAATAATGAGATACTATTTATCTATTTACCTTCAAAAAAGTAGACACATTTAACAATAATCCGATTAATACGTTAGTATTATTTAGAAATGAGGAACGAACATTGACTAATCAACAACAACCAGTATCATTAATCGTATTGTTTGGAGCAACTGGTGATTTAGCGAATCGAAAGCTCTACTCTTCCCTCTACCGTTTGTATAAAAAAGGGCAACTGACTGAACGATTCGCCGTTATCGGTGTAGCACGCAGGTTTTTAACGCAGGAAGAATATCAACAAGCCATTAAAGATGCGGTTCTTACTGGACTTACCGACGTAAACCCTTCTGAACTGGATACATTCATCACTCATTTCTACTACCATTCTCACGATGTTTCAGATACGGAGTCTTATGCACGCCTTAAAGAACTTGCTGAACAATTGGATGGTACATATGATTTAGAAGGAAACCGTCTCTTCTATTTAGCGATGGCTCCGGAATTTTTCGGAACTATTTCTCAACACTTAAAATCAGAAGGTTTGATAGAAACAAAAGGATTCAAACGTCTTGTGATCGAAAAACCGTTCGGAAAGAACTTCGAAACAGCTGAACAATTAAACAATAGTATTCGAGAAGCTTTTAAAGAAGAAGAAATCTATCGTATTGACCATTACTTAGGGAAAGAAATGGTTCAAAATATCGAAGTTATTCGTTTTTCCAATATACTATTTGAATCTATGTGGAATAATCGATATATTTCGAATATACAAATCACATCAAGTGAAACATTAGGTGTCGAAGAACGGGGACGCTATTACGATAAAAGCGGGGCACTGAGAGACATGTTGCAAAACCATATGTTGCAAATGGTTGCTTTGCTCGCAATGGAACCGCCGATCCGCCTGACAACCGAAGAAGTCCGAAGTGAAAAAGTGCGTGCACTTCGTTCATTACGGACATATGATGACGATGAAGTGCAACAATATTTCGTCAGGGGGCAATACGGAGAAGGCGAGATTAATCAGGTCAATGTCCCTGCCTACCGTGAAGAAGCCATGGTCGATGAACATTCTAATACAGAAACATTTGTTGCAGGTAAACTGATGATTGATAATTTCCGATGGGCAGGCGTTCCTTTCTATGTTCGAACAGGGAAAAGAATGGCCGCCAAGTCCACCAAAGTTATTGTTCAATTTAAAGATGTACCTTGGAATTTATATGATCAACCTAATGAGCAATACAATCCGAATTTACTCGTCATTCATATTCAGCCTGATGAAGGGGTTACGCTTCATTTAAATGTCAAAAAATCCGACCAAAAAGTACAAACAAAACCAATTAATTTAAGCTATAGCAAAAAAGGTGTCGATAAAATGAATACACCTGAAGCATATGAAAAGCTTTTTTACGATAGTATGTGTGGAGATGCAACTAACTTTACCCACTGGGATGAAGTCGCTTTGTCTTGGAAATTTGTCGATCGTATTTCAAAAGTGTGGGAAAACAAAAAAGCTGAAAGATTTCCTAACTATAAAGCTGGAAGTATGGGACCTTCAAAATCCGATAAATTACTAGAAAGAGACGGACATTTTTGGTGGCCGATCGAAGAGTTTGATGTAGAATCCTAAGAGGTATCTGAAAAGTCATTCGCTGACTTTTCAGATACCTTACTCGTTTAGTTACAAAAAGCTAAAAAAGAAAGGCCTTTCTTTGCCAAAACTTAGAGAGGGCTAATTTTTTTGATATCCCCTTTTATAATTGCTGAGCTCTTTATAAGACTATTAAGACCTCTTTACCCCTTCTAAAAGTACTAAATATAAATCTTTCACCTCATCAAAACAGACATATTTCAACAATAATTTACTATTTTTATCAAAAAGCACTAACAAAAAAATGAAAATACAGAAAACTTTAATGTATAATTCTAATCATACTTTATGTAAACTTTCCTATAACATCCAGATTATCCCTCAAGAAATATAGCCAAACACTCATCTATCTCTAATTTAGTCATCATTAAAACATTACTCAATATAGACGATATACCTAAAAGACCATTTAACATTTCTTATTATTTCATAAACAATTGCTATACATAGGTATTTTTTAACACGATGGCAACTTACTATTCATCAACGATCAAGGAGGCGAAAACATGGGATTTTTCGGATGGCTTGATTTTCGTGAAGGCCTACCACTTTGGTGGTCTTACCAACTCAACAAAAGAAGCAAACCTTTTGTCGAAGAGTTCTTCGAGAGCATCTCTAAAACAAGGGTCAATCTATTGAATGAGTGGGCAAACGAGCAATGGAGCATTTTAGAAAAGACTGTGGCTGATTTAGAAAGTATAACTGAGCAAGACTTTAATCTCTTGTTACGGGAGCAAACCGAAAAAAGTACATATTTAACGGAATTATTTATTCTGAATAACGAGGCAAGCGTTTTATACTCCTCATTTTCAAAGCATATCGGCCAGACATATCAAAACCATAAACAAACCACTTATTCCAAAGTAATTAATAAAGTATTCTCTACAAAAGAACGTCTTTTGTTCGGTCCTTTCCTTGATTCGATGACACTGGAAATCGGACCGAAGAGCTCTAAATTTCATGATGAAGTGACCATTTTATTTTTACAGCCGGTCTATCTCAATGAAAAGTTGCCATACATCTTAGCCGGACGTATACCGAATGATGTGTTGGGCGACCTTATTCAACGAGAAGCCGGACATATTTACCCAGACTCAGGCGATAATTATTTATTCATGACAAAATCCAATTTGGACCCTGCACTTCCTGAAGGAATCGCTCTCTCCAGAAGCCGATTCGAGGACCATACCTTTTCATTCGGAGAAAATTTAAAAGAAGGCGTGCACACCAAAAAATGGGGTGTCGTACAAATTAAAAATCATACAGAATTTGAAATTCGTTTTACGGATCCCGCAACCAAGGAATTACATCCAGGTGTCCGTAACACCATTCAAAATGGAGAAAATATATTCGTTGAATTTCCTGGATACTCCGATTACCGACATATTCCCGTCATCGGAAAAGGCACAACCTTTCAATTACCCGGTTCTCCCGATGTTTGGGGGATGATGTGCGAAGTGGATTTAGAAGAAGTGTATCGCAAACGTTCAATTGGTTGGCGCTTAAGCCGCAGCTTCACCATTTTAATCTTATTCGGTATCTTTTTTAATCATCTGATGCTGACGATAAATCTCGTTCCAACTTTTCTTGTCTTCACAATCGATATTATTTACGGTGTTTCAGCAGCTATATTCTTTTATAAAAAGGAATTGGAACCAATCGTTAAACGACTGAATCGAATGACCAACATCATTCAGCAAATAGCAGAGGGCGGCGGAGATTTGACGATGCGAGTCGATAAACAGCTGCTTTACCATGATGAATCCGGCACATTGGGAAAATGGGTCAATAACTTCATTGACAGTCAAGAAGAGTTAATCGGTAAAGTAAAAAATGTCACGATTGATGTCGAAAAGACAAATCAAGCTTTGCAAAACAATACAATCCTCGTTGAGCAAGATTCTTCTTCCGTCACAAAGCAAATCAATAAAATGTTACGAGGCATGCAAGAACAGTTAAACGATGTTGAACATGCGATGAAGCAAGTCGATCAAATTCACGAAACGTTACATAGCATGGAAAAAATGTCCGAATCACAACTATATCAAGCTCAACAACAGGTTGAAGGCATTAACGATAAGATGGCTCATATTGTTAAGAAGGTTCATGAAACGTTAACAGTCACAGAAAGCTTCAATCAATTATCCGATAATATCGGGCGAATTCTTGAAACCATCAACTCCATCGCCAGCCAAACAAATTTATTAGCCTTAAATGCGACCATCGAAGCTGCCAGGGCTGGAGAATACGGCCGCGGTTTCTCTGTCGTGGCGGATGAAATTCGAAAGCTGGCCGATCAAACAACGCTCGCTACAAATGAAATTAATCAAACACTAGAAAAAATAAAAGAAAGTTCGATTCTTGTTCAACACTCCATTCAAGAAAGCAGTGATGAAGTTGAAAAAGGTTCCGATTACATCCATGTTGTCCAGGATGTATTACATTCGATGGCGCAAGCATCTGCCACAGCTCCAAATGTGACAGAACAACTGCGTGAGGTCATCCAAAATATTGCGAAAATAAACGAGAAAAACGTAAAAACAGTTGAAAATGTTGATCATTCAACCGGAAAGATGGTCGAATTAGTTCAAAATACACGGAAGGATTCTGAACAAAGTTCACTTGTCGTCTCATCCCTTCGACAAATACTTTCGAAGTTTACATTGTCCAATAAATAAGGACGACCTTTTCGGATATCCTCAGGTGCATTTAAGAATCAAACTTTGTTCTTGCTTTCTACTACTCATCCTTCATTGATTCTTTTGGATTTCTAGCTTTTCGGTATGTCTTGAAAAGCTTTATAAGAAAGTGATCTTCCTTTTCTCTGCCTTGATTAATGTACAGATTAATAGATGTCTCTAACATAGCGATGATTATAAGAAATATACAAGTAAACATAAAGAGAGTGATCATACTCCCACTCCTTTGCAGAATATTTCTATTATCCTATGATTGACCACATAAAAAAATAGCCGTCCAACTACTTTTATTCAGTAGCTGGATGGCTATTTTAAAATCTTAAATCATTCGATTATCAGATATCACTTAAATTCTTGTATCCAAGAAACCGCAATATGCATCAACTGGGTCTACACCTTTGAATGTAGATTCACCCGTCATTTTTTCTACTAATGCTTCAATCGTTCCTTTTTTACCATCGTATGCATTGATGTATGTTTTCACTTGAGGTACATCCGCTAAGTGGAATGGTGAATTTACAGAAACAAAGATTGTCGGTACTTCATGGATATAGAATGGAATATCAGGTGTTCCTTTTAAAGCATTCCAAACCATACGTTGTACTACATCACCCATACCAACATTTGCAACATTGATGATTAAATCATATTTGTCCGTTAAGTCTTTGATAGGACGTTTTGCTGCATATGCATTCATGATGCTCTTCATTTGCTCTTCTTCTGGTAATTTAAAGATTTTTTCAATTGGAGATTCGTAAATTTCCACTTCAAAACCTTTTGCTTCAAGCTCTTCTTTCAAGATTTCAATTGGTTTAGCTTTACCGCCGCTAATTAATTTACCAAATGCGCTTTCAGAACCTTTTACGTTTACTAATAATACTCTTTTGTATTTTTCAGGAGTAACAGGCCAAATATCTTGTTTGTCTTTTACCAACGTAATCGCATGGTCTGCCACTTCTTTAAATAGCGCTACATTTTCAGGACGACCAATTTGTTTCATCGCTTCTTCTTTTGGCATCATGATTTCTGTTTTCGCTTTTTTATGAAGTCCTAGTGATGCTTTAAGACCTAAAATACGAGTAAGAGCTGCTTCTAAACGCTCTTCTGTAAT
>JBJEFL010000116.1:0-2114 GCA_051873995.1 Bacillus sp. (in: firmicutes)
ATCGGCTCTTTTTTGTGTTACAACAGTATGGAGTAAAATTTTTGAAATAATGGTATTATTGAGATATTGTTCATTGGGATAAAGGGATGAGGTGAAATGGTGAAAAGTAAGAACACTAATAGAAGTATTCGCATTTTGCTGCTCATATTTGCTTGTAGCTTTTTAGTGGTAATAGGAAGATTCGTGTATATTCAATGGACGGGGAAGGCAAACGGGGTACTGTTAAGTATAAAAGCTGAAGAAAAACAGACATCGCAAGTGACGATTCAAGGCTTACGTGGCAATATATTGGACAATCGAGGAGATGTATTGGTTGAGGATAGTCTTTCATATGATGTGATTGCCATTTTGGATGCAAGCATGACGACAAATGACAAGAACCCCCAGCACGTTGTCGACATTGAACACACCGCCAGTCAATTAGCTCCTTTGTTAAAAATGAAGGAAGAAGAGGTGCGTTCCCTTCTTTCGAAAGACCGATTTCAAGTAGAGTTTGGTACAAACGGTAAAAATTTGACGAGTGTGGAAAAAAACAGAATAGAAGATTTGAAGCTGCCGGGCATTATTTTTCGGGAACAGTACACGCGCTACTACAAACATGAAGATTTTGCTTCGCATGTATTGGGAACGGTCAAACAAGTTGAGAATGATTCTAGTATCGGATTAAGTGGCATTGAAAAAGTTTTTAATGAACAGTTAGTTGAAAAAGATGGATTCATTAAACAGAAATATAGCCGAGACGGCTTTTTGCTGGATGATGAATATTTGGATATCGAACCTGTTAAACACGGCAATTCAGTGAAACTAACGATAGATACCAAAATTCAATCTGTTTTGGAAGGCTCGATCAATGGCATTGAAAAGAAGAATCATCCTAAAAAAGTTATAGCAATCATATCGGAAGCCAAAACGGGACGAATATTGGCTATGTCCTCTAGGCCAAGCTACAATCCGAATAAAAATGATATTACCTATTTCAATAATGACGCCATTTCTTATGCGTATGAGCCAGGCTCTACCATGAAAATTTTTACCTTGGCATCAGCTATAGAAGAAGGCGTGTATAAGGGAGACGAGCTGTTCAAATCAGGGTCATTACAGGTGAAAAACAGCAAGCCGATCAATGACCATAATAATGGAAAAGGATGGGGAACGATAACCTTTGATGAGGGCATTCAACGTTCATCCAATGTCGCCATGTCGTTATTATTGCAAAAAATGGGTACGGATACTTTTTATGAATATTTGGAAGCCTTTGATTTGGACAAGAAAACAGGGATTGACTTGCCTGTGGAAGAAGGCAGTTACATAAATTTTAAGTATGAAAGAGATCGACTTTCGGTCGGCTTTGGTCAAAGTCTTGCGATTACGCCCATTCAACAAATCAAAGCTGCCAGCGCGATTGCAAATGACGGCAAGATGATGCAGCCGTTTGTTGTGGAAGAAGTGTTGGATTCGGAAAATAACGTAATAGCCGAATACAAGCCTGAGGTTGTCAGTCAACCGATTTCCAGAAAAACAGCGCAGCATACTTTGCAGCTTCTGGAGACGGTCGTGTCTTCCGAAAATGGAACCGGTCAATTATTTAACTTAGCTCATTATAAAGTGGCCGGAAAAACGGGAACAGCACAAATTTATGAAGATGGACGATATTTGAAAGGAACCGGTGAGAATATTTATTCATTCATGGGGTTTGCGCCAGCCGATGATCCGAAATTGATTATGTATGTCGCCATACAGCAACCGAAACTACAGGCAGGAGAAACCGGGGGTATGTTATTAAGCGAAATTTTCAATCGGACCATGCAAACAAGTCTTTCTTATTTAAAGGTGGCGTATGATAAAGATCCGACAGCCACTGATGAAAAAAAGTATTATGTGGTGGAATCTTTTCTCGATAAACGTGTGACAGACATTGAGAAATCACTGCATAATCATCAAGTCGAGGCAGTCATTTTAGGTGAGGAAGCGACGGTTGTGGCACAAATTCCGTTAGAGGGAGAAAAAATATTAACGTCGGAAAAAGTCTTCCTGAAAACGGATGGTGAGATCACCATGCCGGACTTAACCAATTGGTCTCGGAGGGAAGTACTCTACTTAGCGAAATTGCTTGA
>JBJEFL010000117.1:0-2103 GCA_051873995.1 Bacillus sp. (in: firmicutes)
TTTGAACAGAGGTTATGAACCCGATGATTTATTTCAAATAGGCTGTATTGGTTTGTTGAAATCAGTTGATAAGTTTGATTTATCATTTGATGTGAAATTTTCGACATATGCCGTGCCAATGATTATCGGTGAGATTCAGCGTTTTTTACGTGATGATGGTACGGTGAAAGTGAGTCGGTCGATTAAGGAGCAAGGAAACAAAATTCGACGTGCAAAAGAGGAATTGTCTAAAGTGTATGGACGAGTTCCCACCATTAATGAAATTGCTGAATTTCTTGAAATTTCAGCGGAGGAAGTGGTGTTTGCTCAAGAAGCCAGCAAGCAACCAGCCTCCATTCATGAAACCGTGTATGAAAATGACGGAGACCCCATTACATTATTAGATCAAATTGCCGATAACAGTGAGCAAAAATGGTTTGATAAAATAGCATTAAAAGATGCGATTGAAGAATTGGATGAAAGAGAGAAGTTGATTGTCTATTTGCGTTATTTCAAAGATCAAACACAATCAGAAGTGGCGGAGAGACTGAGTATTTCTCAGGTACAAGTATCTAGGCTGGAAAAGAAAATATTAAGTCAAATCAAAATCCGTATGAATGAATAATTCGTACGGATTTTTCGTATGATACCAAGTAGAAGGAGAATGGATTTTCGTATAATGAATGAAATGGTAATAAAAACCGTAAAAAAATACTTGTTTTATAACTTGAAAACGAATAATATATTAATTGTTCTTATGAAACATTCGTTTTTGTTTACAACATTGTTTGGTCTTTATGGAGGTTTTTATGGAGAAGTTTTTCAATATTAAAGAACATGGTTCAACGGTTAAAACGGAAGTATTGGCAGGAATTACGACATTCTTAACAATGGTATACATTGTAATTGTGAATCCTGCATTGCTTTCAAGCGCTGGAATTCCATTTGAACAAGTATTTATGGCAACAATCATTAGTGCAGTTGTTGGTACGTTGATTATGGGATTATTTGCGAAGTATCCAATCGCGATTGCGCCAGGAATGGGCTTGAATGCGTATTTTGCAACAGTTGTGGCTACACATGGTTTAAGTTATCAAATAGTGCTTGGCACAGTATTTATTGCAGGTTTAATTTTTGTTCTATTAAGTGTGAGTAATGTTCGTCAAATGATTATTACGGCTATTCCAGAGTCGTTGAAATATGCAATCGGTTCAGGTATCGGATTGTTTATTGCCTTTGTTGGTATGAAAAACTCAGGTATTATCGTTGCGGATGAAAGTAATTTAATTGCACTGGGAGATTTAACGGATCCGGTTGTCTTGCTGACGATTGTCGGATTATTTATTACGTTGATTCTAATGGTTCGAAAAGTACAAGGTGCATTATTCTTTGGAATGATCATTACAGCTGTAATTGGCTTCTTTTGTGGGATGTTACAATTTGATGGAGTTGCTTCAATACCTCCAACGCCTACATTCTTTGATATAGATTTAGGCGGGGTCTTTACACAAGGTTTATATGCGGTTATTTTCTCTTTCTTATTGGTTACATTGTTTGACACTACAGGAACAATGATTGCTGTTTCTGAGCAGGCAGGCTTATCGAAAAATGGGAATATGCCACGCTCGAAGCAAGCTTTATTAGCTGATTCTGTAGCAACAACAGTAGGTGCAACATTCGGTACGAGTCCGACAACAGCATATATTGAATCTTTAACAGGTGTTGCGGCTGGAGGACGAACTGGTCTAACAGCGGTTGTTGTTGCTGTTTTATTCTTACTGACGATGTTTTTCTCTCCATTAATTTCAGCTATTTCTTCTTTATCTTCTATTACGGCACCAGTTCTGATTATTGTTGGTTGCTTTATGATGGAAGGGATGGCGAAAATAAAATGGAATGATTTTGTGGAAGCTTTCCCTGCATTTATTGTCATTCTAGCAATGCCATTAACAGGAAGTATCGCAACAGGAATTGCATTTGGCTTCATTTCTTACCCAATCTTGAAATTAGTAAGTGGAAAAGGGAAAGAAGTACATCCGATTATTTATGTATTCGGTATTCTGTTTTTGATTCAATTGGTATTTTTCCCAGCACACTAAGATACTGAGGAAAAAGCACAGGAAA
>JBJEFL010000118.1:0-10510 GCA_051873995.1 Bacillus sp. (in: firmicutes)
TTTTAATGGAATTGGTATCGAAAGGTTTATAAGCATCAATCAGCGCAACTGGAACAATTGCGCACTTTGATTTCATAGCACTCTTAAAACTTCCGCCTTTGAATTCATTAACATGATTGGGATTTTTTGTACGTGTGCCTTCGGCAAATATCAGATAATTTCTTCCGGCCTGCACTTCTTTTGTAACCTGTTGAATCACACGCATTGCCTGTTTTACATCTTCCCGGTCTAATGCATATGCCTTCATACATGCAAATACCTGTTTTAAAAAGGGAATGCTCTGAATCTCTTTTTTCATTACAACAGAAAAAGGAGTCGGACTGGCTTCTATAATTGCAAGCACATCAAATAATCCCTGATGATTTGGAAAAAACATGAATCCATTTTCTTTTGGGATATTTTCCTGTCCGTAAACTTCAATATTTACTCTTCCACCTTTTATAGCACGATGATCTATATAACGAAGCAACTGATATCTTTCTTTTTCTGTATATTTTTCTATATGGTTTGCATAATAACAAAGTTTGAACCACAGATAAGGTACATGGATAATATTATACAATACCATTAAAATAATTCTCTTCATGTATTTTCTCCCAAATATAAGTACTTCTGTTATTGTTTATTCGAATCGGTAATTTTTTGCAGACTTTTTGACAGATCTTCTTCATATGAAGGATTTTTTCTTATAAACTGTCTATAATCCCTCTCATAAGTTTTATATTCATCTGTTTTCATGAATTTCCTGTACTCTTTTCTGGAATTTTCACTCATATCCTCTGTAACATCTTTTGCCGGTACAATATAATATTTCTTTTGTTTCTTTTGTACATAGTAAAATGACATTGCAGGTATTTCAAGAGTTTCTGAATTCTTTTCCTGCTTTTCCATATTATAAATTACATATACCAATTCAAATCCATTAAAATTTCCAAGTGACTCACATTTTGTAAATTTAACAGAATCTGCTCCATGAGCCTGAAACAAATTCATATTATAATTCACTTCCTGAGACAGTTCTGATGGTACTTTATCCTTTTTACTTAACCCAAAACATTGTTTTACTGCATTCTCATCTCCCTTTATATAAGCCTGAATGATCGACTTGGTTACATTCTCCGGTGATTTCGTACTTACATTTACACCACATCCACTCAGTGACAGCAGCAAAAATGTTGCTGTCACTAGCAGAAGAAGCCCTCTTAGTTTTCTCATTATTCTTCTCCTTGTGTTTCCACCGCTTCAGACTCCTCTGTTTTCTCTGGTTCTTCTTTTTCTCTTACCTTTGCAATGCTTGCTATTGTAATATCATCTTTCAGATTCATCAGTTTTACCCCTGAAGTAATTCTCCCAAGAATCGAGATATCTCGGCATTCCAAACGTATAATAATTCCTTCTGTCGTGATAAGCATAATATCATTGTCTTCGTTTACTGCTTTTACACCAACTACATTTCCTGTCTTTTCTGTTATCTTATAACATTTAACACCTTTTCCGCCTCTGTTCTGACACGTAAATTCACCTATAGACGTTCTCTTTCCCATTCCTTTTTCTGATACAATAAGCAAATAATCCCCCTGACAGTTCAACTGCATTCCTATTACTTCATCATTATCCTGAAGGTTAATTCCTCTTACTCCCATAGATACACGACCGGTCTGTCTTACATCGGTTTCATGGAACCGAATACACTGTCCAAATTTTGTAACAAGAATAATATCTTTTTTACTGTCTGTGAACTTCACCTCAATCAGTTCATCATCATCCCTCAAAACAATTGCAGCAAGTCCTGTTTTTCTTACATTACAATAATCTTCGATTGGAGTTTTCTTCACAATTCCTTTTTTTGTAGCCATAAAAAGGAAATTTCCCTTTTTAAAATCATTAATGGGAATAACTGCCGTTATTTTTTCCTGTGATTGAAGAGAAAGCAGATTAATAATTGCGGTTCCTCTTGCAGTACGTCCTGCTTCTGGAATTTCGTATGCTTTTAATCGATATACTCTTCCCATATTGGTGAAAAACATCAGATAATGATGCGTAGTCGTCATAAGAAGCTCTTCTATATAGTCATCTTCTATTGTAGTCATTCCTTTTATGCCTTTTCCGCCTCTGTTCTGACTTCGGAAATTATCCACTGTCATACGTTTAATATAACCAAGTTTTGTCATTGCAATAACTGTATTTTCTTTTGGTATTAAATCTTCCATTGACAGATCATACTCATCAAATCCTATTGTTGTTCTTCTGTCATCTCCATACTTCTCAGAAATAACCAGAATTTCTTCACGGATTACTCTGAGAAGCAGACACCGATCTTCCAGAATTGCTTTTAATTCTTTTATTTTTTTCACTAATTCATCATATTCTGCCTGTAATCGTTCTCTTTCCAAACCTGTCAATGCACGCAGACGCATATCAACGATTGCCTGTGCCTGCACCTCAGTAAGTGCAAAAGCCTCAATTAATCCTTCTTTTGCTTCCTGTGTATTCTTGGAACCACGTATGATACGAATAACTTCATCTATATTTTCCAGCGCCTTCAATAAGCCTTCTAATATATGAGCTCTTTCCTGAGCCTTATTTAAGTCATACTGTGTCCGTCTTGTTACAACTTCTTCCTGATGTTTCAGATAATATTTTAACATTTCAAGAAGATTCAATACTTTTGGTTGATTATTTACAAGCGCAAGCATGATTACACCAAATGTATCCTGAAGCTGGGTATGCTTATACAACTGATTCAAAATTACATTGGCATTTGCATCTCTTCTAAGTTCAATACAGATACGCATACCTTCTCTGTTAGAATGATCATTAATCGATGTAATTCCATCAATTTTTTTATCACGTACCAATTCCGCCATTTTTTCAATAAGACGCGCTTTATTTACCATATAAGGCAATTCTGTTACAATAATCTGACTCTTTCCATTTGGAAGTGTCTCAATATTTGTAACTGCACGTACCCTTATTTTTCCACGCCCTGTACGATATGCTTCTTCGATTCCTCTTGTTCCAAGAATCGTTGCACCGGTGGGAAAATCCGGTCCTTTTATAATAGATAAAATTTCCTCAACTTCCGTTTCCCTGTTTTCTTCTACAATATTATCAATAATTTTTACAACTGCTGCTATGGTTTCACTCAAGTTGTGAGGCGGAATATTCGTAGCCATACCAACAGCAATACCAGATGTACCATTTACTAAAAGATTTGGATATCTGGCTGGAAGTACTATCGGCTCTTTTTCCGTTTCATCAAAGTTCGGCGAAAAATCAACTGTATTTTTATTAATATCAGCAAGCATTTCCATAGAAATTTTACTAAGACGTGCTTCTGTATATCGCATAGCTGCTGCACCATCACCATCAACCGATCCAAAATTACCATGTCCGTCCACCAGTGGATAGCGAGTAGACCAATCCTGTGCCATATTTACCAAAGCTCCATAAATAGAGCTGTCACCATGAGGATGATATTTACCCATAGTATCACCAACAATACGTGCACATTTTCTGTGAGGTTTATCTGGTCCGTTATTCAGTTCGATCATTGAAAACAGAATTCTTCTTTGTACCGGCTTTAAACCATCTCTTACATCTGGAAGTGCCCTTGACGCAATAACACTCATAGCATATTCAATGTAAGAGGATTCCATCTTTTTCTGTAAATCGACTTCTTCTATTTTGTCGAAAATATTATCTTCCATTTTGCCTCTCCTTAACCTTGGTAAAATAAATTAGATATCAAGATTCTTCACATATTTTGCATTTTCTTCAATGAACTCACGTCTAGGCTCTACTTTATCTCCCATAAGTGTTGTAAATGTCAAATCCAATTCTGAGGATGCTTCTTCGTCCATAGTCACTTTAAGAAGAATACGACGTTCGGGATCCATGGTAGTTTCCCAGAGTTGCTCTGCATCCATTTCTCCAAGTCCTTTATATCGCTGTATACGGTTACTGTTATCCCGTCCAATTTCATTCAGAATCTGTTCCTGTTCTTTCTCTGAATAAGCATAATACACTTTTTTATTCCTCTCTATTTTAAACAGAGGAGGTTTTGCAAGGTATACATGCCCTTGTTTAATCAGCTCCGGCATAAATCTGTAAAGGAATGTAAGAAGTAACGTAGCAATATGCGCTCCATCTACATCCGCATCTGTCATAATAATGATTTTGTTATATCTCAGCTTTGTAATATCAAAATCCTCATGAATACCGGTTCCAAATGCAGTAATCATAGCTTTAATCTCTGCATTCGCATAGATTTTATCCAGTCTTGCTTTCTCTACATTCAGAATTTTTCCTCTTAATGGAAGAATAGCCTGTGTTGCGCGGCTTCGTGCTGTCTTTGCTGAACCACCGGCGGAATCTCCTTCTACTATATAAATTTCACATTTGGATGGATCTTTGTCCATACAATCTGCCAGTTTACCTGGCAGGGACATTCCTTCCAATGCTGTTTTTCTTCTTGTAAGGTCTCTTGCCTTTCTTGCTGCATCTCTGGCTCTTTGAGAAAGAATGGATTTTTCCACTATAATTTTTGCCACAGAAGGATTTTGTTCCAGATAAATTTCCAGCTGACTGCTTACAATATTATCTACGGCTCCTCTTGCTTCACTGTTACCCAGTTTCTGTTTTGTCTGCCCTTCAAACTGAGGGTCTTCGATTTTTACACTGATAATTGCAGTCAGACCTTCTCTTATGTCTTCACCAGTAAGATTTGCGTCACTTTCCTTCAACAATTTGTTCTTTCTTGCATATTCATTAAATGTTTTAGTAAGTGCATTTCGGAAACCAACTACATGTGTACCACCTTCCGGTGTTGTAATATTATTTACAAATCCATACGTATTTTCTGTGTAAGAATCATTATGCTGCATGGCAACTTCTACCATAACATGGTCTTTCGTTCCCTCAAAATAAAGAATATCTTCATAAAGTGCCGTATTACTTCTGTTCAGATACTGCACAAATTCCCGGATTCCACCCTCATAATGAAACACAGATTCTCTGGGTTCCTCTTCTCTTAAATCTTTTGCAATAATCTTAAGGCCCTTTGTAAGGAAAGCAATTTCTCTGAATCTGTGTTTTAAAGTACTGAAGTCAAAAACGGTTTCTTCAAAAATTTCAGGGTCTGGATGAAAGGTTACCGTTGTTCCTGTTTTTTCCGGCTCACAATCTCCAATTACTTTTAATTTGTAAATTGTTTTTCCACGTTCATAGCGCTGACGGTAAATTTTTCCTTCGTGATAAATGGTTACCTCTAACCATGTAGAGAGTGCATTTACGACAGATGCACCTACCCCGTGAAGTCCGCCAGATACTTTATACCCTCCACCACCGAATTTTCCTCCGGCATGAAGAATCGTAAATACAACTTCAACTGCAGGAATCCCTGCTTTGTGATTGATCCCAACAGGGATACCTCTTCCATTATCTATAACTGTAATTGAATTATCTTTATTTATACTTACTTCAACGGTATCACAATATCCGGCTAATGCCTCATCTACTGCATTATCCACGATTTCATACACAAGATGATGCAAGCCTCTTGCTGAAGTGCTTCCAATATACATGCCTGGTCTTTTTCTTACTGCCTCCAGTCCCTCAAGTATTTGAATTTGATCTGCACCATATTCTGTTTTAATTTCTGTATTCATGCATTTCCTCCTGTTTTCAGACAATCATGCCTAAACAATAATACTCCCATTTTCTATCTTAAAAATTTTATTAATTTGAAACCTCTTATCTACAAAATCGTCTAACCCTGTACAGGTAATCATGGTCTGTATATTTTTTATACTGTTAAGTAGATAATTTTGTCTATTAGAGTCAAGCTCAGACAGAACATCATCCAACAACAAAATTGGAATATCCCTGATTTTTTTTTCAACCAGATAAATTTCCGATAATTTCAAAGACAAAGCCGCAGTACGCTGCTGACCCTGAGAACCAAATTTTCTTATATCTATATTATTTATTTTTACACATAAGTCATCCCTATGAGGACCTGATGAGGTATTTCTAAATTTAAAGTCTTTTTCTCTGTTTTTTAAAAGAACCTCCTCAAAGTTCACTCCAGCAGTATTTGGCTCATACCTCAATTCTATTTTTTCTTTTTGTCCGGTAATACTGCTATGTATCTCTCCAATAATATCATTCATATCCTGGATAAATGCCTGGCGGCTTTCAATAACAGATTTTCCATAATGAACCAACTGTTGATCCCATACATCAAGTGTACTCATAAGACTGCTCTGCACTGCCATATCTTTCAGAAGCTTATTTCTCTGGTTTAAAACCTGATTATAATTATACAAATCCGAAAGATATATTTTATTAAGTTGACATAATTCTGAATCAATAAATCGCCTTCTCTCACCTGGACCATTTTTTATAATATTCAGATCTTCCGGTGAAAAAAATATAATATTTACAATACCAAAAAGCTCCTTTGCCCTACGTATGGGAATCCCATCGATAGCAATTCCCTTAGCTTTATTTTTTTTTAAATGCATATCTATCTTATGAGATATTCCATTTCTATTCACTCGCATTCTTATATGCGATTCTTCCTGGTCAAATCGAATCATCTCTCTGTCTTTGCTGCCTCTGTGTGATTTTGTGGTACCACAAAGATAGACTGCTTCAAGAATATTGGTTTTTCCCTGGGCATTATCTCCATAAATAATATTGGTTCCCTTATCAAAAAACATAGATAATCCAATATAGTTTCTATAATTTTGCAATTCTATTGATTCAATATACATGTAAGCACCTGTATTTATTTTGTAATTTTTATTTCCTGTCCTTCAAAAAGAACAATGTCACCGTCATAAAGTTTGCGGCCCCTTCTTGTATCAATCTCACCATTTACACTTACAAGACCGTCCTGAATGACATATTTTGCTTCAACTCCGTCTTCTACAAGGTTTGCAGCTTTCAAAGCCTGGCCTAATTTAATGAAATCATCTTTTAACTTAATCGTTTCCATAATTCCTCCTTAAATGGATATCTGGATTTTTATCTCCCTACTGCGTTAAAATTTACAGGAAGAATCAAATATACATATTTTCCTTCATCATCCCGTATAAAACATGGTGCTTTGGGATTCATAAGATAAATTGTAATTTCTTCTTCATCAATTACTTTTAATGCATCAATTAAAAATTTCGGATTGAAACCAATCAGAATATCTTTACCTGTTTTTTCTATATCAATTTCTTCTTTCATAGATCCGATTTGTGAATCAATGCGTAATTCCATGAAAGCATCTTCTATATGAATAATAATTGGTTTTTTATCGCCTTCTTTTACAAGAAGGGTTGCTCTGTCAATACAATCCAGAAATTCTTTTTTATTAATTTTTACTTTTGTTTCGTAATCACTGGAGAGCATCTGGTCAATTTTGAAATATTCTCCCTCAATTAATCGTGAAACAACTTTTGTATTTCCAAATTCAAAAAGAATATGATTTACTGCAAGGTAAATATCAACCATATCTTCTGTTTCACCGGATAAAATTTTGCTGATCTCATTTAAAGTTTTTCCTGGGACTACAACTTTTTTATCCTGGCAATTTTCTTTTAATTCTATTTTTCTAATAGAAATACGATGTCCGTCCAGTGAGACAACTCTTAACGTGTTATTTTCAATCTGAAAAAGCTCTCCTGTCATGAGTTTATTGTTTTCGTTAGCTGCAATGGAGAAAATTGTCTGACGGATAATTTCCTTTAAAGTAAATTGAGAAACCCGTATACAATCTGTTTTTTCTATAAAAGGGAGATAAGAGAAATCTTCTCCTGATTTTCCTGGAATGTTAAATTTTGCTTTTTCACATGTAATGAGTGTGTTCAGGTTTTCATCCGTAATGATGGTAACATCATTATCTGGAAGTTTACGTATAATATCAGAAAAGATTTTTGCATCCAGGGCAATGCTTCCTTTTTCTTCAATATTTCCTTCAATAATTGTTTCAATGCCAAGTTCCATATCATTGGATGTAAATTTAATGTTGTTTGTTGATGCGTCGATTAGGATACATTCTAAGATGGGCATTGTTGTTTTTGAGGGAACGGCTTTCATAACAATATTGACACCTTTTAGCAATTCAGCTTTTGGGCAAATTAATTTCATAATGTGAATAACTTCCTTTCTGTGAAAAAGTGGTTTAATAATTATAATTATATTAAAAAATCCGTAGTCGCCGTCGTAGGGGATGTGAATTTGTGTATAACCCACGAAACACGTGAAAAATACGGCATTTGTTATCTGGATAACTTTGTGGGTTTATCTTGAACTTCCAGTGAATACGGTGTTGATAATCAGTGGTAAAAAAATGTGTTTTTTTTCAGTAACATTTTGTCCACATAAAATCAACAGGTATATCAACAGAAAATGTGGATAAATGAAAAAGATTTTCTGTGTGTTTGTTTATTACTTCGTCGGGTTTATTTTCTTTTTGAGAATATTGATGATTTCTCTTGTTTCATCTGATGTATCGACTTCTTTTTCAATACGCCGGATACCGCTCATAATAGTTGTATGATCTCGACCGCCAAGGCTGTCACCAATAATTTTCAGCGTAGTATCTGTCATATGTCGGCACAGATACATGGCAATTTGTCTCGGATAAGCAATTTTGGAACTTCTTTTATTTCCAATTAAATCGGCGGTTGTCAGATCAAAGTGTTCTGCAACTGTATTGATAATGAGTTCTGGTGTGATGGTGCGTTTCTGATTTGGAGAAATAATATCTTTTAAGACTTTTTCTGCCAGAGCAAGATTGATTTCTTTATTTTCAAGATTTGCATAAGCCATAATCTTATTAAGAGAACCTTCAAGCTCACGGATGTTTGATTTTACATTTTGTGCGATATATTCGATTACCTCATCATCAATATAATAACCGTCCAATTCTTCTTTCTTTTTTAGAATTGCCATTCGGGTTTCAAAATCAGGAGCAGAAATATCTACGATTAATCCCCATTCAAAACGGGAGCGAAGTCTGTCTTCCAGAATTTCCATATCTTTTGGAGGTTTATCCGATGAAATGATAATTTGTTTTTTCGCTCCATGGAGAGTATTAAAAGTATGGAAGAATTCTTCCTGGGTAGACTCTTTTCCTATAATAAATTGAATATCATCGATGAGGAGAACATCAATATTTCGGTATTTCTCACGGAATTTTGTCATAGTTGAATTATTTCCGTTACGGATGGATTCAATCAGTTCATTGGTAAAAAGTTCACTTGTTACGTAGAGGACTTTGGCTTCCGAATTTTTTTCCAGTACATAATGTGCAATGGAATGCATAAGATGAGTTTTTCCAAGACCTACGCCTCCATAAATAAACAGTGGATTATAGGCTTCTCCCGGAGATTCTGCTACAGCAACAGATGCAGCATGCGCCATTTTATTGTTGCTTCCCACTACAAAGGTATCAAATGTATAGCGAGGATTCAGGTTGGCCTTTTCAATATTTTCGTTTATTGTAATAGAAGACACAGGTGCCTGTACGGTTTCAGGCGGAATATCTTTGGGTTCGATAAGCGCAATGTCATACTCTTTTCCTGTTGCTTCAGAAACTGCAACATTTAATGGAAGTAGATATTTATTTCGAATGTAATTAATACCGATTTGACCTGTAGGAACTACAACTGTGACTGTATTTCCCTCTACTTTATGCACAGTAAGCGGTTCCAGCCATGTTTTAAAAGAAACATCTGACAATTGATGTTCGATTTTTATCATATTTAAAATATCTGTCCATTTTTCTTGTATTAGATGCATTTTTATATCTCCTGCCTAAATAGTATAATATTGAAAAGTTTTATATTCAGCAAATAACAATAGAAAGTCCGCATTGCGCACTTTCTATCGTAAAATGAAACATTATTAATATATATATTATAATAAAACAAGATTTTTAGCAACGTTTAAATGCAAGAAATGTGGAAAACTTGTCTAAATGTTAATAATGTGGATAAAATAATGTGGATAGTGCGGTTCGGTAATAATTTTTGGATGTGGAAAAAATGCAATGTGGATAATGTGAATAGAAATATAACCAGAATTAACATGTCAAAAATCCTTGAAATTTAAGGGTTTTTTAGAAAAGGGGAAAAAATAATGTGAAAAAAAGCGGAAAGTTATCCACAAATAATCCACAATTTGTGGATAATCTTACGTAAACCACGAAATGTTAATAAGTATGTGAAAAAACTAGGAAAAACAAATAAGACAAGACGAGTTATCCACAGATTGTGAATAATTTATCAACATAATTAGACTTCTTGTGGAAAATCACCAGCATTTTCCAAGGCAAAAAAACGTGAAAAAAATAAAAAAAGAAATGAAAAATAGCTTGACTCTGCAAAGGTTTATGCATATAATTGAAATGATGTTTTCTATCATGCATAATTATAGGAATACTATCTTAATAACAATGATAGATATTTGGTCAAAGGAGGTGCCTGGAATATGAAAATGACATTTCAGC
>JBJEFL010000119.1:0-2078 GCA_051873995.1 Bacillus sp. (in: firmicutes)
CTCAGAATATTGACCTCTAAGAGCTTTTTCGTACCAATTCACTAAATCGTTCTCAGTCACAACACTTTGTATATGACTTCTCCAACCTATTTGTGACAATAAAGAAATAATTACATCTTTCTCTGCGTCTTTACATACGATAATGATTTTATCGCTGGAAACACTATTTACAATGCCTTCTGCTAATGAGACATCCAGGCTAAGATGTTTAATTTGTATAGCTGGACCCCAGTTTGAATACATATCCAAACCCCTGTCTGCTGCATTTGTAACACCGACCCTATAAACTCGGGCATCCTGTATAAAGTGAGTGGTTGAACTGTCCAAACACATTACCTTGCGAGAAAAGTCCTCAAACTCTTTGAGCAGGGAAAAACCTTCTTCTTTAACAGTTATAGTAACCTCCAATTTCATTGCCTCCACTAACGTAGAGAATAATGAATACACAATGATTTCATAGACTTTATCAAGGCTTCTCTTCAATCCTGGCTCATTCCAAAACGAATCAATAAATTGTTGGATTTGAAATGTTTGAGGTGTAGCATCAAGGCAATAATCCAAAGCCAATTTTAGTTGTCCATGCTTATTAGTGAATTGGTTATATATATACGCTTCTACAGCACCTTTAGTCCTGCGGTTTTCTTTGCCTAATACTACAAGAACTGACGGAGGTGTGGCGTTGTCATTAAACAAGTCATCTTGGAATCGAGCACTACTTGTACATTTTCGCCCTAACAAAGGCATGGTTATTTCATCACGCCATTTTTTGCTTTGGGTACGATAATCTTCCAGTTTCGACAAGTCTATATCTTTATAGACACGGTCTCTATATAGTATTTCCGCAACCTGAATAGGTTTGTACAAATGTACTCTCCCTTTTTCAATAACGGTATCCAATGCTTTCTTAGCTGTTTCTAATGTAATCATAATATAGTACTTTCTTCGTATTTTTTTAAAGTTGAAATCATTTGTTTTGCTACCGCTGCAATTACTGGTACGGCAACGGAATTTCCCGTTTGATGTTTAATATGACCGTAAGATACAACAATCTTAAAATCGTCAGGGAAGCCCTGTAACCTTAGCATCTCACGTTCAGTGGGTCTGCGCTCATCATTTATAAGGATGTAGTTTGCGGAGGCGCCAGCCCTTAAACATGAAGAATATGGATGTGGCGTTATGCTTCCTGCCATATTTTCATGCGATATGTATGGTTTGGGGTAATTGGGGTCTTTAAGACGCATTAGCCTCGATTCTTTTATTTCATCCCTCACATAATACTTGTCTGAAACATCCTGCTCCAAAATATCTGTAAGTTTTTTGCGTTTGGAAACAGGGACAGGGTCAGGGAAAGAGAACAGCACATTATCCTTGAAACCAACTATGATTATCCTTTCCCGCTTTTGAGGTACTCCATAGTCCAACGCATTGAGTACTTTGGCATAGACGGAATATCCCAACGCTTCAAGATGGCTTCTGATTACCTTGAATGTTTTTCCTCCGTCATGAGCAGTCAGATTCCTGACATTCTCCAACATAAATGCTTTTGGCATTTTTTCTCTTAAAATCCTCTCAATCTCGAAGAACAATGTACCACAGGTTTCATTCTCGAATCCCTCTTTTTTCCCAATAATCGAGAATGCTTGACAGGGGAAACCACCAAGCAAAATGTCGAAATCTGGAATGTCTTTGGCTTCAATTTTTGTAATATCTCCAGATGGATGCTCACCAAAATTTGCCTCATACGTTTTGCATGCATTCTCATCAAATTCTGAGGAGAACACACAATGTCCTCCAGCAGATTCAAAGCCGAGTCGGATGCCTCCGATTCCAGCAAATAAATCTATAAAACGAAACGAGTCCCAATTCATATATTACTAATATTATTGCTAACCAATAAGTCCTTCACGTCAATATGTAAAAGATTTGCAATTTCATTCAGGGTTTTTAAATCTGGCTGAACTGTATTACTACACCATTTACTAACAGTACATGTTGACCTACCGAGTTGCTCAGCAAGCCACTTCCCTGTCTTTTGATGTTCAACGAGGACTAATTTTAGCCTATTATAATTTGACATA
>JBJEFL010000120.1:0-2071 GCA_051873995.1 Bacillus sp. (in: firmicutes)
TAATCTCTTCTGGGTCGATGAAATGCATCAACTTTTCAGCTAGACGTAAATCCATTGTTGTTAAGACAGTTCTTAAAAAATCACAATGAAGTATTCTTAATTAAAGGCGTTTGTGGAATATAAATATTCGTCTGTTTGATAAACAATGACTACTGGTTGTTTGAACGGGAAAAAGACTGCCGATTAGCAGTCTTTTTTCGTGACTTAAGAAAGGATAACATGTTATCACTTTTCTTCTATAAAGAGCTTATCTAAACCACTGGCTTTTAGAGGGCCTTGCAGTGTGATTTCAAGCAACATAGTAGCGATTTCTTCAGGAGATTGCTTTAAACCATTTTGCAGCCAATAAGTCAGCACACCTAAATGAGCCGATGAGATATACGCAATCAATAAGTCCAATGGATAGTTCAATTGATCTGTTTTCGATGCGTGAGGGACAATGCCGTCTAAATTGTAGAGGAAGACTTGGCGTATTTTCTCCTTGAAGTTTGCGTCTCCATTTGGGCTAAGTATGACCTTCATAAAAGCAGCTTCTTCTTGAAAACATTGCAATAATCGAGTGAAAAAAGGAAGGCGCTCTTTGGCGAAATCTGCAACATTAGGATGACTAGTAAGTTTCGTTTCGTCAATAATGGCTTGCACCTTTTTAAATAGTTCATCTTCTAGTTTTTCCAATAAGTCATATTTATCTAAGTAATGGAGATAAAATGTACCACGGTTAATATTCGCACGTTCTGTTAAATCCCTTACGGAGATTTTTTCATAACTTTTTTCTTCTAACAAGGAGATGAATGTTTCTTTAATGTCTTTTTTCGTACGGACTATACGGCGATCAGTTTTATTAGTCATAAATAATCCTCTTTTCTCGATAAGTTAATGAACATATTTTTAAATGTGTTGATTAATGAACATTTCAAGAAGAATTGACGATGGTTACGTGATTTTTTCTAGTATATAATCGAATTGCTTATTAATCAACACAGTGTTCATTAACGAATAGAGGAGGAGTTCGTATGAAAGATAATAAATTTTTCTTTGCTGCATTTGGGGCAGTCCTTATTTTATTGTTCATCTTTGTTTCTACTCAAATCCCAAGCGCCCGTTCAGCAGCCAAAAACTTGCCGATTGGGCTTGTTACGGAAGATATGGGCGAAATGGGCCAAACGTTTGTTGAAATGGTTCAAACAAATGCGGCAGCTGCAGGGGACACATTTGAATTTGTAGTGTTAGAGAGTAAGGAAGAAATGGATGAGTTAATGACAGAGCAAGAGCTATATGGCGCGTTATTTATCCCGGCTGATTTCTCGGAGAAATATGCATTTCTGCAGACAGCCGCACCGGAATCACCAAGTTTACAAATTTACGTGAATCAAGGAAAAAATGCGAATGTAGCTAATATAGTGAATCAAGCTTTGACGACAATGGTTACACAAATGAATGCCAATATGAGTAAGCAATTATTCAGTGTGATGGAGCAAAACAATCTGCCTGTATCAACCCAACAAGCACAAATTTTTGCTTCGCCGATTCAAAGTGAAGTAATTACAGTCAATCAAACAGGTTCGTTAGCAAGTGCGCCTGCTTCTTTGTTCCAACCAATTTGGCTAGCAAGTGTGGTCAGTGCCTTATTATTATGGTTTGCAGGACGTAAACGCCTATTCTCATCAATTGGAGAACAAATCAAGTTCCGTTTACTACAAACAGTTGTAGCCGTTATCCTTGGTTTCTTTACAGGATACGTCGTAACGTGGCTGACAACGTGGATGTTAGGTTTTGAATATGCAAGCTTCAACGATGTTGCCTTATTTGCATCTATTGCAAGTTGTGGCTTTATCCTGCTTATATTGGCAGTAGTATCTTGGATTGGTTATGCAGGTCTTCCAATCTTTGTCCTATTAATGTTCTTTGGTTTGCCGTTAGTTCAGCTTGTACCAGAAATGATGCCAGCGTTTTATGCAAACTGGGTGTATCCATGGATTCCAATGCGTTTCCTATTTGATGGATTGAAAGAAATCCTTTACTTTAACGGCGACGTATGGAATGGAAGTGCACAAGTATTATGCTGGATGGC
>JBJEFL010000121.1:0-2040 GCA_051873995.1 Bacillus sp. (in: firmicutes)
ACGCCCTTCCCATTCCTTGAGGATGGGAGACTTCTTTCGGAAATCCGTTAAAATAATGTTCACACTCCTCCACTGCCTCTTCAACAGATGTATAGCCTGCCTGTATGAATTTCTCCTCAAAAGAAGGAGGCGCATTATTCGGACTTGCATACGCCCCCTTGTTAACCAATGCCAAACAAATAAAACATATAATCAAAAACCGCAAGCACATTCTCTTGTTCATTTTCCCGCCTACCTTACCCTTTTTGAGGCTTATTTTTCCCCATGGTAAAGTGTCCATTCCACTAAACTGCGCCGATTTGCATCACATGGATAGCAATCTCAGAACTCGGACATTATTGCAAATGGGACCATCTAAAATTGTCAATAAATTTTTCCAAAATAATAATTTATTGATTTATCATCTTTTATTATAATCAATATAAAAAATGCAACTAATTTTAATAATTGGGGCAACGTAGATATTGAGGTGATTATATGCAAAAAATAGTAGAGCAAGCTAAGGCGCTTAAAGATGAATTGGTACAAATAAGAAGGGAAATTCACCAGCATCCGGAGGTAGGCAGAGATCTTCCGGTCACAAGAGAATTTGTTATGAAAAAGCTTACTGAGTATGGATACGAGCCTACGCTAATAGCTGGAATCGGTATCGTTGCGTATGCAGGTGGCAAGAAACCGGGTAAGACCTTTCTTTTGAGAGCAGATATGGATGCTCTTCCGATAAAGGAAATGACCGATTATAGTTTTAAAGCGACGAATAACAATATGCATGCTTGCGGACATGATATGCATACCACGATGCTGCTCGGTGGAGCGAAACTGTTGAAACAATATGAAGATGAAATAGAAGGCACAGTAAAGCTACTATTCCAACCGGATGAGGAAGGATTTACTGGCGCTAAAAGCATGATTGAAGCCGGCGTGCTTGAAAATCCAAAAGTAGATGCCGCCATGGCTCTTCATGTGAAATCCGCGGCACCATCAAATTTGATCATTTATGGGAAAGGCACCAGCATTGCCAGCTGTATTCGATTTAGAATCACAGTTCAAGGGGTTGGATGCCATGGGGCTATGCCAGAAACAGGCGTAGATCCAATAAATATTGCTGCCCATATTTATTTGGCTTTACAAGAAATAAAAAACAGCGAAATTGTTGCCACTGAGCCACTTGTTCTAACTGTTGGCAAATTCGCAGGGGGAGCTACACCTAATGTCATCCCTGATGAAGTAGTGATGGAAGGAACCATTCGAACTTACTCGAAAGAAGTCGGAGCAACTGTATTTCAACGAATGGGAGAAATTGCCGAAGCTACCGCAAAAATGTTCAGAGGTTCCGCCAAACTGGAGGAATTATCATCTGTACCGCCGTTGACAAACGATTCGGAGGTAGCAGGAGACATAGCTGGTTATCTGAAAGAAATACTGCCTCCACAAAGCATTGTCGGCATTGAAACGAAAGGAATGGGCTCAGAAGATTTCGCCTCCATTGCCGAAAAAGTGCCAAGTGTTTATTTCATCATCGGAGCCGGTACAAAAGAACAAGATCCGGGATTTGACTACCCGATGCATCATCCAAGTGTGAAATTTGATGAAGACATACTGACAACAGGAGCAGCAGCACACGCATACAGCTCCATTATGTGGTTAAAAAATCATAAATAAGAAAAGCGTAAGTGTAGCGTTAAAATAAAAACCTCCATTTTGATTCACTCTTTCAAAATGGAGGGGTTTTATGACAAGTTTGATTATTTTGATATTCATTCTTGAATTAAAGCACCCGATAATTTAAGTATATTACTTCACAGAATAAGATACCTAACATTCACAACCCAAAAAAGTATACCTTTCGTAATAGTTATTGTTAAAGATGAACTTTATCCTCTATAATTACCAACCAGCTAATCCAACCATTGCTATTGACCAAGTTATCAATACAAATGAAATTGTTAATAAGAACGTATTAAAACTCGTACTCTCATCATTTTTTGTTTTCTTTATAATACTTACTAAATTAACACAAAATATAATGCTTAAAATGGG
>JBJEFL010000122.1:0-2013 GCA_051873995.1 Bacillus sp. (in: firmicutes)
GGTAAATGCTATGGTTTTGTTGAAAATGGTCGAACGAACCTTGCACGTATAGAGGGCGCAGAAATTTACAAAGACCATCTGGATGATGTTCTGGTAGTCTGGACAGCTCCAAACGAAAAAGTTGGAGGTAGATATATCATCGGCTGGTATAAACATGCAACAGTTTTCTCCATCCCTAAGAAATCGTCAGAAAAGGAACGAAAGAATTACGAATACAACGTTGTTGCCGATGAGAAAGACTGTACCCTTATCCCAGTTGATAGTCGGACAATGAAAATTCCACGAGGTATTGGTTTTATGGGGCAAAGCCTTGTATGGTATGCTGATGGAAATACTATAAATTGCACACCTTCAGATAGGAAAAAAGTAATTCTTTTTAGAAATGAAGTCCTTTCATATATAGAGAACTATTCGTTAAAGCAGAGCAAAAAGAATGTCTATGCGGATAAAAAAGCCGAAGTAGAAAAGAGATCTATTGCTTATGTTACCAACTATTACAAATCGTTAGGTTATTCAATCCATGATGTTCAAAAAGAGAATAAAGGTTGGGACTTGGAAGCCTCAAAAGAAGGGGTTTCACTAAAAATCGAAGTCAAAGGACTTTCAGGTGACGTACTTGATGTACTTCTCTCCAAAAATGAATATGAGAAAATGAATGCATCTGAAAATAAGGAAATTTTTCGTCTATGTGTTGTAACAAACGCACTTAAATCACCTAAACTAACAACATTTTTAAAATATAGCAAAAATTGGGTAGCTGTCGATAACCCAACTATGGTTCTACAGTTTGAGGAAAAATCCATTAGAGCAACAATAATAAAATTAGATAGTAATATGAACAACATTGACGAATAGTTAACATTTAAGTCGTAATTTTCCAAGTCCATCAAAGATTCTGGAACATTAAGGAGAAGTATAATCATGGAATATAAGGACAAGGTAGCAGTAGTGACAGGCGGCGCGCATGGCATCGGTAATGTATCGCTGAGGAGTTCCACAAGAGAGGAGCCTCTGTTGCGTTCATTGATGTGCGTGAGGGTGCCTTCGATTATTCTTCGAAGGCTGTCTGCGCGGCTGCTAATGGGTACTGATTATCAACAACATATATCGAGCTTGGGAAACATTTGGGAAACATTTGGAGCATGTACTGCACATTCTGCTTCCATGTGCCAATCGATTATTTTGTATTTCTTTCTATTGTTCTTTCTATTTATGGGGTTAATACTAATTGCGTCACACTACCTTTTGCACGTTCTGCAAATTTTGCTTGCAAAATTAACGAATAATCCACATAGCACCAAATATCCTGCAAGTTTTTCACGCTTTTCGTGCAAAATATGTCGTTTTCTTGATGAACCAATACCAAAACAAAAATTCCAGAGGTCATATTCTCTTTTCGGTAAAAAGAAAAGGATTGCCAGTCTGTTAGGTTTAGGTTTAAGTTTAGAAAGGCTTATATATATAATAAGGTAAGTAAACTATAGCCTTGCATTAACGAGTTTAGTTTCAAGTTTAAGGAGTGCATGTATATATACATGTGATAAATAAACCTAAACTGGAACCTTACATACTCCATAATTCTCGTTCTTTTTCTTTTTACTGAAAAAATCTCCGGCCTGAGTTTGTCGCTCTCTGCAGGAGATCTTTTTTGATTCTTATGGAAAAGGAATACGCTTATCTTTTAAGAAAACAGCATCTCATCAACTTCTCTTTTATTCTAACGGGATTTAATGGGGGTAAGTTCGACCAACTCCATAATATCTAACATTTTGAATAGAACTCCATTGATAGAAGAATGCCAACTTTGGTGGTAATGTCCGTAATACCAATGGGTAATCGAATCACATTCTTTTTTCAAAGTATCGAAGATGGCATCCATTGTCTCTCGTTCCTTCTGCACATCAGCAAGTAAACTGTCATCATATACTGCCCATTGCTGCAATCCATTTTTGTTCTGCAATTCACAGAATGTGGGTGCTGTATGTGTGACAACAGTGTCTATTTTATATAGAG
>JBJEFL010000123.1:0-2004 GCA_051873995.1 Bacillus sp. (in: firmicutes)
GCAACAATTACTCCATGGACGCCTACAACAAACTGCCAGGCAATCATCATAACCATGAAGACAAGAGGGACCATTCCTAGAAATTCTAATGTGGCTGAACCTTCCTCCTCACTGACTGCTCGCTTGAAGTCCATTAAGTCCACCCCTCTTCGGTTTCTCTCTTTTCAATTGTATAAATCTCTTCTCTCCACTTAATGATGTATCCGCTAATGATTAACGTAATTATAGGGAAGAAGAGAAGGTTCAAGAACATGTGGGCTAATAACTGTGCCGCAAAGGAGGTAGTGAGTGAATAAATTAAGAGAGTTATACCCGAGGAAATAAACAGCTCAATAAAAGCAAACAGAAATACAAGTATAAATAATTTAAAGAAGTGTTTCCTGCCTAATCTGAGTCCTGACTTAACACTTTTCCAAACACTCTTATTTTCCATCGTTGCAATGAACGGAATTGGGTAAAGGAGAGTAATGATAATGAGACCAGGAATAAAAAATAAAACCAACCCTAAGGTCGCTATTAAACTAGCCACTACAGCAAACATAAAAAATTCAAAACCATTAACAAAGAAATAGTAGTATGCATTCCGCAAACTTCCTTCATTACCTTGATATTCATTGAACATATAACGAATGAACGGAATCTGTAAAAAAAGAAGCAGGAATATAGTCAAAAAAGAATTATATATATCCGCTATAATAGTTGTTCCAAAGAATGTAGGAGTTATGGCCATAATATAATTTGCTATAATAGCATGCATAGCTAAAAAAGGAACCAAAATTGTGACCCCTAAAAGCAAAATATGCTCAATCCTGCTCGATAATAATGTGAATGCTTCACGTATCGGTTTTTCCATTAAGATCACCCAATCTGCTAGAATAATTGGTTATCGCCACTTCATTTCCTAATCGGTTTTATTAAGTCCAATGTTCCTCGAAAAATTAAATTCCACATAATTTCGGTTCCTAATTTATCTATGTTGTCTTCTATCCCCTTAATTCCTGAGAATGCGCATATGGTTTTCCACATCTATTTGCTCTCTCTTGGCATACTCCTTTATAGAAGATTTTAATAACCCTTCATAGCTTTCCGCCCTTGCCGGTACTTCTCTCCAAGAGGGCATTTTATCAAGTGCATTCTTCAAGGTTTTTACAGCCCCTTTATTGCAATAGGTATCTAACAGTCGCTCTAAATAAGAAACATTCTCCCTACTAAGATTTCCTTTTTCTTTTTTTAATGCTTCCAACAGCTTACGTGTATGGTCCAATTGCTCCTCTTGGCGTTTTGTTTGCAGAAATATTATGACATCGAAATGTGGGATGACCTCAAAAAGAACATCTCTATCCTCCCTTGTAAAGTTATAGTTTTCAAAGAGCTTTTCTTCCATCCGATTAATAATTTGATATTTTTCATTCTTTTCATTTTGGCACCATAATATGAATTCAGTAAACACTTTGAATTCTACAGCCATTTCCCGTTTCTTTTCATCATTGGCCCAATCTTCAAGTAAACGATTTGCTTTGTTAAATGTATCTATTACTTCTTCAGTCACCTGGATACGCGGGAGCACATTTTCCCGCATTCTCATCAATCCACCAAAGACAGAGGCAAAATAAAACATAATCTCCCTTTTCTTTTCTGAAGGAAGTTGTACCTCTGGAAACATCGCTAATCCTGTTCGGTTATCATAGTCTTTATATTTCTTGTACTCTACCAACACCCATTCGTTCATCCCATCCTTAAACACGAACGGCATAACTGCAAATCTCTCAAAGAATTTTTTATATTTTTTCGCCATTTTTTCTATAGCTATTTTATCCATCATAATCCCCATTTCCAATGCTGCATTCCCATACTACTGGTTGTAGAATTTCATTCCACTTATGAACCATATCTATCTTTATATATTTTTTAACTGCCCCATTTAACTAACCATGCTTACAGGTTTTAACTTGCTTAATACAACATCTCCCTAATTTAGAGGGGGAGTCCAATTTATCTCCCCCC
>JBJEFL010000124.1:0-78967 GCA_051873995.1 Bacillus sp. (in: firmicutes)
GTACATACTTTATTTAAGAAGTGACGGTCATGCGATACAACGATTACAGTATTTTCAAAGTTGATTAAGAACTCTTCCAACCATTGAATAGCTTGAATATCAAGATGGTTGGTAGGCTCATCTAGCAGTAGAACGTCTGGCTTGCCGAATAGGGCTTGCGCAAGCAATACTTTCACTTTTTCAGAACCAGTCAGTTCACTCATTTTTTTGTCGTGTAAGTCTTCAGCGATACCAAGACCTTTTAAAAGAATAGCCGCTTCTGATTCTGCTTCCCAACCATTCAAGTCAGCAAATTCGCCTTCTAATTCAGCCGCTCTCATACCATCTTCATCAGAGAAATCTTCTTTCATATAAATGGCATCTTTCTCTTGCATAACTTCATATAGACGTTGATGTCCCATAATAACAACTTTCATTACTTCGAATTCTTCGTATTCAAAGTGGTTTTGTTTTAGAACAGCAAGTCTTTCGTTAGGTCCCATTGAAACATCACCTGTTTGAGCTTCAATTTCACCTGATAGAATTTTAAGGAAAGTTGATTTTCCGGCACCGTTTGCACCAATCAAACCATAGCAGTTTCCAGGAGTGAATTTAATATTTACATCTTCAAAAAGTTTACGATCTCCATAACGCAAACTTACGTTATTAACAGTAATCATTTAAGCAAAACCTCCAAGTATCTTAGTCGTATCAAGGGTTTGAGTTACTTTTGATAATCGACTTTAAGACTAAAAATCAAATTTATAGTATACGATTAACGTATTTTAAACTATAACACTTAAAGAATAATTATAAAGCACAAGTAATCAGTATTCAATAAAAGTATCGATTAATATTACAAATATTTTCACCTTCTTACTTTGCATGGGGTATTACAATGGGGAGTGTAGGAGCTATTACATACGAAAAAAGAATGTATTAAAAATAAAGGTTTTAAAAATGAGGAGGCACTTAGGTTTATAAATGTAAATTAAAATAAATGAACAATTTTAAAGGAGATGGATATATGTTTTTAGAAGGAAAGGGTTGGATTGCCCCAAAATTTTATAACGAGTATTTAGAATTAAAACAAGAAATGTATGATTTAACTACTAATTATCTTTGGAGCGAGGAGTTTGAAAAATATTTAAATGAAAAAGTTGAAAGAATGAAATTTGTTTTATAAGAATTTAAGTCGAATGGAGTCAATTTAGAGGACTTAATATTATTATCTTTAAATGTAGATATTGATTAAAATACCATTTTTATAATCAAAGTAATAATCCCATTCAGATTGAATGGGAAAAGGTGATGCAAGATCTATTAAAAGAATGCTTTCCAGTTTAGAAATGTAGTGATATAACAACTATCATTTTCTTTAAGAGTATAGGTAATTAAAATACCACCAGGGGAAAATGAGACACTGGCATTGTTGCTAATATCCAAATTGTTAATCATATGATGAACTGCCTGATGATTTCCTTTTTGAGCAGCAGATGTTATTTCTTGAGCAAAAGTAGGTGAGTTTATTATTCTTTCATTGACAACTCCAACATCGATTAATAATGGTTTTATATTTTCTGCTGAATTTTTAAGCGATTGTGGTTCGGAAGGTGGCAATTGTCTTTCTAAATGGTTTGTTTGGAGAAGTGGGTATCCCACTTGATGGGGGTGAAATTGAAATATATAAGGCGAGTTATAGAAATAATACATGTCTTTACCTCCTAATTAAAATCAATCCATATAGTGTATTGTTCTGCAAATGAAAACGTGTTTAGAGCAAAAAAAATTTTGAAATATTAAATGGTAAACTAAGATGAAAGATGAATTTTAATGATTAAATGAATAAATAAAATAAAAAGGTTGTTTGAGGACATCGGCATTAGATGTTCTCTTTTCTATTTAAACGGACGGGTCTATGTTCAAACGTTTGTAATTCGGCTGTAGAGCGTCTGAGTAACGCGATAATGAATTAGTTTAAAGGAGAATGAAATGATGAAGAGATATAGTGTTAAAGAGATGTATGAATGTTTAGATATTGTTAGTGATGCTTTAGGTGATGAGTGTGAGTTGAGCATGGATGAATTGGTTAGAGCATTAGATACGCTCAGAGACGATGTTACTAAGCAAAAGCATTACACGTTGATGGCGGTTAATCTTATTGATGTGAGTCAAGCGTTAGATGAGATTAAGCGACTAGGTGATGAGAAAAAGTGAGAGCGTATTGAGCGATATGGTGCGGAGAGTTTGTACTATGTTGAAATGCTAAGGTTGATTCATCAATTGAAGGATATTAAGTGATGGTTAGGTACGATGACACAGATAAGTTTTACAGGAGTAAAGCGTGGAAGAATGTGAGATTACGGACACTGAAAAAACATGAGTACCAATGCCAAGAGTGCAAGAGGTATGGACGTAATCGAGAAGCAACCATAGCGCATCACGTTAATTATGATTTGTAAAATTAATGATTTTTAGTGATTTTAGAGATTTTGGCTAGAAAGTACTCTCCATAACGCAAACTTACGTTATTAACAGTAATCATTTAAGTAAAACCTCCAAGTATCTTTAATACATCAGTGTGAATAAGAATATTCATTTTAAAAATGAATCAAATATCTTCACTTATATTTTACGTTCATATTTTTCAAGGTGAATAAATGTCTAACTGTTATTTGTTTCTGGTGTTTTTTATTTTCGGTATTGTCTCTGTTTAACGTTTTAAAAATGATTAAAATACCTGTCTGTTTTTTTTATGGAGCACTTAATGCTTCTGAAGTTCGTAGCTTGGCAAATTATCAAATAGTTTCATACACAAAAGGATAGGGAACATGTACTACTAATAAGATAAGACTGAACATATTGGTAGATGAGACGGTATAAGGGGGAGAGTATAGTGAAAGTACTCAAGTTATCCGTAACGTGTATATTATGTTTATTATTATGTGCTTGCTTAAATACAGCGGAATCTAGTTCTGATAAAGAAATGAAAATTATGGATGAAAATTTACAGTTAAAGAGAAAAAATGCGGAATTAGTAAGTGAATTGGAAGCATTGTCTCAACAGGAAGAATTAGAAAAGGAATTGGAACAAGTGGTGATTCAATTCTTTTTAGATGCGAGTACTGGGGAGATAGAGCAGGCAAATCAGTGTACAACAAGTAATATAGAGGTTGTGAATTCCAGTGAAATTTTGGAAAACGGGAGAATGAGAACAGAGATATGGGATGCAAACGAACAATTTCTGCTTCAACCTGTCTCTTTAAAATGGGAAAGTGAAGCAGCTATTTGCGCTTCGTTTAATTTGTTGACAGCAAATCAAACGACTAGTCTACATATTTATTTAAATCGAGAAGAGTCCGAGTGGAAAATTGATAATATAGCGTATAATTATGATGCTGAAAATGAAAGTTTACGAGAAGGTGAGTAATCTTTCGGGAATAGAACATTGAAAAAAGGAGGTGTCTAGAAAGATTATTCCGATCAACATTTTTAGAGGAAATGAATCTTTCTCTGCAGCTTCTTTTTTAGTGTGTTTTATTACAATATGTTTTCCTCAATCGACCGTCAGCCTTTAGCACAGGATAGCGAAATGAGGACAATCAGCTCCTTCAAAGTATATTCTGAAGTGTGAACACTGTCTAGCTCCAGTATGCTACGCCTTTACATCTTCGTCGTTGAGACTCTCATCTTGAGAGCCTCATACGTCGTTAGATGGGCGCTTGCGCTTTTCTTATTTTTCTTCTTGTTTAATGACCACTCGTTCATTCCCCATCAAGAATACAAAAATAACTGCAAGTGCTATACCGATTAAAGCAAAGCCGAAGACACTTGTAATGGATTTGCTCATACTGTCGATGATTACTTGTAAAATATCAGCCGGTATTAATTCTCGTTGACCACTCTGGAAAATAGTGCTTAAGTCCGTATTGTTTAAAAACTCCGTATTGGCAGGTTGATTTTTAAAAGCAGCAACCATTTGATTGGTAAAAACGGAAGATTGGATGCTACCGAATACGGTAATTCCGACAGTCATTCCTAATGAACGGAAAAAGGCATTCGTACTATTTGCCGTTCCTCGGTTTGAAGCATCCAAATTATGAATGCTGCTGGTCGGAAGAAGTGAAAATGAAAAACCAACACCGAATCCAGTTAAAACCATAAAGACTGTCAATAACCCTCGACTTGTTTCAGGATTAAGTGTGGAAAGCAAGAACATTCCTAATCCGAAAGTGAAAATCGAAACAAACATAATATTTCTGAAGCTTGTTTTTGTTTGCCACATACCTGCCATAGCGCTTCCGAAAACAGAGCCGAGCATCATCGGCGTTAAGATTAATCCGGCATTAGTAGCACTGCCTCCAAAGACAGCTTGAACGAAAATCGGAATATAAACTGTCAACGGAATGAAGGTCGCGCCATACAAGAATGCAAGTATTTGTGATGAAGCGAATAATCGTCTTTTAAATAAGGAAAAAGAGATAATCGGTTCTTTTGCTTTTGTCTCAATAAATAGAAAAGAAATGAACATAATAACAAAAATAGCAAACAAACTGATAATTTGAATGGAAGTCCATTCGTAATTTTTTCCGCCTAATTCAATGGCGAACATAAAGCTGACAACTGCTATGACTAACGTGATGGCACCAGCCCAATCAATGATTTGTTTCGAGCGGTCCGGCGATTCGTGATAATTCTTTGTAATCAGCAATAATGAAATGAAGCCAATCGGAATATTCACATAGAAAATCCAATGCCAACTAATATATTCCGTTATGTATGCACCTAATAAAGGACCGAATACACTGGAGATCCCGAATGTCGCACCGAGTAGAGCGGTCATTTTTCCTCGTTTTTCAGGAGGGAAAATGTCGAATACAATAGTGAAAGCAATCGGCATTAAAGCGCCTCCACCAATTCCTTGAATGGCACGAAAAATACTTAATTGCACCATACTTTGAGCAAGCCCGCATAGTGCCGAACCAATCAAAAAGACGGTAAGTCCGAAAATAAAAAAACGCTTACGGCCGAACATATCTGAAAGTTTACCAAAAATCGGCATACCGGCCATGGTTGCTACCATATAGGCCGAGGTGACCCAGACAAATTGATCGATGCCTCCTAAGTCACCGACAATTGTGCCCATTGCAGTTGAAACAATCGTATTATCCATGGATGCAACTAAAATACTTAATAGCAAACCGATGATAACCAGTTTTACGTTGCTTTTTTCACTCATAACGGTATCCTCCTTCGTATCCATTCTGCTTTGGCGAATGGTTACGCTGATTTGAATCAGATGCTGTCACTAGCGTGAACCTATTGAATTTTGCTTAATAATCACATCTGACTATATAGTACTCCTTTTTTCGTCATTCTTAAATAAATATAATTCGACGAAAAAATGAACAGACAAAGAAACAGTGTAGCTTCCAAATAAAAAAGAGCTACACTGTTTTATTTATAAATCATTGAAAAAATTTTTAGATGAGATCTGATTTTTCAATCGATTGAATAGCTTTTTGCAAAATGTGTTCATCTTGAACGAGAGCGATACGCACATATCCTTCTCCGGATGGACCAAATGCGATGCCCGGTGTGACAGCGACATTTGCTTGATTGATAAGATCGAAAGAAAATGGTTTTGACGCATAATTATGTGGGGTCTTTGCCCAAATGAACATACCTGCTTCGGGTGTATCTATTTCCCAGCCAATTTTATTGAGACCATTCACTAGGCAGTCTCTTCTACGACGATAAATTTGTCTAGCTTCCTTGTTATATTCAGCGCCATTTTGCAAAGCTAATGAAGCTGCTTTTTGAATCGGGAAGAATACGCCATAATCGAGATTGGATTTTAACTGATTAAGCATCGAGATGATTTTTTCGTTTCCAATCGCATATGCCACTCGGCAACCAGCCATATTGTAGCTTTTTGATAAGGAATTCATCTCGATTCCGACTTCTTTACTACCGGGTAAGGACAGAAAGCTAATTGGCTTTTCATCTCCGTAATACAATTCTGAATAAGCGAAGTCGTGTAAAATAATAATATTGTATTTTTGGGCAAATGAAATAGCCTCTGTAAATAATTCTTTTGTTGCCATTGCAGGTATTGGATTGCCTGGAAAATTTAAAATCATCATGCTAGCTTTTTGGGCGACTTCTTCTGGAATCGAACAGAAGTCAGGCAGGAAATGATTCTTCTGTGTGAGCGGCATATAATAAGGGATAGCACCGGCCATTGCAATTCCTGTCGCATAAGCTGTATAGCCAGGATCGGGCACTAAAACATATTCACCTGGATTCGTCAAGACCATCGGTAAATGAACCAATCCATCTTGTGAGCCCATAAGTTGTACAATTTCTGTCTGTGGATTGAGTGTTATATCATGTTTGTTTTTATAGTACATGGCAACTGAATGATGAAATTCAGCTGTGCCTTTTAAGGGATAACCATATAAGCGATCTTCTAAGGCTAGTGCTGAAATGGCTTCCTTCACAAATGGAGGAGGTGGCAAATCAGGGCTGCCTATACTTAAATCGATTATGGCTTGACCTTGTTGTTGCTTTTCTGATTTGAGAGTAGCTAATTCACTGAAAATCGAAGATGAAAAAGAAGCCATCCTTTGAGCCGGAATGATGTTCATGATAAGAAATACCTCCAAAGTTTCAATTAATGTTAGAAAATTTTATTATTTTGAAAAATTGTATCATACATAGTCAAGAAATGGGAATACCATGCGGTTTTCATAGTGAATTTAATGATAGATTTAGGTATTTGTTTGATTAAAAAACCAATGAGGTACTTTAGTAATATAATAGAAAGTGAAAATATCAGAGGGACTCTAGTATACATTGATTGTTATTTGGTATAGACGATTAATAGATGAATAAGTTTCAAGTAAGGAGTGGAATGTATGAGCAATCAATGGCTTCAATGGGCAAAAAAAATACAAGCTATCTCTCAAGCAGGGTTAACCTATACAAAAGATATGTATGATCGAGAAAGATATGAAGAGTTAAGAAATTTGAGTGCAGAAATTATAAGTAAGTATACAGATTTAGAAATCGAAAAGGTTCGGAATTTATTTACAAATGAAAAAGGCTATCAAACACCGAAAGTGGACGTCCGGGCAGTGATATTTCATCAAGAAAAAATATTATTGGTCAAGGAAGCTAGTGATGGACGATGGTCATTACCAGGAGGCTATTGTGATATTGGATTGTCTCCAACTGAAAATGCAATCAAAGAGGTAAAAGAAGAAACGGGGTATGATGTAATACCGCAAAGACTATTGGCTATCTTGGATACAAATAAGGAGAAGGAGCAGCTACAACCTTATCAATATTATAAACTTTTTATTCTTTGCAATGTTATTGGAGGTCAACCAATGACAAGTATTGAAACGAAGGACATTTGTTTTTTTGCGGAACATGATTTGCCTGAATTATCTATAAGAAGGAATGTAAAATCACAATTACTCTTAATGTTTGACTATTTAAGAAATCCTTCGAAAGAGGTTACCTTAGACTAGTCTTATAAAGAAAAATAACAAGATGTTTTGTGTGAAGTTTTCGTTTTTTTGATTAACTATATTTCGTTTTGTATTACGGATGCTTGATTTTATTATAGATTAATTTATAATTATGAGGATAAAAACAACTATGAAGGACGGAAGATAACATTGGAATGGAAAAATATATATCGTGGCATCCTAATGGGAATCAGTGATTTAATTCCTGGAGTAAGTGGGGGAACGATCGCCTTTATTTTAGGCATTTATGATCAGTTATTACAATCAATTAGCGGATTTTTCAGCCGTGACTGGAAGAAGCATCTTAACTTTTTAATTCCTCTTGGCATGGGGATAGGCATTACGTTACTGTTTTTTAGTCGAGTGATTGATTATTTGTTGGAATATCATTATGAGCCGACTCAATTTTTCTTCCTCGGCTTAATTATCGGTGTGTTGCCGTTTCTGGCAAAGCAAGCGGAAGTAAAGCAACGCTTCACATGGAAACATTATAGTTCATTATTAATTGTTGCTATTCTACTGGCATCTCTAGCATTCATTAGTCCACAGGAGGCATTGGAAATCACTTCCTTGACAATGCCGAGTGCAATCGGATTATTCCTTTCGGGATGGGTGGCAAGTATGGCCATGTTATTGCCAGGAATAAGTGGTTCGTTTATTTTATTATTACTCGGTGTATATTCTACGGTGATTTCCGCTTTATCGACATTAAATATACCAATCATTTTAGTTGTTGGAGCAGGGGTCGCAATTGGTTTCATTGTTAGCAGTAAAGCCATTTCTTATTTATTGCAGCATTTTCCGTATATAACATATGCCGTTATTATCGGGTTGATTATCGGTTCGATTTTTGCTGTGTTCCCTGGCATTCCAACGAGCTGGGGAACAATGATTCTTTGCTTGATTACGTTTTTGGCAGGATTGTTTGTCACAGTGTATTTTAGTTCAACACCAAAAGCGGAAAAAGTCTAAATTTAAAATTATACTAGCATTTGTCTTCTATTAGCTATTAAAAACGGCAGTTATAACTGTCGTTTTTTGCTATTTTCTCTATGCAAGAGGTAGTTGATAGAGGTGTAAGGTGCGAGCATTCTTGAGCGGAATTCCATCTATACTCACTACTTTTTCATAGGCAACAACGTTTACGAGATAGATTGGTTTATTTTTGTTGTTTTATGGGAAAGTATTAAAAAATTCACAAAATATAAAAATTTAAGACTGAATATTAGTGATATAATGAACATAGCAAAACAAAAATGGAAGGGGTAATCTAAATGAATACATTTTTAGTATATGATAAAAATTCAAATTTTTTAGGGACTGCAGGTTTTCCTTGTATTGATTGTGCAGTCGAAGCGGTAAAAAGCAGATTTCCAAGTGGAGAATATGTTATCGTTGAACAAACAGTGGATGGAAATACGAAAACACACCTTAAATTTTAACGCTTATTTAAAAAGAGAAACTGAGTATGGTTGTTCATTCATTACAGAATACCTTCACCTTACTATGCGGAATAGAGAGGTGACCAATGGTTTGAATTCCGTGCTGAATGCATCTCACTACTTCATGAAAATGCCATTCTTTTGTGGTTGCCGCAGGATAAAAATAAGAATGGTTACATAAAGGCGATTGATTAATAAATATTTCGACACGAATGACTATCTTGCATTCCTCTTTTACGAATCAGCCATTTGATAGAACGTAAGAGGGGAATGTTCTGTTATTTCATCATACACCATCTGTCATGCTTTTAGTGAATCAGCTAATGATTTACCCATTATATACTTCCTTTCATTATTTCCTCTTACATTTCTATATTCATTATGTAATAACATCCCAATGTCTGACTGTCCGCCACTATATGCATAGATTACTCTTCCTTTATAAGATAAATGAACGAAAAAAGTACTATAATAATGATTATGATAGGTATACTTCTTTTCGTAAAAATGATAAAGTAAATATCAGTGTCCAAAAGAGTGTGTGTAAGTTGAAGGAGGATTACTACTATGAGTAAATTAACAGCTGGAGAAATTAGAACGTTAACTGTAAATCGTGAAACAGATTTTGGTTACTTTTTAACTGATGGAAATAGCAAAGATCGTGTGTTATTACACAATAATGAAATAAATGGTGACATACAAGTTGGTGATGAAATTGATGTGTTTCTTTTTCATGACAGGGACGGAAGATTATCTGCGACCATGAGCATTCCTCATATTACCCTTGATACATATGGTTGGGGTACGGTAGAAGGCTATCGTAAAAATCTTGGCGTGTTTGTCAATATCGGCATTTCAAAGGACATGTTGGTTTCTGTTGATGAATTGCCGTTCCATTACAATGTGTGGCCTAAGAAAGAGGACAAGCTATACATTACATTACGTCATGATAAGACAGGACGCTTATTCGGAAAGCTTGCCACGGATGATGTTATTTGGGATATGAGTATTGATGCGCCTGATAATATGATGAATAAGACTGTAAAAGGATATATTTATAAAACAAAGAAAGTGGGCAGTTATCTGCTGACGGAGGAAGGATATTGCTGTTTCATTCACGAAAGTCAACGTGAGCGTGAACCACGATTAGGTCAATATGTGGAAGGGCGTGTAATTGACTGTAAAGAGGATGGGACATTGAATGTGTCTTTACTTCCATTAAAACAGGATAAGATGCAAGATGATAGCCAGATTATTTTGCAATATCTACAAATTCGCGGTGGGGCAATGCCATATGGTGATAAAAGCACGCCAGAGGATATTATGCGCACGTTCGAGATGAGTAAAGCAGCCTTTAAACGTGCTTTAGGCAAATTGATGAAAGATGGCGAAATTTATCAAGAAGATGGCTGGACATATACAAGTGATCGCCGATAAAAAGGCAAGCTATGTCTTTATGAAGGAACATATAAACTAAGATGAAAAAACGAGCTAAAGTCTTTCGACTAGCTCGTTTTTCCTTTTGTGGATGTATGCTTTTTCTTTGTAAAAGGTAACCACCAGTTCCAATCGCCCAATAGTTTCATTAAAGAAGGAACTAGCAATAAACGGATGATAGTAGCATCAATAAAAATGGCTAGTGCTATCCCGATTCCGATTTGTTTGACTGGAACAACGCCAGTAAAGGCAAAAGCACCTGTTATGACAATCATGATAAGTGCCGCTGAAGTAATGATTTTACTGGTAGAAGAAAGCCCGACGATGGTTGCTTCGTCATTGTCGCCAGTTTCTACGTATGCTTCGTGAATACGTGATATTAAGAATACTTCATAGTCCATACTTAATCCAAAAACGATACTGAAGACAAATACAGGTATGATTAACGCAATATCAGACGGGTTTATGCCGAAATGTCCATTTTGGAAAATCCAGACTAATATTCCGAAAGTAGAAGTGAGTCCGACAACATTCATAATAATGGCTTTCAATGGAATGATAATTGATCGGAAAGCGATAAGCAAAATTAAATAGGTACTCACTAACACCAGTGCAATACCAATCCATACTTTATCGGAAATTTCATCAAAAATTTCTTGATTAAATTTCGGATCTCCACCTATGGTATAGTCTATATTTTCATTGTTGATTGAAAATGAGCGAACCCATTCTTGCGCCTCCGAAGAAGAAGCCTTCACGTTTAAAGTGACCGGAAGCAGCATTTTTTCATCACGTACAAACTGATCGATGATAGGTTGAACAATTAATTGACTTTCAGGATTCTCAAGTATGCCATATAATGTTTCGCTATCTTCGGCTTCTGTTAGACTATAAAGTGAAGTGGTTTCTTCGACTAATGTATCTGCATTGAGTGAATCAGTTATTTTTTCTAAATCCCCTAACCCTTCTTCAGTAGTCCATCCGCCGTCTCGTTCTGCGATAATATAAACAGTGGACGTATCTTCTAATTGGAATGCCTCATTAATTAATGAAATAGCTTCTTTTGATTCATAAGAGGCTGGTAAAGATTGTTCATCCGGAATGGACAAAACAATATCTTTAACAGGGATAATGCCGATTATCAGTATGAACGTTGCGATAATTGTAATCATAATCGGACGTTTCATGACAGCTTCCGCAAAAGAGCGCCATTTCATGCTGGAATCTTTTTTTTGCTTAAAGAGTGTTCCTTTATTTAAATGTTTGCCGACTAGCATCAGAATGGCCGGCAATAAAGTCAAAGAAGCAAATACGGCCATAGCTACAACAACCATCCCGCCAATAGCGACCGTTCTGAAAATATCAATTTCAATAATCAGCATGGCAGCCAGACCGATAAATACACATATCGCTGAAAAAATAATCGATTTTCCTGCTGTTTGAATGGTTGTTTTAACAGCCTGTCTTGGTTCTGAATGCTGTAACTCCTCTTTATATCGATTAATGAACAAGAGAGCAAAATCAATACTTAATGCTAATCCGATCATCGGTGCAACATTCAATAAGAAAACGGATAAATCCAAGGAATTTCCGAGTAAAGTTAAAATACCAAGAGCCGATAGAACTGTAAATCCCCCGATAACAAGAGGAATGATGGCAGCGACCACACTGCCGAATGCGAGTAATAAAACAAGTAGGGCAAAGGGAAGACCTATCATTTCAGCAATCATTAAATCATGTTTGCTAGCTGTGCTCATATCGTCTGAAATGACGGATTTACCGGTCAACATCGTATGACTATAATCATCTGTTATTTTTCTTATGGTATTTACATATTGTGTTACTTCCTCATTGTCTTCATCAAACGACAAAACACTGTATGCAACAGTATCCTTCATCTGATCTTTGTTAGCAAGAGGAGATTGGATGTCTGTAGTAATATGTAATTCCTCAATGTCATTCAGAACGGATTCTATGTGAGCGTAAAATTGCTCCTGAGATTGTTCTTTTTCTTTTTCAAACACAACAATCATCGTATTTTTCGGGAAATCAAACGTATCAGCAAGTTCATTTTGAACATTTTCGTATTGCCCATCCATTCGGAATCCATCACCTTGTAATTTGGAAGGTAAATCGATTGCATAATAAGATAAGCCGATAACGATAATCAACCAAATAATGAAAGTGAACTTGAAATGTTTAATAACTGTTTCTGCAAAACGTTTCACTGCTTTCTTTCGCCTCCTTTTTATATGTCTAATATTATTATGAGATAAAAGAAGAGAAAGATAAAGATGATGTAGAAGCTTAATTTTTGTAATTGTAGAATATCTTTCAAGTGATAGGAGGTGATCTTCTATTTAGGAGGTGATCTTCTATTTAGGAGGTGGATATGTTTCATTGATGATGGGATAAAATGCATTTCTTTACATAAACTATAGATAGGATGTTCGATTAGAGAATTTGCTCAGGAGGTTTCATCATGTACTTTTCTAAAAAACCACAGGAAGTGGAAGAAGTCATTATTGAAGATACGTCAGTATATGCTTGTACATCAGAGGATTGTAATGGTTGGATGAGAATGCAATTTTCATCGGCTGAAACTAATTGTCCACTTTGTGGTTCGTCGATGCACGAAGAAATAAGGCAATTACCTAAAATTACATAAACAACAATCAATTTCTTGACAGGTGTAGCTACATCTAGGCAATTGGATAAAACCATGAATAGTGTGTAATGAGGGTGTGGTTGAACTGTAATAAATGTAATGCATTTATAACGGAGCTGTTCATTATGTTATGAAAATTCATGTTATGATTATTTCTGTTAGCATTTAAACAAGCTACCAGGAGGAAATTAAAACATGAAAAAAACTTTATTCTCATTTATGGCAGTTGCAGCTTTAACTACAACAGCTGGAATGGCTGCTCAAGCAGAAGAAGTCACTGTAAAAAAAGGTGATACGTTATCACATTTATCTCTAGAGCATGGTGTAACAATTAATAACTTAAAAGAATGGAATGGACTATCTAGCGATTTGATTTATGTGGATCAAACTTTATCGGTCACATCACCATATTATACGGTAAAAAAAGGCGATTCATTATGGAAAATCGGAAATGAATATAATGTTACGGTGGCGGAATTGCAAGCCTGGAATAATATTTCAGGACATTTGATTTATCCGGAACAGAAATTACTTGTGCAAAATAACGGTACAACGACTTCCGCAACGGTAGAAGAACCGACAGTAACAGAAGAAACAACGGTGGTTGAAGAGCAACCGGTAGTAACGGAAGAAACAGCTGTGGTTGAAGAGCAACCGGCAGTAACAGAAGAACCGACAGTAACGGAAGAAACAACGGTGGTTGAAGAAACACCAGTGGTTGAAGAGCAATCGACAGTAACAGAAGAACCAGCAGTAGAAGAAGAAGCAGTCACAGGAACTACGATGACGGTCACAGCTACAGCGTATACACGTAATGCGGATGGGGGATACGGACAAACGGCTACCGGGATTGATTTGAATGCCAACCCAAATGCAAAAGTCATCGCAGTTGACCCATCAGTGATACCATTAGGTTCTACAGTATATGTAGAAGGATATGGAACAGCGATTGCCGGGGATACAGGCGGAGCAATTAAAGGAAATAAAATTGATGTTTATCTACCTACAGAGAGCGAAGTTGCTGAGTGGGGTAGAAAAACAGTGACAATCAAGGTTCTTGATTAATGAAAAAACATTTAAACATTGAAAAATATTGTAAAACAGCCTTCAGAGTCTAAAATATCTGAAGGCTGTTTTTGTATGTAGAAATTTTGGTAGAAGATATAACATTATTTGTAAAAATAATTGACAGATATTGGTTCTTTTTTATAGTATAAATAGTAATACTTTACTTGTTAGGGAGATTAAAACGGAATATTAATCTGAAAATTATGTCTTCTTTTAGTGGGAGGGATATAGATGTCTCGTTTGCAGGAATTCAAGGAAGTAATGGACCAAATGGCATTAGCTTGGAAAAGGGAAGAAAAGGTCGCACTCGTCATGTTGATTGATGTGAAGGGATCTGCCTATAGATTGCCCGGAACGAAAATGATGATGTCTTCAGATGGTTTTATGTTTGGAACAATCAGTGGTGGATGCTTGGAAAATGACTTGTATGGATGGACAGAAAAAGCATGGGGAAAGAATCGCCCGCTTACACATAAATATGACTTGAGCGAAAACGATGTTTGGAGCTTAGGAATCGGTTGTAAAGGCGACTTAGAAATATTGATTATGCCAATGTCGCCTAAAGATTCTTTCGGTATCACATTGATCGAACTTCTTCAAAAAGACCAACCATTTTCTTTAATCGTTGAAGTACATACAGGGAGATATTTAGCCATAGAGGAAACAAATCATATACATGGAAATATCGAAAATGCACCTTTTGAATTGATTGAGAAGGGCAAGCAGATTTTGAAGGTGCAAACTAGGGCGGAACTGTTCGCATGTAATGGTCAAACATATGTAATGGATGCTGTAAAATCGTCGGAGCGGTTAATTGTAGCCGGAGCCGGGCGTGATGCAGTGCCGCTTGTTGAATTAGCGAAGAAAGTTGGTTTTGCCGTCACGGTATTCGATTCAAGAACAGATGCTCACCAACACTCTGCTTTTTCAAAGGTACAAATTATAAGAAGCGTGGAAGCTATTTCAAGAGAGGAGTTGTTCAATAGTTGGTGGGTGATTATGAACCATCATCAGGAAAAAGATGAAATGGGACTGAAGCTAGCAATTGAAAGCAAGCCGCGGTACATCGGGGTATTAGGTCCTTTAAGCCGTACAGAAAAGATGTTAAAGAATATCCGTTATCAATTAGATAGTGGCCCTATTCATTCTCCGGTCGGCTTGAATCTAGGAGCGGAAACGATGGATGAAGTGGCAATTAGTATTGTAGCAGAAATGATGAGTATCCGAGCAGGCTGTCAACCTGAATCCTTGCATGGGGCAGCGAAAATTCATGTGTAAAATTGGAGCGGTCATTTTAGCGGCGGGTATATCAAAGAGAATGGGCTGTCCCAAGTTATTGATGCCTTTACACGGTAAGCCGCTTATTACATATCCGATTAAATGTGCGGCCACTGCCAATTTAACGCCCATTGTCGTAGTTGCTGGACAGCATATCCAACAAATAAAAAGTGTGACAAATGATATGCCCGAGATTCAATATGTGTGGAATGAGAATTATGCGAAAGGCATGTCTTCTTCACTGAAAGCGGGTATTCATTGCATCAATGGCCAAGTTGATGCTGCTTTTATTTTTTTGGGAGACCAACCATTTGTGCCGCCGGAAGTCATTCATGCGTTAATCAAGGAATATAAATCTTATCGTGCAAAAGAAATTAGAATAGTAAGACCCGAATATAAAGATACACCTGGTCACCCGGTATTGATTGATGCGAAATTATTCCCGGCTTTTCTTTCTATCACAGGAGATCAAGGAGGGAAACAGATTATTAAACGACATAAGGAAACGCTGCGAAGTGTAACGTTTAATCAGCCATTATGGGGAATGGATATTGATACAGAAAGTGATTTTCATCATTTGAAAGCATTATGGAAAGGCGGCGAGATTTGTTGATGATAGACAATAATACCAAAATTGTAGATCGATTTTCTAGACCGTTAAGAGATTTGCGGATTTCTGTAAGCGACCAGTGTAATTTACGTTGTAAATATTGCATGCCAGCAGACATCTTTGGACCGGATTATGCATTTTTATCACAAGAAAATATGTTGTCATTTACAGAAATTAGGCGAATTGTAAAGGTGTTTGCATCATTAGGAGTGGAGAAAATTCGCCTTACGGGCGGTGAACCGTTAATAAGAAAGAATTTACCTTCATTAATAGCGCTTCTACATCAGGTTGAAGGCGTAAAGGATCTGGCCATGACTACAAATGGTATTTTGCTTGCCAAGTTTGCGAAAAGGTTGAAAGACGCTGGCTTACAGAGAATCAATGTTAGCTTGGATAGTTTACAAGACAGCATATTTCAAAAAATGAGCGGTAAAGGCTTTCCGGTAGAGACTGTTTTGAAGGGGATTGATGTAGCAGCTTCTGTCGGTTTGGACGTGAAAATCAATATGGTTGTTCAAGCAGGTGTGAATGATGAGGAAATTCTGCCGATGGCTAAGTATTTTTTGGAGAAAGGTCATACATTACGATTTATTGAATATATGGATGTGGGAAATTCGAATGATTGGAAGGTACAAGAAGTATATCCCAGTCTGGAAATTTTCAAGCAGATTAATCAAGAAATGCCGTTAGAGCCAGTGGCTTCAAGTTATATTGGAGAAGTTGCTAAACGATATCGCTATAAAGGGACAAAAACAGAAATCGGCTTTATTTCTTCTGTTACACATGCATTCTGTTCCACCTGCAACCGCGCGCGATTGTCTGCTGACGGCAGTCTGTATACATGCTTATTTGCATCCGCCGGCAAGAACCTTCGAGAAAAACTGAGAGAAAAGCAATGGTCTGATGAACAATTGAGAGAATACATTACGAACGTTTGGAATAAAAGAGATGACCAATACTCGAAAGACAGGCTGCGCCCAGGGAGGGCAAACTATTCTTCCAAAATTGAAATGTCTTATATCGGGGGGTAATACGCTTCAGGCTTCCGATAAAAGACTTCCTCTTTACATATAACTGCTCCTTTATTAGAAAGTGCATATCTTCGTTCCGGATAATGCTTTTATGCCCATTGTGATTGTAGAAATAAAAGGAATGGAGCTTGCCTATGAATAAAATGTTCAGAATAATTATTTGTATTTGTGCAGTATGGTTTCTCGTCGGCTGTTCAAATCAACAAAGTGAAACGGAACCAGTGGTTTTGACGATATCGGCTGCTTCTAGTTTAAAAGATGTTTTAGAAGAAACAGAGACACTTTTTTTGAAGGAGCATGATGGAATCTCCTTGCAATTTAATTTCGCTGCATCGGGAACATTGGCGAAACAAATTGAACAAGGTGCGCCGGTTGACCTTTTCATATCAGCTTCAGAAGATCATTTTGCTGAATTGAAAGACGCTGGTTTTATTGAAAGTGAAATGCAGTTGGCTAAAAATGAGTTGGTGTTAATTGCTGCATCAACTTCAGATTTGCAGGTGAATAATTTTTCAGATTTGTTGGAAATCAATCTTAATAAACTGGCGATAGGCACACCAGATGTCGTGCCTGCCGGAACATATAGTCAGCAAGCATTGACATATTATCATGTTTGGGGAAAAATGCAAAATCAACTGATTTATACAAAGGATGTTCGGCAAGTGCTATCGTATGTCGAAACGAAAAATGTGGATATGGGTATTGTGTACAAAACAGATGCATTAGTATCGGAGAAAGTCAAAATAGTAGCGAGTGCTTCTGAGGAAAGTCATGATGAAATTATGTATCCTGCGGGTGTTATAAAATCTACAAAGCATCCAAAGGAAGCTCAAGCATACTATGAATTTTTAAAAAGTGATGAAATGAAACAGTTGTTATCTCAATATGGTTTTATTGTTAATCGAGAATAAGATGTGGAAAGAATTTTGGGAACCTGTTCAATTATCCATTGGAGTGACTATAGCAGCGGGAATAGCAGTCATTCTATGTGGAACATTCGTAGGCTGGCTGTTTGCGGTAAAACGTTTTAAAGGGAAAGTCTTTTGGGAGACAGCGTTGATGCTTCCCTTAGTATTGCCGCCTTCAGTTATCGGGTTTATGTTAATCGTAGTCTTAGGGAATGAAGGATTCATTGGAAAAGGAATAAAGTGGTTATTCGGCCAGTCGATTATGTTTACTTGGTGGGCTGCTGTCATTGCGGCGGCAGTAGTGGCATTTCCGCTAATGTTTCAAAGTGCGAAAGCCGGTTTTCAAAGCATAAATCCGATTTTTGAAGAAGCAGCGCTGGATTTAGGCGCGAATAAATGGCAAGTGTTTCTATTTATTTCGATTCCTTTAGCGCTGCGCTCTCTTTTAACGGGCTGCCTTTTAAGTTTGGCGCGGGCGCTGGGTGAATTTGGGGCGACCCTCATGTTTGCCGGGAATATTCCAGGAGTCACACAAACCTTACCGACTGCCATCTATATGGCAATTGATTCGGGTAACATGAGATTGGCTTGGTTATGGGTATGTACTGTAATTGGTCTATCTTTTCTAATGTTATTGTTTATTCACAAAAAGCCAAATAGATGATGTAAGCTTCCAACAGCCACAATGACGAGGAGGAATTTTCAATGGAAGACCGCTATTCAAGGCAACAATTATTTTCTCCCATCGGTGAAAAAGGACAAGAGCTTATCAGAAAGAAACACGTACTGCTAGTAGGCGTAGGGGCTCTTGGATGTGTAAGTGCAGAAGCGGTAGTTCGGGCAGGTATCGGAACCATCACACTAATCGATAGAGACTATGTCGAATGGAGCAATTTACAGCGACAGCAGTTATTTTGCGAAAGGGATGCCCAGTTGAAGTTACCAAAGGTGATTGCAGCGAAAAAGCGATTAACGCAAATTAACTCCGATGTAAACATCCATGCGCATATGATGGATGCAGGAGCAGTAAACATGGAGCCTTTATTAAAAGGTGTCGACGTCATTATTGATGCGACGGATAATTTTGATAGCCGCTTTATTTTGAATGATCTATCGCAAAAATTCAATATCCCATGGATATACGGTTCATGTGTGGGTAGTTTTGGACTTTGTTACACAATCATTCCGCAGCAATCTCCTTGCTTACAGTGTGTACTTAAACAGCATCCGCTGGTCAATGCAACATGTGATACAGCTGGAGTGATTGGACCTATTGTCCAAATGATTGCGTCTTATCAAGTAGCTGAAACCTTAAAAATTCTTGTTGAAGATTTTTCAGCTTTGAATAAGGCGTTAATTGCCATCGATCTATGGAATAATCAACATTATTCCATGAACATGAATAAATCAAAAGATGAAGCTTGTCCGTCATGTGGTAACCAACCGACTTATCCTTCTTTGAACTATGACTCCCAAACGAAAACTGCTGTTTTATGCGGCAGAAACACAGTCCAAATAAGACATGCTCACCATCAATATTTTGACCTTGAAAAATTAGAAAGGAAATTACTGCTACAAGGAACTGTTCAACGAAATCCTTATCTGGTTTCTTGTCAGTTCAATGAATGTCGAGTGGTTTTTTTTCAGGATGGTCGTGTGTTTGTGCATGGTACGGACGATATACTTACAGCCAAAAATATCTTTTATCAAATATTAGGATAACAGGGGTGTTGAGGCATGATTGAAAACCGTACAGCTATTTCAATAGAGGAAGCAATCCAAATGGTCATGGAAACAAAAACGACGGTGAGAAGGGAAAGTGTTCCTCTTTCATCTGCATATGGCCGTTTCTTGGCGGAAGATATATATGCTACTCAACATGTACCGCCTTTTGATCGTTCGCTTTATGATGGCTTTGCAATCTGCGCAGAAGATACGGTACACGCTAGCGAGGAAAATCAAATTATGTTTGAAATCATTGGTGAAATTGGAGCTGGTTCTGTATTTTCGGGAAAAGTAGGTCCTTTTCAAGCTGTTCGAATTATGACCGGCGCTCAAATTCCTGCATGCTGTAATGCCGTTGTAATGTTTGAACAGACCGTTTCTTGTCATAAACAGAAACATGTGAAGATTAAACGCGTTGTTGCTGATGGGGAAAATATTTTTTTTCAAGGAAAAGATGCGCTAAAAGGAACGCTCATTGCGAAGAAAGGTACCTATATTAACCCAGGTGTATGTGCGGCATTAGCGACGTTTGGATTTAGCGAGGTACTGGTATGTGAGAAGCCGGTTGTGGGCGTATTGGCGACTGGCAGTGAACTTCTTGAAGTCAATGATTCTCTTGAAAAAGGAAAAATTCGTAATAGCAATTCATATATGCTTCTTTCTCAAATTAATAGAGCAGGGGGGGAAGCTATCTATTTTGGAAAATTGGCTGATCAGTTGGAGGTTTGTTTAGAAGGTGTACAAAAAGCTCTGCAACAAGTAGATTTATTGATTACAACAGGTGGTGTGTCAGTAGGAGACTATGATTTTTTTCCTGAAATCTATAAACAGTTGGGAGCGACAGTCTTATTCAATAAAATCGCAATGAGACCGGGCAGTGTTACGACAGTAGCAAAATATGAGGATAAGCTGTTGTTTGGATTGTCAGGCAATCCTTCTGCAAGCTATGTAGGGTTTGAGTTGTTAGTCCGCCCTGTCATTCGTACGGCTTTATCGAGTGATTACCCGCATTTAAGCTATGTAAAAGCGATATTGAAAGAAGATTTCCCTGTGCCGAACGCTTATTCTAGACTGATTAGAGCAAAAACATCGTATGAAGAAGCGAAACTTTATGTTACTTCTTCCGGTGTGGATATGTCTGGCGCTATTTCTTCCTTAATCGAAGCGGATGCCTTGATTGTTCTTCCTTCAAATGTCGAAGGATACAAGCAAGGGCAATTCGTCAACATTTTATTGCTAGAGGCAGGAGAAGGGATCACTACGCCTTTTGCAGTTGAGTGAACGGTCGAAAATCTTATAAGGGAGGAAGATGATATGGAAGAATCCTTTTTTACTATTGTGGAAGAGCCAATAGTTGTGGAAGAAATCATTCAAAAGGTGATGGCAAGAGAAGCAGGAGCCATTACGACCTTTATTGGTACCGTACGTGAATTTACAGATGGTAAACGGACACTTTATTTAGAGTATGCCGTTTATAAAACAATGGCAATCAGACAGCTAATGCTCATCGGTGAGGAAATCCGCGGAAGATGGCCAGGGACGAAAGTGGCTATTTCACATCGAATTGGTAAATTGGAAGTTTCGGAAATTGCTGTTGTTATTGCTGTTTCTTCTCCGCATCGTAAGGAAGCATATGAGGCGAATGCTTATGCCATCGAACGCATTAAACAAATCGTTCCTATTTGGAAGAAAGAATATTGGGAAGATGGCACACAATGGATGGGTAATCAGCTTGGAAACGTAGCTTATCAAGCGGGTGGACCGAAAATAAAGGATGTGAAGGGATGATTACGATTTTATTGTTTGCTCAATTGCAGGAAGCGATAGGAGAAAAAAAGTTACTATTCAAAAATGAAGGATACACCATCCGACAATTGAAAAAAATCATCCAACAACAGTACCCGGCTGTAGAATTAAACCATGTTATGTGTGCAATAAATGAGGAATATTCATCGGATGAAGTGATGGTGAAAGATGGAGACGTCATAGCATTCATTCCTCCGGTAAGTGGCGGGTAAGTTGCTTAATGTAAAGGCATTTGGCTGATTATTCGTGAATGCGAAGAATTAGGAGGAGAAAAATGAGTGTAACTCAACATAAACAAGATGCGCCGAACCAAGTGAATGTCATGATTTTGACCGTAAGTGATACGAGGGATGAAACGACAGATAAAAGCGGAAACAAAATAAGGGAGCTTGTAAAGAAGAGCGGACATACAGTGGTTTTGCATAAAATTGTAAAAGATGAAAAAACAGAGCTATTAAATGCACTGCTTGAGGGATGTAACTGTGAAAAGGTTGATGTTATTCTAACGAATGGTGGTACTGGTATTGCGAGTCGCGATATTACAATCGAAATAGTCGAGGAGTTATTAGATAAGCGGATTCCTGGTTATGGGGAAATATTTCGCATATTGAGTTATGAAACGATTGGTTCGGCTGCCATTTTATCTCGAGCTATAGCCGGAATTGCAAACAAAACGGCTATTTTCTCCATGCCTGGTTCCTTAGGTGCTGTACAGTTGGCAATGGAGAAGCTGATTTTACCGGAATTAACACATGTGGTAGGAGAGGTAAGAAGGCTGCAGTCATAATGAGGAAAAGGGGGGCGTATCAACGTATGTAGTCCCCATTTTTTCCGCCTGTTTTTTTAAGTAGCATCGTCGGACCGATTATCATATTTTTATCGATGGCTTTACACATGTCATACACTGTTAATGAAGCGACGGAAACGGCTGTAAGGGCCTCCATCTCAACACCTGTTAAACCGTTTGTTTTAACTTCTGCAAAAATGAATAATTCATATGAAAGTTGATGATCATCAACCTTCCATTCGAAAGTAATGTTAACACTTGTCAGTGAAAGGGGATGGCACATCGGGATGAGAGTGGAAGTTTGCTTTGCGGCCATTATACCGGCTACTTGGGCAACTGCCAGCACATCCCCTTTTTTGTTGTTTCCATCCAGTATTTGTTTATAGATTGCTTGATTAACTTTTATGGAAGATTGAGCGATGGCAGTTCTGGATGTTAGTTGTTTATCACTGATGTCAACCATTTTTGCGCGTCCTTGTGAGTTGAAATGTGTAAATTCAGACATATTGTTTCCCCTTTAAATAAATTGATTTATAGTATGTATTATATCTGGATAAACCAGGAAAAAGATAGAGGTTAGTCTAAATATTCAGAAGTAGGTGCAAACGTATTTTTTTTATACATTTCGACAAAATAATATGATATGGTTGTTATAAAGTGGAATATTTATTGTGATGAAATCATGTATTCGAATTTTCGACGTACAATTGTTAAAATACACGGTAAACAGGTTCGTTCAATAAAATAGATTTTGTATTAATTATTTTGTGACTTTGTTTTTAGGTGCATGAATGGTTGGGAGTATAGTGATGAGAAAAAAAGAAATGGAAAAAAATATATACACGCAAGATATTTTGGAAGCTTTGGACGATACATCGATTGTGTTGGTTGCTAATCCAGAAGGCATGATTACATATGTTAGTGATTCTTTTGTTGAAGTATCGAAATATTCTCGGGAAGAACTTCTTGGGAAGAATTATAATTTTCTTTTTTCGAAAGAGCAAAATCCATCTGTTGTTAAAGAATTGGCAAGCTTACTGAAGCAAAAAGAGGCGTGGGACGGAGAAATTTGCAATCAGACAAAAGAGGGGGAAAGATGGTGGTCACACACAACTATTATCCCGTTCTTGGATGACGGATCTTGTTCTTTTCAATATATTTTCATCTCATCGAACATAACGGAGCGTAAAGATGTTGAAAAAGAGCTGAAAATCACATCAAAAGAAGTCCAAGATTATAAATACGCGCTGGATCAAGCTTCTATTGTAGCGATTACGGATGCTAAAGGTTTGATTACGAAAGTGAATGAGAACTTCTGTAAAATTTCAAAGTATTCAAAAGAAGAATTGGTTGGAAGCGACCATCGCATTTTGAATTCAGGATTCCATTCCAAAGAGTTTTTTCGGAGTTTATGGAAAACAATCGGAAGTGGTGAGGTATGGAAAGGTGAAATTCAGAATAAAGCAAAAGATGGTTCGCTTTATTGGGTAGAGACGACCATTATTCCTTTCTTGAATGAAAAGAAGAAGCCTTATCAGTATTTGGCTATTCGAAATGATATAACAGAAAAGAAAAAACAGGAAGAACTCCTCTATCGACAAGAGAAATTATCCGCATTAGGTCAATTGGCTGCCGGTATTGCCCATGAAATCAGAAATCCTTTAACAAGTATGAGGGGCTATACGGAATTCCTGTTGTTAGATGAAGAACAGGAAAATAGACGAGAACATTTAGAAATCATTTTGGATGAAATAAACCGAGTGAATAATATTGTGGAAGAGTTTATGATGATGGCAAAACCACAAAAGGAATTATACTATAAAAACAACTTGGTTGATATTGTGAAAAATACACTAGCATTATTTTCTTATGAGGCCAAAAAGAAAAAAGTTGTTTTATCATTAAATAATTCAGATGAGGGAATATTTGTATTATGTGATGAAAATAAGTTAAAACAAGTGTTTTTGAACTTGATCAAAAACGGAATAGAAGCAATGCCTGATGGAGGCACACTCACAATTCAAGTGCAAAAGAATAAAGATAATGTATGTGTAATTGTTAAGGATACAGGTGTCGGTATTTCTCAGTCCGAATTAAGAAAATTGGGGGACCCATTTTTTACAACAAAAGAAACAGGAACAGGCCTTGGTTTAATGGTCAGCTATAAAATTATTGAAAATCATCAGGGAAAAATTGAAATAGAAAGTGAACTTGGTAAAGGAGCGACTTTCATGATCCATTTGCCGCTCTTAGAGTCATAAGTAACAGGTAGTAAGACATCGGTTGAATAGAATTTTTAAGTATATACAACATTGAAAAGGGTGCTTTATATGTTGGGAAAATTCATGTCCAGAATTGGTTTCGGTAATGTTGTGGTCAACACCATACTCAATCAAAAACGATATGCCAGAGGAGATACAGTGTCTGGAAAAGTAGAAATTACGGGTGGCATTTCCGATCAAGAAATGAAGGGAATCATTCTCACCTTAATTATAAAATATGAACAGGATAAAGAAGATAGTGATTTTTCTCATCATGAAAAAGAAGTGAAAGAGATTATTTTGACGGATATTGATCATGTACAATCCAATGAGAAAATAACGATTCCATTCCATTTTCCGATTTCGGCAGATCACTTGAAATCGGGAGAAGGAGTAGAAACGGTTGTCCGAACGAAACTGCTAGTAGAGTACGGAGTAGATGCTCATGATGAGGATGAGATCATTATTGTTTAACAGCATTTAGTGAATGCATAAAGGAAAGAGGCGTCCAGAAAGATTATTCCAATCAATATGTTGAGAGGGATGAGGCTTTCTTTGTAGTCTCTTATTTTGCAAAAAAAGAAACAACTTGGAATTATCGCTTTAGTCGAGGATAGATAAAGAAAACTCGCCGATTGGCTTGCCTTTTAGCCAGAGGCGCTAGTTGCACTTATACTTTCACCTAAAATTATCAACAACGCCGAGTGCACTTCTTGCTGACAATTTATATATTTTCTTAAAGTGCAAGTGGTAGAAGCTTTTGGAAAGTCATTCGAAGACTTTTCAAAAGCTTCTTTTGTTATATTTCCTTACATGATTATTGATTTGTGTAAATGAATATTATTATTTTTGTTCAGAAAATAGTGACATACAAAATGAAAATTGGTAATATGTTAACAAATATTACGTTATTTGTTATTTTATGTTAATTATTGCAGGTTGGTAGTATGTTGTCAGGGTTAGTTAGACATGAAAGGGTGTGAACGAATGTAATGACTTATACAATTGAAACGAGCAAAATCATAAAGCCTTCTACGATTCAAGAAGCAGTAATGAAAAAAGCCGAATGGGGAAAGGAGGCTTGCTTTATAGCAGGTGGGACCTTCCTGCAACTTGAATGGGAAAAAGGGAAGGGCATTCCCAATTATTTGATTGATGTATCAAGCATTCATGAACTTGAAGAACTGACTATAAAAAATGCTGTACATTATGATGTATTGTCAATAGGAGCTTTAACTACATTGGCAACTTGTCGACATCATGTATTAATTAAACAAACAAGAAAATTACTAAGTGATGCGTTGAAAAATATAGCTGCACCTTCCGTCCGCAATAGAGGAACAATTGGAGGAAACATTGCCTGTCGTTTTGGAGACGTAATCCCAGCACTATTGGCAATGGATGCAGAGATTGGTGTTTATACACCAACCGGTTATAAGAAGAAAAGCCTGTGGACATGGATTCGACAGGAAAATAATGAACTCGATTTCCTCATTACAAACATCGAAATTCCCCTTTTTGAAAGTTCAAATCACCAACATTGTTTTTACAAGAAAATAGGTAGACGCGAGGCCTTTACAGCGGCAATTGTGACTGTTTCAGGTTGTGTGAGCATAAATGATCGTGGAGTAATTACACAAATCAGGTTGGCTATCGGTGGTGGTGATAATGCGCCTCAACGATTGACCTGGACAGAGAAATTATTGCTGGGTACACAGCTGAATATAGTGGACTGGAAAAGTGTGTATCGGTCGATTCAACAAGAATTTGTACCAGCAACGGATGTTTTCATTACAGGACACTATCGAAAAAAGGTTGCTGCAAATTTGTTGATCTCTCACCTTCAAATGATAGAGCATTCATAGGCTTGACTACATTATAAAGATACTATTCATATAATGAGACCGTATTCTGCCGACGGTATGAAAGGAGACAATACTTATGTCGTTTAATGTTTCTGATCAACATGGAAGAGTCAGACCGGATGGATTACCGAAAGTGACTGGTGAGTTGAAATATTTAACGGATTTGACTTTTCCGAATATGTTGTACGGAAAAGTATTAAGAAGCCGATTTCCTCATGCGAAAATAATTTCGATTAATACTGAACAGGCTGAAAAGTTGCCAGGTGTGCATACAGTTCTTACATATAAGGATGTTCCAGGGATGAACCGATTTGGCATTGTCATTCCCGATCAACCTGTGTTTTGTGAAGAGGTGGTCCGTTATATGGGAGATGCCGTTGCCGCCGTTGCCGCCCAATCAGAAATGATAGCTAGTCAAGCCTTGCAATTAATGGATGTTCAATACGAAGAGCTACCGATCATTGATGATCCGGAAAAAGCACTTCGACCGGATGCACCGAAATTGCATGCTGGCGGTAATATCCTTCATCGTTCCTCATACTCTAACGGAAATGTTGCCGAAAGCTTCAAAAAATGTGCAGTAATTGTAGAGGAAACGTACGAATTGCCGAGACAAATGCATGCTTATTTGGAAACGGAAGGAGGGGTGTTCGTTCCTGAGAAGGAAGGGAAGATAACTGTTTATGCCGGTACACAGCATGGATTTAAAGATCGCTTTCAGCTTTCTCGGATTTTGGCTATGCCTGAAGAATACATTCGCATCGTTTCCAGTCCAATGGGTGGTTCGTTTGGTGGAAAAGATGAACTGAATATTCAGCCGTATGGTGCGCTGTTAGCTCTTGCGACGGGTTGCCCGATTAAGATGCATAATACACGGACTGAATCTGTAAATGCAGGATTAAAAAGGCATCCGATGAAAATTTCAATGAAAACGGGTGTTGATAAAAATGGAAAGATTAAGGCGCATAAAGTGAGAATAACAGCTGATACAGGGGCTTACGCAACGCTTGGTCCAGCGGTTTTGGATTTTGCTGTAGAACATGCTACAGGTCCGTATATGATTCCGAATGTTGATGTAGAAGGAATATCAGTCTTTACGAATAATGGTGTGGCAGGTGAATTTAGAGGATTTGGCGGAAATCAAATAACGTTTGCACTAGAAGGGCAGATTGATCGTTTAGCGGATGCGATTGGTATGGGGCAAGTTGAATTCAGAAGGAAGAATATTCGACAGACCACAGATTTAGGTCCACTAGGGCAACGAATCGCTCCAACGAATGGAGCGATGGAAGTATTGGAAGGAATAAATGAGTTATTACAAAAGTCATTACCGCTCCAAAACGAAAAATGGAAACGAAAAGGAAGAGGAATAGCCATTTGTATGCATGGTGGTGGTCTTGGGTTTGGCCGGTTGGATCATGCAGGTGGCAAGCTGACATTAACTAAGGCCGGTAAAATAGAAGTCTCGTTCGGATTTGAGGAATGTGGTCAAGGCTTGTTAGCGGTAATAGAAAATGTGGTCGTTGAGGAAATTGGCTGTTCACCAAACGATATTAGCATAGTCATTGGCGATACGGCGGTAGTGCCTGTTTCAGGGTCTTCTACAGCTTCTAGAGGTACGAGTATGGTTTGGCAGGCGATACAGAACATGAAAGAGGACTTTAAATTAAAACTGTGCAAAAAAGCAGCGGCATTGACAGGTTTCAGAGAAAAAGAGCTGTATCTCGGAGAAAAAGGCGTTTGGAAAAAAGATGATCAGCAAGTTTGTATAACGTATGAGCAATTGGCGGCAGCCATTGATACAGCGGATAGTTTAACGGTTTTGACGAGTTTCCATTTCCCTACTACGCCGGATGCTGTTAACGGTGGTCATTATTTATATTCTTTTGGAGGAATCAAAGTAGATGTAGAAGTTGATCTTTTAACAGGATTCGTAAAGGTGGAAAAGATAGAGCATGTAGTTGCAGCAGGGCCGGTTATTAATCCGAAAGGTTACCGTGGTCAGATAGAAGGGGGCGGTATCATGTCGTTGGGCTACACGCTTATGGAAGAGGCAAAAATGATAGAAAGTGAATATAAGACAACGAATTTTGATTCTTACTTGATACCTACTATAGCTGACATTCCATTTCAAACTACTATTCAGGCGATAGAAACTTTATGTGAGGGTGATACATATGGTCCTAGGGGTGTTGGAGAAATTGGGACCATTGCTATTATACCGGCTGTTGTGAAAGCTATTCATGATGCGATTGACCATCGCGTGCGCCAATTACCTGTATCAGCTGAAGAAATATTGGAAGTCGTGGAATCAAGGGGGTGGATCGAATGGATTTGAACAAACAAACAAATGAAGGACAAATGAATGTGCAGTTGAAAAAAGAGTTTGACCTTTCTATTTGCGTAAATGGTCAAACATATGAACTGTGTATTCCTCCTTCTGTACGACTCGTTTCTTTATTGAGAGATTATTTAAATCTTACAGGGACAAAGGTGTCTTGTGGTATTGGAAGATGTGGATCGTGTGTTGTCTTAATGGAGGGCGAGCTTGTCAACTCATGCTTACTATTTGCCTATCAAGCAGACGGAAAATCCATTACGACAATAGAAGGGATAGGTGGCGAGCGATTACATACTATTCAAGAAGCGTTTTTATGTGAAGGTGGCTTTCAATGTGGGTATTGTACTTCGGGAATGATTATGGCAACGAAGGCTCTTGTGGATAAAATACCAAATCCAACAGATGGAGAGATTACAGAAGCACTCTCGGGCAACCTTTGTCGTTGCACCGGATATGGGGGGATTATCCGAGCCGTTAAGCGGTCCATCCATCTTGCAAATGAAAAAGAATCAATGGAATCGGAGAAAAGGGATGATAATGGTTATTGAAAACTGAATATTCAAGCATTTAGAGGTGTAGAAGACTTTTACCTCTATGAAATGGATGCCGTTAAAGAACGATGGTGGCCGATTCGGCGCGACAATTATGTTAAATGGATAGGAGGAGCTTATCTTTCTCTCCTCAATGGGCAGAAGGAATGACAGCTGGACGTGGTTGGATTGCGGTTGCGCTTGTCATCTTTACTCGTTGGCACCCAATTTGTGCTTTGGTAGGAGCTTATTTCTTTGGTGGTTTGGATGCGTTAGGATTTCATCTCCAACTCGCTGCGTACAAATTCCATCTTATTTTTTGAAAATGGTCCCGTATCTGCTGACCATTGCTGTCTTGATTATCGTTGAATACAAATATAGAGGACAGCCTATTGGTAAACCAGAGGTGCTGGAAGAGCCATATAAACGGGAAGAACGTTATTAGCTCAAGCAGAATTAAAGAAGAAATGAAGGGACAATTATTTTGGCTTATTCCCTTCATTTCGGGTTTTCATGAAAATAAATTGTTAGTGAGGCTGAGTCGGACTTTGGCTTATAATGCTGGAAGTTTGCTGTTCCTTATAGTGTTGCTGAAGTAATTGTTTTACTTGGTTGTATGTTAATCCAGACGCACTATTTTGCTTCTTCACTTCCTCAATATCAGTCCCCGTTATTGTGAACTGTTTATCGGTCATCGGATGCACCTGCATTATTTTCAATTTGTTGCCCAATTTCTTTGGCTGCGAGCCACGTATTGGCTGCTTCAATCGTTCGTAATTTATCGATGGAATCCCCAGCATGCTTTAAATCATTTTTAATTACTTGTTTTGCTTTGTATGGAAGATCATTGGTTGTCATCGTAATCAACTCCTCCCTTATAATATCTTTCATTTTTATGGATACATGCGTTGTTTTTTAGGGAAATAATACGTCTTTTTCCTTTATCTTTTTTAATAAAAAAAACAAGAAAGTAAATATTAAGAGCAACTTCACATTGAAATTGGGGATTATCGATGACAAAAAAAAAATCCAATGTTAGTAAGATGGCATTAATCAGTATTGCGTCCATTCCGCTTGTGATGACTTTAGGGAATAGCATGTTGATTCCGGTGTTGCCACTCATTGAAAAGGAATTAAATATTTCTTCGATACAAGCGAGTTTAATGATTACATGCTATTCGATTGCTTCTATTATGCTTATACCGATAGCAGGATTTCTATCGGATAAGTATGGTAGAAAAAAAGTGATGCTTCCTAGTTTGCTGATTGTCATCATTGGGGGAATAATTTCAGGTATTGCTTCATGGAAAATGAGCAGTCCATTTGTCACTATTATTATCGGTCGATTACTTCAAGGAATCGGTGCTGCGGGGGCGGCTCCTATTGTTCTTCCTCTTGTCGGTGATTTATATAGAAAAGATGAAGAAGCCAGTGCGGTTTTGGGCATTATTGAAACGGCCAATACATTCGGGAAAGTGTTAAGTCCCGTTATTGGGGCTGCACTTGCTATGTTAATATGGTTTTTCCCCTTTTTTATGATTTCTCTTTTAAGTCTTGTGTCCTTTATTCTTATTTTAGTATTTGTTAAAATCCCTAGAAAGCCAAAACCGGTGAGGATACGCTCTTTTTTGAAAAATACGAAAGCCATCTTTCAAAAAGAGGGACGATGGTTATATACACTGTTTCTCGTTGGCGCTTATGTCATGTTTATTTTGTTTGCCATGCAAGTATTTTTATCAGATACTTTAGAAACAAAATTTAATCTACATAGTGTAAAAAAAGGCTTAGTCTTGGCTATTCCACTATTATGTTTGTGTTTATCATCATTAGTTAGCAGCAAGTGGATCCAAGGGAGCAAGATGAAAATGAAAATGGTTATTATGGGTGGATTATTGATTCAGTCTATTTCTCTTTTGCTTTTCAAGTCCTATGATTTAATTGCTCTCTTAGTGATTATTTGCAGTTTGAATGGTATTTCAATCGGGATTATTTTGCCGAGCTTGGATGCTTTGATAACTGAAAATATTGAGAAAACACAAAGGGGATTAATTACATCCTTTTTCAGTTCTGCTCGTTTTATTGGTGTAGCGGTAGGTCCTCCTGTCATGTCAGCATTAATGAAATTAAAAATAACATCTTCCATTTATGTTGCGGCAGCATTCACTTTATTCCTTTTATGGCTGGTAATGAAAAAAATACAGGTGGATCAATAAACTCCATCATCCCTTAGGTTTCCTAGGGGGGATGGAGTTTTCGGTATATGCACTGTAGTAGTACACAATTTGTTGTATAACAAAAAGATTTTTTTGTAACTGTACTAATATTTTTTCGTCCGAAAACCCTTGATATTAAAGGGTTTATAAGTGAATATCTGTTAATTGTAGTAATTTTTTAAAATTTTTTCCAAAAAAGTAGTGACAAAAATAACCATTATGTTATACAATACAAACAAGAAATAACAACTGTATTATAACAAAATAAATCAAAAAACCTCTAAAGAAATAGTGCAGAATATTTTCAAAAAAGTCGTTAGTACCTAAACTACATATTCTGCAATACAAGATGTATTGCGGAATCAATAAACAATTTGGAGGAGAAACAAATGACAAGACAAGAAAGAATTCAAAAATTAGAACAAGAATGGCAAAATGAAGCAAGATGGAAAGGAATCACAAGACCGTACACAGCGGAAGAAGTAATTCGCTTGAGAGGTTCTTTGGATGTTGAACATACATTAGCTCGCAGAGGTTCCGAGAAACTTTGGAACTTAATCAATACAGAAGATTTCGTTAATGCTCTTGGTGCATTGACTGGTAACCAAGCGATGCAACAAGTAAAAGCAGGTCTTAAAGCAATTTACTTAAGCGGATGGCAAGTTGCGGCTGATGCTAACTTATCAGGCAATATGTATCCGGACCAAAGTTTATACCCTGCAAATTCAGTACCACAAGTTGTTAAACGAATTAACCAAACATTACAACGTGCAGATCAAATTCATTACATGGAAGGCAATGAAGAAATCGATTGGTTTGCTCCGATTGTAGCAGATGCTGAAGCTGGGTTCGGTGGTCAATTAAATGTCTTTGAATTGATGAAAGGCATGATCGAAGCTGGAGCATCAGGTGTTCACTTTGAAGACCAATTATCTTCAGAAAAGAAATGTGGTCACTTAGGTGGTAAAGTATTGCTACCAACTCAAACAGCTGTTAAAAACTTAATCTCTGCTCGTTTGGCTGCTGACGTAATGGGTGTGCCGACAGTATTGATTGCTCGTACAGATGCTGATGCTGCAGACCTTATCACAAGTGATGTTGACCCGGCAGATGCACCGTTCATTACTGGAGAGCGTACGACAGAAGGATTCTTCCGTACAAAAGCAGGGTTGGATCAAGCGATCGCTCGTGGTCTTGCATATGCACCATATGCTGATCTAATCTGGTGTGAAACATCTGTGCCAAGTCTTGAAGATGCAAAACGTTTCGCTGATGCAATTCATGAGAAATTCCCTGGTAAAATGTTAGCATACAACTGTTCTCCATCATTCAACTGGAAAGCGAAATTGGATGATGAAACAATTGCTAACTACCAACGTGAATTAGGAAAAATGGGTTATAAATTCCAATTCGTAACATTAGCAGGTTTCCATTCATTAAACCACGGTATGTTCGAGCTTGCTCGTAAATATAAAGATAATGGTATGGCTGCATATTCAGAATTACAACAAGCTGAGTTTGCTAGCGAAGTAAATGGATATACAGCTACAAGACATCAACGTGAAGTTGGTACTGGATATTTTGATGAAGTAGCAACAATCGTTTCAGGTGGAACATCTTCTACTACAGCATTAAAAGGTTCAACAGAAGAAGCTCAATTCCAAACAAGCAAATAATAGTTCAAAAGAATACAGGAAGTCTCTCTATCTAGGATGGAGAGACTTCCAATCAAATGAAAATTAGGAGGAATTAAAATGAAAAATAAACCGACAATTGAGTACAATAGAATTTCTAATGATAAACAATGTCCAGAGTGTGGTGCGAACATTCATGTTAGCCAAGAATGCTATTTGATGGAATGTGATCACTGTTTATCAAAAAAACAAGAATATTAAGACTTGGTCAGTAATAATGGCCTTGTCTTTTTTTTTGTTTTCATCGGTTTTTCCACGAAAAACATATTATTCTGAACATAATTATTTTAGCCGAATTCAGATATAATACATACTATATGAAAACACGTATGGTCCATGTTTCAATACTCTCGACTTACGGTAATAACAAAATGACAGTCTATCCATGAAAAACTGTTGGGAGGTAATCTGAATGAAAAAAACGGTGGATGATTATATCGAACAAGGGATATACGGCAAAAAGGAAATTAACCCTGAAGAACGGCGTATGTACTTAGGAACGTTTCGTGAACGAGTAGTCATTGCCTTAACAACAGCGCAAGTGCGCAAAAACCATGTATATACACAAGTAGAAGAGGAAATGAAAGCCCATTCTAAAGCGACTTTATACTTGAATGGAAGTGTTGAATATTCAAGTATTTCGAAATATGTGAAGGCAGCACAAAAACGTAAAGTGACCTATACAATTGTGACGAATAAAGAGCATACAAGTAAACTAGGATTAGTGTTGGCTTATGACTATGCCATCGATCGAGAAGAAATATTTGTAAAGGATGAACAGGAAAGTATCACACCAATCAAATTGGCTAAAGAGAAGAGTAACGCGTTTTCTTTTTTAAAGAAATGGATAAAATAATTTTAGTGAAAAACACTTGACTGGAGGTAAGGAAAGTGGTGTTCAGAAAGATCATTCCGTTCAATATTTTTAGAGGAATGAGCCTTTCTTTGCAGCTTTTTTTCTGTTGTTATGATGTGATACGCTTTCTTTAACCGACCGCCATTCTGTAGTGGCAATACTCATAGAAATAATGAGATGCAAAAGAACCAAGCTTTGGACTTGTCGTTTTGTTCGAGGATAAATAATCAGAAGGAGCGTCCGAAAATCATTCGAGGACGCTCCTTTTTTGTATTAAAGTTCAATGGAAATGCCTTCGGTTAGTTGATCTAAATCTTGTTGTTTCATCTGTAATTTTTGTAATAAATGGTCTTTTATCGTTTGTAATTGTTGAAGAAGGTCTTCGGATAAAAGCTCACTTCGTTTGTAGTTACATTCTGTTTTTACTAATAAAATTAACTCATCGGAAATGGCGGTGACTTTCTTTTGTTCGAGTTGGATTCGAATGAGATTATTTTCTTTTTTATTACGAAGCAATTGAATAACATTCATGGGAGAATGACCGTAAAATGCCGCAATATGGGAATTTGCTTCATGAGCAATTTCCCGTAGATGATCGACTTTAAACAATTGAACAAGCAACTCCTCGCAGCCTGTGTATGTTTGTTGAATTTCTTCAATTGTAAAACTATGGTCCATCATCAAAATATTGTTTTGAATGATTGTCAAAGGATTTTGTAATAAACTTAACGGTTTGTCCGTAAAGCCGATGGCTGAATGGACAAACTGGTAATTGTTATTTTTAAAATAATAAGAAAATAATATATATGTATCCATTCCATAATAAGCGTCATATCCCGCATGAGTGAAGAACGTGTAAGTCTCGTTATCAGCCGATGAATAAAATCTATGGTTGTCGATAGTAAACGTATTTTCGTAAGTCAAAGGAGCTGTGAGTTGTTGAAGAGAAGCTGTCAGTTGCTCTACATATTTCTTGTACTCATTCATCAGTTCGTTTGTTCGGCTTACATGGGTTTCTAAAGTGGTCAGATAGCCATTTAGGAAAGCGATTTTTTCCAGTTCCTCCATTTTATCTTCAATAGAAGAAATGGATTCATCTAACGATTTAATTTCTTGTCGCTTATCGTTTGAATATTTTGTCATTTGTTCTTGGAAGATGATTTTATTCATATAGTTTGTAATCATTGAATGTGCCCCCGTTCTATATATGTATGCAGTTATTGTAATATACTAGCTATCCACATGCAATTTGCGAGTTTTTTTGTTCGTAAATTGCATGATTATTGGATAAATATTATTAAAATCTTCCATCTTGGGCATTCTATTCTTGATGATATGCAATCATACCAAGGAGGAATAACAGGATGAAAAGATATATGATGACCTTTCTTTTGGCATTTAGCATAGTATTATGCATGGGGTATTTTGTGCATGCCACCAATCAAAAAGATGTACAAAATCAGCCTCATAAAGATCATTATATTTTTGACAAAGCATTTATTTTGGAACGTGCCGAGGAATTGGGCATTGACACAAAGGATAAAGATTTAAGAGTAGTCATGAAAGAAATTTATGAAAAAGTAATTCTCGAAGATGCCAAATCTTTAAATATCGAGACGAAGGATAAAAGTTTGAAAGAAATCGGTCGAGAAGTACGTGAACAAAGAGTACTTCAACAAGCGGATAAATTAGGGATTTCGAAGGAGAACAAGGATATACATACGTTAGAAAGAGAAGTACGGGATGCGCAAATTATCAAAGTTGCGGGTGAATTAAATATATCCACTGAAGGGAAGGGACAACATCAGCTCGCGCGCGAGGTTCAAGAAAAATTAGTTTTGAATAGCGCTGAGAAACTGCAAATTGATGTACAGGGGAAAACTTCTCAGGAAATACTGGCCGAAATTATTGCCGAACACCGTGTTGAAGCAAAACAGCAAAATTTATTTCCGTTTAACGAGGATCAAAGACATCTGTTCAAATGGAAAAAAGATCATGAAAAATAGGGTGAAAAGGTATCCGATTAAAGGGACAAGTCAAGCTTGTTCTTTTTTTCGTCTAGTTGATTGCCGCTAAAGGATAGAAGTGAAAGTCTCTTTGTTTAGGATGAACTCTGATGAATAGATCAAGGTGATGTGATTGAAGGGGAATTATTCACAAATATTGTGTAAGGATTATGAGACACAGTGTTTTGTATTAGAGACAAATAAATGGAAGAGAGGAGACCTGTAAAATTGGCATATGTTTTGCAAGTTGCTAAGTAGATAGCATAATATATGTGAAAGTAGGTATTTTATAGAAACGTGAGGTAAACAACATTGATTAAAGAATCGTTTGAACAGGCAAAATCCATTTATTTGGACAGTCCATTTAATAATTTAATAGGCATTACAATAGAAGAGTTTACGGAGGAGCAAGTCGTCTACTCTTTATTAGTGACAGAAAAACATATGAATGTAAATGGAACGTTACATGGGGGTGTTTACTTCACTATGCTTGATACGACAGTAGGGGCTTTAGCACGTGTAAAAGCAGGGTATCCAGTTGTGACAATCAATATGAACATCAACTATTTTTCAGCGGTGATGAAAGGAGAAACGATAAAAGCGTTTGCCAAAATCTTAAGAGAAGGAAGAAATATCATTGCAGCAGAAGGTGAGTTAGTCAAAGAAGACGGTGAAATAGCGGCGAAAGCAACGGGTACTTTTAAAGTGTTGCATAAGCAAGACAAATAAGGGGGAGTGGGAAAACGGTCGTCATTATTGGTGGAGGAAGCAGCATCGGCAAAGTAATGGCTACTAAGTTTGCAAAAGGTCTAAGTTCCTCCATAGGCTGACGAAGCAATTAATCAATCGGAGTGTAAATAGCGATTAGAGAACAAATTCCATAAGTTCATCCGATTGTTGTGGTAGGAATATCAACTAATACCTCGAATAATAATAGTATCCCTTATAAAGACGTTTTTGGAAAATCCTATTCCAGACAAGTAGGAGTCTCCATCCAAGATGATAATCCACATATAATCGTGTATACTTCCGGTACGACTGGCCGACCAAAAGAGGCTGTGCTGACGCATCAAAACGTTTATATAAACGGATTGAATAAGCTGTACGAATTGACCCGAAAAAATTCCATTCAACTATTAGTGGCACCGATTTTTCATATAGCCGCTCTTTCAACTTTAGTGCAACATTGCCTCACCGTAGAAACCATTCATCTTCATCAATCTTTTCAACCACAACGTGTGCTCGCAACCATCGAAAAAGAGAAAATCGATAATACCTTTTTAATCCCAATAATGTGGCGAAGTCTTATGAGTCAAGCGAATTTTTCGCCCTTTGATGTCAATTCGATTCAGATTTGCACCACAGGCGGTGAAATCACGCCTCCTTCCGTAAAGAAAAAAATCTTAAACTTATTTCCAAATGAACAAATATTTGAGGCTTTCGGACAAAGTGAAATGAACCCGTCAATAATCTATTTATTGCCTAAGGATACCTTAAGGAAGCCAAATTCGGTAGGGAGAGCATCCATGAATGTTCGGATTAGAGTAGTCGATGAACAGATGAATGATGTCAAAGTTGGGGAAGTAGGAGAAATCGTTTACCGGGGACCAACTATGATGAAGGAATAGTATAAGGATTCAATCAGCACGAAGGAAGCTTTTGCAGGGGGCTGGTTTCATAGTGGCGATCTGGTGCGAATGGATGAAGAAGACTTCATTTATGCAGTCGGACGAAAGAAGGACATGATGATTATATCCAGCTGAAATAGAAGAGTTATTATACAAACACTCGAAAATCAAGGAAGCGGCTGTAGTTGGAACGTCTGAGGCCTGCTGGGGGAAAGGATTGTTGCATATGTCGTCCTGCATGAGGGGAAGGGGTAAGTGATTGAATATTATAGAAATGATTTGGCTTCCTATAAAAACCAAAACAAGTCCATTTTATGAAAGAACTGCAGAAACTGCATCAGGGAAAATGCTGACGACGGCTTTAAGAAAACAACTGATACAATTTGAATAGAGGGAGAGAAGTGTGATGGACAATAAAAAGTTAGAAAAATGGAGTAATCAATTAAGTTTACCAGTCATTGCGGCTCCAATGTTTTTGATTTCAGGGCCTAATCTAGTAAAGGCTTGCTGTGCAAACGGGATTATCGGTTCGTTTCCGGCACCAAATGCCAGACCGATAGAAGTACTGGATGAATGGATGGGTGAAATTAGTGCGTTTGTCAAAGAAGCAAGAGAAGAGAATCCGACAAAACCGATTGCTCCATGGGCTATGAATATGGTTGTGCATAGTACGTATAGCAGATTACAAGAAGAACTGGAGTTGGTTCAAAAACACCAGCCACCTATTGTCATTACATCATTAGGGTCTCCAAAAAAAGTAGTGGAAATTGTTCATGGATATGGAGGAGTCGTCTTTTCGGATGTAAGCTCTGTTTCGTTTGCTAAGAAAGCGATTTCAGCAGGGGTGGACGGATTGATCTTAGTCTCAGCCGGAGCAGGGGGACATGCTGGAGAGGTAAACAATTTTGCGTTTGTCGATAGTGTTAGAACATTTTGGGATGGAATCATTCTTTTGGCTGGCTCCATTTCGACTGGTAAAAGCATTCTAGCCGCACAAGCAGCTGGAGCGGATTTGGCTTATATGGGTACAAGATTTATTGTTGCTAAAGAAAGCCAAGCGCAGGATGAATATCGACAAATGATCGTTCATTCGACGCAAGAAGATATCATTCATACGGATGCTTTTTCGGGAGTAAAGGCAAATATGCTGATTCCAAGTATCAAAAAAGCTGGTCTCGACCCAGAGAAATTAGTCAAAAAAGATTCGGTCAGCTTCGATCATATGGCACAAGGAACAAAAGCTAAAGCGTGGAAGGATATTTGGTCAGCGGGGCATGGTGTCGGAGCAATCAATGAAATTGATAGTGTTGCAGGCATTATTTCGATTTTAAAACAAGAGTATGAAGAGGCTCTTGAACAGGTCAATGTTCGTGCACAACAGTATGTAAACTCTAAAATTGTAAAATAAAAGCATAGGTTCATTTAAGTAAATTAGAAACTGTCTCCTAAACGAAACAGTTGTGTATTTTTTTAAGATGGTACATCGTCTACTTAGCAAAAATATGTGTGAAAAACGTTCGGATTTATAGAAACATAGAAATGCGAAGCGCTGAATGAAGATGGAGAATAAAAGTATCAGCTCAATTTGAAGTGAAGAAACAATAAAGGAAATGAATTGGAGTATGAAAGCGCCTGAACATCATGTTGTTCAGGCGCTTTCATTGTATGCTACGATATATGATCTCTCCTGATTTGACGTGAACCAGGCAGGTTTAGATTGTATTTTATAGCCAGCATTCGACCTATTACTAAAAGAATGATAAAGAATGTAGTGGCTAATGAATTTTGGGTAATGCCCAGATAGACGGCAATTCCAGCTATAAATGCAAAAGTTCCGTATAAACCAGAATATAAGAAAATCGGTTTTCGTCCGGCCAATAAATCACGAAGGATGCCACCTCCGATAGCTGTGATAAGGGCAGCCATAATTGTTGCACCGAAAGAAGGCTGATATTGTTGTGCCAAGGATGCCGCTTGAATAGCAAAGCAAACTAAACCGATTGAATCGGAAAGATCAATCCAAAATTTAAGGTAGTCAGTGAATATATATGGGAAAATACATAACATAATGATTACAACAAGGACAATGACAAATAAATTGCTTTGTTCCCATAGGATTGTTTGAGGAGCACCAATTAGCAAATTTCGCATAGCACCGCCCCCAAAAGCCGTTACATACGATAAAATAAAAATGCCCATTAAATCAAATTTTTCATCGATGGCTACTAAAGCACCACTAATAGCAAAACCTATAATGCCCAAAATGTTCAAAATTGAAAAATAATCCATTTGATACCTCATTTACAAATTAATTATTACGAATTCATAATTACCATTTTAATAGTGTAAACGGATGCATTTCAAGCGAAAATAAGTCATATTTTAAATTTTAATATAGGAATAGTAAACTAGTTATTTTTTAGTTAATAATGTTCTAGTGTAAAGCGATATCTGCCCGACGACAGCTATGGTTTCATATCCATTATGAAGAGGAAAAGAAATAGTGATACATTTCTTTTTTTGTTAGGGCGGAAGTATAAACGCCGGATACATAAAATGCACCATCTGAATGTGTGTGCAAACCAAGGTCTTATTTTGGTATTTTTACAGAAAAGAGAAGACGGATGTTTAGTCTTCTCTTTTCTGTAAACCTAACATGGTATCATTTTTTATTGGGTCACACATTTACATGTTTCTGTTCTGGGGTTCTTTTCATCACTTTACGATGACATAGTAAGAAATATAGTATTCCAGAAATAACAGTCATAAGTGCACAAATTTGGAACATGAATGAATAGCTGGCTTTCGCTGCAAGGATGCCATTTAAAGACGAACCAACACCAAAGCCTAAATCAAATAACAAAAAGAAGGTAGCAGTGGCCATTCCGCTACGATGAGGCGGTGCGCTTTGGATGGCGATTGTTTGATAACTTGGCATTGTAGCGCCATATCCGAGTGCTATAATGACTGCGGATACAAAGTATAGAGTTGCTCCTTGTGTGACACTCAGCAGTAAGAAACCGACCATAAATAAACATAATGCCGGATAAATGATTTTATTGCCCCCATATAAATCAAACCATTTACCTGTATATGGACGAGTAAGAATAATCACAACAGCAAAGACGATAAAGAAAAAGCTAGCAATTGAGTAAATACCGATTTCTGCCGCAAAAAGTGGTACATAGGATAGTAGACTACTATAGGCAATCCCAAAAACGGCGGCTGCAATGGCAATCGGTACAGAATGAATTTCGAAATAATCATGTATGCTGAATTTTTTTGCTTTTGTATTTGCTTTGTCATGGTTATTCAAGATGCTAGGTATATTAATCATGAGACCGAAAACAAATGACAGAACAGCGAATATAATGACTGCGATAAATAAGACGTTGAAGGATGATTGCTGAATAATTGTTAAACTTAAAAAGGGACCAAAGACCATAGCGATGGTCATAAACATGCTATAGAAACCGATTCCTTCACCGCGTCTTTCTTTTGGTACAATATCGGCTGCAATAGCTCCGGTTGCTGTCGTTGCTACACCGAATCCTAAACCTTGTATAAATCGAAGGGTTAATAGCATTTCATAGCTGTTAATAATCAAATAAAAACCAGAAAGCAGAATCATGCCGAATAAAGAGATGAAGATAATTTTTTTTCGGCTGTATGTTTCAAGCCATTTCCCGGCAAATGGTCTAATAATGACAGCGGCAATTAAATAAGTTGTTGTTGCTAGACCAACCGATTCTTCTGGTTGGTGCAAATCTTCAAGAATAAAAAATGGTAATGCTGTCATTAAAGAATAAAATGTCATAAATAAAAAAAGTGCACTTAAACATAGGCTTGTGAAATCCTTTGTCCACAATTTACTTTGTTTCAAGAAAACGACCTCCATTAAATCTTGTTGAGTGTATGTAAATGCTCAATTATTTGTTTTGTATAATATGATTGATTTTGTTTAAAACGTTTCGGGTCATCTCCATTTCTTCTTCTGTTAATTGTTCGAAAAGGGGCTGCTCGAATTCCATGACTTGCTGTTCCCATTCCGGCACTTTTTCGATGGCTAGTTCTGTTAAATGAATAATTTTTTCTCGACGGTCTTTTCCTTCTTTTCGCACAATAAAGCCTAATTCTTCTAACCGATTCAAAGTTCTCGTCATCGTTGGGGCTTCCAAATTTAAATAGGAGCTCATCGTTATCTGTGAAGAAGGTCCGTTTTGGATCAAATAGTATATGACAGTCCATTGAGCCATATATAAACCGGTCGGCGCAATTTTTTCATTAAAAGACTTTGAAAAACTTCTTGTTGTCTGATGCAACAAATGAAATAAGTTGTACTGATCGACCATGAAAGTAGCTCCTTTCATAATGAAATTACTTAGCTAGGTAATGGTTAGCTAGCTAATCATTATATGATAAATGTTTTGGATAATATTGTCCACTACTTTAATTTGAAATAATTTCACTCAACATTTTTACTTTTGCTGAAGGAATGGTAAAATAAAAGAGATTTTTGAAATACAGAAGGTCATATAGACGACGAAAAAAGATTACATACTATCGAATACTGGTGAAAGAATTGATTTTCAATTTGATCTAAATGAAAGTTTTAACATTCTATCGTGTCATCTTTGGTTTCATAAGCCAAGAAGGCTGACCGAAAGGGAATACCATCGGAGTCAATTAATCCCTCTCATTTCGTCAATCATTATCGTGACCTCTTATAATCATTCAAAAATCAAATTAATATTGAATTTACAGTTGAGATACTAAGGTAAGACAAGCCTTAATCTTAACTTAATAGAAAGGGAGTAGTATTATGTCTAAAACATTAGGAACAATTGAAATGGAAAATGGAGGAGTAATTCATATCGAATTCTTCCCAGAAGAAGCTCCAGGAACTGTTGCAAACTTTAAAGAGTTAGCAGACAAAGGCTTTTATAATGGTTTAACATTCCACCGTGTAATCCCTGGCTTCGTTGCGCAAGGCGGTTGCCCACACGGAACAGGCACAGGCGGTCCTGGGTATTCAATCAAATGTGAGACTGCTGGAAATCCACACAAACATGTAGCTGGAGCGTTATCAATGGCACATGCAGGTAAAGATACAGGTGGAAGTCAATTCTTTATCGTTCACGAACCACAACCACATTTGGACGGCGTTCATACTGTATTTGGGCAAGTTCGTGCAGAAGATATGGATACTGTCCTTTACATCAAACCAGGTGATGTAATGAAAGAAGTGAAAGTTTGGGAAGAATAATTCCTACTTTTTGTAGTCATGTATAAAATATCTATACAACATGATTAGCTTGCATAGATAAGAAAGGAGAGTCAAATTTGGCTCTCTTTTTTTATTGGTAAAAAAAGAATAACTTCGAAGGCAAATTCCTTTATCATACATGAATTACAACCGTATGTAGCTGGCGTTCATACCGTATTCAGTCAGATTGAATGCAGTGTTAAGAATGCGTAAGGAAGAAAGTCTCAGTCTCGAGGCTTTCTTTTTGTTTAATTCATCCTATCCCTTTATAGTTAAAGAAAATACGTTTTATGGGGAGAGAAGGAAAATGAAAGTAGAAGTATGGTCAGATTTCGCTTGTCCATTTTGCTATATTGGAAAAAGGCGCTTTGAAGAAGCGTTACAGCAGTTTTACCACAAAGAAAAAGTATCGGTTGTTTTTAAAAGCTTTCAGTTAGATCCTTATGCGGAAAAAAATCAAACAGAAAGTGTCCATAACATGCTGGCGAAAAAATACAATATGCCGATTGAACAAGCGAAAGCGATGAATCAACAAATCACTGAGCAAGCGAAAGAAGTCGGATTGGATTATTGTTTGGATACAATGATTTTAACGAATACGTTCGCAGCTCATCGCATAAGTCATTATGCCAAAACGAAAGGAAAAATGGATCAAATGGTTGAGCGCCTCTTGAAAGCGTATTTTACCGATTCGCTTCATATTGCCGATTATGAGGTATTAATTCAATTGGCAAGTGAAATCGGTTTAGATGAACAGGAGGTACGGCAAGTATTAACGGATGGAGATTTTACAAAAGAAGTGCAGAATGACCAGCAAGAAGCACGACAAATAGGCGTTCAAGGTGTCCCATTTTTTGTCTTTAATCGTAAATACGCTGTTTCGGGGGCACAAGACAGCAACGCCTTTTTGAATGTATTGGAAAGAGTATGGGAAGAAGAGCAGCAGCAACAGCCCTTACAAGTATTGCAGGATAAGCAAGATGCGAAAGGGAAGAGTTGTACAGAAGAGTCATGTGAGCTGTAGAGAAGAAGCTTGGACTTATCGCTTCAGCAGAGAACAAATAAAGAAAACTCGCCGATTGGCTTGCCTTTTAGCCAGAGGTGCTAGTTGCACTTATACTTTTACCCCAAATTGACATCAACGCTGAATGAACTTCTTGCTGACAATGTATATATTTTCTTAAAGTGCAAGGGGAAGGAGCATCTGAAAAGTCATGTGAGGCTTTTCAGATAGCTCCTTCATTATTTATATTCGCTTATTTTTTCTTTAATATCCTTCATTTTGTAATCTAAATAATGGACCATTTCCGCTGCTTCTTTCAGCTCGGCCGTTAAAGATGAAGGAACATCTTTATCGAATTTATAGTAGATTTTATGCTCTAAACTAGCCCAAAAATCCATGGCAATCGTTCGAATTTGAATTTCAACTAGTACTTTTTCAACACAGTCACTTAAAAAAACAGGTATTTTGACAAGTAAATGCAAGCTTTCATAGCCGTTTTCTTTCGGATTGGCTATATAATCCTTTACTTCGACGACCTCGATATCATCCTGTTTTTGAATGATGTCGTAAACTTTGTAAATATCCGTAATGAACGAGCAAGTTACGCGAACACCGGCAATATCCTTAATATAGCGTTCGGCATTTTCAAAAGTAGGTTCAAAACCTTTACGAATTAGTTTTTCAAATGTACTTTCAGGTTTTTTTAAACGTGATTTAATGTGTTCAATTGGATTGTGATCGTGAATCAATTGAAACTCTTCATTTAAAATTTTTAATTTTGTATTGACTTCTTCTAACGCAAATTTGTATTTAATCATATAGCGCGAGAATTTCTTGAAATCATCAGTGGTTATATTCATTTCGAACACTCCTGTATATCTAGTGAAAAATGCGACCTTCTATTAATCATAATGCATATTGTCAGGTTTATAAACTGACGATTTTTGGGTATCGAACTATAGATGCTTTTATGAAGAAGACATATCGTTTTTTATTTAAGGTGGGGAAGGAAGTGAACTCGTATTAAGAGTAGGATAGGAGACGTCTCTTAATACAAATCATCCATGAATACAATAACATCTACAGTTATTATCATTTTGTTTGTTTTGTTGATTATTTTGCTCGCAATTTTGGTAGGAGTGTTCGGATGGGGATTATACGCATACCTTATAGACAAAAAACAAGCACAACATGCTGTCCGAAGAAATCACCCCTTGCTGGCAAGAGTGCGGTATTTGTCGGAACATCTTCGTCCTGAATATAGACAATATTTCGGGAATGCGGATGATGAAGGCAAACCTTATTCATTATTGGATTTTCAAGCGATTGTGAAAATGGCTAAGTACGCTAGTTTAATTATTCCTTTAGGTAGTAAACGAGATTTCGATAAACCGGGATTTTATATTCGAAATGCTTTTTTTGCCAAACAAATCAGTGATTTGCAGGCGAACAATGATATTCCGATAAAAACGAAGAAATACATAATTGATAGGGAGAGTTTAGTAGCTAGACATGAACATTTTGAGGAAACGTCGATTAAGCCTTGGATTTATACAGATCAGGACGCTATCATCATTGGAGAAAGAACATGTGAACATCCTTTTTATTTGAAATCACCGATAGGAATGAGTGCGATGAGTTATGGCGCTTTAGGTGAAAATGCCATTACGGCACTTTCCTTTGGTTTAAAAGATGCGGGGGCTTTCATGAATACAGGCGAAGGAGGGGTGTCTCCTTATCATTTAGAAGGAGGAGTCGATCTTATTTCTCAAATTGGACCAGGAAAATTTGGCTATCGGGAAAAAGATGGTTCTTTTTCATGGGATGAGTTACGAAAAAAAGCTAAAATACCTCAAATCAAAGCGTTCGAATTGAAATTAGGTCAAGGAGCCAAAATTAGAGGAGGTCATCTCGAAGCTTCGAAAGTGTCTGAAAAAATAGCGGAAATAAGAGGGGTTGAGCCGTTTACAACAGTAAACTCACCCAATGCCTTTGAAGAGTTTAATAGTATGGAAACAATGTTGGACTTTATTGTGAAAATTAGGGAGGAAACAGGCAAACCTGTCGGCATAAAACTAGTGATAGGTAGTGAAGAAAGTTTTGAGGAGTTTGTTGCCTATATGGCTTCTTCGGGAAAACATCCAGACTTTATTTCAATCGATGGTGGAGAAGGGGGTACGGGAGCTACTTATCAATCAATGGCTGACTCAGTTGGACTGCCGATTAAATCCGCTTTAATGATTGCGAACAAATTACTGGTGAAATATAATGTGCGACAATCTGTCAAAATCATTGCAAGCGGTAAATTATTTACAGCCAATCGTATTGCTGTCGCTTTATCGATGGGAGCGGATGCCGTACAACTGGCGCGTGGATTAATGATTGCAGTCGGCTGTATCGGAGCTGAAAAATGTCATAGTAATGATTGTCCAGTAGGGGTGGCGACCACCGACCCGAAATTGCAGAAAGCACTTGTTGTTGACGAGAAACGATATCGAGTGACCAACTATATTGTCACACTGCGTGAGGAATTATTCATGTTATCGGCAGCGGCTGGCATCGTATCGCCAAGATATTTCAACGAAAAACATCTTATTTTTGTAGATGAAATGTGTCAGGCGAAAACATTGAAAGAATTGAAAACCAATTAATGAATGAAGAACAATCATTCATAGGTAAATCAAAATTCGCACATCCTAGTAAGCGAATGGTATAATATGAAACGTAGAAATGTGTTAGAAAAAGGAGAAAATATGAATCATAACAGTAAGGAAGAAGTCGTTATAACGGCAGAAGAGCAAAAATTATTAGATAAACAAGGTTGGTTTTTTCACTATGTACCAGCTGAGCATTCTCTTGTGAATATCCATACACATGGATTGGCGGAAAATCTTCATCATATGGACTTACAAATCGTTCTTCCGATTGAAAAAGAGATGGCTGAACTGCTGTTAAAGACAGTCATCGAAAACATTAAAAATGGTTATACATATTATGAAGGTTTATACAATAATGTCATTGAAGATGAAAATGTGGAATTCAAAACATTCAAGGAACAGGACAGAGACGTATTGCGTATCGTCTTTCCGGATAATGACGGGTTGCTTCCAGACGATGAAAAATGTCAAAATCCGTACAACCAACAATATATCCAATTAGCAGAATAAGTTCATGTGCGACTCATTTTATAGATGAGTCGCATTTTAATATGTGTTATAATTTTTAGATTATTAATAACATTTTGTGGTGAAAAGAATGAACTTGGAGGAGATTTTCATGAAAGTGAGTATTGCGCAGGTTTCTTCGGGCATCGATAAAACGGAAAATGTTCAAAAAGCAATCAAGTATATTGCTGATGCAAAAATGAAAGGTGCCGATATAGTCGTTTTTCCTGAGATGTATATCAGTGCCATCAAACCGAGCGCCGGTATTTTTCCAGCGACTGTGGCAGAAGCAATCGATGGACCATTTGTTGCAGCACTGGCGACAGCCGCTGCAAATCATGCAATTTATGTAGTATGCGGTATATATGAGAAAAGTGAAGAAGACACTCAACGAGCTTATAATACGACTGTTTTTATCAATCGGAATGGTGAAATTATTCATACATACCGCAAAACACATTTATACGATGCATTTACATATAAAGAGTCCGATACGATTATACCAGGGGAAAATAAGTATCGGATTGTGGAAACAGAGTTCGGCAAGATTGGCATCATGGTATGCTATGAATTACGCTTTCCGGAAATCGCTAGACAGTTGGCTCTGCAAGGTGCCGACTATATTATTGTACCGGCTGGTTGGTTTACAGGGGTTGTGAAAGAGGAGCATTGGGAAATATTGATTCGTGCGCGTGCTATTGAAAATACAGTGTTTATCATGGCTGCCAATCAAGTAGGTCATGTCTATAGTGGAAAAAGTATGATTGTTGATCCGATGGGTGTCATGATGGCCAGTGCAGGCGAGGAAGAAACATTGCTTTATACAGAACTGGATCATTCACGTATCCAACGGGTCCGCGACAAATTGCCAAGTGTCAGTCACCGTAGAGAAGAATTATATACAATTTAAAGGCTTGTATTGGTTAAATGAAACGGTTGTCTCTCAAGAGGATGAATTATTGGTGACGAATGTGGCTCAGAAAATTCATCAACAAAAGAAATTTTTTATTTATTCGCCGCATGCATTAACAACTAATTTTGATCGTTGGCAAACGTATGGATTTGATGGAGCTTATTTGCAACCAAATGGATTCCGAACCAAATTCTCACAAACAGAAGTACAAACGAAACTTCATGAAGCATTTGTTAATGCACAAATTTATGGGAGAGGCATCAATATAGAGATTGATAGTTATTCTGGCAATCAAATAAATGCCGGGGCGGCAAATTTTAAGCAATATGTTGAAATGGCGCATAGGTATGGCTTGCCGGGAAGAAGCTTGATTATGTACCAAGGAGGCAATATGATATATCGAATGGCAACGTATTCTCAAACTCCTTATCAAGAAGCGTATTCACAGTTGAAAAACCTCTTGAAATAAATGTTAAACTGCTATCTCCGTTAAGATGAGTGAGATAGCAGTTCTTTTTTTGTATAAAAACAGACGATGTAGTTGTATAGTAATAGGTACATATTGATAAAGAAAGGCAGATTGTAAATAGATGAAATTGGTATCATGGAATGTAAATGGAATTCGAGCTTGTGTAAAAAAAGGATTTCTCGATTATTTTCATAAAATAAATGCAGATTTCTTTTGCCTGCAGGAGACAAAGCTTCAAAGTGGGCAAATTGAATTAGAGCTGGAAGGCTATTATCAATTTTGGAATTATGCAGAGAAGAAAGGTTATTCGGGGACAGCTATCTTCACCAAACATAAACCGCTTTCCGTTTCATATGGAATTGGCGAGAAAGATACAGAGCCTGAAGGCAGAATTATTACGTTGGAATATGAACGATTTTATTTGATTACGGTTTATACACCGAACGCCAAGCGAGATTTATCGAGACTTTCTGAACGCTTAGAGTGGGAAGATGAAATGAGACAGTATTTGGTGCAATTGAATCAGAAGAAACCTGTCCTCATGTGTGGGGACCTAAATGTCGCTCATCGAGACATTGACCTAAAAAATTCCAAATCAAACAAAGGAAATTCAGGTTTCACGGATGAAGAACGTGAAAAAATGACCCTTTTATTAGAAGCAGGGTTTGTGGATAGCTTTAGATATTTATATCCGGATTTAGAAGATTGTTATTCATGGTGGTCTTATATGGCAAAAGTGAGGGAGCGTAATATCGGCTGGCGGATTGATTATTTTCTGGTGTCTGAAAAATTAGCTCCATCTATAAAAGAAGCAGAAATTCATTCCGACGTATTAGGAAGTGATCATTGTCCGGTCAGTATTGATATTGATTTACATTAAAGAGAAGGGATATGCCAAAAGATTATCTCTACTAAAACGTCTGTGAACAAACTCCTGATGTAGAACTGTGTTCTCCTTTTGCAAACTGTTTTTGAAGGAGAACTATTTTCTTGTAGCAATAATAAAGAACAAGTTTTCATTTTGTTGAAATAAAAAATGAGTTATTGGGGCTATCCGAAAGTTAGTTGATGACTTTTCGGGTAGCCCTATTTCTTATTGTTGAAAAACGTTGTTTTTTATCTATTTGAGGTAGTTTTATATGAAAAAAGTCGTTTTTTGTTAAAAGATAGGTAGATTGTAATTATTTGTAGATGTTTGTATGTTATGATTATATTAATCCAACTTTGGTAATATTTGAATAAGTGAGGTTATTATGAAAAAAATATTTTTGAATTTTTTATGTTTAATAGTTTTATTTATTAGTTTGACTTTACCACTAGATGCAAAAGCAGAAGAGTTTGATTCGGAAGAAAGTGTAGAAAATGACCATGTTGAAGAAACTGTAGAAGATATGGAAACGATTGATTTTCTTTCAAATGTAAATAATGATACTGTATTCCCGGATGTTCCGAAAAGTTATTGGGCATATAAAGAGATTAAGTTTTTGTCCGAAAAGGGTGTCATTAAAGGATTTCCAACAGGAAAATTTAATCCTTTAGCAACCATTATTAGAAAAGATGCCGCTGCTATGCTTGTTCGAGCTATGGATGTAAATACGTATATGGAAGATGAAACAGTTGGTCCGGAATTATTGGATGTGAATGAAACATTAAAGGGTTATGAAGAAATTTACTATACTGTCGAAAAAGGTATGCTATCGGTGGAAGAGGGAAATTTCAAACCGTATGAACCATTAACAAGAAAAGAGATGGCAAAAGCATTGGCAGTTTCTTTTCATTACAAAGGTACTGGTGATTCATCATTCACGGATGTAGACAGAGATGATCCGTATTATGAGTATATTGATGCGATTGCCAAAAATAACATAACGACTGGCTATAAGGATGGTACATTCCGACCGGATGAAGTTGTAACCCGTGCACAATTCTCTGCTTTTTTAGCGAGAATATATAGTGAGCCGATTGAATATACCGTTGAACAAAACGGACATGTGTTGCAGCAGGTGCAAGGTTTAGAGAATGCTATCAATCTTGCTTTAGAACATGATCAAGCGACGGTTCATCCTGTAGATAATACGTTGCAAACGTTTGCGGCAGAAACAGCTTTACAAGAAGAAACAGGAATTAAGAATGGTGTATTGATTTATAATGGTGCAGAGCGAACAAAAGCTTTTACGACAGAACATTTCAAACCATATTTAGTGAGAGATTTGGCCAATAATACCGGAACGATGTTCGATACGTTTGTTGTGCTGGGTCGCTTATATGCCAAGGATGGTTATTTTGCGGAATCTGCCAAAAATAAAGCTAATTATGAAGAATGGTTATGGTATTTGAATCATACATTTGATTCGGATGGTGTGCTTTCTCATTTAAATGCAGCGGCAAAAGAAGCCAATCAAAAAGTCAATGTGTATTTAACGATTCCTTATCCAAAACGACAAGGAGAGATTATTGATTTTAATGGTGAGATTCACGAGAATACATTGGAAGAGCGTATCAAATTAGTAGAATGGTACATAAAAAGTGTAGGTTTGGAATGGGCTGCTTCTGAATACAGCAATCTGAATTTCAAAGGATACTATTGGTTGAATGAAACCGTTTCGAATTATGATGATGAACTTTTAGTAGAGTATGTTTCTGAGACACTTGAAAATCAAAATGTTCCGTTGATCTATTCGCCACATGCCCTTTCATATAATTTCTCGCATTGGAACTTATATGGATTTATGGGAGCTTACTTACAGCCTAATGCGTTTAGGTTAAGTGGGAAAGAAGCTGAATACAAGCTTCATGAAGCTTTTGTACGAGCACAAATTTATAATACAGGCATCAATATTGAATTGAATTCCTATGCCCCTTTCCAAATGGAGGAAGGGTTAACCCATTTTGAGCAATATGTCGAAATGGCGGAGCGTTATAATCTGCCTGGGCGAAGCTTAATCATGTATCAAGATACCGAGATGGTGCATCGATTGGCAACCTACACAGAACCAGGGTACAATGAAGCTTATCAATTATTGAAACGATTGATTAAATAAAGCATATAGGGAAATAAAGATTGTATATTGGCATTCAAGAGGCTATTCAACAAGCCTCTTTTTGTCATTTGAGAAAATTGTTATGAAAAAATTAGACAAGAACACTTGCTATTTGTTACAGAAACCATCAATATAAAAAGAATGAGTTATACAGGATTATTAAAGGAAGTAGGGATTGTTTTTGTCGGATTTTTCAACACTTGGTATATCCAAATTATTAATAGATAGATTACAAAAGCATAATATTACAAAGCCAACACCAATACAGGAGCAAACGATTCCATCGGTCTTAGAGGGAAAAGATTTGATTGGGCAGGCACAAACCGGGACAGGGAAAACATTGGCTTTTATTTTGCCGATTATTCAAAACGTAGATTTTGAAAGGGATGAAATACAAGCTCTCATTGTTGCACCAACACGAGAGTTAGCCATACAAATTACGGCTGAAATAGAGAAACTTCTTGCTGAACAGAAAGACAGTGAAGTACTTGCCGTGTATGGCGGACAAGACGTAGAAAAGCAATTGAAAAAATTGAAACGTAATGTGGCGATAGTTGTGGCGACGCCAGGTCGCTTACTAGATCATATGCGTCGCGGGACAATTGACATAACGCAGATTTCTACGCTTGTGTTAGATGAAGCGGATCAAATGCTTCATATTGGCTTTCAAAATGAAATTGAGAAAATCATTGGTGAAACAGCTGATACACGTCAAACGTTGTTGTTTTCCGCTACGATGTCTCCGGAAGTCCGTCAATTGGCAGAAAAGCATACAAAGAATGCCCGTTATATTCAGGTAGAAAAAAAACAGGGGCCGGCTGATTTGGTTGAACAATGGGCGGTTATGACGACAGATCGAGGTAAACAGCCCACTATTATTGAATTGGTGAATAAAGATAATCCGTTTTTAGCCGTTATTTTTTGCCGGACGAAACGACGCGTTTCTCACCTGTTGGGAGTATTGAGGAGCAATGGGTTTGATTGCGACGAATTACATAGCGATTTGTCTCAAGCGAAGAGAGAGCAAGTCATGAAGCGTTTTCGTACAGCAAAGATCCAGCTATTGGTGGCTACGGACGTTGCTGCTAGAGGGTTAGATGTAGAAGGGATTACGCATGTATACAATTACGATATCCCCGAGGATGTAGAAAGTTATGTTCATAGAATTGGACGAACAGGTCGTGCGGGCATGGATGGAACAGCGGTTACATTGTATACGGATGACGACCTTTCAATGTTGAAGGAAATTGAAAATGAATTGAAGATTTCCATTCCCAATCGAGAAGTAGACGTTGATCTGAACATGAAAATTGAAAGGCCGACAGAAACACCGAAAAAACGGGATCATTCGAATTATAAGCCGAAAAAGACTTTTAAAGGGCGAGGGAAAAAGCAAAATAATAATCAACGTTCAAAGCGTCGTTAGGAATAGTTAATAAGGGAAAATACGTTAAAGTTCGCTTCAACAAGAAGCATCAAGAATAGTCAGTATGGAGGAAGAAAAATGTTAAATAAGCAATTACTTCAATATGTTGAAAATTATAAAGACAGTGAACAAGTTGTTCAATTAGGAAAGGAAGAGTTGGAATATATCAGCAAACATGACTTACCGATACATGATATCAAGGTTGTGAATGCTGAAACGCGTTTTCAGCAATTGTATATTGAACGCTGTGATAAGGAGTCCGATCAATTTCTTGGAGAAGAGGGTTACGACTTTTTAAAGCGTCCATTACATTATTTGAAGGAAAACATGAAAGAATTTGTGTATGTTGAGTTCCAAGAATCAGCAATCATCGGAGTTGACGGTATTACTTTAGAGGTAGATGATATTTTTAAAACATATAATGCGATGGTAGGTTTGAAGCTTCAAAAGAAATACGAGCAAGAAATCAAAACGTTCCTGAATAATACATTACAAGGGAATGAGTTGAAATTTGCTTTAATGTGGAGCCAACAAGATGGTTTATGGGATTTGAATATTTTACTTCAAGGTATTGAAGGATTCTCGGAAGACATGACCATTGGTCAAACATTAGAACAGTTATATGCCTATTTATTTGCATTAGGTGCAGCGATGGAAGAAGGAAGAAGTAACTAATCGACCAATCGAAGCGTTCATTAGCAATCTGTCATGCAATGGGTGGGGATAGAATATCTTTTTTAAAAACGTCATTAAGGCGTTTTTTTTCTGCTCAGATGTTTGAATCACACATAGCTATCATCGTTCGACAAATTTGGAGAAGTCTGTCGATAAATACATTTGAAACAAAATGGTCTTGAAAACATTTTCATTGCATTAAATTAAATAAAAGTGAAAGAAATTTTTTGAAATGGATAAAACTCAAAAAACGACATTATTTTACAGATGGACGTGTTACATTTATATATGTAAATTGAATTACAAAACAAGCTGTGACCACATGAAATGGGAATAATGAGAGATATAAAAGGAGGTTTTTATTGATGAGGAAACTTCAACGAATATCTGAACATAATCTCGAAGAAAATTTTCAAGAGGTGGATTGTGGCTTAACAAATCGAGAAGCGGTTGAAGAAGCCAATCGCTGTTTATATTGTTATGACGCCCCCTGTATAACTGCCTGTCCAACCAGTATAGATATCCCTACATTTATAAAAAAAATTTCCACTGACAATCTTTTAGGTTCTGCCAAAACCATTATGATCGCAAACCCCATTGGCGCGAGTTGCTCACGTGTATGTCCTACAGAAGAACTATGTGAAGGTGCCTGTGTACTCAATCACTCCACAAAACCTATTCCAATCGGAAAACTACAACGTTTTGCCACAGACTGGGCAATCAAAAATAATAAAACTTTATTTAAAGCGACAGCTATGAGCAAAAAGAAGGTGGCAATCATTGGAGGTGGACCTGCGGGTTTGTCTGCTGCCAGGGAACTTGCCTTATTAGGCTATAGTGTGACCATCTATGAAGCGACAAAAGAAGCTGGAGGCTTAAATATATACGGTATTGTTTCTTTTCGATTACCGCAAAAAATTGCACGCTGGGAAGTGGAACAAGTCGAAAAGTTGGGGGTAAACATTATAACGAATACAGAAGTAGGAAAAGACATATCCGTAAAAGACATAGAAGAGCAATATGACTCTATTATTTTAGCAATCGGTATGGCTGATGTTCCCACCTTAAATATAGAGGGTGAAAATTTCTCGGGTGTTCATGATGCAATTCAATTTGTAAAAGAAACGAAAAGCGGAAGTCTCTCGAAGGACTATGTCGGAAAGAAGATAGCCGTAATTGGTGCAGGAAATACAGCGATTGACGCAGCAACCTGTTCTGTTCGACTTGGCGCGAGTAACGTTAAAATCTTATATCGAAGAAGCGAAGAAGAAATGTCCGCCTACGATTTTGAATATGAATTCGCCAAGCAAGACGGAGTGGAATTTCGTTGGTTGACAGCCCCATCCAGAATTATTGGCAATAAGAATAATGTTGTTACAGGTATAGAATGTACAAAAATGACATTAGGAGAGCCTGATCAAGATGGACGTCGAAAACCGGTAGCAATCGAAGGTTCCGAGTACATATTGCCTGTTGATATTGTCATAAAAGCAATTGGTCAAACAAGACATATCGACTTGATTGAGGCTTTCGGCTTACAGCATGATCATGGAATAATTTCCATCAATCAAGAAACTTATCAAACCTCCCATCTGAAAGTTTATGCATGTGGTGATGTTTTGTTTGGAAAAGGATCTGGGGAAGCGATGGTCGTTACGGCTGCGGAGCAAGGAAAAGAAGTGGCCAAGAGCATCCATAATCAATTTTGCATGGAAGTCACCGCATAAAGAAATTCACAAATAAAATAAGTAGAAAAGACAGGAAAGGGGAGTAGAGAATGGCCGATTTAAAAACAAATCTTGCGGGTATTGTGTCGCCGAATCCGTTTTGGCTTGCATCGGCACCACCGACTAATTCGGGTTATCAAGTTCAACGAGCATTTGAAGCAGGTTGGGGAGGCGCCGTGTGGAAAACGTTAGGAGATCCCATATTGAATGTTTCTTCTCGCTTTGCTGCTGTTCATTTCAACGGACAAAGAATGGCAGGATTCAATAATATTGAACTGATTACAGACCGCCCTTTGGATGTAAATTTGAAAGAAATCTATGAAACGAAAAAAAAGTTTCCAGATCATGCGATTGTTGCTTCGTTAATGGTAGAGCCGAAACAAGAAAAATGGCATGAAATTGTAAAAAGAGTGGAAGACGTCGGAGTGGATGGTCTTGAGTTGAATTTTGGTTGTCCACATGGAATGGCTGAGCGTGGCATGGGTTCTGCTTCGGGTCAAGTGCCTGCTCTTGTTGAAAAGCAAACATATTGGGTGAAGGAGGTAGCGAAAACACCCGTCATCGTTAAATTGACACCCAATATTACGGATATTACAGCGACTGCCGAGGGAGCGGTAAATGGTGGTGCGGATGCCATTTCGATGATTAATACGATCAACAGTTTGGTCGGAGTTGACTTGGACACTTGGAATACGATTCCGCATGTGGCTGGTAAAGGAGCACATGGCGGCTATTGTGGACCTGCTGTTAAACCAATTGCCCTTAACATGGTTGCTGAATGTGCCAGACATCCACATATTTCTGTTCCTATTTCAGGGATTGGCGGTATTTCTAACTGGCAGGATGCTGTGGAGTTCCTGCTGATGGGGGCCACAGGTGTTCAAGTTTGCACAGCGGCGATGCATCATGGTTTTCGGATTGTGGAAGATATGATTGATGGACTAAATACGTATTTAGATGAAAAAGGTCTTACTTCTATCACCGATATAATCGGTCAATCTGTCTCTCGTTATTCAGACTGGGGAAATCTCGATTTGAATTATAATGTTGTGGCAAAGATTCATCCGGAAGTATGTATTAATTGTAATAAATGCCATATTGCGTGTGAAGATACTTCTCATCAGTGCATTGAAAGATTAGTAGATGAAAGTGGAAAACGGTATTTACAAGTACGTGAAGAAGATTGTGTTGGCTGTAATTTATGCTCTATCGTTTGTCCAGTGGAAGGAGCCATCAGTATGGTTGAAATCATGAATGACCTCCCTCCGATGACCTGGAATGAGCGTCAAGCAGTCTTAAATACAGATATAAATTAATGTGAGGAGTGAACAAGGTGAAAAAACTAATCAAAAATGGAACAATTGTGACGGCTTCGGATATTTTTCGGGCGGATATAATGGTGGAAAATGGCGTTATCTCTACTATAGGAAATGATTTGGTTTGTCTGGATGCAGAAATTATTGATGCTGCAGGATGTTATGTATTACCAGGAGGGATTGATCCACATACACATTTGGATATGCCGTTTGGAGGAACTGTAACGGTAGATGATTTTGAAACAGGTACAATTGCAGCGGCTTTTGGAGGCACAACTACAGTCATTGATTTTTGTTTGACGAATAAAGGGGAGCCTTTACAGAAAGCAATTAATACGTGGCATGCAAAATCGCAGAATAAAGCAGCGATTGATTATAGCTTCCATTTAATGATTAGTGAAATGAATGACCAAATTTTAAATGAACTGCCAAAGGTGATTGAAGAGGAAGGGATCACTTCCTTTAAAGTATTTATGGCCTATAAAAATGTATTTCAAGCAGATGATGAAACATTATTCAAAACACTTGTGACAGCGAAAGAACTTGGCGCATTAGTCATGGTTCATGCAGAAAATGGTGATGTGATTGATTTTTTAACGAAGAAAGCCCTTGAGGAAGGACGGACGGAGCCAATCAATCATGCGTTAACACGTCCTCCGGAATTAGAAGGAGAAGCAACAGGGCGGGCAGCTCAACTGACGGGTCTGGCAGAATCTCAATTGTATGTCGTTCACGTATCTTGTCAGGAAGCCGTTGAAAAAATCATTGAAGCGCGTAATAAAGGCTTTAATGTATGGGGAGAAACTTGTCCGCAATATTTGACTCTTGATCAAAGCTTTCTTGAAAAACCTGATTTTGAAGGGGCTAAATATGTCTGGTCGCCTCCTTTGAGGGAAAAATGGAATCAAGATGCGCTTTGGAATGCGTTAAAGAATGGTCAATTGCAAACAATCGGTTCGGATCAATGTTCGTTTAATTTTAAAGGTCAAAAAGATTTAGGAAGAGAAGATTTCTCTAAAATTCCTAATGGAGGCCCTATCATCGAAGATAGAATGTCCATTCTTTTTTCGGAGGGAGTAAAGAAAGGGCGTATTAGTTTAAATCAATTCGTTGATATGACATCTACAACGGTAGCGAAGTTATTTGGTTTATTTCCACGGAAAGGAACGGTTGCTGTAGGGGCTGATGCCGATTTAGTGTTATTTAATCCAAATGTAGAGAGGGTTATCTCTGCTGCAACGCATCATATGGCCGTTGATTATAGTGCATTTGAAGGAATGAGAGTGTATGGAGAGCCCGTAACTGTATTATCTCGTGGTGAATTTGTCATTAAGGAGAAGCAATTTGTAGGAAAGCCAGGGTATGGGCAATTCATCAAACGCACAAAATTTAATGCATTTTCTAGCTTAAATGAGAATGTGAAAATTCGTTCGTAGTTTGATTGCATATGTGAACAACTCCTGCGTTAGCTGTAGGTAAGAGATTCGACGCACATCAACAAGTAATGACCAAAGTGAATAAAATCAGCTGTAAATTATAAAAAAAGGAGTGTTCATATGAAACTCAATCATTTGAAATCACCTGATTTATATCCGATCCAGCAAAAGGATCGGAAAATCACATCACTAGGTTATTCGTTTATGTGGGTTGGAATGGTGGTTGTACTGGCAACATTTGCGATTGGCGGGGCAGGCGTTGTTTCATTACCGCTGCCTTTAGTCATTATTGCAACGATAATCGGTTGTTTGGCTATCGGGTTCTTTATCTCTCTTATTGCAGATATCGGAATTGAACATGGATTGTCTTTTCCTGTTTATATGAGAGCGCCATTTGGAACAGTTGGTACACATATCCCCTCCATCGTTCGGGGGGTATCTGCTTCGATGTGGTTTGGGATTAACACCTATTTTGGGGCTACGGCCATGAATGGAATTTTAAATATCTTATTTGATTTTGATAATTGGTTTATCTGTTATGTCATTTTTGCAGCCGTACAATTGGTGAATACAGCACTTGGGATTAAATCCATTGAGCGCTTTGCAGATATGGCGGCGCCCGTCATTTTGCTGATTTCTGTTTGGATGTTCATGACACTTTCAGACTCGGCAGCTAGTGAAGATAGAAACATTTGGACTTGGGTAGAGGCTCCAGTTAGTGGAATGGACACAGTTACAGCATTTTTTGTGGTCATCTTTGCCAATATGGGCTTTTGGGCAACACTTGGTGCGGATATACCTTCTATTTCCCGATTTATTAAAGCACCTCTGCATGAAAAAAATTGGTTTAAGCGAAATAAAGGTTCATTGATTGGTAATTTGGTAGCAATGCCTCTGACACAAACGTTTATGATCATCATCGGTGCTGTTTCGTATATTGCTGTTTTAAATGCGGATCCTGTTGTGGCACTTCAAAGTACTTCGTCTGGCTTCTTCTTAGCAGTTCTTCTCCTTATGGTGGTGTTGGCACAATGGTCAACAAACACAGCTGCCAATATTGTTCCAGCAGCAACAATCTTCTCTAATGTAGGTGGTCCGAAATTTCCGTTTGGAGCGGGTGTCATAACGGCAGGTATTGTAGGGACACTTGTTCAGCCATGGGAATTATTCGGCATCATCATTCCTGTTTTATTATTTATCGGCGGAATCTTATCGGCAATTGTAGGGATTTTATTTGCCGATTATTATTTACTACGAAAAAGGCGTGTTAATGTACCTGATTTATATGAGCATAAAGGTCAATTTAAATATTTGGGCGGAGTGAACTATGCTGGTTTCATCGCCTGGATTACAGGAGCTGTAGCCTCTTACTTTGTTCCTAGCTTTTCGTTTGTAGTCGGTTTTGTCATTGGTGCATTGATGTATTATATTCTGGCTAAATATTGGTGGTTCAAAAAATTTACACAAGCGGAAATTGAAGACCCAAGTGATGAAAAATATTTAGGGATTTCTGTTGGGCGCGAATGGGTTATTGATGATGGAGCTTTTGTGAAAATAGCGGATAATGAACTACCTATCAGTTAAAAACTGACATGTTTAGATGCTGCATTTTAGTGTTGATTATGAGCTGAATGAAGGCAAAATGCAGTCATTTTCGTGAATACCAACAGGAAAGCATCACAGAGCTTAATAGGTGAAAATGTGAAGAGGGGGGAAAAACATGTCTGAATACACGCAATATCTTTCCGAACGGAATGACATTGACGGTTTGCTTCAAAAAGGGTATGTCATCTGTAGTGTGAAAGAGGACTTGAATGGTTCAGTAGTGGAATTTATAAATAAAGAAACGAAATTGAAGGAAGTGCTCATCATTAAAAATGCTAATGCAAGAAAATATTTTTCGTCAATGCTCTTACAACAAAAACAAGTTTTTCGCAAACAATGTTAGTCAAAGATGCCTAAAGCGTAGATTAGTTGTGTAACAACAGAACAGAGGACTTATTTTTGAAATGTGGGAAAGGATTGGTTGCCCCAATCCTTTTCTTGAAAAGGGGGATGATCATGAAGGATATTTTGACCCATAAACATGCTGAACACGATGCCATACTAGCGGATGATCAGGAAGAAGGTTTTCTAAAAGAGTTACATGCGTATATATCGGAAAATGATCTTAATGGTGAATCAGTAGTTCTGATAGCTAAATCCAACCTGTTAAATGGAAAAAATAGTCCGGATGTTACATATGTAAAACTGTTATATCGGTCCATCTTTGAACAATACGGATTCTTGCCTTTTTCCATTGATAAAGGGAATCAAATCGTGTTTATTCTATTAAATAAAAGAAGTGGCAAAAACGTAAAGGAGAGATTAAATAAAGCGGTTGCGATGATCGATGAATCTGAGTTCATAAAAAAAATCCATAACAACCCCAAAATGGTGATTGCAGTGGGGAAGTTTGTGAATAGTGCAGCAGATTTGGAGAAAAGTTATTTGACAGCAAAGGAAACATTACGGATTCAGCAAAATATCGCATATAACGATAGAAAATATTTTTATGAAGATTTGCATTTATATCGGTTGATTTTCACTATGAATAAACATATGAATTTAGACGAATTAGTGTTGGAATATTTGCAGCCAGTTATTCAATACGATCAGAAGTATAATGGGAATCTACTGCAAACATTAAAAATTTATTTAGAGTGTAACGGTTCGAAGCAAGAAACGGCGAAAAAACTTTACATCGTTCGACAAACATTGTATCACAGGTTAAAAAAAATAGAAGCTTTGATTGGTCCTGATTTTATGGAGCATGAAAAAAAGGTAGCGCTAGAATTTATGTTACTTGCATATGAATTCTTAACTGCTGCAGAAAGAAAGAAGACTATAGTAGATTCAGGGATACGTTCATCAAATACAAAATAGTATTTTTCTTTATATGTTGAAGAAATATTGTCAGTAATTTTATAACATGTATAATGAAATGAAAGTGGTAATAAATGGTTGGAATCTTGTTGTGGTTGTGAATTTGTTTATTCGAAATAAGGGGGAAAAGCATGATTGGCACAATTCAATTGTTTAATTTAATTAATGGGAAATGGATGGAAACAACTAATGCTCAAACATTACCGGTCATCAATCCGGCAACAGACGAGGTGATAGGAAAGGTGCCGTTATCAACGAAGCAAGATGTGGACTTGGCGGTTGCCGCAGCTAAGGATGCATTTTCTTCATGGAAGAAGGTGCCTGTACCTAAACGAGCAAGAATTTTATTCAAATACCATCATTTATTGACCGAAAATCATGAAATGTTAGCAAAGTTAATTGTACAAGAAAATGGAAAAGCATATAAAGAAGCATATGGGGAAGTCCAACGTGGTATTGAATGTGTTGAATTTGCCGCAGGTGCTCCGAGTTTGATGATGGGTGAATCATTATCGGGAATAGCGGAAGAAATCGATTCGGAAATGTACCGATATCCACTAGGTGTAGTAGGCGGCATCACACCATTTAATTTTCCGATGATGGTACCTCTCTGGATGTTCCCATTAGCGGTTGCGTGCGGGAATACATTTGTTTTGAAACCATCCGAACGGACACCTTTGCTGGCCAATAAATTGGGTGAATTATTTATGGAAGCAGGTGCCCCTCCAGGCGTTTTGAATATTGTTCACGGAGCCCATGATGTAGTCAATGGTTTATTGGAAAACAAGGAGGTTGCGGCCATTTCGTTTGTCGGTTCTCAGCCAGTGGCTAAATACGTATACGAGTCGGCAGCTGCCAAAGGGAAACGAGTTCAAGCACTGTCCGGTGCCAAAAATCATCACATCGTCATGCCGGACGCTAAAGTCGATAAAGCTGTACAGCATATTATTAGCTCTACTTTTGGAAGTGCAGGCCAGAGATGTATGGCGTGCAGTGCGGTCGTAATCGTCGGAGAAAATGAATCGCTTGTTCAAAAATTAAAAGAAACAGCCGAATCACTTGTCATAGGTAATGGACTAGATGATGAAGTTTTACTTACACCTGTTATTAGAAAAGAGCATCGTGAAAAAGCATTAGGCTATATTGAAAAAGGAATTGAAGAAGGTGCAAAGTTGGTTTGTGATGGTAGAAATGAAATGGCCAATCACAATGAAGGCAACTTTTTGGGGCCAACTGTTTTCGATTATGTTACGCCTGAAATGACTATTGCAAAGGATGAAATATTTGCACCGGTATTAAGTATACTCCGAGCGAAAAATCTTGATGAGGGACTGGAATATATCAAAAAATCACGCTATGGAAACGGAGCGACCATTTATACAAATGATGCAGCTGCTATTAGACAATTTCGTGAAGAAGCTGATGCAGGTATGCTAGGGGTTAATGTAGGGGTACCGGCAACGATGGCTTTCTTCCCATTCTCCGGTTGGAAAGATTCATTTTATGGCGATCTTCATGTGAACGGGAAGGATGGGGCGAATTTTTATACGCGTAAAAAAATGATTACCACACGCTTTGAATCTTAAAATCTATAAGAAGAGAGGATGATGTGATTGTGCAAATTGGTCAAACGCATAACGACTTGATGCAGTTGGATGATCGATACGTCTGGCACTCAATGAAACCTTATAATCCACATAACACGCTCATCGTTGAAAAAGCGGATGGATGCTGGATTACGGATAGTGAAGGGAACAAGTATTTAGATGCAATGGCTGGTTTATGGTGCGTGAATGTTGGATATGGAAGAACTGAATTGGCAGAGGCAGCATATGAGCAATTGAAAGAAATGGCTTATTTTCCACTTACACAAAGTCATTCATCAGCTATTAAACTTGCGGAAAAAGTAAATGAGTTGTTGCATGATGAATATGTGATATTTTTTTCCAACAGCGGTTCAGAAGCGAATGAAGTGGCGTTTAAAATTGCACGTCAATATCATCAACAAAAAGGTAGTCATAACCGTTATAAGATTGTCGCGCGTTATCGTGGCTATCATGGCAATACGATGGGGGCTTTATCTGCGACCGGTCAAGCACAAAGAAAATTCAAATATGAGCCCTTAACACAAGGGTTCATTCATGTATCTCCGCCAGATAGTTACCGTGATGATTCTGATATCCCTATACAAGAAATCGATCGTGTGATGACTTGGGAGATGAGTGAAACAGTTGCAGCAATGATTATGGAACCTATTATTACAGGAGGTGGTATTTTAATACCGCCGCAAGATTATATGAAAGCGGCAAAAGCTATTTGTGAAAAGCATGGAGCGTTGCTGATTGTTGATGAAGTCATATGTGGATTTGGCAGGACAGGTAAACCATTTGGGTTCATGCACTATGATGTGAAGCCGGATATCATTACAATGGCCAAGGGAATTACCAGTGCTTATTTACCGTTGTCTGCAACAGCCGTCAAAAAAGAAATTTATGAAGCATTTGCTGGATCGGGAGAATATGAATATTTTCGGCATGTGAACACATTTGGCGGTAATCCAGCAGCATGTGCACTCGCTTTAAAAAATATTGAGATAATGGAAAACGAGCGATTATTTGATGCTTCACGAGATAAAGGAGAACATTTAAAAAGTATACTCCAGACTTCATTGTTGCAGCATCCGTTTGTGGGAGATATAAGAGGAAAAGGTTTGTTAATAGGTATTGAATTAGTACAAAATAAGCAAACAAAAGAACCGTTGGACGTTGCTTTAGTCAATAAAGTGATAGCGGCATGTAAAGAAAACGGTGTAATCATCGGGAAGAACGGCGCTACAGTTGCCGGTTATAACAATGTTTTAACCTTATCACCACCGCTAATCATTAATAAAGAAGAAATCAATTTAATTGCTAAAACTTTAACGAAAGCCTTGCAGACAATTCTTTAATAGACCTATAGCTTTCGTTGGTCGAAAGCCGTTAAAAGCCCGCAAATATGTCTTTGTAGGCTTTTTTTATTACCTATTTGAGTATTGATTTTGAGCTAAACGAAGGTAAAGCGCAGCCATTTGCTTATTTTGCAAATATTAACAATAAGGGATAACAGAGCTTGTATGTAAATAAATAGTATATTCTATATCAACTATGTTCCGAATTCTCAATAGTTGCTTTATAATAAATAATATAAATAAGATAAATTTGTCTTAATCGTACAAGCATACAATGAATCTAAAAAAAATGGAGGTTGGATATGTATGAGTGAACAACAAAGTAGGGGATTTTTATTAAAGCAACGTGCTTTTTTAAAATTGTATTTATTGGATATCATTGCTAATCAAAAAGGCTACGGTTCACAAATGTTGGATGATTTACGAAAGGAATTTAAACAATACGGTTACTCGCCAACACACTCTGAAATCTATAAATCGTTACATGAATTATATAAAGAAGGCATTGTTAGGAGAGAGAAGAAGATTAAGGGTGAACCAGGAGTCGATTTTCAGGAAATAGTGATCTACCATTTGACCGAACATGGAAAAGAAGAAATGAAACTGTATAAAAAACAAATGAAAGTAGAACTGGACCGATGTGCGGCGTTATTGAATAAAGCAATCAGTGATCATTATGGACCGATTAAAGTAAAGAAATAATAATTGATTCAAAAAATCTATCCGATAATTGTGGATAGATTTTTTGTTTTGACTGTGTTCTAAAAAATCGTTGTTTTTAAATAGGTTTAGTGAATAAAACCAGCCTATTAACGTTGAATGGAGCGTAAGGTACGAGACTCCTGGAGCGGAATGCAACTCAACTCAATTAATCATCATTACTCGTTCATAAGCAACAAAGTTCACGAAATCAGCCTTTGTTTTTTTAAAGATAAGTAAGTATATAATTGTAAACTTTGATAACAATCTAATTCCAGAGGACTTTAGTTAGTGTGTAAACAGCAGAATTGATTGATATAAATATGCTGAAAATCATAAAAATTAATAGCTTTGAAGTCGATATATTTGAATATATACCAAAAAAATTTATAATAAAAGGGAAAAATAACTTAATTTTCTAATTCCCCCACTTTATATCTTAATACATCTTAGAATTTTCATAAAAGTAAATAGTTATTAGTCATAATGAAGTATTAAACATTTGAGGAGATTTGTCATGAAAAAAAAGATGTTATTAGCTTTTCTACTAATCAGCTTAATTCCACTCATCGTTACCATCATCATTTCTATTCGAGCGACCGTCAATTCGTTAGAAAATTCCATCAGCAATCAACTGCTATCTATCCGAGATGCTAAAGCCGAAACAATTGAAAAATATTTTAATGAACGAGAAGATGATATCACGGTGTTGTCACAAAGTGATGCTGTTATTGATAGCATGCTCACGTTATCGCAACGCTATCCTAAAGGTTTGCAGGGACAAGAGCTAGAGACATTATCAAAAAATGCGGATCGTTATTTTTCGACCTTTATTGAGAAATATGGTTTCTATGACTTATTTTTATTAGATAACAATGGAGAATTAATTTATTCCGTAGCTAAAGAAGCTGATTTAGGAACAAATATGCTCAGCGGTGAATTTAAGGATTCGGGCTTATCAAAAGCCTTTGAAGGGGGAAAAAACAAATATAGTGTCATTGATTATAGTTTTTATGCCCCATCTAATGAGCCAGCTGCTTTTATTTCTCATCCGATTTTAGATAATAGTGGAGTGACAATCGGGGTATTGGCATTACAAATATCCGATGAAAGCATTACTGCTTTTATGAACAGTAGTGTAGGACTAGGAGAAACAGGAGAAACGTATTTAGTCGGTTCCGATTTTTTGATGCGTTCTAATTCACGGTTTAGTGATGAAAAAACAATCGGTGTTCAGGAAGTAAAAACAGTAGCAACTACGGAAGCCTTAAACCGAAAATCCGGTTATCAAGTCATTGAAGATTATCGTGGTGAAACAGTATTAAGTTCTTATGCCCCTTTGAAAATTAAAAACTTAGATTGGGTTATTATTGCTGAAATAGATCGAGATGAAGCCTTTGAGCCTATTAATCTTTTTATCAAAAAAATTAGTGTGCTTATAGTGACCGTCTTAATAGTAGTTATTTTAGTGGCCTTTATTTTTGCTAATAATATGACCAAACCATTGATTACGCTTAAAAATGAATTGAATATGCTCGCAAGTAGTGGTGGGGATTTAACGAAAAAAATCATTGTGAAAAATAAAGATGAGATTGGTGAATTGGCTTTGGCGACCAATACCTTTATTGCAAATGTTAAGGAAATTGTGAGTCGGGTGAAATTAAATGCTGAACAAACAGCAGCATCATCTCAACAATTGGCGGCTAGCGCCGAGGAAACAGAGCAAGCCACTAATCAAGTGGCAAAAACAATCAGTGAAATTGCGAATGGGGCAACAACGCAAGCAGATTACACAGCGCAAGTATTAAATCAAATGCAGGCTTCTGCTGATGAAACTGCTATTGGAAGAGAAAAAGCCAATAACATGTTAGTACAAGCTCAAGATACGACGGTACATGCTCATGAAGGGGAGCAAGCCATTTCAAGTGCAATCATTCAGCTTATGAATGTAGCTCAAACCGTTCAACAAGCTTCGCAGTCTGTACAGCAGCTAGGAAAACGTTCTGAAGAAATTGGAGAAATTACGACTGTCATAAGTGAAATATCGAATCAGACGAATTTATTGGCATTGAATGCGGCAATTGAATCGGCAAGGGCAGGGGAACATGGAAAAGGATTTGCTGTTGTGGCAGATGAAGTGAAAAAACTGGCGGAACAATCCAGTGAAAATTCCAGTCGAATCAGTGCCTTAATTCAAAATATTCAATCGGAAACAAATGAAACAGTCCAATTAATGATGGTAAGCTCCGATTCGGTCCAAAAAGAAGTAGCCATTATTCAAAAAGGTGGAGAAGCCTTAAAGAGGATTGTTGAAAAAGTGATGCACTCGGAAGAAAATGCATTGCAAGTAAAAGCGTATTTCACCAATATGGAAGAAAGAATCAATGAAATTCTTCGAGCTGTGGAAGAAATAACGAGTGTTACCCAAGAAACAGCGGCAGCTTCAGAGGAAGTGGCAGCCTCGGCTGAAGAACAAGCGGCAATCATTGTAGAAGTAGCTAAAAATTCTGAGTCATTGGCGCGTATTGCCGAAGAGCTACAATCAGATGTAGGTAAATTTACTGTATAAGTAAATTGCAAAAAGCCGTTATCTGAGAAAATAAAGCAGTCTGTCGGACGTGTTTTCAATCTTATTTCTGAAACGAATGTTCGAGTGGAGCGTTTAATGAAATCGCTGCAAAGGACACGTGAAGATGTTCAAGTCGGTACGAATAACAGGAAGAAATTAAACAGTATTTTGAAAATATTTTAGTGGCAATGGAAGAAAATAAGGGCAAAACCATGAAATTGAAGATCCTATTTCTGCTTTTGTGGATATGGCTCATATGATTGGTGAAGGAATGGATGAAGTTACCAATTCAACCAATCAGCGGACATTGATTACAGCTGTCATTAAATAAGGCTGTTTTTTGAACGAATGTTGTTTTTTAATGAGTTTTGGGTAATAAAAATAAAACAGATTGATAAAAAGGTTGGTTGGAGCGGAAAATGAGCATCCAGTAGACCGATTTCATCTATACGCACTACTTGTTCAAAGGCCACAAAGTTTACGAAAACAGCCTTAAATAAAGAGTATTTTGGCAACGTTTGATTTTCAGGGAGCATCATATCAAATCTTATACAACTTGTTTTTATTTGGATTATAGAGAAAGTTCTTTTGAGTTTTCTTCATTTTTGAATTGTAAAAAAAAGAAATTATATTTATATTCTATAGTATGAAATGAGCGGCATTTATAATAACATAGATACTAAGTGGGAATAATGTAGCTTAACAGATAATTGGAGTGATAAAGAATGAGTTATAATTTTAATGACGATAGTTTGGCTTTACATACCGACCTTTATCAAATTAATATGGCTGAAACATATTGGGAAGATAATATGCATAATCGTAAAGCGGTTTTTGAATTGTTTTTCCGGAAAATGCCGTTTCAAAACGGATATGCCATTTTTGCAGGTTTAGAAAGAATTATAGATTATCTACAAAATTTTCATTTTACTGAGAGTGATCTTATTTATTTACGGGAATTAGGCTACAAAGAAGATTTTTTAGACTATTTAAAAAACGTTTCCTTTACGGGGACTGTGCGAGCAATGAAAGAGGGCGAACTTGTTTTCGGAAATGAACCAATACTCCGAATTGAAGCACCATTGCTGGAGGCGCAATTAATCGAAACAGCCTTGCTTAATATTGTGAACTATCAAACATTAATAGCAACAAAGGCCTCACGCATTAAACAAGTAATCGGTCATGATGGTGTAGCCATGGAATTCGGTACTCGGCGCGCACAAGAAATGGATGCAGCCATTTGGGGCACTCGAGCAGCGTATATTGCAGGATTTGATTCTACTTCCAATGTTCGAGCAGGTAAGCTGTTTGGCATACCGGTTTCAGGTACGCATGCACACGCACTTGTGCAAGCTTATCGTGATGAATATGTAGCCTTCCATAAATATGCCCGACGTCATAAAGATTGTGTCTTTTTAGTCGATACATATGATACGTTAAAATCGGGTGTGCCAACAGCCATCCGAGTGGCAAAAGAGCTCGGTGACCAAATTAATTTTGTTGGTATTCGATTGGACAGCGGCGATTTGGCTTATTTATCGAAAAAGGCCCGAAAAATGTTGGATGAAGCAGGTTTTACTCATGCAAAAATTATTGCGTCCAATGATTTGGATGAAGAAACGATTCTTCAATTGAAAACGCAAGGAGCGAAAATAGACAGCTGGGGAATCGGAACAAAACTCATTACAGCATTCGATCAACCTGCTTTAGGTGCTGTATATAAGATGGTATCCATTGAATCGGAGACCGGGGAGATGTTGGATACAATTAAAATCAGCGGGAATCCAGAAAAAGTCACGACACCCGGTTTAAAAAAGGTGTATCGAATTATTAATTGTGATAATCAAAAGTCAGAGGGAGACTATATCACACTTGAAAATGAAAATCCACAAGAAGAAAAAAGTTTAAAAATGTTTCATCCAGTACATACCTACATGAAAAAATATGTTTCGAATTTTGAAGCAAGAGAGCTGCATGAGACGATATTCGAAAACGGAAAATTAGTCTATGATTGCCCAAACATTCATGAAATCAAAGATTTTGTCAAAGAGAATTTGAATGTGCTGTGGGATGAATATACAAGAACATTATACCCAGAAGATTATCCAGTCGATTTGAGTCAATTATGTTGGGAAAATAAAATGAAAAATATTGATGAAGTGAAATCAAAAGTAACCGAGCGCATAAACAGGAATAAAAACTAAATCGAATAATGAAGGATGGGGAATAAGGGATGGCGAAAATAGGAATATACGGATCATCTTATGATCCGATTACAAATGTCCATTTATGGACAGCCAGCACAATTGCACATCGGTGTAAATTAGATAAGGTAATATTTTTGCCATGTTCCAGTAAAAGAAGGGATAAGGAAATTTGCACAAGTGATGAACATCGCTGGCATATGGTTGTGGATGCAATCCGTGATAATGATAAATTTGAAGCGGATGATTATGAAATGAAGCAAGATCCATGGAATACATCCACTTATCAAACCTTGAACTATTTTAAGAAAAAATATAACCAGGATGATATTTATTTCATTATGGGTGCAGATTTACTAGTCGATATCGGTGAAGGGAAATGGGTGAATGCGGAAGCGCTTATTGAAGAGAATAAATTCATTGTGATGGCAAGAAACGGGATTAATATGTTGACGGCGATTAGTAAATCCCCTATTTTACGAAACCATGATGATGGCAATACCTTTCACATTATCGATAAAGGGTTAGCGATGGAAATCAGTTCAAGTTATATTCGAGAAGAGTTCAGCATGGGCGGAGAACCACGTTATTTATTACCTGAGAGCTGTTATGATTATATAGTGAAACAAAACTTGTATAAATAAGCATAAAAGGGCCTCTTTCAGCGCCGATTTGGACGATGATGACACTTCATTGCAAACAATCCTCAACATAGGACTTTATAAGTTGAAATAATCTAAATAAGTATAAAAACGGTAGCAATTGTTAGCTTGCTGCCGTTTTTATATGGAAATAAACATAGTTCTTATATTAATGATCTTAATATTCATTTTTGAAAAATTATTTTATAAATTTATAGAAAGCGCTTTTTTAATAAGATATAATAGCCGTTGACAACTAAAGAGAGTGAGGACTTCAAGTGAAGAAATTAGTATGTTCAATTATGACTGTTTTGTTGGCATTCAGTTTGTTTGTTCCATCAATCAGTCAAGCAGCCTCAACAAATTCATTTCCTGATGTTTCAAGCTTTAAAGAGGAAATTGAATTTTTGACAGGTGAAGGAATTATTTTTGGTTTTTCAGATGGAACATTTCGTCCAAATGCTCCGATTCAACGAGTGCAAGCGGTCGTCATGCTGATGCGTGATTTGAAGCCGGAATTAGGTGATGCACCGAATCCGGGATTTTCAGACATTAAGCCAGGGGATTTTGGATATGAAGAAGTAGCCAAAGCGGTTGAATTAGGGATTATTAATGGAAAAGGAAATAACAAGTTTGATCCACGAGGAAATCTGACTCGTGCTGAAATGGCCATTATTTTATCAAGAGCATATGAGTTAGGTGGCATTTATCCAAAAGGTTTCTCGGATGTTTCAATGTCTTCTGTTGCTTATTGGCATATTTCTACTTTAGCAGCGAATAATATTACAGTCGGTTATCCGGATGGAACATTCCGACCGTCCCAAACGATTAACCGTGCTCAATTTTCGGCATTTATGGCACGAATTTTAGAGCCTGGTTTTCAACCGGACAATCTTGAGGTAGCAGATACGTACTTAGAAGCAATCTTTGATATGGATGTGATTGATTACGCTTTTCATCCGACAAAACCTATTGTGTACTTATTGGATGCAAGTAAGAATGAATTAGTGGAGTTAAACTATGATTCCTATGAGATAGATGCAGTGGACTTCTCACTGCCGGCTGAACGCATTACTTATGCGAATGAAAAAATATATGTGACGCAATTAAAAGGAAAGCACAGTTCATACTGGCGGGATGATGAACAAGAAGGTGCTTTTGCTGTCGTTGACGCCACAACGATGACACAGGAAAATTTGATTCATATCGATCTTGATCCATTTGATATCGAAGCGGATGATAATGGTGTTGTATACATTTCATCTGGTTCGGGGCAACATTCACGAATAGAAAGTTATGATAGTAGAACTGGTAAAGTACTAAGCTCTCAATCTATTCTGCAGCAAAATTTGATTGCCATGAATCCGTCCCAAAATAAGCTATATCGTTTGAACACATGGGCTTCGCCGATTACAATGGGGTCATACAGCATTACGGAAGGTGCCCTGAATTCTGAATTGAGTTCACCGTATCATGGCACATACAGGATTACGAAGGATTTAACGATTTCTCCTGATGGTAAGTATATCTTCAATGGTTCGGGGTATATTTTCCGAGCCACTTCAGTGGATAGTTCTGATATGAAATATTACGGTAAATTAGACCGTAGCTATAATTCAATTGCTTTTGATGTGGCTACCGGTGAATTGTATACAGCATCTAATAAAAATTATGTACAAGTATACGATTATTTATTTATGGAGCCTATTTATCAGTTAGAGACATACGGTGTACCAAAGAAAATGTTTTATAATTCAACGGATGATACATTATTGATTTTTTCTTCTGTTCAATTAGGCAATTCCAATACGGAGATGCTTGGTTTAGAAAAAATCTATTATGATGTAGAAATGTAGTAGAATACAGAGAAAACAAAAATAACGAGTACTTCAGTGCTCGTTATTTTTGTTTATAAAGCAACATGAATAATGAATTCTAAATAAACTATGTTCCAAATACACAGTAGTTTATTTTATAAATAGTTAATAAGAAAATTAATCAATAAAATGACATTAGATATGTTGAATATTTTTCAAAAGCTTTACGTTTCATTTGTTGGAATTTTAAATAAACTCGAAGAATATCGAAAAAGAAAAAATGAATACGATCCTCTCATATTTTTTCATTGCGCTCTCCCTCAACAAACAGGTATAGTTAGTATCAGATTGATTTTGAAAGATATAGGGGAAATTCGAGATGAGAAAGTTTAAAAAAGTGTACGTTGAGATTACGAATATTTGTAATCTGAAATGTAATTTTTGTCCGAGCTCAAGTTTAAGTAGGGCATTAAAGTTTATGGATGAAAATGCTTTTATACATGTAATAGAAAAAATAAAGCCACATACAGACCACATTTATTTTCATTTAATGGGAGAACCTTTCCTGAATAAGAACTTGGATAGATTTCTAGATATTAGTGATGAACATGGTTTGAAAGTTAATATTACGACAAATGGTACCTTAATTAAAAAGGTGAAAGAAAAATTATTGAATAAACCGGCGCTTCGTCAGGTCAATATATCGCTGCATAGCTTTGAAGCGAATGATATTAGTAATGATTTGAACACGTATGTCAGTCAAATTGCTGATTTCATCAATGAAGCAAATGACAAAACGGAAATGATTTGCGCTATTCGTCTATGGAATATGGATACAGTAGAGCTAAAGGCAAGTAATGAATTAAATGATGATATTTTAAGTATGCTGGAAGAAAAGCTGTCATTAAATATTCGATTGAGTGAAGTGCTTCAGCAAAAAAATAACATCAAATTAAAAGACCGTGTCTATTTAAATATGGCAGAGAAATTCGAATGGCCGGATATGGATCGTGATATCATCGATGAAAATGTGTTTTGTTATGGTTTGAGGGATCAAATCGGCATATTAGTAGATGGTACGGTTGTTCCGTGTTGCTTAGACAGTGAAGGAAATATTCCGCTCGGAAACATCTTTGAATCATCCTTAAATGATATTATTAACAGTGAGCGAGCAAAAAATATGTATGATGGATTTTCAAGAAGATGCGCAGTAGAAGAACTATGTAAACGCTGTGGCTACGCTAAGCGACACAAAAAATAAGCGTACCTAGATTTTAAAAAAGGTAAGAAGGTATAGATGTTAAAGTTTGAAAACTGTCCAGCGACTAGTGTACTTCGTCAACTTTCCTGCAATAAGTCCACGTAGAAAGGTCGTCACGTCCGTATGTCTTCGTCGTTGTGACTCTCATCCAGAGAGGCTCGGACATCGCTAAACGGGACGCTTATGCTTTTCTTAATCACTTATGACAGATTTATTTTTCTTCTGTATACTGAATGTATGACTTTGTCAAAAGGAGTTTTCATATGAATAAAAAAGAACTAGAACAACAAATCATTCATAATTACCAACGAGATGAGAAAATGATGATATTGGTTTTTGCACAATGGTGCGTTAACCATGATTTAGATCCTCAAAAACTGTATGAACAAGCTTATCCTGATCAAGGAGCCAACCAAGCGTTAAGAGAAGCGTTGGAGCTTACTGTTGAAAAAGAAGAAGCTGGTCCAATCGCAAATGAAACATTACTGGGTGTCTTATCTTTATTTAATAATGAAGACCTTGCCTTTGTCGTAACAGAAGCAATTCAACAAAACAAAATTAAGTAAATAGTGGAGCATCGAATAATCGATGCTCTTTTTGTTTAGGTGAATTTTTTGTAAAAATAACTCATTTTCTGTTGATTATGTGTTTGAAAGAAAAAAAAGGCATCAAAAAAGAAGTTTGACTAGGTTAAACTTCTTTTTTGGACGAAAATAAGAGGATGTAGAAGGTGTATAGTCATTTGTTAATTTATAGGAGGATGATTATAGTATAGATATACCAATTCTTATGAAAGGAGACAAGAGATGATTAATCAAATAACATTAGTTGGTCGATTGACGAAAGATCCTGAACTTCGTTATACCCCTGATGGAATTGCCGTTTCTAATGTTACTGTTGCTTTAAATCGTCATTATAAAAACAGTGATGGAGAATTTGAAGTTGATTTTGTTCAATGTGCTCTTTGGAAGAAAATCGCTGAAAACACTGCACAATATTGCCAAAAAGGTTCGATTGTCGGTATAACAGGTCGGCTGCAAACGAGAAATTACACAAATCAAGAAGGTAAGCGGGTTTATGTAACAGAAGTGGTAGCTGAACATGTGAAATTTATGGATCGTAAACGTTCGCCTACTGATTCAGCGTTTTTGCAGCCTACACAATCTTGATTATTCATTCAATTTCAATGTTGGAGGTGAGACAAATTCCAAATGATATGAAAGTGAGCCACGAACAAGTAAGGCGAATGGAAAATCTTCTGTGTGATTTAATCAAATTAACTGCCCGTTGCCACGAAAAAATTGATTATAACGAATCTAAAATTCAACAACTTAATCATCAAATTGTCATTTTAGAAGCATATATAAGTACTCTTTCTGATGAAAAAAATGACAGTAACCCCTGCTTTGAACGATACAAACACGCTAATCTATTGTGAAGATGAATTTTTCTCCGTAGCAACATAAATTCCTCTTAGATTCCTCATAGAGAAACGGTATTTTCAACGATTCAATCAAATTTTCCATCTTTATATGTGAAATAAAACCGTTAAGAGAGATTGAATAGCAAAATACCTGAAAATCCTCGACCTTCCTTCATTTATTGACTGCATCCTGCAGTCTTTTTCTTTGTACTTTAAGAAAATTTAACTTCTCCACAGAATTAAAGTATAAGAAACGACATCGACTTTCACCATTAGGGCTGATAAGTCGTGCTTTTCTAATGAAAATAAAGGTATGTTTTGAACTCTTTTTCCTCATACTATTAATGATATTCCTTGAATATCAAACTGTTTCAGAATATCCTAATCCTACCTTAGAGGTGATACTGAATGGGTTATCGAAATCATTTAGATGCGCATTCACAATTGTTCCATTCAACATGGACAAGAAAGAATCGTAGCAAGTCACAAATTAATGGGCAAACGCAAATGTCGCAGACCAATATCATACTGCGAAGTAATGCCAAAGCTCATCGTTGGTAAGGAAGAGTTCTGAATAAGAAAAGGAGCTTTCCAGAAAGTCACTGAGAGTGAATTTTCTGGTAGCTCCTTTTTATTTAGCAGAGTCAGTCTTTACACAATGTGCTTCACTATGCAGACAATTATTGCTATTGACGATATAACTGCCATCCGTTAATTGTTCATCTTTTTCTATAATTTGTTTGACTGTTTTGTTATGTTTGGCGACGCAGTAATAATAGGTGATAGTCGGTTCATCGTTAAAAATGACCGAATAACAGCCATTGTAATAGTCATCATTTGCCAGATTGGCTTCAGTAACATAACGAGTTTCATAGAAATCATCTTCAGAGTATCCTAGTTGCGTTAAATGTTGCGGCACAGCTTTATTCACCATATACATATCGTATGGATGTCCGTCGCTGATGATAAACAGCGTACAAATAGGGACACCGATTACGATAATAATAGTGAACAATATAAATAATAAGCCGAATTTTTCTTTCAAAAAATTTTTCACCGGTTATCACCACCATTCTTTATTTCTAATAGACATTTTTCTGTATGATTAAACCTTTTTTGACAACATTCAGTAGATGGACAAATTTTAAAAGGATGTGCTTGATGTAACTAGAAATGTTATCTCGTTCATTATTTCAAAGAAAAAAAGGAACTACATGCATGTGTAGTCCTTGATAGTGGTACTTATATATGACGTTCCGTCAGCGGTTTCTTTATAAACAGTTTCGTGAAATTAAATTCGGATATAAGAATACCAGTCAGAACGAGAGCTGCACCGATATAACCTTTTGTTGAAAGGATTTCGCCAATGAAAATGTAGGCAAATATCGCTGCGAAAATCGGTTCCAGTGAAAAAATCAGACCGGTATGTGTTGCTGTCGTATGCTTTTGGGCAATCGTTTGAATGATGAATCCTATAGCCGTACAAACGATGCTCAGTATGAGTACCGCCCCCCATGTGTGTAAGTCAGCAGGGAAGGAAGTTGTTTCGAATGTGAAAGAAAAAAGAAAAGCCCATAGGCCACAAAATAATAACTGCCAAATACCTAACGCAATTGAGTCGACTTTATTGGTGAACTGACTTGTCAGTATAATGTGGCACGAATATAATAACGCGCAGACAATACAGAGTACATCACCTAATGATAAATGGAGCTCGCTGTTCAATGTTAAAAGTGCAATACCAATTAAGGCCACAGAAACACCTAAAATGAGTTTTTTTTTCATTTTTTCTTTTAAAAGTAGTGTCGAAATGACTGGTACGAATACGACAGCAAGACTAACGAGAAATCCGGCATTTGATGTGGATGTATGTGGTAACCCGACTGTCAAAAATGCATAAGCGGCAAAAAGAAGTGTTCCAAGTATAAAGGCATATTTTAAAGTGGTTATGTTGACTTTCATAAGACGTTTATAGAAAACGCATGCTGATAAAAGAAATGCAATAATGAATCGTAAAAAAATTAATGAAAAAGCTTCAATGGATTCCAATGAAACTTTCATGAATAAATAAGAAGATCCCCAGAAAATGGTGACAGCAAGCATCATCAAATCAGCTTGTATTTGTTTATTCCCCTTAATTTTGTTCATCCCAATATCCCCTAACTAATTATGATACGAATTTTTCTAGGCTGAGAAATCTTGCCTAATAGTCATTATAAGGGTAAAATTTACATAAATAAAATGAATGTTTTTAATAATTTGAATGAAAAAAATTCATATAAGGGGGTGCCGAATTGTCGCTGACGAAATTTTCCATCATTAATGCTGTGATTGAATTCGGCAGTTTAACGAAAGCGGCCGCAAATTTAGGATTAACACAATCTGCCGTCAGTCATGCCATTACAAGTCTTGAGGGGGAATGGGGGTTTCCGCTTATAAAGAGAGAGCGTTCTGGCATTCGATTGACGGCTAATGGGGAACGAATGATTAAACATATTCGTAAAGTTCTAAAAGAGTACGAACAATTGCAACAGGAAGTAGCCGCAATCAATGGGTTAGAAATAGGGACGATTCGTATAGGGACGTTTACGACAGTTTCGTCACAATGGTTACCGGGTATTATTAAACAATTTCAGGAGGAATATCCTTTTGTTGAAATTAAATTAATGGAGGGAGAAACGTATGAAGAAATCGAACAATGGCTGTTAGACGGATCGATTGATTTTGGCTTCTCAACAGTGCCATCATCTCCTTCTTTGGATTTTATCCCTTTAAAAAAAGACAAAATGTGTTGCGTGGTGCCTATTAATCATCATTTTGGCGATAAAAGCTGCTTATCTTTGGAAGATATTAAAGAAGAAAGATTTATCATGCCAAAATGGGGTAATGATAATCATATTATTCAATCATTAAAGAAAAAAATGTTGCAGGTGAAGTTTGAAATAAGTGATGATCAAGCGATTTTGTCTATGGTTCGCCATGGACTTGGTATTTCCATCTTGCCAGAAATGGTTATGTTGAATTTGAGGAAAAGCGATATTAGATTGATTGATTTAGAGGGAGATTCGTATCGAACAATCGGAATTGCTACACCGTCTTTAAAAAAACTTTCGCCTGCCGCAAGCAAATTTATTGCTGTCATTCAATTCTGGCTCAAAGAGCAGCAGTTATTGGATTATTAAAATCGTGTAAGGAGGCTCATCATGGGGAAAATAGGGTTGGTTTTAGAAGGTGGAGGCATGCGTGGATTATACACGGTTGGTGTACTGGACCGATTTTTGGATCATCAAATTATGGCAGATTACGTAGTGGGCGTGTCTGCCGGTGCCTGTCATGGTGTTTCGTATGTATCCAAACAAAGAGGAAGAAGTTATCAGGTGAATACGGATTATTTAGAAGATAAAAGATATGCCAGTCTTTCTAATTATATGAAGACAAAATCGGTTTTTGGCATGGATTTCATCTTTGACGAAATTCCTCATAAATTGAATTTGTTTGATTATGAATCTTTTTTGGATTCGCCGTGTGAATTCTTTGCGGGGGTAACAAATGTACAATCGGGGAAACCGGTTTACTTTGACAAACAAAATATGAATAATGATGCGACAGTCTTACGAGCATCGTCATCCATCCCGGTATTTTCGCCGATTGTTGAATATAAAGGCGGGCAATATTTAGATGGGGGGACTTCTGATCCGATTCCAGTGAAAAAAGCGATGGAGGATGGTTGTGACAAAGTAATCATTGTCTTAACGCAAAATCGTGGTTATGAAAAGCAACCAGAGAAATTCAGAATGATTTATAAACGTTTTTTTAAAAACTATCCTCAAATGATTGATTTACTGGATCATCGACATGAATTATACAATGAAACGTTACGGTATATCGATGAATTAGAGAAACAAGGTGATGCAATTGTCATTGCACCAAGCGGCCCTATGGATATCAGTCGGTTTGAGAAAAATAAAGCCCATTTAGACCGTCTTTATGAAATGGGTATGCACGATGTAGAAGCTGCCTTGCAGCAAATAGAAAAAATAGTATAACTGTCACATATACCAACGATTATTTAGCCTACATTCTGTAGGTGAATATACATATTTATCACATTTTTAATTCATATAGTTAGTTTAAACTTGTTAATAATCATATAAAAGAGAAGGTGAGAGTATTGTTAGTACATAAAGAATTCGTAGATAAAGTATATCAGTATCAAAATCTTGCTAGAGAAATAGAAGAAGTAGAAAAGGAAATTGAAACATTTATCTTTAAAAGTGCCAATTTAAGCCTTGAAGAGCAAACGTATCTTTGGAAGGAAATTCATACGATTCTAAAACATAGTGCTACATCTCACGATCCAGAATTAGCCATTGC
>JBJEFL010000124.1:79067-113288 GCA_051873995.1 Bacillus sp. (in: firmicutes)
TTCATACGATTCTAAAACATAGTGCTACATCTCACGATCCAGAATTAGCCATTGCGCAGTTGGATTTAATTATTGCTCAAATTCGCGTTAAACGTTTAGAACAAAAAGCGGAAGCAACCCAACCAGAAAATATTTTAAAGTTCGAAAAGTCAGAAGTGAACTAAGCGTCAGCCAGAATGCCTATTCAATTATGAATAGGTATTTTTGTTATTATACATATTATCATTAGTAAAGAGAGAAGTACTTTAATCGGGCGATGTTAATAAAGGAGTGAAGATACGTATGCTTAAAGAAGCAGCGAAGCTTATTCGGCAATCACAATATGCAGTGGTGTTAAGCGGTGCAGGAATGTCTACAGAAAGTGGTTTACCTGATTTTCGCTCACATGGAGGTTTGTGGGATGGAAAAAAACCTGAAGAAATATCCCATTATTCAGCAGTAGGTACACCAGCTTTTAAACGTTTTTTCTCGAAAAGAATGACTGAAATTCAAAAACATGAACCGAATAAAGGACACCGCCTTTTAGCGAAATGGGAGAAAGAAGGTATTATAAAATCGATTATCACACAAAACATTGATAGTTATCATCAAGATGCGGGTAGTCGGCATGTCATTGAAATGCATGGTCATTTACGGTATTTGATTTGTGATCGATGTGGAAGGGTATATGACAATACTAAATATATTGATGAAAGTGACGATACGTGTTTGGAAGAAGGCTGTTCAGGGACTGTCCGTCCACCAGTCGTTTTATTTGGTGAATATTTGCCTGCAGATGCTTGGCAGCAAGCGGAAGAAGAAATAAAAAGCGCAGATCTTGTCTTGGTGTTAGGTACATCATTGCAAGTGTACCCGGTCAATACATTGGTGGAAAACGCTTATCGGCATCAAGCCAACATTATTTTGGTGACGAAAAGTGAAACACCATTGGATTATATGGCATCTGTACGTATACATGAATCAATCGGTGATACTTTGCAACAAATAGACAAGATGATGCATGTGTAATATTATGTTATAAAATAAATATTCTGATTATTAAACTCGTTGCTTGACATATTTGTGTTTCCTTTGCATAATAGATAAAAATATACACCGAACGTTAATGAAGGAATAGTATGTGGATGACTTCTATGATTCAGAGAGTGGAATTTATAAGCTGAAAGATTCCACCATAGAAACTGCAGAACCTACCTTCAGAGTCCTATGCAAATCATAGGCGCCTATCTGAGCGTTAACAGAAAAGTGGGACGCGCCCATGAAATGAAGCGTGTCCAATGAAGGTGGTACCACGGAAACTAAGCCCTTTTCGTCCTTTTATTTTAGGATGAAAAGGGCTTTTTATTATTCAGGAGGAATTTTAATGGAGAAAAAACGAGTTGTTATTAAAATCGGAAGTAGCTCCTTAACAAATACAAAAGGTGAAATCGATCAACAGAAGTTTAACGATCATATTCAAGCGGTGGCGGCTTTACGAGAGAACGGGCATGAAGTGGTTTTAGTCTCGTCCGGTGCAGTGGCGGCAGGTTTCTCAAGCCTTGGTTATCCTTCTAGACCTGTTACGTTAAAAGGTAAACAGGCAGCAGCGGCAGTTGGTCAAAGCTTGTTAATTCAATCATATATGGAAAAACTGGGGCAATTCAATATTGTGCCGGCGCAAATTTTACTGACTCGAAATGATTTTTCCAAAAAAGATCGCTATCGTAATGCATATGCAACGATAACAGAGCTTTTGAGCAGGGGGATTTTGCCGATCATAAATGAAAATGATACGGTTTCGGTCGAAGAACTGACATTTGGTGACAATGATATGCTTTCGGCATTAGTGAGTGGATTAGTGCATGCAAATGAACTTATTATTTTAACAGATATCAATGGTTTTTATAACGGCAATCCAAATAAAAATCCGCTTGCTGAAAGAATTGATTATATTAAAGAAATTACGGATGATATGTTAGAGCATGCAGGAGATTCCGGGTCTTCTGTAGGGACAGGAGGCATGCTGTCCAAATTATTGGCAGCCAAGACAGCACTTTCACTTGGAGTAAAAGTGTTTATCGGAAGCGGTCAAGGTCGTGAGAAATTGTTGACAATTCTAGAAGGGAATGGAGATGGCACATATATAGGCGATGACTCTATAAGTAGTATCACGAATAATAAGCAATGGATTGGTCTTCATTCAAAAGTGTCGGGACAAATTTTTATCGATGAAGGAGCCGAAAAAGCGCTTGTTTCATCAGGAAGCAGCTTGCTTCCTGCAGGAGTTCATGATATCAAAGGTACATTTGAACAGGGAGATGTAGTGGAAGTGTATGGAATCAGTGGTCTTCTTGGTAAAGGAGAAGTGCTTTATTCCGCAGAAACCTTGCGTACCATTATGGGAAAAAGCAGTAAGGAAACATCGGAAATGGTAACAACAGTTGAAGTTATCCATCGAAATCAATGGGTAAAAATAAACTAGAGGGGGAAGTTTAATGAGCGAATTAACGATAAAAGGAAAAGCGGCAAAAGCAGCAAGTTTTGAAATGATCAGTAAAACAACGGAAGAAAAAAATGATGCACTTTTAAAGATTGCTGAACAATTGAAGTTGGAAAAAGATTTTTTGATCGCCGAGAATAAGAAAGATTTAGAAAATGGTGAAGCGGCAGGGCTTCCAGCATCAACATTAGACCGTATCATGTTAAATGAAAAACGAATTGATGATATGGCTCATGCATTAGAATTATTGGTGCAATTAAAAGATCCAATTGGAGAAACGTTAGAATCCATCAAAAAGGATAATGGCTTATTGATTGAAAAAAAACGCGTCCCTTTAGGCATTATTGGGATGATTTATGAAGCAAGACCAAATGTAACGGTTGACGCGGCGACACTTTCTTTAAAAACAGGAAACTGTGTAATCTTAAAAGGAAGTTCTTCAGCTAAATATTCCAACGAAGCGCTTGTGCAAACTATTCATCATGCATTAGAAAAAACGACAATTCCGAAAGATGCGGTTCAATTAATTGAAGATACGAGTCGGGAAGCAACAAAAGAATTATTCCGTTTAAACGAGTATTTGGATGTTTTGATTCCAAGGGGAGGAAAAAACTTAATTCAAACGGTTTTACGTGAATCGACGGTACCGGTGCTAGAAACAGGAGCCGGAAATTGCCACCTTTATATCGATGAAACGGCTGATGAGAAAATGGCTTTAACAGTGGCATTAAATGCGAAAACACAACGTCCGAGTGTATGTAATGCTATCGAAACAGTTTTGATTCATGAAAAATGGTTTGATGTCCACGGATTAACTTTGTTGAATGCCCTTCATGATGCTGGTGTGGAGATATTTGGTGATGACCGGATTATCCAGGCTGTTTCTTATGCGAAGAAAGCGACAGAGGAAGATTGGCATACAGAGTATGTAGATTTAAAGATTAGTATTAAAGTCGTTTCTGATGTGGAAGAAGCTATTACGCATATTAACACTTATGGTACAAGGCATTCGGAAGCAATTATTACAGAAAATCAAGCAAATGCAGAACGCTTTTTGAATCAAGTCGATGCTGCAGCTGTTTATCATAATGCTTCTACTCGATTCACAGATGGCTTTGAATTCGGATATGGAGCTGAAATCGGCATTAGCACGCAAAAACTACATGCGCGTGGACCGATGGGCTTACCTGCTTTAACTTCGAGTAAATTTTACATTACTGGTAACGGCCAAATAAGAAACTAAGCATGTTTATAAGATGAAAAAAAGAAGCTGACCATTTTTTACGATTGGTCAGCTTCTTTTGGGTTGGCTGTCTGGGAATGCATTTATTTGATCATGGTCAAGATAAACATTGTCTGGATGTCTTAGAGGAAGGTTGACGTATAGTTTAATAGAGCTATTTGCTTAAATATTAAAAAATTCAAAATTATATAAATAAATAGTATAATAAGTTATGCTGCGCAAGTTACAAATTTATGTGCACGACAAATGAAGGGGTGAATATCATGATTTCCGTTGAACATGTATCCGTACAACGAAATAATAAGCAAATATTACATGATGTTTCCTGGAATGTTCAAAAAGGGGAGCATTGGTGTTTACTTGGATTGAACGGTTCTGGTAAAACGACACTCTTAAATGTTCTAAACGGTTATCTTTGGCCGATGAAAGGTAAAGTTGAAGTGCTTGGTCAAAAATTTGGTCAAACGAATTTAGGAGAACTTCGAAAGGACATTGGTTGGGTCAGTTCGGCTTTTCAACAGCAATTCAATGATCACGATTATGTTTTGGAGGTTGTTCTGAGTGGGAAGTATGCTTCTGTCGGTTTATATGAACATGTTGAGCAAGCAGATATAGAACGGGCGCTCCAATTATTGATGTTCATGGATTGCGAGCATTTGAAAGGGCAAGATTATGGAGTCATTTCTCAAGGGGAGAGACAGCGTGTATTAATTGCTAGAGCGCTTATGTCAAAGCCTAAATTATTAATTTTGGATGAGCCATGTACAGGTCTGGATATATTGGTAAGAGAACATTTACTGAAATATATAGAGCGATTAGCGACGGAATCGGATGGTCCGACAATCATCTATGTGACACATCATGTTGAAGAAATTATGCCGTGTTTTTCGCATACGCTTTTAATGCGAAACGGTGAAGTTTTTGCATCCGGTGAAACGAAAATATTGCTAAACGAATCGACACTATCTGGATTTTTTCAACATCCACTATCGGTTCAAATGGAACAAAATAGATTCTGGTTAGCATTAAAGAATGATTGATTGTCTACTTATTAGGATAATTGTTTTACATAATGGGTGTATATAAATTTACTGGTGCTTCTATTAAGAAGAGAATAGGAAAATCGAAAGATGATGCGGGGGGAGCCCACCACTGTAGTTGATGAGTCGCTGTAAATCCACTGGGACGAATGTTTCGGGAAGGTACAGGTAAAGACGTTGAATCAGAGCCAGGAGACCTGCCAGTATTGGAATAATGATGAGAGTCGGCACATTCTCAGTCTATTTAGGCTGAGAATTTTTAGTGCGAAAAATAGGAGGAAAATAAGATGATTAGATTATCAGATGAAGAAAAACAAGGGGTATATAAGGCCATTTATAATAGGAGGGATATTCGATCATTCCTGAATCAACCGGTACAAGATGAAACATTAATGAAAATATTAGAAGCTGCGCATAGTGCACCATCCGTTGGTTTTATGCAGCCGTGGAATTTTATTCTTATTAAAGATGATGAAATCAAAAAAGAATTAGCTAGTAGTGTGGAAAAGGAACGTAGGGCATTAGCAATTCATTATGAAGGAACTGATCGTGAATTGCAGTTTCTTGATTTGAAAATTGCCGGGATAGTAGAAGCGCCGATAACCATTTGTGTCACCAATAACCCTTTTCGTGCGGGAGACCATGTGTTAGGCAGAAATTCGATACCTGAAACAGATTTAATGTCCACCAGTTGTGCCATACAAAATATGTGGCTTGCCAGTTATGCTGAAGGTTTGGCAATGGGATGGGTCAGCTTTTACAAAAAAGATGATGTGAGAAGAATTTTGGAAATTCCCTATCATGTCGATCCAATTGCTTTAATTTCGCTTGGATATACAGAGTATTATCCTGATCGCCCTTTATTGGAAATATATAAATGGGAAAAAAGACAACAACTTGAACAATTAGTGTTTCAAAATAAATGGGATAACAAGTAATCGAAAATGATAAAATGACCATTTCAAGCTGCTTTTTCAATAAACAGTAGTCGATTTCTGAGATTCCTTTTGGTATGTGAAATTCATCAATCCCTCTTTTAGTGAATACACATTGAGTAAAATGTCTGAAAAGAGGGATGACTTATTAGACAAGAAGAGGTGAATAGAAATTTACAAACTAGAATCAATGAACTAAAAGCATTGCAAACTAAAAATGGTTCATGGGCATTCAATTTCGAAGGACCTGTTCTGACAGACAGTTTTACGATTATTGTGTTAAAAACGCTACAAATCCCGGCAAGAGATATATTCTCGCAGTTAGTGGAAAGGCTAGTGGCGTTACAACAGCAAAATGGTTCATGGAAATTGCATAGTGATGAAACAGATGGGAATTTATCGGCAACCATCCAAGTTTATACAGCATTATTGCTATCGGGTCAATATGTAAGGGAGGATTCCATCATGCAACGTGCGGAAGCTTTCATAGAAAGAAAGGGTGGTGTGAAGAAGGCGCACTTTATGACAAAAATGCTGTTGGCGGTAAATGGATTATACGCCTATCCTCCTTATTTTTACTTTCCGATGACCTATTTTTTGTTGCCGACATCTTTTCCGCTCAGTATGTATCATTGCAGTAATTATGCACGGGTCCATTTGACGCCAATGATTATATGTTTGAATAAGAAGTTTGTTGTCAATCATCAAGTGGATGCTGGTTTCTTAAAGAAAGAGACAGGTGGGTGGTTTCGCGAAGATCGTGATGGATGGGGAGAATATTTTATTGAACAATTAAAAGCTGTTGCACTTACCCCATTGCATGTGCATAAAGCGGGATATCGGGCAGCCGAACGATTGATGCTTGAACGGATTGAGAAGAACGGGACTTTATATAGCTATGCTTCAGCCACTTTTTATATGATTTATGCTTTACTTGCTTTGGGCTATAAAACAGACTCAGCAGTCATTCAAAAGGCGGTAAAAGGCATTTTAAGCTACGTAACAAAAACAAGAAATGGTCTGCATGTCCAAAATTCTCCTTCCACAGTTTGGGATACAGCTCTTTTATCGTATGCTTTACAAGAAGCGGGTATGTCGGAAAATGACCCTACTATTGTAAAGGCCAATACGTATTTACTTAAGAAACAACAAGTTGTCCGAGGTGACTGGAGTGTAAATGCACCGAAAGCATCAGCTGGTGGATGGGGATTTTCAGATAGTAATCATTTTATTCCAGATCATGATGATACGAGCGCTGCTTTACGTGCCCTTACACAAGCAAGTCATTCAGACCATAATGTGAAAGCGGCCTGGAAGAGAGGAACGGCCTATTTACTATCGATGCAAAATAAGGATGGCGGATGGGGAGCTTTTGAAAAAAATGCGTACCAACCGATATTGGCGCATTTACCGATAGAAAATGCCAAAGATGCAATAATCGATAATTCAACAGCCGATTTAACAGGAAGGGTGCTTGAATTTTTGGGTAATTTCGGAAAAATGAATATTTATGCACGTTCGGTCAAGAAAGCAACCGATTGGCTTTTGAGAGAACAAGAAGCGAATGGAAGCTGGTATGGCAAGTGGGGTGTTTGCTATATTTATGGAACGTGGGCAGCCATAACAGGATTACGGGCAACAGGGACTGCTAGGGATCATCCGGCTATAGTTAAAGCAATTCAATGGTTAGAAACAATCCAAAACGATGATGGCGGATGGGGTGAATCTTGTGTAAGTGCAGAGTTAGAAACGTATGTACCGTTAACTTTCAGTACACCTTCGCAAACAGCATGGGCTATTGATGCTTTGTTGACTGTGCGTAATCCTAAGTCGTCTTCCGTTCAAAAAGGTATACACTATTTGCTCAATCAAGCCATCATTAATGATGAAGCTAAATATTATCCTACTGGAATGGGGTTACCTGGTGGTTTTTATATTTATTACGAAAGCTATAATCAGCTATATCCTTTACTTGCTTTAGGTCATTATCGGAAAAAAATACTAGGATGAAGAATGAGTGAAAACGAGCCTGTGACGGGCTCGTTTTCACTCATTGATTTCGGGTTCTTTCGTATATTCAATAGGCGTTGCCACGATACCAGCCTCTCTTGTTTTTTGCATATTAATCGCCATTTTTTCTTTCATGCTTCCGATATTTAATTCATGGCTCATTTCATTTGCGGTCGGACTGTAGTGTATAGGATTAGTACGACTTTTCTTCATCTGAATCACACTCCTCGTAAGAATAACTTTCCCATTTCTCATACAATTATGAGGAGAAAAAGGACAGTCTCTGAAGGAGCTGATTCATCTTTCCTCTTAACCAAGGACTGTGGCTATATTTTGAAAAGAAGGGCGATAACAGGGCCGATGATGGAGCCCAAGATAGCGCTTAAAGTCATAGATACCGAGCTCATTGAAAAGGGAATATCCCCGAGTTCCAGTGCTTTTGAGGTACCGATAGCATGTGAAGCGCTACCGAGTGCAACTCCTTTACTAACTGGATTGTGAATTTTAAATAAACGCAGTATGGTAGGGCCTAAAATCGCTCCTGTCAGACCGGCTGTCATGACAAAAACAGCGGTCATAGAAGGTATTCCACCTAATTCAGCCGAAATTTCAATTGCGACAGGGGTAGTCAAAGATTTAGGCAGCAAGGAAGCCAGCATTTTTTTGGTTACACCAAACGACTGTGCAATCAATATACCGCTGCACATGCCTGCAATTACTCCGGTACATACACCGAGAAGAATCATTTTATAATGCTTAAGCAAATTTTTCCTTTGTTTATGTAAAGGAAAAGCAAGAGCGACTATGGCAGGACCAAGCAGTTGATTAATCCAATCGCCACCGATCATATATGTAGGATACGTAATTTGAAAAATAGATAAAAAACTAATGATTCCGATAGTGGCCGTCAAAATAGGATTTAATAAAGATAGCGGATAGCGCTTATATAATTTATTCATACACATATAAACGAAAACGGTTAATAGTACGAAAAATAATACCAGCATGAAATGTTTCATTTTTTACAATCCTTTCATTTTATTGTTCTGACGCTCTATTAGTTGACTTGTCGCACCAGAAATCAGCATTGTCACTAATGTACTGCCTATAACAATCACTATTAACAGAAGCCCTTTCAATGATAGTAAAGAAGGATAGTTCATAATACCAATGAAAACAGGGACAAACAGGAGAGGCAGAAAAGAGAGTAAAAAACCGGCTCCGTCTGCAATCCAATGTACAGAAACAATATTTGTTTCTAAAAGGATCAATAATAAAAGCATCCCAATTATGCTGCCGGGAATAGGGAGATGAAGCTGACTTTGGATTATTTTCCCTAAAAAAGAAAAGAGAAATAAAAATCCGACTTGTTTTAATATATTTATATTTTTTGTGACAAATGTCCAGTTGCTCATTTCTATTCATTTCCTCCTGACTAATAATGAGACTGTTATATAGTTACAAGTATCATACAACTATTGGTTGTTTTGTCAAATATTTTAGATTATTGGAATAAATGAATGAAGTAGAAGGAATTTTGTATAAATATTATAAATATTCTGAAGGAAATTTGGTGATATTGTCGAAATTATTAAATCTAAAAAAATTAAATCTCACTATGAAAGTGGCGAGTGACAATGAAGGTAATGGATGAAAAATTGAAATATAAACAAATTTTAGCTGATTTTTTAGATGAGTATGAAACAGAGATGATAATGGAATGGAGTAGAAAGATAAAAGTTCAAGAGACTGATCCTTATAAAGACAAGATAAGAGAAGATGGACAAAAAATGTATGCTGCTATTATTAATTGCATAAAAAGGGAATTCTCTGAAAATGATATGAAACAAATGGCTCAAAACGTAGCCAAAGAGCAGCTTGAAGCAAATGTTAATATAGGGGATTTACTCTACAATATCAATTTTGGAAGACAAATCATGCTTAAGTGGATTTTCACAGTAGACTTCACTACAGACCAATTGCTAGTAGTAATTGAAGAAATCAATCATTACTTCGATTGTTTTAGCTATTACGCTGTCACTATCTATACGAATTATAAAAATGACATGTTAGAGGAAAAATCATTACTTATTAATAAAGATCGAAAAGATAAAATGGCTTTACTGGGCCAAATATCTTCTAGCTTTGTTCATGAATTCAGAAACCCTTTGACGGCGGTAATCGGTTTCAATAAATTGCTGAAAAATGAAAATCCAACAATGAAATATTTAGATATTATCGATTATGAACTTAATCAATTGAATTTTAGAATTACGCAGTTTTTACATACTTCTAAAGTGAAGTTTGGTGAAGAAAAAAGGGTGGCAATACATATTAACGAATTGATTGATGAAATTCAGCGGCTTTGTTTTGCCAGCCTTGTAGATTCTAATATCGAGATAGAAGTGGATGTTTCACCAAATTTAATCGTCATTGTTGGAAGGGATGGACTTAAGCAAGTACTGTTGAACCTTTTCTTAAATTCGATTGACGCTTTAGTAGGGAGAGAAAATAAGAGAAAGATTATCGTCAATGCATATGTTGAACATAAGAACCTTATTTTTAAAATTACGAATAACGGCCCGGTCATTGAGAAGGAGTATTTAGAAACTATCTTTGAACCGTTTTTCACTACAAAAGAGTTAGGAGTAGGCATTGGTTTATATGTTTGCAAGAAAATTATCGAGAGTTCAGGTGGATATATGGTTTGCGAATCGACAAATGATCGAACGACATTTAGTATAATATTTCCGGAAAATTGTTTTTGCGAGAGTTCTGTAATCAAGTGAAAGGGCAAACGAGGTGCGAATGATTGTTTCTACCTCGTTTGCCATCAATTTGTATCGCTTATTTCTGCAAATCTTTATAGAGTCCGATTCAAAAACACTTTTGTCCGTTCGAATTTTGGATTCATGAACACTTCGTCTGGAGATCCTGACTCGACAATTTCACCTTGATCCATGAAGATGACTTTATTGGCCACTTCTTTTGCAAATTCCATTTCATGTGTGACAATTAACATCGTCATATGTTCTTCAGCAAGCTGTTTCATGACTTGAAGTACTTCACCTGTCAATTCGGGATCCAAGGCAGAAGTCGGCTCATCGAATAATAAGATATCCGGATTCATCATTAAGGCGCGTGCAATGGCTACTCGTTGTTTTTGGCCGCCGGAAAGGGTTGAAGGATAAGCACTTGCACGATCAGAAAGCCCAATTTTGGCTAATAAATCGGTACTTCTCTGGCTCACGATATCTGCTGATTCCTTTTTGACCATTTTGGGAGCAATCTCCAAATTTTCTTTCACGGTCAAGTGGGGAAAGAGATTGAAATGTTGGAAAACCATCCCCATTTTTGAAGTGATTGTTTTGCTATCTTGTGGTTTGGCATAAAGTCCGTTTTTGACAAGATATTCCCCTGCAATCGAAATGGAGCCGTCGTTGATTTCTTCTAAATGAATTAAACTACGAAGCATAGTGCTTTTTCCGGATCCAGAGGGGCCGATTATGGCTACGACATCGTTCTTCTGTACATCAAAAGTAATTTGTTTGAGTACGTCCAATGTACCGTATGATTTTTTTAAATTTGTTACTTCGATAATTCCCATTTTGCCCACTCCTTATTATTCAAATTTATACCGTCTTTCGAGCCATTTGAAGAAAAGTGTCAACACTAATGTGATGAATAAATAAATGACACCGGCGATAAAAAATGGCACAATTGTAAAGTCACGATTGACCGCAGTTTGAGCAAAATGCAATAGTTCAGGTACTGCAACAGCATAAAGTAAGGCAGTGTCCTTCACTAAAGTGACCGATTCATTGGAAACTGCAGGAAGGGCAATCCGGAACATTTGCGGAAGAATGATTTTGGTCGTCGTTTGCCATTTGTTCATTCCAAGCACCTTTGCGGCTTCATATTGCCCTTTGTCAATGGCAAGAAGACCTCCGCGAAAGATTTCCGCAAAATATGCCGCATAATTCAAAATAAAGCCAATGCAAGCAGCCACAAAACGATCTAAAATCAAAAATTCACCAATGACAGGAATCATGGGCAGACCGAAGCAAATAAGCAGCAACTGTAGTAACAAAGGTGTACCACGCATCACATAGATGTATGCGTGAGCTATCCAAGAAAGAGGTTTAATTCGGCTATTTACAGCCAAAGTTAAAATAAAACCTAAAGGAATGGAAACAAAAATGGCGATAATAAATAATAAAATCGTCATTTGCGCACCTTCAAGCATCGGTTTTATGATGGTATTGAAATAATCAATCATAAAAGGGACCCTCCAAAAACAAAACAGGTTTCCAAATGGAAATCCTGCTTTATCTCAAATTTTTCAGTCTATTAGTTTAATACTTTGTCTGCACCGAACCATTTTTCGGAAATTTCAGCGGATGTGCCGTCTTCCTTCATTTCATCCAATGCTTTTTGTAAGGCATTCAGTAATTCTTCATTCTCTTTTTTCACGCCGACTCCATATTGCTCAGGTGCTAAAGACTCATCAAGTATTTTATACGTATCTGTTTCTTTAGACATGTAATAATCAATGACTACTTCATCAATAACGACAGCATCTAAACGTCCGATTTTTAAGTCATTCAAAGCCAAGACATTCGTTTTATATTCTGTTAGGGTTTTAATATCAGCTTGGATAGGATGTGCATTTAAAGCATCACCAGCAGAAGATAAAGCTTGAAGCCCAACTGTTTTTCCTGCTAAATCATCGATACTCGAAATCTTTGAATCTTTCAATGTTACAATTACCTGATGGTTTTCAAGATAAGGCTCAGTGAAAAGCACTTTTTCTTTACGTTCATCTGTAATTGTATAGCCGTTCCAAATAAGGTCGATTCGTCCACTGTTTAACTCTGATTCTTTTGTAGACCAATCAATTGGTTGAAATTCCAATTCTTTTCCCATTTTTTCAGCTGCAGCTGTTGCCATGTCAATATCAAATCCGACGATTTCATTGTTTTCATCGCGGAATCCCATTGGTGCAAAGGTATCATCAATACCAATAACCAATTTTTGTTTTTCTGTATCTGCCTCATCGTTGCTAGAAGATTCCGAACATGCAGCAAGTAACGATAGTATTGCTGTTAACATTAGAATAACAATTGAAAAACGTTTCATAAAAAAATAATCCCCCTTGTTTATGTACAAATTCCTTTAGTACGTTGCCATGTTACTAAAATAACATAAACATAGCTTTCTACCAAATGTAATGATTTATTATTTTGAAATTTTTTATTGGGGACATTTTAAAATAGAGAAATAAGATTTGGCTCATACTATGATGGGTGATGAAAATGCCATGTCAATCAAGTGATGCGTTAAAAGCATTAGTGAAAGAAGCGAAGTTATATACAGGAAAAGGAAAGGTAGCGGATTATATACCGGCACTTGGGAGAGCGAATCCGAATGATTTATCCATCGCAATTTATTATCCTGATGGACGGTGTGTATCGGCTGGGGATATTGAGAAAAAGATTACGCTTCAGAGTATTTCGAAGGTGATCAGTTTGGCTCTTGTTTTAATGGATCGAGGGGAAGAATATGTATTTCAACGTGTTGGAATGGAGCCGACAGGAGATCCTTTCAACTCAATTGCCAAATTGGAGACAATGGCTCCTAATAAGCCATTAAATCCGATGATAAATGCCGGTGCGTTAGCTGTAACTTCTATGTTAAAAGGGAAGACTATCGATGAACGATTTCAACGGCTGCTCTGCTTTATTCAAGAAATGTCCGATGATTTAACGGTTGGCTACAGTGAAGATGTAGCTAAATCCGAATTTGAAACAGCTCATTTAAATCGTGCGTTATGCTACTTTTTAAAGCAACATGGAATCATTGTGGAGGATATCGAGGAACTAATGGATCTTTATACGAAACAATGTGCCATCGAAATGAATTGTTTGGATTTAGCTAGAATCGGTGTCGTATTTGCGATGGATGGAATCGATCCTCAAACAGGTAAGCAAATTATCCCGAAAGATATCGCCCGTATTTGCAAAACATTCATGGTTACTTGCGGTATGTACAATGCTGCAGGCGAGTTTGCCATCAAGATTGGCATACCAGCCAAGAGTAGTGTGTCCGGTGGGATTATGGCGGCCGTTCCCGGGAGATTTGGGATAGGGATATTTGGTCCTGCTCTAGATGAAAAAGGCAATAGCATTGCTGGAATCAAATTATTGGAATTATTATCAAAATATTATAGTTTAAGTATGTTTTAAAAAGTAGAGAGCAGGGAAGAGAGGGTAAATTACGTCTTTTTCCCTGCTTTTGTTTGTATGAATCAATTTAAGGCGTGGCATGTATGATGAACGAAATAAAGAGATTCTGATTTGCGAATGATTACGCGAAAAAGCCGATTGATAAACCGGAGTTCTTAGCACGTGTAAAGGGCTGACAGATATTAAACATTCGATAAATGAGAGGGTCCGTCTTGAAACAGCATGGCTCCAATCACAAATTCAGCCGCATTTCTTCTTTAATACTCTTAATACCATTGTAGCTCTTAGTGAAATGAAAGTGGAAAAAATGTCGATTTTAATGAATGAATTTGGAATTTATTTAAGAGTAAGCTTTGATACAAGAAATTTAGAAAAGGTCACTCTGCTAGATAAAGAACTAGAATTAGTTCGTTCTTATTTATATATTGAACAACAACGATTTAGAGATTGATTGACGGTCGAGCGGAACATCGATTTACAAGCAGATATTCATATACCGTCACTTTCGATTCAAATAATCGTTGAAAATGCCGTGAATCATGGCGGATTGGAGCGCTAAAAGGAGGAGTGTGAGGATTGAAATCGCTGAACGGCGAGATGATGTGACCATCTCCATCATTGATGATGGTGTGGGAATGTCAGAAGATACACTTACCTCACTTTTTGTAAGTGATGGTAGAAATAGAAGCGGAATAGGGCTCTCGAATACAGATAAACGATTGAAGCAATTGTATAGTAGGAGCCTTTCTATCATAAGTGCAATAAATCAAGGAATATCCGTAACATTTTATATTTCTAAAAAGGCTACTTAAAAATCAAGATTTTTCCTCTCTTGTAGGACTGTTTCGGTATCAGAAAAAGTAGCATTAGCATTGATGCTATCGGCGTTATGTAATTTCTTCTTTATGAGTTGCAATGATAATGGTTCATCATCGACTAAAATGGCACGGATTATTTAAAAACCCCTTTTACCCCCGATATTGTTCTTTATCTAACTACTTCGGTATTTATTGTATTTGTTTTATGTGAAAAGAGAAAATATTTTCCATCACATCATAAAATCTACACCAAAAGCTTAGTTCATTCTTAAATAAAATAAAAAGCGTTCACAATTCGTGGAGACTTTTTGTGTTGTTTTTTCATATTTCAATTATATGAAATGCGATTGTCAGATTTTTGGACAGCTTATAAGCGTTGTTTTGATAACATTTTTATCTTGTTTAACAGGCACTAAGACAACTACTTCAACACAGAAGCAAAAACAAAGAGGTGTAACAATCTGATTGGTTCATTTAATGGTTGATGGAGATAAAAAAACTCATCAATCAAAAATTCACTTTATGAAAAGTGTATAGATGAAAGTCGGCTTGTTCAAATAATGTTAAAAATTATTTCACTTTTTTAAAAAGTTATTTTTATATAGTTATTTATGAAAAGGGAAGGGAATAATAATATTTTGGTTGTTAATGTCAAGATAAGAGCTGCCTTTAAACATGTGACATCACCTCATATCGGTTTGAGCTTGTCAGAAAAAGAAAGTAATGTATACGCTTTTATAAAAAATGCCGCAAAGAGGTGAACAATCATTCATGTTTAAAGTGGAGGACACATGAAGTCGGTGTAATTAGTCATTGTTATTTTAAATGATAAAAAAATTATTGTTTTTTTGATTTTTTCCAAAAAAAGTAATTATTATTTTGGATTTAGTAGTACAATAAAAAATAATACTACAATGAAAAATATACCTACGATGTCTACGCGACTTACAGAGTAATTCCCTCTTTCTACCTTTATAAAGTTCAACATGGCAATAAGTTGATCAAGTGCTAATGGAAAATACAAACGAAAATTTAAATGACATGTTGAATGAATTTGCTAGCCAGGATGAAGCAATGCCTTTGTAGTTTTAACGTTTTTACTCACATCCGTTGAACCTCTTAATTAAATTCATAAGATGAATCTTTATTATGGTGATAGAAACAAAATACTTTAAAAGATGCAACTTATGTCCCCTAGCATGAAATTCATCAATTAATCGATACGAATTTTTAAAATGGTGTTCCAAGAAGCATTCCGAAAACGGAAATTGATTTAGCTACGTAATCAACAGTAGTGTCACCTGTGAGATGTTTTGGAGGAAGCATCTAGGTGAAATAGCCAATAAGCTAAAGTTTAGTGAAGGAGTTGGATTAGATGCAGCAATATACGGAAGATTTATCTTTAGCAAAATACTTGTTTCATCAAGGAAAAAACTTTGAAGTGTATGATTATTTAGGTTCTCATTACATGAAAGTGGATGGAAAAGAAGGTTTTGTTTTTAGAGTGTGGGCGCCAAATGCTACTGCTGTGTCTGTCGTTGGAGATTTCAATAAATGGGAGCCGCAATCGCATCCGATGACAAAAGAAACAAACGAAGGGATATGGGAACTGTTTGTTGAGGACCTGGCAGAATTATCATTATATAAATATGCCATTACTACAGCAGACGGTCGTGTCTTATTGAAATCAGATCCATATGCTTTCTATGGTGAAACAAAAGAACAAACGGCATCTTACACGTATTCTTTTGAAGAGAAATTCACCTGGACAGACGAAGATTGGGAAGCTGCTAAACAAGAACAAAACATTTATGAAAGTCCAATGAACATTTATGAAGTACATTTAGCTTCATGGAAAAAAAGCTCAGATGACAAGTACTTGGATTATCGAACGCTTGCCGATCACTTAATTCCATATGTGAAGAAAATGGGGTACACCCATTTAGAATTATTACCATTAGCAGAACATCCGTTTGATGGTTCATGGGGCTATCAAATCTGTGGATACTATAGCATTACATCTCGTTTCGGAAAACCGGAAGACTTCATGTATTTAGTGAATTTAGCTCATGAACATGGCATTGGAGTCATCATGGATTGGGTGCCTGCCCATTTTCCGAAAGATGCACATGGTTTATATGAATTCGACGGACAGCCTGTTTATGAATATCAAGATTCGTTAAAACAAGAGCATAAAGAATGGGGAACAAGAATTTTTGATTTTGGCAGAAATGAAGTTCGTTCTTTTCTTATTTCAAACGCTGTGTTTTGGATGGAGAAATATCATATTGACGGCATTAGGGTGGATGCGGTTGCTTCCATGTTGTATTTGGATTATAACCGAAAAGATGGTGAATGGAGACCAAATCAATATGGAGGAAACGGAAATTTGGAAGCCATTGAATTTCTGCGTCTTTTGAACCAGACGGTATTGACCAAATTTCCAAATAATTTAATGATTGCTGAAGAATCCACTGCATGGCCAGGCGTCACCATGCCACCTGAACATGATGGATTAGGCTTTAATTTCAAATGGAATATGGGATGGATGAATGATGCTTTGTCGTACATTGAAATTGATCCGCTAGGCAGGCAGCATAACCATGGCAAATTAACCTTCCCTATCATGTATGCTTGTAATGAAAATTTTATTTTACCAATTTCTCACGATGAGGTTGTACATGGAAAGCGCTCCTTATTGGATAAAATGCCAGGGGAATACCACGATAAATTTGCTGGTGTACGCAGTTTTCTTCTGTATATGCTGTGCCATCCCGGGAAGAAATTGATGTTTATGGGCTCTGAAATAGGTCAGTTTAATGAATGGAACTATAGTAAAGAGCTCGAATGGTTTTTATTAAAATATGAAGCTCATAAAAAGCTGCAAACATTTTTTAGTGAAGCCAATCATTTTTATTTGAAACATAAACCGCTTTGGGAGCTGGACTGCTTTTCGGAAGGTTTCAGATGGATTTGCCACAATGATTATGCTCGAAACACATTAGCGTTTCGCCGTATCGATCGTGAAGGGAAAGAATTGATTGTACTTGTGAACTTTTCTCCGATGTTATGGGAGAATTATTATGTGGGTGTCCCTGAAAATGGTTCTTATAAAGAAATCTTTAATACTGATTTGAAGAAGTACGGTGGTTCGGGCATACGGAATCGAAAACTGCTTAAGCCAGAAAAAGGTGATGTGCATGACTACGAACAGTATATTGCCCTTGATTTGCCGCCATTATCAACAATTGTACTTGAACAGTTTAACCAACCTAGAACAAAAATCTAAAAAATCATAAAGAGGAGGAAACTAGGATGTATCGAAAGAAAAAATGTGTTGCGATGCTACTTGCTGGAGGGCAAGGAAGCAGATTACATGTACTAACTAGACAAATTGCAAAACCAGCTGTTCATTTTGGCGGAAAGTATCGAATTATTGACTTCACATTGTCGAATTGCATTAATTCCGGTATTGATACAGTAGGAGTATTAACTCAATATCAGCCTCTTGAATTAAATGATTATATTGATAACGGAGAACCGTGGGATTTGGACCGTACATATGGCGGTGTTCACATTTTGCCACCGTATCAAGGTGTAGAAGGTGGCGATTGGTATAAAGGAACAGCCAATGCCATCTATCAAAATATGAATTTTATCGATCGTTATAAGCCTGATTATGTCATTATTTTATCAGGTGACCATATTTATAAAATGGATTATAACAAAATGCTGGAATATCATATTGAGAAAAATGCAGATTGTACGATTGCTGTTCTTTCCGTACCGATGGACGAAGCAAGTCGTTTTGGCATTATGAATACTGATGACAATGGCAGAATTTATGAATTTGAAGAAAAGCCGGAAAAACCAAAAAGTAATAAAGCTTCCATGGGGGTATATATCTTCAAAAAAGAAGCGTTATTCCGTTATTTAATAGAAGACGAAGCAAATGAACTTTCATCCAAAGATTTTGGGAAAAATGTCATTCCTGCTATGCTGAATGGCGGAGAAAAAATGTTTGCTTACCCATTTGATGACTATTGGAAAGATGTAGGTACCCTTCAATCATTATGGGAAGCCAATATGGATTTATTAGGTGAGACACCACAATTGGATTTGAGTGATAACAAGTGGAAAATCAGCTATCGCCATTACCCGGATCACCCACATTTTATCGGAAAAGATGGCAAAGTTCAAAACAGTGTCATTGCCGAAGGATGTGAAATACATGGAACGGTCATTAATTCGGTTCTGTTCAGCGGAGTAACAGTGGAAAAAGGTGCGGTTATTAAAGACAGCGTCATCATGAGTAATACGTATATCAAGCAAGGAGCATCCATTGACTATAGTATCATCGATGTAGGTGCCTATATAGGGGAAAATGCCAAAATTGGTGAAGCCCGCGATGAAAGTATTGATTTAGCTGTTATCGGAAATGGTGTGAAAGTGCAGGATGAAGCAGTGGTCCATCCTGGAGAAATTGTTGACGGTGACATCGATTTACAGGATGTAGAAGTGAAAATAGTAAACGGTGTTGCCAATATGGTGGAAACGGCAGAAATCATTCATATAAATGGAAAAGGAGTGAGATAGTAGAATGAATGCGCTAGGAATTATTTTTTCAAATATTCGCGATAAGCACGTACCGGAAATTACGAAAAATCGTATCATGGCTACTGTCCCTTTCGGCGGAAGATATCGCATCATTGATTTTGTTCTCTCTAATATGACTAACTCGGGAATTATTAAAGCCGGAATTGTAACGAAACATAATTATGAAAATTTGATGGATCATTTGGGTACGGGAAAAGCATGGGATTTGGCTCGCAAACGTGGGGGCATTCGTGTTTTACAACCTTACTTAGATAATAGTGAAGATACGATTCATATGGATAATCGCTTAGATACTTTAAGAGGGATTATGCACTACATTGAAAAAGCGGATGAAGAAGATATTATTTTAGCAGACTGTGATGTTATCAGTAACATTTCTTATGCTGATATGCTAAAAACTCATCGAAATAGTGATGCTGATATAACAGTTGTGTATCAGAAAAACAAAAAAGATGTGAAATGGGCAAGAAAACGTACGTTTTTTGAACTGGATGAAAGTAGCAGGGTGACGAAAATAGGGAAAGCGTCCAAGATGAAAAAAGGAACGGCGTTGTATTTAAGCACAATGATTGTTCGCAAAGATTTTCTGAAACACCATGTTTCAGTAGCTATTAATAAAGGCTATCGAACATTATTTGAATATTGGGCTGACAACACGTCGAAATTTATTATTAAAGGCTATGAGTTTGATGGTTATTATGCATATGTGGATTCATTGGAAGGATATTTGAACTGCAATTTAGATTTGCTTAATTTGAAAGTTCGAGAGGATTTATTCCGAAAACCATATCGTCCAATATATACGAGTGTAAATGATTCACCTCCAACTACATACGGGCCAAATGCAGTTGTGGAAAATTCCATCATTGCGGATGGTTGCTTTATTAATGGTACTGTCAAAAATTCTGTCATTTTCCGTGGAGTGAAGGTCGAGAAAAATGCCAACATAAGCAATAGTGTTGTTATGCAAGATAGCATGATCGGCATGGATGCAACGTTAAACCATATCGTGACAGACAAAAATGTGGTCATAGGAAACCAACGTACTCTATGTGGACACGAAACGCATCCGTTCTTTATTGAAAAAGGAAGTGTTATTTAAGGGAAATCGTTAGTAATCTCTAACAATATGTTTTTATTTCTCTGAATCCGATCGAAGGGAGGTGTCCAGAAAGGTCATCCCTGCAACCTTTTCAGGAGAATGACTCTCTTTCTGTAGCCTCCTTTCTTTTATACTTTCTTACCATATATTTTCCTAAAATGACCGCTATTCTTTAGCGGTGGTATTAGCAGGAATAACAAAATGGAACCAAAGGACAAATAAGCGGTAGGAGCGTCTGAAAATTCATTTGGTGATTTTTTAGATAGCTCCTTTTTAAGAAATTGCAAACAAAAAAGTATTTAATGATTAAATGAAGGGTGAATATAGATGGCTAATAAAGTAATGCGGAAAAGAAAAGCTTCCAAAAAGAAGAATACAACATATAATGAATGGGTAAAATTGGAAAATAAATCTTCGTCTGCTAGGAAAAAAACAGAGGTTGAAAAAAAGAGCTCAGCTACAATCAATTTAATTGCCACTAGGGAAGTGAAAAAACATCATTCTGGTAACAAAGAGTTTATTGGGGAAGATAGTCAACAATCATTGGGAGGCAATGAGAGCAAAGAGAAAATTAAAGTCTTGATAGCGGCCTCAGAAGGAACCCCTTTTGTCGCGACTGGTGGGCTTGGTGAAGTTGTCGGATCATTACCGAAAGCAATCACGAAAGAAAACCATGAACATTTTGATGTTCGGGTTATTCTTCCACTTTATGAATGCATTAGCCAAGAAGAGCGACAACAAATGGATTTCTTAGGCTATTTTTACGTCGGTTTATCATGGCGTAAACAATATTGCGGTGTGTTTCGAACAGAAAAAGAAGGCGTAACATATTATTTTATTGATAATGAATACTATTTTAAAAGACAGAATCCATATGGCTATTATGATGATGGTGAAAGGTTTGCCTTCTTTAGTAAAGCTGTTTTAGACAGTATACATTTATTGGATTTTGAACCGAATATCATTCATTGCCATGACTGGCAAACGGCTTTGATTCCGGTATATCTTCACTATAGCTATCACCACATATATGCCAAGACGATTTTTACCATTCATAACATCGAATATCAAGGACAGTATGATTTAAGTGTTTTGGAAGATGTATTCGGTTTACCGCCGGAATCCGGTGCAAGCCTTGAATATCGGGGCTGCGCTAATGTAATGAAAGCAGCGATAGAATGTTCATATCGAGTGAACACGGTTAGTCCGACATATGCAAATGAGTTGCGAGATGATTATTTTGCTAAAGGCTTGGCGGAAATCATTCAAAAAAATGAGTTCAAAATGAGCGGTATTTTAAACGGAATTGATGTGGAAAGCTATAATCCCGAAACGGATCGAGCTTTATTTGTCAATTACGGAATTGATACGATTGAAAAGAAAAAAGTGAATAAAACGGAATTGCAAAAGCTCGTTAATTTACCGGTTGACGAAAATATACCTGTCATAGCTATTATCAGTCGATTAGTTACTCATAAAGGGTTTGACTTAGTGACTGCCATGATAGAACAACTTCTTAATGAAAGAGTTCAAATCGTTGTGCTTGGCATTGGTGAGCGTAGATACGAGGATTATTTTAAGTGGCTTCAAAATCAATATCAAGGAAAAGTAGCTTCATTGTTATGCTTCAATCAAGACTTAGCGCGCAAAATTTATGCTGGAGCAGACTTTTTCTTAATGCCATCTAAAAGTGAACCGTGCGGACTCGCTCAAATGATTGCTTCAAGATATGGCACAGTACCGATTGTTAACGCGGTAGGTGGCCTGCGAGATACTATTCAGGATTGTTCTAATGGTATCGGTAATGGTTTCGTTTGTGAACATTATAATGCTCATGAACTGTTGAATGCTGTATATCGTGGTTTACATGTTTATCATAACCAAGAACAGTGGAATGCTTTAGTGAAATGGGTTATGTCAATTGATTTCAGTTGGGAAAAATCGGCTCGGGACTACGAGAAGCTTTATGCAGAATTATGTGGGATTAATGTTTCCATTGGGTAAATGTTTTTAAAATTGATTGTTATTCCTCAATGACCTTTAAAGTGACAGGTAGTCTAGTCGCACTCATTCACATCTTTACATTAACAGTACTTGAACTTAGTCAATAGACATTTTCTCCGTGGTTAACGTAGTGTAAGTTCCCACGGAGAAACGTTTCACTTTATTCGCTAGGAGGAATCACCATGAAGGAAAAACTGGACAGAAAAGAAATTCGAGAGAATATTAAAAATAAATTATCACGACATTATGGGATTACCATTGAAGAAGCGACGAAAGCACAAATGTATAAATCCTGTGCCAGAACCGTTTTGGAAATTCTTTTGGAAAAACGAGCAGAATACAATCAAAAATTAAAAAAGAATCAAAATAAAAAGGTGTATTATTTATGCATGGAATTTCTGGTTGGTCGCTCGTTAAAAAATAATTTATACAACTTAGGCTTAAACCAAGTATTTCAAGATGTGTTAGCAGAATGGAACTTTAATTTGGAAGATTTATATGAGGAAGAACCAGATGCTGGATTGGGGAATGGCGGATTGGGCCGTTTGGCATCATGTTATTTAGATTCGTTAGCAACATTGGATTATCCGGCAATGGGCTATTCGATTTGTTATGAATATGGATTATTCAAACAAAAAATAGTCGATGGATGGCAAATGGAATTACCGGATATTTGGTTGCCGGGCGGAGATGTATGGTTAAACAAACGAAATGACCTGACAGTTCAAGTGAAATTTGAAGGTAATGTTCAGCAAATTTGGACAGAAGAAGGATTACGGGTAGAACATCAGAACTATGATGAGGTAGAAGCAGTCGCTTACGATATGATGATTTCTGGAGCCGACTCTGAAGATGTGGCCATCTTACGATTGTGGCGTGCCAGAGATATCAAGAATTTCGATATGAAATCTTTTGCAAACGGCGACTATGAGCATGCTATGATGGAAAATAATAGCGCAGAACTTATCTGTAAAGTATTATATCCTTCTGATAATCATTTTGAAGGAAAGTCATTACGATTAAGGCAACAATATTTCCTTGTGTCGGCTTCTATTCAAAATATCGTTCGTGAACATTTGAATGAGTACGGTACGTTGAAGAACTTTAGTGATAAGGTTGCCATTCATATCAACGATACCCATCCGGCACTGAGTATTCCGGAATTGATGCGTATTTTTATGGATGAGCATCAATTTACATGGAATGAAGCATTTGAAATGGTAACAAAATCGGTTAGTTATACGAATCATACCGTTTTGGCAGAGGCTTTGGAAAAATGGTCGGAAGATTTAATCAAAAAACAATTACCTAGAATATACGAAATCATTAAGGAATTGAATGATCGCTTATGTCGTGAAATGTGGATGAAATATCCAGGTAATTGGGAAAAAGTAGAACAAATGTCTATCATTTGTCATGGGCAAGTCCGAATGGCCAACTTAAGCGTCTATGGCTCTTCACATGTCAACGGTGTATCTCAACTTCACTCTGATATTTTGAAGAACGAGGTGTTTGCGGACTTTTACCAAACAACACCGGACAAATTTACTAATGTGACCAATGGAATTGCTCATAGAAGATGGCTTTGCCAAGCGAATCCGTTGTTAACTAAGCTACTGGATGATTGTATAGGGGACGGCTACAAAAAAGATGCTTCCGAATTGGCGCATTTCCGTAAATTCTCTAATAATACCGCTATACTGGACCACTTAGAAGAGATCAAGTTGCAAAATAAAATGGCGTTTACAAATTTATTGAAAAGTCGAGGGATTACGGTCGATCCTCATTCAATGTTTGTCGTACATGCGAAAAGATTGCATGAATATAAACGACAATTATTGAATGCGTTGCGAATCATTTCTTTATACTTGGATTTGAAAGAAAACCCGAACTTGGATATTGTGCCACAAACGTTCTTCTTTGCGGCTAAAGCAGCCCCTGGCTATCATGCGGCTAAAGAAGTGATCAAATTAATTTGTCATTTAAGTGCAGAAATTGAAAAAGATCCAATCATTCGTGAAAAAATTCGCGTAGTATTTTTGGAAAATTATTGTGTAACAATGGCGGAACACTTAATGCCGGCAGCTGAGGTCAGTGAACAAATATCATTGGCAGGTAAAGAAGCCAGTGGTACGGGTAATATGAAAATGATGATCAATGGAGCACTGACCATCGGTACAATGGATGGGGCAAATGTGGAAATAAGTGAAGCGGTAGGGAAAGAAAATATTTTCATTTTTGGAATGAATGCGCATGAGGCGGAGAAAAAATGGAAAGAAGGCTATGCGGCATCTGCTTACTATCATAATAATGAAAAAATCCGCCGTGTGGTTGATCGTTTAAGAACGGGATTCAATGGAGAGTCCTTTGATGTTATTTATCGTTATTTGCTAGTAGGGGAATATGGAGTGGGTGACCCATATATGTGTCTGGCTGATTTTGAAGATTACTTAAAAGTACACAGTGAATTATCTGAAGTTTATCAAGATTCGATAAGATGGAATAGGATGTCATTGTATAATATTGCCGGTGCAGAACGTTTTGCGGCAGATCGAAGCATTAAAGAATACGCAGATCGAATTTGGGAACTGACACCATTGAAATAAAAAAAATGGAGGAGCTGTTATGGTGGAGAATAACATTTATTCACGATATGAATATGGAAACTTTCGTTATCCAGCAGGAGCAGTTTCTACCGATTCAACAGTACATTTCAATATACAGATTCCCCGGCATTATGGATTGAAGGAAGTTAACCTTGTTTGTATAAATGATAACAATCACCAATATCAATATGTCAAAATGAATTGGAAAGGCCTTAAGGAAGGACAAGATATTTTTGAAACAAAGGTGAAAGTGAATGAGTCCGGAATAGTTTGGTATTATTTCCAATTAAAAACTTTGGCTGATACTTGGTATGTCGGAAAGGGAGCGGCTGGGATTATTGAATCTAATTCCGAGCCGCCTTCTTGGCAATTAAGTATATACGATCAGAACTTTACGACGCCGGATTGGATAAAAGGTGGTCTGTTTTATCACATTTTCGTCGATCGGTTTGCTAAGGAAGGCTCTAATACTGTGAAAAAACATGCTGTTTTACGCAATGACTGGGGAGGTCTCCCTGTCTTTATGCCAAATGAATTTGGTGAAGTGATGAATAATGATTTTTTTGGTGGTAACTTGAATGGCATCACTTCCAAATTGGATTATTTACAGTCTTTAGGTGTCACATGTTTGTATTTAAGCCCTATTTTCGAAGCATTTTCCAATCATAAATATGATACGGGAGACTATACAAAAATTGATCCCATGTTTGGAACCATTGGACATTTCCATACACTTTGTCGTGAAGCAGAAAAGCGTGGCATACGCGTAATATTAGATGGGGTGTTCAATCATACTGGTTCTGATAGTGTATATTTTAATAAGAAAGGAACATATGAGAGTATCGGTGCTTATCAATCCAAGAATTCACCTTTTTATAATTGGTATACCTTCATAGATTATCCGGATGAATATGAAAGTTGGTGGGGAATTAGTACTTTACCGGCTGTGAATGAAGCGGAAGCGAGTTATGTTGAATTTATAACGGGTAAGGATGGGATTGGAGAAAGATGGCTTAAAGAAGGAGCGGCTGGTTGGCGATTGGATGTAGTGGATGAATTGCCGGATCATTTCTTGGAAAAGCTCCGATCAGTCGTGAAAAACTATAATCAAGATGCACTAATTATCGGGGAAGTATGGGAAGACGCATCGAATAAAGTGGCTTATGGAAAAAGGCGGCGCTATTTTCAAGGCCAACAACTGGATAGTGTCATGAATTATCCGTTCATGAATGCTATCATCCAATTTATCCGCTATCGGGATGCGAAAAACTTACATGATGTTGTTACGTCCATTGTCTTGAATTATCCATCTTGTGTCGTTCATTGCTTAATGAATATGCTCAGTACGCATGATACTAGAAGAGTGTTAACGGCAATCGGCGGGGAAGAATTATTCAACGCTTCCAAAGAAGAAAAATCAAGAACACAAATGACAGTAAAACAAAGGGAAGAGGCAATCAACTTAATGAAATTGGCAGTTGTTCTCCAAATGACTTTACCGGGTGTTCCATGTATTTTTTACGGAGATGAAGCGGGGATGGAAGGCTATGAGGACCCGTTAAATCGTCGATGTTATCCGTGGGGCAAGGAAGAAGCTGAATTACTCAAATGGTATAAGAAATTGGGGGCCATTCGAAAAAATCATCATGTCTTTAAAGATGGTGAATATAAGACCCTTTATGGAGACGATCATGTTTTTTTATTTCAGCGCTATAACGAGAAGGATAGAGTCATTGTCGGCGTTAACCGTTCGGATCAACCTTTCTCTCTTGAAGTAGAAAGGTTGTATGAAGATGTATTAAATAATGAAGCTGTAAGAAACGAATACATAATCAAACCGAATGAATGTTGCTTATTGGTAGGCAAAAATTGAACGGATTGTTTTTGTCTGCCATAAGCAGTATCTGTAGGTGGGTTTTAATTTCTGAATTTAATGAATATTTGTTTGGATTAGCGAAACAAAATAGGGGGTTGTGTCAATATGCTATATGTTAACCAATATGAGAAGTGGATGAATAATCATGCTATTGATGAGGAAACAAAGCGAGAATTAGTCGATTTAAAGGGAAATGAAATAGAGTTGAAAGACCGATTTTCTTTTATGCTCGATTTCGGGACAGCTGGACTTCGAGGAAAGATGGGTGCTGGACTAAATAGAATGAATATCTATACGGTTCGTTATGCTACACAGGCTTTAAGTGATCTGATTGTAGAAAAAGGAGAAGAAGCGGCAAAACGAGGCGTGTGCATTGCTTATGATTCCCGCTTGCTTTCTGAAGAATTTGCTTGGGAAGCGGCTTGTACGTTAAGTGCGAATGGAGTGGCGGTTCATATATTTGATGAACTTCGCCCAACACCTGAACTTTCTTTTTCCATCAGGGAATTGGGTGCGATAGCTGGAATCAATATTACAGCAAGCCATAATCCGAAAGAATACAATGGGTATAAAGTATATTGGGAGGATGGTGCGCAATTGCCGCCTCAACATGCGAAACAAATATCCGAGCGATTAAAACAAATCGATATTTTCGCAGATGTGAAAACGTACAGTAAAGATGAAGCGTTAAAAAGCGGTTTAATATCAGTCGTGGGAAAAGAGTTGGATGACCAATATTTAACGAAAGTTTTGGCCGAGTCGGTCGGCAAACGCTATGTGGATCAAGCTGCAAGCAATTTTCGCATAATCTATTCGCCTATCCATGGTACAGGCTACCGTCTAGTTCCAGAAGCATTACAGCGTTTAGGGATTCAGCATCTTTTAACAGTCCCAGAACAAATGATGCCAGATGGACATTTTCCTACAACGAAATCACCTAACCCTGAAGATAAAGAAGCATTGCAGCTGGCAATCAAGATGGCGGAAAAAGAAGATGTGGATGTAATCGTCGGAACCGATCCAGATGCTGATCGAGTCGGAGTGGTCGTTCGTAATCATAAAGGAGAATTTATCTCCTTAACGGGTAACCAAATTGGTGTATTATTAGCGGACTATTTACTCCAAATCCGAAAGAATAATGGAACATTACCGGATAATGCGGTAATTATTAAAAGTATTGTGTCTACTGACATGGTCAAAAAAATTGCTGAATCGTACAATATTCAAGTATTGGATGTGTTGACAGGCTTTAAATTTATTGGAGAGAAAATGAAAGAGTTTGAAGAAACGAATGAGTACTCTTTTATATTTGGATTTGAGGAAAGCAATGGCTATTTGGCTGGCACATATGCAAGAGATAAGGATGCGATTGTCGCTACTGTGTTGATTGCAGAGATGGCTTGTTATTATTATTTGAAAAATATGACTTTATATGATGCACTATGCAATCTTTATAAGGAATATGGCTACTTCGATGAACAATGTGTCTCCATTACGATAGATGGCGTACATGGTATAGAAATGATTCAATCTATTACCAAAAGCTTACGCACTGACCCACCTATGAAATTCGCAAACATCCCTGTCATTAAAAGAAAAGATTATCAGACCAGTAAAATTGAAAACTTACAAACAGGTAAAGAAGAAGTGATTAACCTGCCTCAAGCAGAAGTTCTTGCTTATGAGTTGGAAGATGGATCCTCCATTATTGTACGTCCTTCTGGTACAGAACCGAAGCTAAAGATATATATTATGGTGAAAGCTGAATCCCGAGAAGCTGTATTAAAGAAAAAAGAAGAGTTAGCGGTAGCTAGTAAATCATTAATAGGGAAGTTGAGTGAACATGACGTCTACAGATAAACGGTTGTTTCGTCGTACAGCCGGAACTTTATTACCGATTTTTTCTTTACCTGGTCCGTATGGAATCGGTGTTTTAGGAAAAGAAGCCAGAGACTTTGCCGAATTTTTATTGACAGCTGGTTTGCATTGTTGGCAAGTTTTGCCGACTGTTCACGCAGGTGCTGGCAATTCGCCATATTCGGGCGTTTCAGCTTTTGCCGGTGAACCTTTGTATATTGATCCAGAGGCTTTGTATGAAAATCAGCTAATCACGAAAGAAGAACTGAATGAAGCGCGTTATCCTCTTGCTCCTTATAACGTGGATTATGAGTGGTTATTAAAAAATAAAATGACTTTGTTAAAAAAAGCTCATAAAAGAATTACACCTAGAATTAAGGAAGAAATCAAACAGTTTACAGATGAAAATAAATTTTGGCTGATTGATTATGCCTTTTATATGGCGATGAAGGAAAAAGGCAGGAACGCCATCAGTAAGAGCTATTTATCAAAAGCAGAAAGAAGTATGTATATTCAGGATGGTACCTTTTCGTATTATTGCTTTGTTCAATATGAATTTTATCGACAGTGGAAACAATTGAAGGAATATTGTAATGATTTGGGTATTGCTATCATCGGTGATTTGCCATTTTATGTGTCCCATGAAAGCAGCGATGTATGGGCAAATCCCCATTTATTCAAATTGGATAAACATTTTGAACCAATTGATGTAGCGGGTACACCACCTGACTATTTTTCGAAAGAAGGTCAATGTTGGGGAAATCCTCTATATGATTGGAAAAAAATGAAGGAAGAAAAGTATAAGTGGTGGCATCAACGCCTATCCTTTCATTTAAACTACAATGATGCTTTACGTATTGATCATTTTCGTGGATTTGAACGTTTTTGGTCTATATCCAACAAAGAACGAGATGCAAGGCTTGGTCATTGGGAAGAAGGACCGGGTCTGGAGCTGTTTGATGAATATGAGAAACAATATGGAAGTGCACCTATTATAGCTGAAGATTTAGGAACGGTTGATGAGAAATTTTATGAGTTTTTGAGAGAAAGTGGTTTTCCGGGGATGAGAGTGATGCAGTTTGCTTTTGACGGAACAGATAATTTGCATTTACCTCATAATTATCAACAAAATACAATCGCTTATACGGGTACACATGATAATAATACAACATTGGGCTGGATTTGGGAGACAGGGGAAGCCAATCGAAAGCAAGCGATTGAGTATTGTCAAATTCCGCCTGATAAATGGAGTGATGGTGGCTATCAATCACCGGCATGTAAAGGTTTTGTACGAACCTTATATCAATCAGTAGCTGATGTTGTCATTGTACCTCTACAGGATTTTTGTGGTTTTGGAGCAGATACAAGAATCAATATTCCAGGTAAGGCGTTGGACAATTGGAAGGTTCGTTTTACACAGGAGAATTTGAATCAAATTGATACAAACGTTTTATTGCAGTTAAGTAACACATATATGCGAAACAGCCCTTTTCAATTTCTCAAGGGCGAAGATTCTCTCTGATATATACTAAAAAAGCTACCTTGGCAAGTTTGAGGTAGCTTTTTTTGTTGAAGCTAATATTAAATTTCCTTATTGCATTGTTCTTTAGTATAAGAAAGGACAAAATTTTGGAAGTTTGTAACGGCTGGAGACAAATAATGATTTTTAACACTGGCTAAGTAAATATAGCGTTTATATGAAGGTTCTTCAATGTTTAAAATCTTGACATTAAAATGGTTCAAAGCTGCTATTCTAGGTAAGACAGCGATACCATAATTCACGGATACCAGCCCTGCAATGGCATTATCTTCTTCTACTTCACATTTAATTTGCGGTTTGATGTTTTCTTCCAGGAACAATTTATCAATAACGGGACGTAAGCCGCTTTCTTTCGGAAAGAACACAAATGGATAAGGGGCGGTTTCTTTCAGGTGAATACTATCCTTAGATGCTAACGGGTGGTCTTGAGGGACTATGACGACCAATTCCTGTTCTGCGATAGGAGTAAATTCAATGTCAGGCTCATCTTCAATCATTGAACAAAACGCTAAATCATATTTTTCTTCTTTTAAACCTTGAATAATCTGACTGGTAACTCCTTGACTGAAGGAAAAAGTAATGTTCTTATATTGTTCTTCATTAGAAAAGGCTTGGATAATATTTGGAACAAATCGTGGACCCAATGTGTATATAAACGCAAGGTCAATCACTCCGTGAGTTGGACTAGCGAATTTCTGCATTTTTTTCTCGCCTTTTTCCAATTCGTCTAAGGCACTTTCGACATACCCCAAAAAGAATTGACCGTATTTCGTCAAACGTACGTTACGTCCTTGTTTTTCAAATAAGTAGATGCCCAGCTCTTTTTCCAATTCCGAAATGGCATGACTTAAACTAGGTTGTGTGACACAAAGGTGGGCCGCTGCTTGTGTATAATGTTCTAATTTCGCGAGTGTTCGGAAATAATAAAGTTGTCGTAAATTCATGAATTATTATCCTTTCTATAGAAAAAAACTATAAATAAACCGACAAAAAACAATTAGATTAATGTGATTGACCGGTCGTATAATCGAGTTGTGTCAAGAATATATCATAAGTATCACAGAGTGTCGAGTTTAATGTGAAAACAATCACATTAAAATCACTCGTTTAAATACTCATAAACCGTACATCGAATTTTTATAAGAAGCTTACAGTTTTATTGAAAATGATAAGCAAATGTTCAGAAAGGAATTATTCATGAATAACTATCAACATATCTTTGAACCATTACAAGTAAAAATGATGACTCTAAAAAACCGTATTGTCATGCCACCAATGGGTACTAATTTTGGCGGGCAACATGGTGAATTTAATGAAGACCACATTAGCTATTATGAACAACGAGCAAAAGGTGGTACAGGGTTAATTATCGTTGAAAATGCAAACGTAGATTTCCCATTAGGATCGAACGGAACTACACAAATTCGTATCGATCACGATAAATATATTCCAGGATTATACAATCTGACTGAAACACTACACAAATACGGCACTTGTGTATCGATTCAAATTAACCATGCAGGTGCATCAGCGGTTCCTGACCGTATTGAAGGTTTAACACCAGTATCAGCATCCAATATTCCTTCTAAAACAGGTGGTGCGACACCAAGACCATTATCGAAAGAAGAGATTTTGGAAATCGTTGAGAAGTATGGTAAAGCGGCTAAACGTGCACAAACAGCTGGATTTGATGCAGTTGAAATTCATGCAGGTCACTCATATTTAATTTGCCAATTCTTATCGCCATTATACAATGATCGTACAGATGAATTTGGTGGAAGTTATGAAAATCGCGCTCGTTTTGCACGTATGGTTATTGATCGTGTGCGTGCTGAAGTAGGACCATTCTTTCCAATCATGTTACGTTTCAGTGCTGATGACCTATTGGCAGGCGGAAATACATTAGAAGATACACTGCAAATTCTTGAATATTTAAATGAAGAAGTAGATATTTTCAACGTATCGGCTGCTGTAAATGATACTGTTCAATATCAAATTGACCAAATGAACCTACCGGACGGATGGCGTTCATATATGGCGAAAGCTGTTAAAGAGAAATTCGGTAAAGTGACAATGACAACGGGTAATATTCGTAACCCACAAGTTGCCGAACAAATTTTAGCAGATGGTCATGCTGATTTAATCGGTATGGGTCGTGGGCTAATTGCGGATCCTTATTGGGTGAAGAAAGTAGAAGAAGCAAATGAAGCGATGATTCGTAAATGTATCTCTTGTAATATCGGTTGTGCCGGACACCGTATTGGTTTGAATCGTCCAATCAGATGTACAATCAATCCAAACTTATATAATGAAGATGGATATAAAGAGAACAAAGTGACTGAAACAACAAATGTAGTTGTAATCGGTGGAGGTACAGCAGGTCTTGAGGCAGCGTGTACAGCAGCAGAAGTTGGATGTACAACCTACTTATTCGAGCAAAAGCCATACCTAGGTGGTCTTGCTCGTGAAATTGCGACTTTACCAGCTAAAAATCGTATTTCTGATTTCCCGAATTATTTAGTAAGAAGAGCGGAAAAACTAAAGAACTTAATTACATTTACAAATACAAAAGCAGATATCGAAACAATCGAAAAGTTCAAGCCGGATGTAGTTGTCAATGCGACTGGTTCTCAGCCTTTACTTCCTCCAATTCCTGGTTTATTGGATCGTATTGATAAAGAAGGAGAAAATATTTACTCTATCAAAGGTCTATTGAACAATCTAGATGAATTCAACGGATTAGACGTTAAAGGTAAAAAGATTGCTGTCATCGGTGGCGGAGCAGTTGGCTTGGATGTAGTAGAATACTTCACTGAAAAAGGTGCAGACGTAACGATTGTTGAAAGACTTCCAATGTTAGGTCGTGACTTGGATCACATTACACGTATTTCAATGATGAGCATGATTTTAGAGAAAAATGTAACTGTTCACACAAATACATCTCTAATGGAAGTGGCTTCTGATCACTTCAAGTTACAATATGAAGGAGTAGATTCAAATCTCGAGTTTGACTATGGATTCGTATGTCTTGGAATGAAACCAGTGAATGACAACGTTCAAATGCTGCAAAAACATTTTGCGAAGCAAGGTGTAGAATTCATCAATATCGGAGACAGCCAACGTGCACGTAAGATTTTGGATGGTATCCGTGAAGGAAGAAATATTACTGATACACTGAAAAAAATCGGTGTAATGTAAGCAGTTCATTATTATGAAAGCTATCAGTTTCACTCTAGAAATAGAGTAACTGATAGCTTTTTTCTTATAAGCAGGCTCTTTTCTAAAGGCTTATTGTTTTCGGTCTATCTCTTTATCTGATCGAACGAAATCAAGATAAAGGAAAAGAAGTTCAGAGCATATTCAACTTATACACAAAATAGTGATTGTGCAACTCTTGAGCCACACGGGAATGATTCCTTTTCTAAGGTGATGTCCAGCAAGGTTAACGGAAATATCTCCTGGCCATAATCCTTAAGCAGCGAACGTTGCAGGGACAAAAAGATAAAAAAAAAATAAACTTAGAGCTTTCCTTTTATTAGAATGAAAATGAGCGGGTTGCGGACAGCCGCTATTAGCAACAACGTTTGCGAAAACAGCTTATAAGAAAGTATATAATTTTAAACTTTGATAATTGTTTAGGTCCGGCGCAGTGCTTCAACGCAAAACTGCCGCATGCCGTTATGTCTTCGCTTTGGCGACTTTCATCCTGAAACCTTGGTCCATACGGCGTTAAACAGGGCGCTTGCGCTTTTTGAAGATATATTTTCATTTTCGAAAATTCCGTTCTTTTTCATGGCAGTTCACAAGCCTTCTTGTTGTATACCCCTATGAACTTTACTTAGCTCAAAA
>JBJEFL010000124.1:113388-127699 GCA_051873995.1 Bacillus sp. (in: firmicutes)
GGCAGTTCACAAGCCTTCTTGTTGTATACCCCTATGAACTTTACTTAGCTCAAAATCTACACTGAAATGTAGCAAAGTCTTGTTGAAGAAGACTGTTTTCGTAAACTTTGTTGCTTATGAACGAGTAATAATGATAGATTGAGCTGCATTCCGCTTCAGGATGCTCGCTTTCCGCTGCTCCCGCAGGAGTCTCGCACCTTACGCTCTATTCAACGTTTATTACTAGTCTTATTCACTGAATCTATATAAAAACAACAATCTTTTAGAAAACACCCTTGAAGAAAGATAAAATTATAGTTATATTCTATGTAAATTAAATAATTTATATCATTTATTCTATAGATTTCTTCTTGTATATCAATAGAGAAAAACTATAGAAAATGCGTTTTTTTTCAATTAGATTTGTCCGAATTTGTTGTATATAATCAAGTGGTAAACAAGTTATGAATGACATTTCATGCAACTTAATTGAAATAAAATTTGCATCCTTTAATGCGAAGTGATTCACATTAAAGGATGTTAAATAATTATTTATGTAATTATTGTAAGTAATATAATTATCATAAGTAGGCTATAGTAGTTAAAATTTGGATAGGTAAATCTTTACCTGTAAAATGATATGAAAAGCAAATGTTTCAATGAGTGGTATTTTTGAAAAAGTTATTGATGAAGTATTTTTGAAAAAGGGAGATCGTATTATGAGCACTTTAAAAGTTAAAGATGTAGTAATCGGAGAAGGCGCTTCAAAAATTATCGTTCCTCTTGTAGGGAAAACAGAAGAAGAAATTATGCAAGAAGCGGCGATGGTTAAAGAGCTTAAACCTGATATGGTTGAGTGGCGTGTAGACATCTACGAAAAAGTAGAAGATTTAAACGCTGTTACAGCTATGATCGCTAAGCTTAGAGAAGTATTCGCTGAAGAGTTATTGTTGTTTACTTTCAGAAGCCATAAAGAAGGTGGAGACAAAGAAATCAGCGATGCTTTCTATGTAGAGCTTAATCAAACGGCTATCCGTACAAAAAATATTGATTTCGTAGATGTTGAGTTATTCAATGAAGAAGCAAATGTACAAGCATTAGTGGCAACAGCGAAAGAAAATGGTGTATATGTAATCATGTCAAATCATGACTTCTTTAAAACACCTGTAAAAGAAGAAATCATCAGCCGTCTTTGCAAAATGCAAGAGTATGGTGCGGATATTCCAAAAATCGCGGTTATGCCAACAAGTGTAGCGGATGTTATTACATTATTGGATGCTACAAACACAATGAAAACAGAACATGCTGATCGTCCATTAATTACAATGTCAATGGGTGGAACTGGTGTAATCAGTCGTTTAGCTGGCGAAGTATTCGGTTCAGCCTTCACATTCGGTGCAGGTAAAGCTGCTTCAGCACCTGGTCAAATTCCAGTTGCAGAACTTCGTACAGTACTAGATATCTTGCATAAAAGTCTGTAATTATTTGTAAGATACGATTATCAATCATTACTTGGCTAGGAAGATGGAGGGTTCGAACATCTTCTGCTTCTTAGCCGGTTAGTTTATCTTGGTTTGTTTTTTGCAATAGATTCTATAGAGGAAAATTAAGCTAAGAATACATTATATATAGAAAAAAACTATGAATAAACAATGTTTTTTCAATTAGACGGAATGGGAAATCCCTTTTTATAATACAGTTGTCAGATGGAAATGATAGAAATGAATCACATTTTTTGAAAAAAGAAATAATTGCTTTACATATTAATGTGAACTATTTCACATTCAGCCGAATGAAGCTGAATGGAAAGAATAAAAGTTGATCAAGCTGTAATTTGATGTCTCATTCTGACAATAAAATCAAGAAGAAACTTGGAGGTTTTTACAATGACAGATTTAGGACGCATTGATGGCAGAACAAAATTAATTGGGCTATTGGCAACACCGATTGGCCACTCTTTATCACCAGCTATGCACAATATGTCTTTAAGAAAATTAGGACTGAATTATGCATACATGGCATTTGAAGTAGGCAATGAAGAATTGGCAGATGCTGTGCAAGGTATGCGCGCTTTAGGAGCACGTGGATTCAACGTGTCAATGCCAAACAAAACAAAGATTCTTCCATTACTGGACGAATTATCACCAGCAGCGCAATTTGCAGGTGCTGTAAACACAGTTGTGAATGAAAATGGTAAATTAATCGGTCACATTACTGATGGAACTGGTTATATGCGTGGATTAAAAGAAGCTGGCGTGGATGTAGTTGGCAAAAAAATGGTGCTTATGGGTGCTGGTGGAGCTGCAACAGCAATCGCTATTCAAGCAGCACTTGATGGCATAGCAGAAATTGCTATCTTCAACCGTGAAGACGATTGCTACGAGCGTGCATTGAAAAATGCCGATATCATCAACAATGAAATGAAAGATGTTAACTGTAAAGCAACAGTTAATAAATTAGAAGATCTTGATGCATTGAAAGCAGCAATTGCTGAAGCGGATATTTTAACAAATGGAACTGGTGTTGGCATGAAGCCGCTTCAAGATGAGTGCTTAATTCCAGATGCTTCTTGGTTACGTCCAGAGCTAATCGTTTCTGATGTTGTATACATCCCACGTAAAACAAAAATGTTAGAAATGGCTGAAAGTGTTGGCTGCAAAACAATCAATGGTCTAGGTATGATGTTATACCAAGGTGCGAGAGCATTCGAAATGTGGACAGGAGAAGAAATGCCTGTTGATTATGTAAAAGAGCAAATGTTTTAAGATTTAATTAATAATCACTAGAAAGTGCGATTGTCATTATAAATGTATTTGTTCAATCGCTACTTTCTATGTTAATAAAATATTGAAATGGAGTTACAAAAAATGAAAAATAAGTATTTGCCGACAGCGTTGGCGCTGTATATTAACTACTTTGTTCATGGTATGGGCGCAATCATCTTAGCTCAGAACATGACATTCTTAACGGCTCAATTAAATACAGATAAAGCCGGTGTTGCTTATGTAATTTCAGCACTTGGTGTTGGGCGATTAATTGCTTTAGCAATTTCAGGTGTTCTATCGGATAAATTCGGAAGAAAACCGACTGTTTTTGTAGGTATGCTTATATATGCAGGTTTCTTTATCTCAATCTTATTTGCACCAAACGTACAAATTGCATTCATTTTTGCATTGTTAGCAGGTATTGCGAATTCAGTTTTAGACTCAGGAACATACCCAGCATTGATGGAATCTTTCCCGACTGCAGCAGGTACTGCAAACATTATCATTAAAGCATTTATTTCTGCAGGTCAATTTGTTTTACCAGTAATTATCGGACTTGTTATCACAAACAATTGGTACTGGGGAGTATCATTCATCATTCCAGTTGTGTTGTTAGGTCTTAACGCAATGTTTATGATCAAATTGCCATTCCCGAATCATGTAGTTCAAAAAGGCAATAAAGAAGAAGCTGAAACTACTCAAGTATTTGCTTCAAAACCGAAATTCATGGTTGAAGGGCTTGCTCTTCTTGTGATTGCTTTCACGGCAACAGCGACTTTCTTAATTGTTCAAACTTGGTTACCGACATTTGGTGAAGAAGTGGTTGGTATGACTAACACGTCTTCTTTAAAACTTGTTTCTTACTATAGCGCAGGTTCATTAGCATCTGTATTTATTACTTCATATTTAGTTAAAAGTTTAATTAAGCCAGTTTATATCGTGTTTGTTTATCCATTAATGTCATTATTAGTATTCCTTGGAATTGCCTTCATTCAAACACCAATGATGGTAGTAGCAGGTTCTTTCCTAATCGGTTTCTTTGCTGCTGGTGGGGTACTTCAATTAGCTCTTGTAGTAATGACTGAATTCTTCAATGGTAAAAAAGGAACAATGACAGGTATCTTCATGACAATGTCAAGTGTTGCGAGTGCAGTTGTACCGGCGATTACTGGTAATATCGCTAATACGAACCTTACAAACGTTATTCTATTCGGAGCAGGAGTTGCTGCTGTAGGTGTGGCATTATCAGTTATTGTATTAATCAGACACCGAGTTGTAATGAAAGAGGTAAAAACTAGCGATAGTGTAGCGGCGTAATCTAAGTTATAATGAAATAGTTTTTTGAATGAAAATTATATATCCGCTAAATATTTTTGGTGGGTATATAATTTTTTTCATATAAAACAGACGGAGGGATGTTTTATGAAAAATAAATATGCGGCTATTGGTTGCTATATAAATTATTTCGCCTTTGGTATGGCGTATATAATGATTGCACAAAATATGTCGTTTCTTGCAGAAAAATTCAATACAGATAATGCAGGCGTTTCCTTCCTGGTTTCTGCATTTGGAATAGGACGTTTAGCATCTTTATATCTTTCGGGAACAGCATCAGATAGATTCGGGCGAAAGCCATTCGTTGTGTGTGGAGCTATTTTCTGCGCCTTGTTTTTAATCGGTATTCCTCTTAGCCCTAATTATGGAACAGCAGTCGCATTTGCTGTTTTAGGTGGATTGGCAAATGCTTTCTTGGATGCCGGCACATATCCTACATTGATGGAATCATTCCCGGAAGCGCCTGGCGCAGCGACGGTCGCAATAAAAGCTTTTATTTCAGTGGGTTCATTGCTTTTACCGTTTATGATTTCATTCTTCCTTAATCATGATATCTTCTTTGGATGGTCTTTCTTTGTACCGGCGATCATTCTTTTAGCAAGTGCTTTATTCTTGTTCACAGTTAAATTCCCATCTTCACAAGTAAGTACTGCCGATAGTGAAACATCACCTGTAACGGTATTCAATGACAAACCAAAGTTTCATATTGAAGGCTTGGTGTTAGTGGGAATCGGCTTTACAGCACCGGCATTGTTATATTTAATGAATATTTGGTTGCCTACATACGCCCAAGAAGTGTTAGGCATGCCGTTAACTAGTTCGTTAAAATTAATCAGCTATTACAGTATTGGCGCTTTCATTTCCGTTATCGTAGTAACAATTGCCTTGAAAAAATGGTTGAAGTCTGTTCATGTTTTGCTTATTTATCCGGTTATTTCACTAATTGCTACAATTTTATTTATGATGTTCGATATTAAGGCAGTTACTATCATCTGTGCCTTTATGATTGGTTTTTCACTTGCAGGTGTCATGCAATTGGCTTTAAGTGTATTATGTGAATTATTCTGGAAAAATAAAGGTAGAATGACGGGGATTTTATGCACAGCAACTAGTACAGCAACTGCAGGAATTCCGTTTGTCACAGGGATGATTACACGTTTTACGGATGTAACGGGCGTTTTCATCTTTTCGTTAATCATTAATGCGTTAGGTATTTTATTGGCTCTTATTGTGAATTATCGTTACCAAAAATTAACGAAGGTAATAGAAACAGAGAAACAAATGGCAGCTTAATGCTATTGCAGAAATGGGGATGTCCAGAAAGGTCATCCCCATTTTACGTTTTTGGAGGAAAGGATTATTTTATACAAGGTGCTTTCTCCGTAAGGTCACAATCCTTTAGTGGCAATTGTTGCAGAACCTAAATGAAATAAAAGCAACAAGCTGGTCGCCTTTCCTTTGTTTTGGTGAAAAACGAGTGGTGGAAGCTGTCCGAAAAGTCATCAAAAGACTTTTCGGACAGCTTCTGTTTCATTCAATACGATATTTTTCGGTTGGTTAAGTTATGCTTTTGACAAAATTCTGTATACTTCATTTCGCACTCAGGACCTTCAAACATTTCTTTCATTAATGGCAATAATGGTTTATTACTATGTAGTGTTTGTTGCAAAAGAGTATGTAATTTCTTCGTATCTTCTTCATTCAATATATAAAAATATTCATGTAGCTCATCTTTCCAGAATTTTTCAACGAAAGTAACCATGATTTCTAGCTGATTATTTTTAATAAAAGCATAAATTTTAATAGACATGCGGTTATCATTTCGATGATATAACAAACTCATATTCACTTTTTTCGTCTCCTCAAGGTTTTAATATTCTATTCTCTAATTATGAATGAGTAAAACGTGGTAAGTTTTATGAAAATATGTAAAAGTGTGAACAATATTCAAGAATTAAATTCGGATTAAATCTATCAAATATCTCCTAGTATCAATTAAATGACATCTTTCTAGGAAACGTCTATAATGTTCCAGAATGACCATTCATAGGAAAAAAGATTGTTAGGAGACTGCGTGTGATTACTTTGCAAAATGTCAGTAAAAGCTTCAGAATGCCACAGTCGAATCTTCCAGTATTACAATCCATTTCATTGACTATTAATAAAGGAGAAATTCATGGCATTATCGGAGCCAGCGGAGCAGGAAAGTCCACTTTGCTTCGCGTGATGAATTTACTCGAAAAGCCTGATATGGGCAGTGTAATGGTGGATCATCAACTGCTTACACAATTATCAGGAAGAGAGTTGCGCAATGTCAGACGTTCTATAGGCATGATTTTTCAACATTTTAATCTTCTTGCGAACAAAACAGTTTTTGATAATGTAGTAGTGCCGTTGGAGTTAGCTGGCTATTCGAAAAAGTCGAAGAAAGAAAGAGTGCTCGAATGTTTACAGTTTGTCGGTCTGAATCAGAAAGCAGGGCATTATCCGGCGCAATTGAGCGGTGGACAAAAGCAAAGGGTGGCAATCGCGAGAGCTTTAGCCAATAAACCGACTGTTTTATTATGTGATGAGCCAACATCGGCTTTAGATCCGCAAACGACTTCCGGCATTTTGGATGTTTTGCAGCATATTAACAAAGAATTGGGTGTCACAATTGTGATTGTCAGCCATGAAATGAAAGTCATAAAAAGTCTTTGTCATCAAGTCACGATTTTGGAAAGAGGACAGATTGTGGAAACATTACCTAATGTGCCTAGTGGGTATGACATCCCTGTAAATGATGTTTCATGGTTTCTGGACCAATTAAAGGGAGGGGACAATGATGCCTGAAATTCTTATACAGTATCAAACAGAAATTTGGCAATCTATCGGAGAAACGTTTGTGATGGTAGGCATCGCAGTAGTGGCGGCCCTTTTAGTTGGCTTACCGGTTGGAACATTATTGTATCTTTGCCGTAAAGGCCAATTGCTGGAAAATCAGTTTCTCTATTCCGTATTGAATATCGGGGTCAACATTGTCCGATCGTTTCCCTTTCTCTTACTTGTTGTGTTTTTGATTCCTTTCACACGGTGGATTGTAGGAACATCGATTGGCACAATTGCGGCAACAGTCCCGTTATCTCTTATGGCTATTGCCTATTATTCCCGGTTAGTGGAACAAGCGCTTCTGGAAGTTCCGACAGGGACGATTGAAACAGCCGTTTCAATGGGCGCTTCTGTGAAACAGATTGTATTTAAATTTTTGTATGTGGAAGCGCGTTCTGGTCTTGTCCTAGGTTTAACCACCTCCATTATCAGCTTTATTTCTTATTCGACGGTAATGGGGATTGTAGGTGGGGGAGGTGTTGGGGATTTTGCTATTCGTTATGGCTATCAACGTTTTGAAACAGAATTGATGATGTATGTCATTATCATTATGATTATTTTTGTGCAAATCATTCAATTTACAGGAACGACCTTAAGTAAGCTATTGGACAAACGTTAAATCATACATGAATGAGAGAGGATTACGCAGGATGAAGAAAACGATCATATTGCTATTATTCGTTATGTTTATTTTAGTAGGATGCAGTAACACTGCTACACCGGCAACAGAAGAAAAGAAAGAAGAAACATTGAAGGTCGGTACCTTGATTCCACCGATGACTGATATTCTGGATATTGTCAAACCATTAATGAAGGAGGAGGGAATCAACCTTGATATCATCGTGCTAGGAGATAACGTGCAACCGAATAATGCACTTGCCAATCAAGAAATTGATGTGAACTTTTTTCAGCATGTGCCGTATATGGAAGAATACAATGAGAAAAACGGTTCGGATTTAGTTCCGGTTCAAGCGATTTACCATGCAGTGTATGGTGCTTATTCGAAACGATATAAAGATATTGCCGACCTTCCTGAAGGAGCGACAATTGCTATCGCCAATGATCCGACAAACATCGGACGTTCTCTTGATATGCTTCATAATTACGGATTGATTACGTTGAAAAAGGGAGTAGGCATTCATGCCACGCAAGCAGATATAATCGAAAATGAGCACCAATATAAATTTGTGGAAGTGGACTTATTGATGCTTGCCAGAATGATGGATGATGCGGATCTTGTTGTGATGACGCCTGCCTATGCTGCTCCACTGGGGCTTACTCCGAAGAAAGATGCTTTATTGACGGAGGGATTGGAATCAGCATTTGCTATCACATTGGTTGCCCGTAGCGATAATGCCGATGCAGAAGCGGTTAAAATCCTTGCAGAGAAAATGACCGGACCAGAAGTGAAGAAGTTTTTAGAAGAAGAATATGCAGAAACAGCCTTACCTGCTTTTGAATAAGGAAAATGATTCAACTCCCGACTAGTTGTTACGAACTTTGTCGGGAGTTCGTTTGTAACCACAATTTCATCTAATTTGATAGCAATTATACTCTCCTGCTGAAATAATGGTCATTACTATTATTTTTTAAAAAGCTCTAATCGTCCAATCCGTTCTATTGCTTCTTCTATTCTAGGTTCATCTACTAATAAGCCTACCCGAATGTAGCCTTCACCATATTTTCCGAAGCCGTTTCCTGGAGCAACGGCAACATCTGCTTTATCTAGTAAGTAATCAGCAAATGCTTCACTTGTGAATCCAGTTGGGACAGGAAGCCATGCGAAAAACGAGCCTGTAGGGGCCTCGACATTCCAACCGATTTTATGACATGCTTCGATTAAAACATTTCTACGTGATTCATAACGTGCAACAAGCTCATCAACACATGATTGATCGCTAGTTAAAGCTGTAATGGCAGCCTCCTGTACAGCAGGGAAGAGGCTGACGTATAGGTGGTCTTGAATAAGATTCAGTGCTTCAATAATATCTGGGTTACCGACAGCAAAACCAACACGCCAACCGGCCATATTGTATGTTTTTGATAATGTGTACATCTCAATGCCGACTTCTTTTGCATCTGTGGTCTCCAGGAAGCTGACTGGTTTTTGGTCATCAAATCCGATTGCACCATAAGCAAAATCATGGAGAATTTTAATATTATGCTTTTTAGCAAATTCAACTGTTTTTTCAAAGAAAGCTTGATCGGCTGTAGCACCTGTCGGATTATTTGGATAGTTGATATACAAGAGTTTAGCTGCCTCTGCTTGCTCAGTTGGAATGCTCTCGTAATCTGGTAAAAAATGATTTTGAGCTAGTAATGGAAAGGTTTCGTAGTTTACCTTTGCTAGCACAACTCCAGATAAATAGTCAGGATAACCTGGGTCAGGAAGGAGCATTAATTCTCCCTCATTCAATAAGCACATTGGCAGTTCAACAAGACCGACTTTTGTGCCAAAAAGAATAGCCACTTCTGTTTGGGGATCAATTGTTACGCCATATTGCTTTTTGTAGAAGTCAGCTGCCGCTTGCTTAAATTCATTCAGACCTCTAAAGGGAGAATATTTATGAGTTTGTGGATTTTCTACGGCTTCTTGTAGTGCTTTCACTATATGTGGAGGAGTTGGTTGATCCGGATTTCCTTGCCCTAGATTAATAATGTCTCTTCCTTCAGCGATTGCACTATTTACTTTTTGTACAAGTGTGGCAAAAAATTGAACAGGTAGTTTTTTTAAAATATCTGAATATGTCATATAATCCACCTTTTTGCATAATTAGATTGAGATTTTATTTAGAATTCTATAATTTTTCAATAAAAATGTCTATAGTATGATGAAAAGAGTAAAAGTATATCGTTTACTAAAATCGAACACATTTTTATCAGAATTTTCCTTTTGTAAAATAAAGTAATAATTATATAAATATTATTTTTCAAAAAATTTTAAAACGGTTTTTGGTTGATTTTATTATAATGGAAGCGTTTTACGTAAAAATATTCAAAATAAATACTATTGACAAATTATTGAGTGATTAGTAGTATCAAATTACAAATTTCATACATAACTTATCCAGAGTGACCGAGGGACATGGCCCGATGACGTCCGGCAACCCCCTGAAAAGGGAAGGTGCCAATTCCTGCAGAATGATTTTCATTCTGAAAGATAAGTCGAGATAAATTGTATTTCGATGTCCCTTTCAGATGAAAGGGGCATTTTTAATAGTGAAAAAGTATTTGAAGAAGAGGTTAGAAAATGATAAAAATACAGAATCTTTCAAAAAGTTATAAAACGAAAAAAGGAACGGTAACGGGAGTCGATAATGTCTCATTGACGATTGAAAAGGGTGAGATTTTCGGGATTGTCGGTTATTCAGGCGCAGGAAAAAGTTCATTGCTACGATGCATTAACTTGTTGGAGCGACCAACCTCAGGAAGCATTAATGTTGAAGGGGTAGATTTGACGAAGTTAAAAAGTAACGAACTGAGATTAGCAAGATTGAAAATCGGAATGATCTTTCAGCATTTTTATTTAATCAGTCAAAAAACAGTATACGAGAATGTGGCCTTTTCATTAAAGGCAGCAAAGGTAGAGCAAAGCAAAATAAAAGGACGTGTGGAAGAACTGCTCCGCATGGTTGGACTTGCTGATAAACGCGATGTATACCCTTCACAGCTTAGTGGCGGTCAAAAGCAGCGAGTGGCAATCGCTAGGGCACTTGCCAACAATCCGACTGTTCTTCTATGTGATGAGGCGACATCAGCTCTTGATCCGACAACAACAAAGTCCATTTTAAATTTATTGAAGAAAATCAATAAAGAGTTACATATTACGATTGTCTTAATTACACATGAAATGAATGTTGTAAAGGAAATTTGTAATCGAATGGCTATTATGCAAGCGGGGAAAGTCATTGAACAAGGAGGGGTCTATGATATTTTTGCAAGTCCACAGAAGGATTTGACAAAGGAATTTATCTCTAGTGTTGTATCATTTGATATTCCGGACGTTATTTTGGAAAAATGCGAAGGAGTGATTGTAAAAGTAACCTTTAGAGGACAGGTTGCTGGCGAGGGAATTATTTCTGATACGCTACAACGATTTAATGTGAAAGGGAATTTTCTTCATGGTTCAATTGAATACATTCAGGATTTACCATTGGGCATTTTTTTGATGGAACTAAAAGGGGAAAAGAAAGAAATTCAGGATGCTCTTCAGTATATAGAAGAGCGACATGCACAGGTGGAGGTATTACATAATGGGCTTTGATTTCAATCATTTAATTGAATTAATTCCGGATATTAATACGGCATTTTTTCAGACTATTTATATGATTTCTGTATCTTTGGTAGTTTCGGTGGTTATCGGTTTACCCGTTGGCATTCTATTATATATTACTGACAAAGGTTTATTCATGGAGAATCGTACAATCCAAAATGTATTAGGGTTTATCGTGAATCTGGTGCGATCTATTCCATTCATTATTTTACTCGTTGCACTTATTCCGTTAACAAATGCGATTGTCGGTACAACAATTGGACCAACAGCTGCAAGTGTTTCACTATCAGTCGCTGCTATTCCGTTTTTTGCCAGAATTGTTGAAACAGCAATGCGGGAAATTGACAAAGGAATTATTGAAGCGGCAATTGCAGCCGGTGCTACTCCTTGGATGATTATAAAAGATGTACTGCTTCTTGAAGCTAGATCAGGCATTATTTCTGGCATTACTTTAACCTTGATTAGTTTAATCGGTTTCTCCGCAATGGCTGGAACCGTCGGTGGTGGAGGTATTGGTGATTTGGCCATTCGCTACGGTTATTACCGCTATGACAATACCATCATGATTGCAACTGTATTGATTTTAATTATTTTAGTTCAGATTATCCAATTTGCTGGTGATTTTATCGCCAAAATTTTAGATAAAAGATAAAGGGAAAGTAGGAAAATGATTATGAAAAAGTGGTTAACAGCATTTAGTTTGTTAGTAGTACTTACTGCATTGGCTGCGTGTGGTAACGACAGCAGCGATGAAGCAAGCAAGGAATCAAAAGAAATTAAAATTGGCGCAACATCCGGTCCATACAGTGATATGGTAACAAAAGCAATTAAACCGGGATTAGAAGAATTGGGTTATACAGTGAAGGTGATAGAATTTAGTGATTATATTCAACCTAATAATGCTTTGAATAATGGAGAGATTCAAGCGAATTTGTTCCAGCATACAATTTATATGGAGAATTTCGAGAAAGAAAATAATATGGATTTAACAGCTTTAATTTCTGTTCCAACTGCACCAATGGGTATTTATTCAAACGAGTATAAGTCATTAGATGAAATTAAAGATGGTGCAACGATTACCATTCCAAATGATCCAACGAACGCTGCTCGCGCATTTAATACATTACAGGACGAAGGATTGATTGTTATATCTGAAGACGCTGATCCACTGACAGTTTCTGAAAAAGATGTCATTGAAAATGCGAAAAATTTAAAATTCCAACCGTTAGAATCTGGTCAGCTCCCTCGTTCCGTTGATAGCACGGATTTGGCTGCAGTACCAGGAAACTTTGCATTGGCGGCTGGCATGGATTTGCTAAGTGCTTTAGCTCTTGAAAATATGCTCGATCCTTATCGAAATATTGTGGCAATTAAAGCTGAGAATGAAGACGAACAGTTTGCAAAAGACATTAAATCTGTGATTGAGTCAGATGAGTTTGAACAAATTATTGATGAAGAATTTGCTGGTTTCGGAAAGCCAGAATGGATGAAATAATAGTATAACTTAGTAGATTATAATCTCCCTGCTCTATGATTGCTTGCCAATCAAAGAGCAGGGTTTTCCAATATAACATAAATAAAGATGTCTTTCGATGAAAAAACAGAAAGTAGTGATAAATATGGAATTTTTCTCTGTGCATGGTGCACCAAGTGAATATATCTTGGCTGAAGATGCCTTGAATCTATTAGAAGGAAAATTAATAGAGCGTGACTTACAAAAAGTATTGGTTGTGACTGGACAAAAATCATGGAATGCTACGAAACCATTTTGGCCTAAAATGACGGAAGTACAATATGATTTTCACCATTATGGAGGTGAATGTTCTCTTTCGGAAATAGCGAAGGTGGCAAAGCTTGTTAGTGAAAGAGAATATGAAGCAATTATTGGTGTAGGGGGAGGAAAGGTGTTGGACCTTGCCAAAGCGGTTTGTGATGAGACACATATTCAATCTATTCTTATTCCGACATTAGCTTCTAATTGCTCACCATGGACACCACTAAGTGTACTTTATGATGATTTAGGTTCGTTTATTCGCTATGATATTTATCCGGTATGTTCAAGCCTTGTTTTAGTAGAGCCACGAATTTTATTGCAGGCCCCAATTGAGCTGTTTATTGCAGGTATTGGTGATACACTGGCAAAATGGTATGAAGCGGATGTGCAGATGGCAGCAATTGCAAATAAGTCTGTTCCGCTACAAGTCTCTTATTATGCCGCAAGACAATGTAAAGATATACTAGTGGAGCATTCTAAGTCAGCTCTTCAGGCCGTGAGAAGTTGCACGTTAAATGAGGCATTTAATAAGGTAGTGGAAACAATTATGATTTTTGGAGGCATGGTTGGAGGATTTGGAGATCATTATGGCAGAATTGCAGGTGCGCATGCTGTTCATAATGGTTTAACAGTACTAGGGGAAACGCACCATGCACTACATGGTGATAAAGTAGCGTACGGTATTTTAGTTCAGCTTGTCTTAGAAGATAAATGGTTAGAAATCAAGCAACTTTTACTGTTATATAAGGAATTGGGGTTACCATATTCAGTAACTCAACTGGGAGTGAAAGAATTAAGAGAAGACATGGTTACAGCAATAGCTACAAAAGCAACATCACCAAAGGAATCTATTCATGTAATGCCTATTGGAGAAATAACAGTGGAGCGGGTTAAGGCAGCAATTGTCGCTTTGGAGCGGTATGTTCAATGAACATTTTGATTATAGAGGGAAGGACCTTTGCTTTTCGAAGTGAATCCAGTGAATCCTATTAGTTAGAGTTGTTTCTTTTTTGAAAGCTGTTTTCGTAAACTTTGTTGCTAATAGCGGATGTCCAACCCGCCCATTTTCATCCTAATGAAAAGAAAGCGCTAAGTTTATTTCTTTTTTGTTCCTGCAACGTTTGCCACTTAAGGATGATGGTCAGGAGATCTTTCTGTTCACCTTGCTGGATATTATCTTAGAAAAAGACTCATTCTCGCGTGTCTCAAGAGTTGCACAATCACTATTTTGGCTAGAAGTTTAATACGTTCTGAACTTTTTTTTCTTTATCTTGATTTCGTTCAATAAGATACAGGGATAAAAACAACAATCCTTTA
>JBJEFL010000125.1:0-9977 GCA_051873995.1 Bacillus sp. (in: firmicutes)
ATATTACATATATTTCAAAGTAAAAGACCCGTCATTATGACGGGTCTTTTACTTTGTTTTTAATTTTCATAGAATGTTGATTTCTCAGTTTACTGCAAGTTTTTCCGTATTGGTATGAATGATGGTTTATAGTCGAAAATTAACGGCTCTTTTTACTTGGTAGTTGGTATTTCGAATGCTTTAAGAAAGCTCAGCTGTGTTTCTTTTGCTTGATCGAAAAGACCTTCAAAAGGCTTGAAGAATTCAGTGCGATTTTGTTGCAATTGATTGAGTGATTCAGTGTAGCTTGTGATAAAATTCGCTTGTGTTTTAGCCAGTATTTCCAATGTGGATTTTGCTGGGCTTAATGCAAAGCTTTGGGATTGTTTGCCGATTTCTTCGATTTTATCCACCCAGACATTAATACTTTCACTATTAATAACGTTTGGATTTTTTTTCAACTCTTCTTGGACATATGTTTTCCATTGAGAAGTTAGTTGTTTGGAATTTGTTTCAAATTGTGATAACTGTTCGCTTGTTGTTGCAATCCATTCTTTTTGCTTTTCGATTGCTTCAAGTGTTTTTTTCTCCAGCTTTTCAATTAACTCCAAATTTTGTTCCACATTCCAATAAGTCTCTAATAAATTTACCTCTTTGTTTTCAGCTTTTTTTACAGCCATGATATTACCTCCAATAATTTTATTTGGTCAAAAGATGACCCTATTACAAAAAATAGTGAATTTTGCTCTCTTGATGAAGGTGTCTGATTTGTTACTTTTTCTTTTGATGTGAATCTAGTGAAGGGAAGAATGGACTGTACATGTCGAAGAATTGGGATATTAATTTTTGATATTGACTTAATGAATTGGCCCATAAATCTAAATATTGTTCACCAGCTGACGTAATGGAATAGATGCGTTTTGCAGGACCTTGTGATGATGTATCCCATACGGATGTTACTAACTCATCTTTTTCAAGTTGTCGAAGAATACGGTAGAAGTTGCCCTGATCAATGGAATGCAGTCCGAATTGCATAAGCTTTTGCATTAATTCATAACCATGTGCGTTCCAATCTTTTAGAAGTAATAAAAGTACAGGTACGATGAAATTCTTTGGTGCACTATTTACATTTGCTTTTCCGTTTTGTTCTTCTTGCGCAGTACGTTTAGAAACGATAATCATCACCTACTTACTGGTATGCTGTGTGAATTACTTATAGGTGTAATTTACACCTATGTGCCAATAATGTCAATATTTAACTTTCGGATAAAAATAATTAATTTTACGTTCGAAAAAAGAATAATGTCGAATTTTGTAATAAAATGGATTAATTTTACGTTTTTTATTTTAATTAATCCATAATTTGGTATAGTATGCTTATAAGTAGCTGGAGGAAATTTTTACAAACTAAAGGAGGTTGAAGAGAAGTGTCTGAGAAAACAACGCTAGATCCATTTAAGATTTGGAAGTCAATGTATGATAAAACGGAAGCTGGATTAAGTGATGTACTTAATGAAACTTTGAAAACGGAGGCATTTTCTGAATGGTTGGGGCAAGTGCAAAGTGGGTATTTGCAATATCAAAAATTCATTCAAAATACAACGGATGAATATTTGAGGCAAATAAATGTCCCTACTCGCGAAGAAATTTCTAATATTGCTACGCTAATTATAAATGTAGAAGAAAAATTAGAAAGCCTTGATGAAAAATTTGATGAAGAAATTTCTAATGAAACAGCTTCGTTAGAAATCGGTAAATTGAAAACGTCTATTGCTCGATTGGATAAGAAAATGGATCAAATTTTGAAATCTATTGAGCAAATTCAAATAATTGCAACACCAGCTACTCCAGTAGAACAAAAGAAATCGCTTCCAGCCATTGAACAAAATAAGTAATTTCATTTAGAAATATTTGTTTATTTGCTGTGGGTGGAACATGATAATTAGTTTGTTTTTTATGTTATTGAAATTGAAGCTTATATGAAGTAAGAGTTTGCAGCAGATGCCCTAAAAGGATAAATGAATCTTTAGGTCATTAATGGTATATGTATTCTTTTATCTAAAAATCGATCAAAAAATCCGAGGTGTATATAAATGTCAATAATCTCAAAAGACCAAATCGAACAAGTGGAAAATGTAAAGAGTTTATTAGGGAAAGTAGCAATTGTTACTGGAGGTTCTCGTGGAATCGGAGCCACAATTGCGAAGGAACTGGCTGCAAAAGGAGCTAATGTCATCATTAATTACAATACAAGTAGCGATGCTGCACAAACAGTAGTAGATGAAATCGGTCAATTGGGAGGAACAGCTGTTGCGTGTAGAGCAAACGTTGGTAATTTAGAAGAAGCACAATTTTTAGTTGAAGAAGCAAAAAGACAATTCGGAAAAGTTGATATCCTTGTTAACAATGCGGGGATTACGCGAGACCGTACATTCCGAAAGCTTTCACCGGAAGAATGGTATGAAGTAATCAATGTGAATTTAAATAGTATTTATCATATGACTTCTGCGGTCATTGAAACAATGACTGAACAAAAATTCGGTCGTATCATTAACATTAGTTCCATCATTGGGCAAGCAGGTGGTTTCGGGCAAACAAACTATGCTTCCTCAAAAGCAGGCATTATCGGTTTTACGAAATCATTGGCTCTTGAAACTGCCAGAGGTGGAATTACAGTAAATGCTGTTTGTCCGGGATATATTGATACGGAAATGTTTGCAGAAGTTCCACAAAATGTAATGGATCAAATACTTTCAAAAATCCCTATGAAGCGTTTAGGAACAACTTGCGAAATAGCTGATGCTGTGCTTTTCTTGGCGGGTAGCAGCTATATTACCGGGCAATGCATAAATGTGAATGGCGGACTATACATGTAATCATTTACATATTATTTAAATGGATGGTTATATGAAGGAGGAAAAATGATGGTATACACCACTTCAAAGGAAGTTGAATCATGGGTGAAATTGATGCCCGAGGAGTTTGAGACAAATTACCATCGCGTTAAGCGGGTTTCTGAAATATTAACGAAAGAAATGGAACCACAGGTAGGTCAAACACCTAAAGAGATTATTTGGAAAAAGAATAAAGCTAAACTATACCGTTATCAGCCTTTAAAACCAAAGAAAAACAAAGTGCCGATTTTAATGGTATATGCTTTAATCAACAAACCTTATGTTTTGGATTTAACACCGGGTAGTAGCTTAATTGAATATTTGACTGACCAAGGTCATGATGTGTTTCTGATTGACTGGGGGACGCCTGGTTATGAAGACCGTCATATGAAATTGGATGATTTCATTTTAGATTATATTCCTCGTGCCATTAAAAAGGTATTGCGCGTAACGGGGGCAGAAGAAATCACGATGTTCGGCTATTGTATGGGTGGTACGATGACAGCCATTTCAACAGCTTTACATCCCGAATTACCAATCCGTAACCTTATTTGCTTAACAAGTCCATTTGATTTTTCAAAAGCGGGTTTATATAATAATTTTCTTGATGAGCGATACTTTAACTTGGATTTAATGGTTGATACGTTGGGGAATATCCCACCGGAAACCATCGACTTAGGAAATAAATTATTGAAGCCAATTGTGAATTACGTGGGTCCTTATGTCACGTTAGCTGATCGTTCTACAAATGACACATTCGTGAAAAATTGGACATTGATGCAAAAATGGGTTCATGATGGAATTCCATTTCCAGGAGAAGCTTATCGCCAATGGATCAATGATTTTTATCAAAAAAATGCCTTGTTGCATGATGAATTAGTTATCGGAGGACGTGAAGTTCGTTTAAGTGATATTAAAGCTAACATTTTGAATATTGCTGGTGAACGTGATCATATTGCATCTCCGGAACAAGTACAGCCATTAAATGATAAAGTATCAAGCAAAGATAAAACGCTAGAAATTTTACCTACAGGGCATGTTTCTGTTGTTGTTGGTGGTACAGCTGTTAAACGTACTTATCCGATGATTGATAAATGGTTATGGAATCATTCTAAATAATGAATTTTTTCCATAAAACACTCCTTTGGATAAGGTATTAGAGAGAAAGTATAGTTTGTATAGAGAGGCCTACATTTCAATTGGACTGTAGGCTTTTTTTATTGTATACCAGGAAATTGTAAAATTCTATGTTAAGAATTGCTTTGAATGAAGGATTATCGTTCAACTCTAGCACTTAACGGGATGCTTGTGCTTTTGTTATTTATTATGAATTCGGATGAACATTTTTACATAATTATCAAAAAATGGTGACAATATATTTGATTAATGTAACAATATAATTTGGGGGGATAGTATGAAGGTTTTTATAGGTTCAATCATCGTTATTTTACTTATTTGTGTTGGAATTTGGTTAATCCTTTCACCTTCATTTTCGAAGGTGGGGAATACCGCTCAAAAGCTGAAAGAAAAGTTAGAGGAGGATGAAAATGGAAAACGTGACTCCGATTAAGAAGAATGGAAACAGGAAAATTCTTGGAGGTATTATTATTGCAATAGTATTGATAGCCGGTATTGGGATTACAACATTATTCATTGAGAAGATTCCGAACGGTTATGTTGGCGTTGTATACAGTCCAAACGGTGGTGTGCAAGATGAAACATTAGGGCAAGGATGGCATTTGGTAGGCCTCTTTGATAAAGTAACAAAATATCCAGTAAGAATGCAAACTGTTAATTATAAGGATATACAAGTAGCGACTTCAGACGGGAAGAATGTGACGATTGATTTTGCTTATAACTATAGTATTCAACCTGATAAAGTCGTGGATGTGTTTAATAAATTCGGTCCGATTGAAGTGGAGCAAATCGAAGAATCCTATTTGCGTACTCGTCTTTGGGATGCTGCCCGAAAAGGCATTGCGAAATACTCCGTTATTGATACATACGGGGAAAAATCTGCTGAAGCAGCTGTCTCTGTACAAGGGTTGTTTTCGGATGATATAGCTTCGTTAGGTTTTGCAGTGGACAATTTGACACTAGGGGTCCCAAAACCAGATGAATCGACTCAAGCTGCAATAGATAAACGAGTTGAAGCAGCTCAGGAACTAGAAAGAAAACAGATTGAATTGAAAATTGCAGAAGCAGAAGCAGAAAAGAAAAAGATCGAAGCACAAGGAATTGCCGATTATAATAAAATCATTAAAGAATCCATTTCACCAGAAGTTATCCAGAACAAATGGATCGAGAAGTGGGATGGTGTAATGCCGAAAGCTACTGGATCGAATCAATTGATTCAAATTCCAATCGATGAAACAACAACTACATCGACAAGTAATTAAGAACAAGATTGTTGAAAAACGCGCGCATTCTTCGTTGCTGGCCCGGCTCGTCCGCTCATGGGGTGAACAGGAAGTTTATTATCACATAAGCGTTGTCGCGTGGACGCGACGTTTTTAGCTTACGTTCTTCTAATTGTTCTATTCATGTCTTCGTCAGTCTGAAGGGAATGCGTTGAAAATAAGGTTTCTCGACAACCTAAACGTCCAGAGTTTCTATACTCTGGACGTTGTTTTTTTGAATAGACGAAACAATCTGTTAGAGCTTTTAGCTGAAAATTTAAATGTTGTTAATAATGAAAATTTATTGTGAGCTAAGTATAATTTAGAGAGAACAATAAAAAATGAATCGGGCAGATGAGGGGTTGCAGTATGAAAAAGACAGTCATCATAACAGGTTACGGAAATGTCGCGAAAGAATTGGTGAAATTGATTCAGATACAATCACCGATCATACAAGAAAAATATGGTCTTGAATTAGTTGTGACAGGCATTGTTGGCAGTAAAGGTATGTTGTATCAGGAAAATGGACTTTGTTTACAATCACTTTTGGCATACGGATATGGATCTGAAGCACTTTTAGCGTATGCTGAACAGCATCATGTACGACTACAGGATGTGACTTTACAAGGAGATATATTAGTGGAATGTTCACCGACTAATATAGAAAATGGAGAACCGGGTTTAGGCTATATTTTGAAAGCTATTGGTTCCAAAATGGACATTGTCTGTGTTTCGAAAGGAGCATTGGTTCATTCATTTGAGAATATTAAAGCAGAAGTAGAGAAAAATGATTGTCAGATCAAATATAGCGGCGCAACAGCAGCGGCTTTGCCGACCATTGATATAGGTGAATATAGCTTAGCTGGAAGTACGATTACAAAAATAGAGGGTATTTTGAATGGGACAAGCAATTTCATCTTAAGTAGCATGTATGAAAATGATGTTACATTTGAACAAGCATTACAAATTGCTCAAGGGAAAGGCATTGCTGAGTCGAATCCGGATTTGGATATTAAAGGAATAGACAGTGGATGTAAGCTATTATTGTTGGCTAATCGTTTATTAGATCAAAACAATACATTGCGTGATGTAGCAATTTCAGGAATTGAACAGTTGACAAAGGACGACGTGAATAAGGCAAAAAAAGAAGGCAAGCAATTTAAGCTGATTGCTTCTGCCTGCCATGATAAGCTGGAAGTTAAATTAGACAAGGTAACGAACAATCATCCATTATACTATGTGAACGGCACAAATAAAGGGATTGTCTTCGAAACGGTTGAGATGGGTACGATTTGTGTGACGGGTGGGGCTTCACACCCTCGGGGAGCAGCAGCGGCAGCTTTAAAAGATATGATTAATTTATATAGATGATTGCTTGAAGAATCTGATAAATTCCTGATTATCAGATTCTTTCTTTTTTTCGATAGTGTCGCAGAGGGAGGAATCGGCTATAGTCAGCTGACCGATTACGTGATGCTTTTAAGTGCATTTATAATTTAGTAGAAAACTTATTTAGTTTATTAGACATTTCTTTAATTTCTTGGATGAAAGTTGAAACTTGTTGAATAGCTGCTGCTTGTTCTTGACCAACTGCAGATATTCGTTCAATGGAATTTCCCATTTGATTAGTGGCTTCTTGGATTTTCGCCATCGTATCACGAATTTGTTGTGTCGAATGAATGGTTTCTTTTGAAAACTTTCGAATCTCATTAGCTACCACTTCAAAACCTTTTCCTTTTTCCCCTGCTCGTGCTGCCTCAATTGCAGCATTCAACCCTAGTAAATTCGTTCTGTCTGCAACTTCTTTCATAAGTTTTAATATCTCATCTGTTTGCTTAACATTTATACTAGCCTGTTGAGATTGCAATAAAAGTTCATGAGAAAACTGAGCGAGTGAGCTTGAACCGTTGGCAATACTGCTTGTTTGCTGATTTGCTTGTGTTAAAGAGTTTGCTATTTGTTCTGAAATCGTTATCAATTCACTTTGTCTGCGAATTTGAATGGCAATTCCACCAATTACTTTTCCATTTGCATCATGTAGCGGAGTCGCTGTTCCAGTAAATTCAAAGCCGTAAAAATCAGCAGGTACATTTGCCTGTAACCGCTTATTTTGTTGTAGTGCAATCATAAGTGGTTCTTTAGGATTTAGAGCTTGACCAACTCGAATATTTAAATTGATATTTTCACCAGGGAAATAAGCGATAAATTTTTCTAAATCACAAATCGCAATAGATAAATCTGAAGGAACAGCTTGTTTAAAGATAGGTATGGCCGCTATAAGACTTTCTAATGAATCAATTTTGTTAAACATATACATTAGCACTCCAATTCAAATAAATAATATAACTCCTATATGATTTTAACAGAATATTCTAAGTTGATTAAGTTTTATATCGAGATACTGTGGGAAACATAGAAAACTAAATGAAGCGGAATTAAAAATGATATGTCATGAGGATTTGAGTAAACGTAAATTTTTGTGAAAAAAGTTTGAAATGTTTTTAACAGGGGATGAATTAGGGTATAGGTAAAAATAATGAAAAATTGTGGGGAAGGAGGGGGAATCATGAAAAAGTTAGTGACGGATTTGGATGGAACGTTATTAAATTCTAAGCATTTGATCAGTAGAAAAAACGTGGAAGCTTTACATGATTTATTTCAAAAAAACGGAGAAGTAATTATTGCCACAGGCAGACCTTTTTTTGAAGTGGAACATATACTGATTGAAATCGGAAAATCTTGTCCGGTTATTAGTTTAAATGGTGCCATTGTGTATGATGAACATGGAAAAATCATGCATTCATGTGAAATTGATAATGATTGTGTCGCTCGTTTGATAAAAATGTTACTTGGTAAAAATCTAAATTATGACATTGTCACAAATCAAGGAGTATATAAAGTAGGAGATTTTGAACGTTTGAAACAGATTTATCATAGCAGCAGACATTCAATCGATTTCTCGATACTAGAATATGGTGAACGTGAAGGGTATGTTCACTTTATGACAGAACATGATTTTTTTTATCTTTTGACAGAAGGTATTTTTGAAGTGTACAAAATAACCGTTTATTCCGATGAGGCTGATTTTTTACAATATTTAGCTTCGTTGATGCGAGAAGCGGAAGATATTGAAATCTCTTCTTCATTAGAGGTGAATTTGGAAGTAAGTGCAATGGGTGTTTCGAAAGGGTTAGCTTTACAATATTTAGCCGAGTACTATGGTTGTGGATTAGAAGATTTTATTTCGGTTGGTGATAGTCTTAATGACTTATCCATGTTAAAAGTCTGTGGATTTCCTGTTGCAATGGCTAATGCCGACAAAGAAGTAAAGTCAGTGGCACAACTTATTACATCAAGCAATAATGAGCATGGCATAGCGGAAGTCATCAAAAGAGAAATATTGCATTAGTGAAATCCCATTGTTTTCAATGGGATTTTTGCTTTATGCAACAAAAATATTTAAAACATTTCATAACATTCATTTCGCCATTTTTATAGTTAAAGAGGTGAACGTAAAGCGGAAACGCTTGAGTCCAGTACATTCCTTTTATGGTCTTTATTACATTTTCATAGCAGATAGTAATGCCAGATGTTTTTATTCTGTTGTTTATAAATTTTTCCTTGGAGTTCGAGATCATCTAGATGACTTATAACTTCTGATATGATATTGCTGAACTGTTTATCATATTTCTCTCTATAGCAGTATTCGGCAATATCATTTGCGGTTGTAATGCCAGCTTGTATACATGATAAAATGATAGTTGATTTCGTTTGTAACCGCTGGAGTTTATGTTTAATTACTTCTGTGGGGTTGTCAATGATTGTTCCATGTCCAGGAAAAAGCAAGGTAGATTGTAATGCTGAACAAGTTTCAAGTGAATGGATATGCTGAGCTAAACTTTTTAGGCGAGTCCCTTTAAAATCCGGTTCAACAAAGGCACTTGTGGACATATGGTCAATGACTAAATCACCGGCAAACAGCCAATTGCATTCTGGAGAATGAAAGGCAACTTGATCAACAGCATGTCCAGGTGTTTCAACAATAGTAAAGTGAAGAAGGGAATTGTTGTTTAATATACGAACATCGGCTTTCAATTTATCATCTTTCTTTCTTGAAAGGGAGTCATTTAAGTAAGCAATTTGTTTTTCCCCTCGCTCACCGCATCCCATTTCTGCATAGAGCTGTTTGAAAAAATCTATTCGCATTTTCATGAAAGCAGGTTCTCTTTTCAATCGTAACAAGGCATGATGGTGGGCATAAACAGGAATGTCATGCTTATCTACAATAGAATCGACTAAACCGGTATGATCATGATGGTGGTGGGTTAATAAAATTTGTGTCAAATCATCCAGCTGCAAGTCATTATGATGCAAAGTGTTTTGCAATGCTTCCCAGCAATCCTTAGAATTGTAGCCGGTGTCAATTAGTGAGAGTGAGTTTCCATGTTTAACAATAAAAAAATTAATACTTTTTAATTTAGAAGGCACGGGAACAATGATTGGATAAACCTCCAAATGATTGTTTTTAAATGAATTCAAGAGTAACACTCCTCTCCAAAAAATAGTAGATTCTATCATTGTAACAGGAAGCTGAATCACTTTACATAAAGAAAGCTTACTCTTGTTTTGTTGGTTTAATTCAATCTCAATCATCCTATTCAAAGCTTCATTGTAATCTTTTTATATAGGTTGTTTTCTAAAGATT
>JBJEFL010000126.1:0-1990 GCA_051873995.1 Bacillus sp. (in: firmicutes)
CCGTTTTAATTTGAGTGAAAACAAGTAAATATGTCACAAAAAAGCATCGCTGCTACCGATGCTTTTTTGTGTGTTAAACTACTTGCTATTTTTGATGTTTTTTTAGTTTTTGTTCCCCAGAAGAGAACCTGGTACACTATTTCTGATTCTCTTTTAAATATTTCAATATTTCTTGTTGGTTCTTTTCTAACTCTAGTATTTGGTCGTGCAGTTTTTCTAAAATCAATTCGCTTTTTAAGTCCGTATGATAATCATATTGACTTCTTAATGAATCTTTTTTGCTCTGCCTGTTCTGGCTCATCATAATGATGGGCGCTTGAAAGGCGGCCAAACAAGATAAAATAAGATTCAATAAAATAAACGGATAAGGATCGGGTGCTTTATTTGCTAATACGTAATTCAAAATCATCCAACCTATCAAAAAAATCGTAAACGTTATGATAAATCCCCAAGACCCGGCAATGGCTGTCAGCTTATCAGCCATTCTATCTCCAAAAGACAAATGGACATCTGATTCTTTATCCACATCAAAAGAGATGGGTTCATCAATCAATGCTTCGATTAAATCAACTTCATCTTCTCCAGAAGCATCGGAGTGGATTAATTGTTTCATCAATTCTTCTTTTGTTTTTTGTGTTTTAGCCATTGTCATCACCAATAATATTATATCACAAAAGTATTTCTGAAATAACTTACTTTTCTGAATAGTATAGATTCATAGTTTCTGAGCTTTGTTGTTCCAAAGGTTCACAATCCTACCCATTTTGCGAACAACACCAAGATATTGAAACGTTACATGATGACGAATAGGACGCAGGTCGGCAATCTGCTGTTTCATATAGATTTCTGGCTGATGGTTGGCTATAATAAACAGTGATGGCGTGAAGTAATTGTATGCAAGAGATTGGAAACAGAACCGTTTTCATAGAATCATCTTGTATAGTAAGCACCATTAGTCATTCTATAGATATACAGGGGTGGAAGTATGAAAAAGTATTGGCTTATTTGTGTTGCTCTTTTCACAGTATTTTTAACAGCCTGTGGGAACAGCAGCGATACCACATCAAAAGAAAATGAAACCACTGAATCAACAGAGGTGCAAGAAGAAAATAACGCTTCTCAATCGACAGAGGAACAAGAAGAAAGTGATACATCTGCATCGACAGAGGAAGAAGACGAAAATGAAAATGAATCAACTGACTCGACAGAATCAGAAGAGCAAAAGCAATCTATTACTCTCTATCATGCAGGTGCGGATGCTCAATATGTAGAACCGTATGTCATCGATATGGTTGTAACAGATGATGAAGAAGCATTCGTTAGAGCGATCTTTGCTGAAGTAATTGGAAACCTTGACCTTAGCTTAATCGATTACCGTTATGAAGAGAACGGCAAAATGCTCGTGTTGAATATGGGTGATGGATTAACGAGTCTTCAAGGAAGCGCTGGGGAAGCGATGTTTGTCGGAAGTCTATTGAATTCCTTCTTTGAAAACTTCCCGAAAGTAGAAACGATTAAACTAGAAGAAAATGGGGCTGTTGCTTCGTTGCCGCATATTGATGCAACGGAACCTTTTACAAGAGAACAGGCTGCTGAATATACGAAGTCGACAGAATCAGAAGAACAAAAGCAATCTATTACTCTATATCGTGAGGATGCGGATTTTCAATATGTAGAAGCATACGTGAGCGATGTGGTTGCGACGGACGATGAATCGGCACTTGTTCAAGACATATTTGCCGAAGTAGTCGGAAGCTATAATATTAGCTTACTTGATTATCGCTATGAAGATAATGGTAAAACGCTTGTGCTAAACATGGGTGATGGACTAACGAATGTCCAAGGAAGTACTGGGGAATTTCTTTTCGTAGGAAGTCTATTGAATTCCTTTTTTGAAAACTTCCCGCAAGTGGAAACAATTAAACTTGAAGCAAACGGTCAAGCTGCGTCTTTAGCTCATATTGATGTGACTGAACCGTTTACAAGAGAA
>JBJEFL010000127.1:0-1990 GCA_051873995.1 Bacillus sp. (in: firmicutes)
TATTGTTCAAACCCATCATATATCCATCCGCCTGTATTGGTCAAACAGATTTTTCTGTCATGGAGCATGTATCTGTCAATCCTATTCATCAACTCTATACTACATGGCCATTCCATTTTTCTGGCAAAAAGGTATTCACGTTCTATTAAGAGATAGAAGTGTTCGATACCTAAGTTGGCAGGTATGTTCCCATTTTCATTTTTCCAACGAATGAAGCGACAGTTCCACGGGTTGATATTTTCAGTACCTAATATGTTAACAAGTACTGTGGAAATATAGCACTCTTCTGGGGCAAATGTCATCCACATTTTTTTGTAAAGAGACGGAAACTTGTCCGTGTAGTCCAACAGAGTTGTAACGGCCTTCCGTGTGATGGAAAACCACTGTGAGCTACCATATAAGTGATCAAATTCATCGGGTATTGGACGTTTTAGCCCCTTGGCATGTTGTAAGCGTACCTGCTCCCTTACCCATCGTCTCGGATTTTTCTTATCTTGGGCATAATCATAAGGATAAAAATATTGCAAACGTCGAAATGTATTGCTCTCCCATTTAGGATTGGGCAGATGAACATATTGAATAAATTCTTCCCCAGTATGCTGTTCAAAAAACTCCAAAAAACGAGGAAGTGGGCGTAAAGGATAGTCTTGCCCACTGATGAGATGAAAATAATCAGCCTCACTTTGTGATAAAGCTGTACGCAACAAGAATAATTCACAATCCAATAAACTTGTTCCGCCCCAATTTACGTTATATGCTTGCGAGATTAGCTTCACTTGTTTGTACTTGCTTAAATGTAGAAGACTATCTGGGGCTATGTTTTGTTTTTTATCAATATGAAGGAATATATCGCAGTTGTACTCGAAATATTCAACAAGGCGACACAAATGCTCAACGTTTTTGTGCGCCATAATTAGGATAGCATGTCTCATTTCTGTACGCTTTTTAGGTTAGGTGGAGGCAATAGGTTTTCATTTCACACACAAGGAAACAGCTTATCAGGCGTTCTGCCAAAAATGAGATTGCTCGTCGCTGGTACATCACATTATCGTAACGAAAATCCCTCATAGCCTTTGCCATATAGCATTCTGGATTCATATTTAATCCATTTTTTCGGTCGAAAGTTTCAAGTATGGGAAACAGAAATTTACACAAACGGTCGAAATCCTCCCAATGCATGATAAAACAGCAGTAAGGAATGAATGTACGGCCTTCCAACATATAATGTATATATGAGGAATCCTCACCATATTGTTCCTTGATTATGTCTACAGCATCATAATAATCTTGATAGTTATGGCTCGACTTGTAGTGGTGGAACACATTGAAATTTTTATGGAAACTCAGCACTTGGCAAGCGCCAGGTTCCACGTCTAATATCTGATTGAATTTTCGGCGGTAGTGACAAAAACCAACCTTCTCGCTCCTTACATTGTTTTTCCATACCCAATAGATGGTGCTGATTTCTGAGTAGAAAGCATTCAGGTGATTAATATTTTCCCCTTCAACATCAAGTGCATTCCCTTTGAATAAACGGAACGCATCATTTTGGCGAAGGTTGTATTGTTCTATTTGAATATCCTCATGGTAGGTACACCACATTATAAATTCTTTCATAATTGTATAATTTTTAATAAATCAGATTTGTAAACATAAATCATTTACAGTCTCTTCGTCATATCCTCGTCGTTGATAATATATGCAATAATTTATTCATACTTGACAACTTTTCATCTTATCATTATAAATTTAACTTCATGTATTCTATTGTCTTCTGTAGTCCAACCTCCAAAGGCACAATCGGCTGCCATCCACCAAGTGTACGAATGGCGAGAGAGATATCAGGGCGGCGGCGCTGAGGGTCGTCAAGAGGAAGATCACGCAATATGATTTCCGAGCGTGAGCCTGTCATTGACACTATCTTACGGGCCAAAGTCGGCGCACCCGACAAACCCTGTGGGGAGGGGGCACAGATGCTAACCCAAAACTG
>JBJEFL010000128.1:0-1983 GCA_051873995.1 Bacillus sp. (in: firmicutes)
AAAAGCAACAAACAAAATGCAGAACATCACATTCCGCAATGCCCTGCACCTTTTTCTGATTTCTAATGCTCCATATGCAAATATTTTTCCCTTGTGGCCAGTCCGCCCCGAATATGACGTTCTTCTTTGTTGATGTCAAGTATCTTTCTGGCTTTTTTGGCAAGAACAGGGTTCAGCGTACATAGACGTTCGGTCACGTCTTTATGTTTGGTCGTCACAATTTAGAACGGTTTCATTTTCTTCAATTAATACAGACTCATCTAACCCAAAATCACCAAGCAAGCGTAAATAAATATCTACATTTCCCTCCTTATCTACTTCTATCTTCTGAATCAATCGTTTTAACTGCTGATTGGTCATCTGGTGTACATCTGTGATGTTCTCAATCTCCTTAAATGTATTATTTAAAATGTTCTCTAACTGTTCTCCCTTGGTTAAATGATAAGATACCATCTTGAGTTCATTTTCTATTCGCTCCATCTCCTGACGAGAACCGCCAATCTTCTCATTCAACTCTTCACGAGAAATCAAATCATCCGTATACATATCCATATATTTTTGTCTGGTCTTTTGCAATTTAGCAAGTTCTGCATTTAATTCTTTTTCGTACTCTACATTTTCATCTTTAGCTTTATATACACGCTGAAACTCATTTACCACATGAGCAATCACTTTTTTCTTTTGTTTCAATACATTTGTAAAATACTCCTGCAAAACTTCAATGAGTTCTTCCTCGTCCACAACCGTTTTATTCGGACAGCTATCTGCTCCCTTGCCGTTTCGTCCAGAGCATACCCAGCGTACATACGTGTTCTTATAAGTACGAACCGTTCTTCGGAACGACCAGCCACATTCTTTGCATTTAATCAGTGTCGAAAACAGATGTTTATTACTCTGCCGTTCGTGACTAAGATTAAATGCATCATGTCTGCCTCTTAAAATCTCCTGTGCTTTTTCAAATGTCTCATCTTCTATGATTCGAAGTTCCGGCCGCTCCACAACCATCCATTCTGTCTCGTCTTTATCTCTTCTCTGACCCGTCAGGAAATCACTAACTTCTTGTTTGCCATTGATGATTTTTCCGGTATATATTTCATTTGTTAAAATACGGCACGTTGCATTCTGACTCCATTTGCAATTTCGTTTTGTCTTATAACCTTTTTCATTTAGCATATTGGCAATCTTGGCAGCACCGTAACCTTCTTCTGTGTACCACTTGTAGATTTGTTTTACAACTTTGGATTCTTCTTTATTGATTGCAAGATTGAAGTAATCTCCGATTGTTTTGTCGTATCCATATACAATATTAGGAACTCGTCCTTTTTCTGCGTTCATCTTCTTGCCAAATTTTACACGCTTGGAAGTATTGGCACTTTCTTCCTGTGCCAGAGCTCCAAAGATGGTTAATACGAACTCGCTGTTTCCCATGCTGGTCATATTTGCGGTTAAGAACTGCGTTTCGATTCCCAATGATTTTAGCTTACGGACATTTTGTAAAAGATCTACAGTATTTCTTGCAAAACGAGAGATGTCTTTTACAACAACCATATCAAATAATCCATGCTCTGCATCAGACATCATACGAAGAAATTCTTTACGATTTTTTATTTTTGTTCCGGAAATACCTTCATCTGCATATAATCTAACTAAAGCGTCCCCTGTGCGCTTGGTGTATTCTGAGAAGAATTCTTTTTGGGCTTCCAGACTGTTGAGCTGATCAGCTTTGTCGGTGGAGACTCGGCAATAGGCTGCTATGTTCATAATGCTACCTCTCTGTTATAGTTGTATCGTTCTGTTACATCTTTTATTATATATTAAAATTTCAAATTGTAAATAAAAGAGGAACACCACTTTAATAATAACTAAAATTTTCAAGTGAATTGTTCCTCTAAAATAATAATTTTTAACAACTAATCTTTTTAATAATCGGTAAGTAGGTAATCATCCGTACCTTGATTTTTCAAAAAGAGCCACCCATTCACA
>JBJEFL010000129.1:0-1977 GCA_051873995.1 Bacillus sp. (in: firmicutes)
TTTTAATACAACGCTATAAGCTTTTTGGAACCCTAGGCCTAGCCTAGGGTTTTCGTTTTTATAACACGAAAAGCACTTATTACCTACACGGTAAAAAGTGCTTTTGCTTAAGAAGAACTCATTCACTTAAATTTTTCTTCAAATTCTTTCATTCTTTCTATTAAATCTAGCTGTTCTTTGTTTTGGCTTATATATTTATATTCAAAATATTTAATTCTATCTGCTGGGCCGAATTCACTTTCTTGCCAATTTTTATAATCAAAATGTATATTTAATTTTCCTGCATCATTTAATAATAATGTCACTGAAAACCAAGGTTCTTGGTCATAATCAAGAAATACTTTTTGGAGTTCAACAGTTAGTTGAAATAACTTGTGTAGTTCTTTATTGTATACTCTCTTATCTACATTATATAATTTTGGAATATAATGTGAAAAAACGTGTTGCTTCTCACCTTTGGGTGTGAAAAAGAAGAAAACACCTCCTTCGTCCTCCTTAACTTCACCATTAAAATAAAAATCATCCCATTCAATCGGAATCATATCATTAATCTGTTGTGCAATTTCTTTATATAACTCGTTTAATTTTATTTCAAAACTCATAAATATCAGCCTCCTAATTTATTTGTAATCTCACGAATCACTGGAAATTGGCCTTCAATTTCATATTCGACCATAAAAGAATCAGGTCGCATTGAATTATTAGAATAGATTGGTTCAATGTTAACAGAGACTTTTTTAGGAGGCACCTCTTTTAATGCATTGGCCCATTCTGTCTCCATGTCATACCAAACTCCACCTCTCCTGTTAATCTGACTATTTTGTGGTACAAGATTATCTATATCACCAGGACCATGAAATTGTGCACCTATTAAATGGCCACCGTCATCATCTAGTAATCTATCTTTCCCACCTACATTTGCCTGAGCATATTTATTTCTATCAGCTTTTTTCAATACAAGTTCAGAAGCATCTACATTTATAATACGTCCTAGTCCATCAGTAGTATATCTGTAGTTATCATCGGTTATATACATAGTATTTGAAATTAGTTGTTTCTTACCATTTTCACCTTTAATTATGTGCTTTCCAAAGTCAATTTCTTTAACTTCGTTGACTATATTCCCTTTACCGCCACCCGAAACTTCTTCTTTCACTTTCCCAGCCATCTGCATAACGGTTTCTTTCGCTTCTGTCATGGATTCACCAATGGTTTTCATGACAGGCATACCGTTTGTGGTGGCGAGACTTGGACTGAACGACATAGGCATATCGGCTATTTTCTTCACCAAACCGTTGACAGCAGAATAGCCTGCCTGAATGCCTTTCTTGATGTAGTCGTCGTAGAAATCCTTCGCAAATGATTTCACTTTGTCGGGATTCAAGATGTTTTTTACTTTCGGCAGCTGCTTCATGGCTACTTTTCCTAATTTTAAGGCACCTTTGACGATGGGACCACCTATAATGGCAGCCACTAGTATGCCTCGCTCCACATTGCTAAGTTCTCTTCCAGTAATGATGTCCTCTCCGACGCTTGCCTCTATGGCGCCTTTTATGTTGGAGATGCCCGGAATGATGTCAAGAATGGTGGATAACGCTGCTGAACCAGATTCCTTGACACCACCGATTCGTTCTTCCGGAATGCTGTCGGCATACTCATACTTGTAGACCCCCGTCGGACTAAAGTATTGCCGCAAAATCCTGCCGTCCGGCAATGTATAGTATTTCCCGTCTATACCACTCACTTCGTTGATGCCATTGTATTCATCAATGACTTGTCTTTCATCAACCGCTTGATGGATGAGCGCTTCCGCTTCTCTAGCGCTGATCAATGGTTCCACTTCAGGATTCGGGTTGCTTTTTAAGTAATTTAAATAAAAGTTATCCCAGGCACTCAATTGGTTCAACGTTGCAGTAGAGTAAGTGAACAAAGATAAATGAGGCTGAAGTACATCCTGACTATAGAAGATGGATTCTA
>JBJEFL010000130.1:0-1974 GCA_051873995.1 Bacillus sp. (in: firmicutes)
AAAGCCACCTAACTCACGACTAAAGTCACGAGTGTGCGGTGGCAATTCATCAAAATTCCGGCAATTCCCAAAAAAATACCTCATTCTCATTTGCTACACCTGTATATATCTTATCTGAATATTGTCCGACTGAACAATAATGATCTATAACATACCTTGCTGTATATGGCATTTCCAGTTCATTCAATTTATTTAGCGGAAACCATTTCAATTCCCCTTCGTTTGAGATCAAATCATCACTAACTTCATCTTTAAGCATTGCGAAAAAATAGTAATTCTGCCTTATCTCCCCTTTCGTTCTTCGTAAGGTAAGATATCTAAGAGAAAGGTTATGGATATCATCTTTACGAAGACCCAGTTCCTCATTCATCTCTCGCAATACACAAGCCTTTGCATCGTTTAGTTCAAATTCTTCAAAATGACCTCCGGCAGAGCCTGTCCATACATTACTTACAACTCTTCCGCCCTGTCTGAATAAGAGCAGTACTTTATCATCCATATAATAATTAATAGCTATAACGTAATTACTCTACAACAACTGAATTCTATAGTATAAGTAATCACCCGAAAAAGCTGCCTCATCATTATTTTCTTTTCTATCATACAAAACAAATCCGACACTTTCATAATTTTTCGGTGCAACCAGATTACTGTTCGTCCAAACACGTATCTCTTTTAATCCGTTGTATTCTTTTATTCTTCGCACAGCTTCGCTCAATTGAGCTTTTCCAAAACCTTTTCCCTTAAACTTTGTCCTTATACCATTATGTCCTATTTCTACATACTCTGGTCTTTTTCTTGGATCCCAACATATAAATCCTATCGGTTCACCTTTATAGCAAGTTACAAAACCATATTTATCAGCAATATCTGGATTGTCAAAGAAAAAATCGTCCGATTGTTTCCAATTTTCATCCCAACACTCCGCACATCTTTCATCAAAAGAATATGCATCCTTTAAAATCTCGTACATAATGCCCCTATTGTAATCAGTAAACTTTCTAAATTCGATATCCATATAAATCTCCATTCCGCCGCCTTTCAGTTGGCGGCACAAATAGTAATGAAAGTCTTTCAATTCTCCACGTTATTGATAAAATAATTCTTAAAGAAGCTACACTACAAAGCACGGGGAGGTGAGTCGTAAAGACTTTCTTCGGTTTTAGACAGCATATAAATCAGTGTAAGTTTCATCTTTCAAGCACAAATAAGTGGATCTATAAGACCGTACAGTAAGAATTGTTTTAACTTCTCTGTTAAATGTGTGATGGAACAGTCAATGGCTTCTTTATCTTACTTTGAAAGGAGTTTTTGACCATGAAAGTTGTTTATCAAACCTGTTGTGGTATCGATGTCCATAAATCTTTTCTCGTTGCCACAATCCAAAGAGTGGCTTTTGCAAAACCAATGCCGTGATGTCTGTATGGAATCTACCGGGAAATACTAAATCCCTGTCTTTAACCTTTTGGAAGAAGATATCAACGTTACCATTGCGAATCCCAAATGGATTGGAGATTTATTTCGATTAGGTCTGGTTCCGGGAAGTTATATCCCTTGTAAGTCAATCCGTATCCTGCGTGAATTCACAAGATACCGCTACAAGCTGACTTCCTGCCGTTCCAGCGAAAAGAACAGATATCAGAATGCGCTTACTGTTTGTAATGTCGCATTAGATTCGGTTGTTTCTGATATTTTCGGGAAATCAGCCACTTCTGTTATTGATTACCTTATCGAACAGTCTGACAATTCCATCAACCACGAAGAAATAGCTTCCAGATTGCTTCGTTCCCTAAAGAAGAAGTCTGACAGTGTCATTGAATCCATCGAAGGCTATCAGATGACTGATTCCCAAAAATACCGTATGCGCCTCGTCCGCGCACATATGGATTATATCACATCTACAATCAATGACATAGACACCAATGGTAAATAGCTTTCATTAAGATAAGAAATATAGTATACTAAAGACACCGA
>JBJEFL010000131.1:0-1961 GCA_051873995.1 Bacillus sp. (in: firmicutes)
TACCTGGGATAATTTTTGATTTACATTACTTGAAAAGCAATCCGAACCCTGAAGTTGAACCATTGATTAGCGACAGAGAAGCGGAAGCGCTCATCAATCAAGCGGTTGATGAAATACAAGTCATCGATGAGTACAAGGGTATCAAAGAAGTGAGCGCCATCGGCGGGGCCAAGGAAGCAGATTTAGGAGTGATATCCTTCATTCTTGATTTCGTTCCGATCATCTCCAATTTTAAAGCCGGTATAGAAGCGTTCACTGGAGAGGACATCATCACCGGCAGAGAAATTGGCAATGTGGAGCGAGGCATATTAGTGGCTGCCATTATGGGGGGTCCCATCGTCAAAGGTGCCTTAAAATTAGGAAAAGTAGCCATGAAGCAGCTGCCAAAAATAAAAAACGTCTTGAATTCCGACAAAGTGAAATCATTTGCGAAGGATCTCTACGACGACTACATCAAGAAAGGCATACAGACAGGCTATTCCTCTGTCAGCGATTTGGTGAAAAAAGTAGCCGATATACCAATGCCATTTAGCCAAAGTCTCTACACTACAAATGGTATGTCTTTCACCAAAACCATAGGCGAATCTATGAAAGAAGCGAAAGAAACCATTGTGCAGATGGCGGGGAAAGTGAAGACAAGCGTTTCAAGTAAGGGGGAGGATAAATATAATGCTGGTACAATGAAACATATTTATCATGGGGAAATTAATAAACGTGGGAAAGCAGTTGGATATCATCATGAAAGTATGATGGGTGGAAAGATTATTTCAGGGATCGAGAAGGTGCCTGATAAAAATGGGGTTTATGAGGACAAAGTTGAAATTAATGGGATTGAAAAAGTAGCTAAATCGAGTTTCTTTCCAAAGGAATGGAATCGTGTTGATGTGTTAAAAAACATTGATGAAGCTTATAAAACTAAACAACAGATAGGTCCAACTAAGTATATAGGTGTGACTTCATCAGGAATAAAAATAGAAATGTACTTGAACAAGGATGGTTCAATAGCTACAGCTTATCCATTATATAATAAATAGTATAGAAGGTGATAAATAATATGAAATACTCATATGAATTTAAGAAAGATCCATTTGGGATTACAAGAATAGTACTACCGGAAAAAATAAATATTTTCTCGGATTTTATTGAAGATATTTCAACAGAGGAAGAAGCGGATGAGTATATAGGATACGTTAAGAAAGTTTTAGAAGGGGTATATGAAGACTTCGAAATTACATTGAATGCCACCGGTGTGAATATTAAGAAAGATTTGACAATAGCTGAACATCATTATCGGTTTGATGAACCTTTTGAAAATACAATAGAAACTGAAGAATTTTTAGAGTTGATGTTAATATGGAGAGAGAAGATTTAAGAAATATTCAAAGAGAGCCAAGATTAATGGTAGAGCTCTCAAGGAGTATGCATAAGGAATATAGATTAATACAAATGAAGTATGTTTGCGGTGGAAAGTCAAAGAACATCAGCAAATTGGTTCAAAGGTATAACCTGACCAAGTCAACCAATATAACCGACATTCCACACTCATGAGCGCCTACAAAAACATCAAGCATGACAAGTTTTACCATTACATTTTGAAGCAGAAGACAGATGTGTTTTATGCGATGAAAAGCTTCTTTGCGAAAGAAGAGAAGAAGACGCCAGTTTAAAAAGTGATTATAAGTATTACGAGCCAACCGTTGTGGTTGGTTTTTTTCTGTTGAAACATGTTATGGATTTTTTTACTTAATTGAGTTAGGAGGAGAGCTTCTTTATTCTATTAATGATAAGATAAAAACCAATATAAAATATTGAGGTGGGAAATTTCATGTTCCTAGATAGATTGAAGCACCAGTTAAATCAAAGTCAATCCTTATTTATAGGAGAGGAAACGGCTTTTCGTTCAGCTGTTTTGATTCCGCTCGTTCAAGTGAATGAAGAATGGCATATCCTTTTTGAAGTGC
>JBJEFL010000132.1:0-9621 GCA_051873995.1 Bacillus sp. (in: firmicutes)
ACGGTAACTATGCGGCTTTCAGCCACTTTCACGGTTGTGCTGTGAATAATCTAGGTTTAATTCATAACGGTCATAGAGTCTTTTTGTGTACAGGAAGGAGTCGGGCGTATATTCCAAAAGAAGTGGAAAATTTATGTTTTACGGGCATGATTACCAATTTAGGTGCTTATATGGAATATGGAGGGAAGTGTATTCAAAATAGAGAAATTAGTTCTGAAAATGCAGAACACGCAGTAAAAGTTCTTAGAGAAAATGGGATGGTTCCTGTTCTAGAAGGATCGGAGTATATGTACTATGATTTGGATGAATATACCACGGAAGTGGATTGGTTTGCCGATTTAATTACACGGGATTTGAAGACGAGACATCGCTCGATATGTGGAAATGAGAAGAATTTGCATATTAGTAAAATCAGTGCGAAAAAAAAGAGAGGATGTGATTGTGAAAGAGCAATCAGAGAGTTAGAACCAATTTTTGATTGCATACATCATGAAGGCAACTTTGTAGGAAAAACAATTGAGTTTGTTGCTAAAGGGTGCTCAAAAGGACGTGCGATACGTGATATATGTGAAAAATTGGATGTTAACATAGACGATACAATAGGATTTGGTGATAGCAATAATGATTTGGCAATGTTTCAAGTTGTGCATACAAAAGTGGCCATTCCGTCAAAAATGGTAGCTTTCTCAAATTGCTCAAAGCACTCTCGGAAATCTTTTCCATGACAGCGAAAAACATAGTTCTCATCGCCGAAGCACTCGAAAATAACTAGTTCCATAAGAGATGGATTTGCTTCATATTTCTGACACTGTAGAATATATTTTTTCCCACGGAAGAGAAATTCTTTTTCTGGCCCACCCATAGTGAGAATATCATCTACGAATTCTGATAATGTATTACCAATCATTGCTTAACCCCCTTGAATAATTTTTTGTATTTTTCATATAGTGGATGTCCGGGTTTGATTACGAACTTATCTGCTTGTCCGTGATGTTCGACTCCGGGTGTATTGTGAACATGAACATGCAGAATGTCACCATGGCCGAGACTTTTTTCGTGGTGATATCCGATTTCAAGAACAATTTCATGATTTGAATTATATTCTCGGTACTGATGAAAAACACCATCCTTGTCATAAAGAACATAGCCAACGCTACTGTGGGATTCTTCCGGAAGTTTTAGTGACTTGCTTTTATCAATAGGGTTGATAATTTTCACTCCATCAACTTTTCCAACTGTTTCATATGTGTAAGCAGCCTGTTTGCCGGCTGCAAATGTACCACGACCGCCCATTATCGCACCACCTTCCTGTTTTTATTTGTTGAAAGAATTTTGGATAATATCATCTAATGTGTGAGCAATACCAGAAAAATCCTGATTTAAATTCAATGCACGCACAGAAATCTGATTTCCGCTCATCTGATATGTATTATTGGGAATAACATCCGCATCAGTCTGTGCATAAAGGAGCATTCCAGAGACGGTATGTTCTAGCTCTCTTAATTCAAAATCTTTATTTTTCACATATGTAAAAATCTGATAAAGGTTATTGGAATGCAAGGTGTTTGTTCCATATTGCTGCTGAGTCATATGTGAATAATATTTTGCATCGATAATAAGTATATTGTTTCCCTGAAACAGCATAATATCAGTTTGCATTTTAGGGAGCAATTGGCTCGCGGAATCATCAAGTTGCCATGCGATTTGTGATGCATTGGCAGATAGTTCTGGATGTTCTTTACGATAGTATTCAAGCAAAAATTTTTCATATAAATGGCACATATGTTGTTCGTCAAAAAAATCCATTATTCTCGTGGTACCGTCGGTTTGTGTTTGCAAAAGTCCATTATAAACCAGATAACAGATTCCAATTAGCATTTGATAACTTTGATTGGAACGATTATAATGTTGGTTCCAATTTACGAAACGTAAATTAATTTCGTTAACATCAGAAAAAAATAATAATAGATTTCGTAGCCTCTTTTTTCGTGTATTTGTGACATTGGCCTTAAGAAGCAATAACATTGTAGATTTAATAATCTGGTTAAATTGTATATTAGTTGAAAATTCATCGTATGTACAAATCATTTGCTTCTTCAATAGAGTCTGAGTTTTAATGGATTCAGAAATACTAAGCTTTCCCTGTAGCGTAGATAGAGATTCTGATTTTGGCAGATAATCTCTTCCTAAGCCTCGTTTTAGCTGTACGCTAATGCCCTTATCAAGAATGGCTGCACATAATTCAGCGGTATTATGAAATTTTTCTGTAGCGAGATCTTTGTAATTTTGTGCTTGTAATGCTTGAAAAGCGTAGGACAGCATATAATAAATATTTTGTACAGGAATCATTTAACAGCACTCCTTAATCGATCGGCCCAATCTATGACTTTGACTGGTTCATCAAACCAATATTCTTTTAAAAGTGGAATCAATTCGTATTCTACAATGGATGACAAAGTTTGTGCGTTGGTTGTCTCTGGTGTTAAACCACAAAAATAACTGTGACCAATACAGAATCCTTCACCCAATGATATATCTTCTGCTATCTTAGAATTGAGCTGTTTCACACAAGCAATTAATTTGTTAAAGGCATCACTCCCTAGAGAATCCTGGTAAGCTTGAAAACCAAGTGTATTAAATCCCGGTTTCATAGTAAAGAATGAAAAACGTCGTCTTAAAGCATAATCTAACATAGCAAGACTACGATCAGCAGTATTCATCATACCAATAATGTATACATTTGCAGGTACAGAGAAATTCTCGTCAGAATATAACAACTGCAGTTCAATCCCTCGCTTATCTTTTTCAATCAGCATAAACAATTCACCGAATATTTTACTTAAATTACCTCGATTGATTTCATCAATGATAAAGAAATAATCATTTTCATCATCATCTTCAGCCAGTTTGCAAAATTTGTAAAAAGAGCCCTTTTTAATTGTGAACCCATTTTCAGTTGGTCGGTATCCTTCAATAAAATCTTCATATGAGTAGCTCTGATGGAACTGGATCATTTGAACACGGTCAGGATTTTTTGCACCGATAATGGAATAAGCAAGTCTCTTGGCAGTAAATGTTTTCCCAACTCCAGGTGCACCCTGCAAAATAATGTTTTTCTTCATTTTTAAGATATTTACTAGTGTTTCGTAATCTTGTTCAGTCATATACACATCTGAGAGAAAATCTGCAGAAGAGTAAGCAGGATAGTCTATTTCTGGTTGTGTATCTACATCATCTAGTTCATCAGGAGCAAAGATGGAAGTAAGCTTTTCAATATAATCTGTGTATGGAGTGATATCAGTTAAGCGTTTTGCTACTGCATTACCAGGATGTTCCCATTCGCCAACTTGAAGCCATTTTACAGCATGGACATTTTTATATTCCTGACGAAGATCGTCAAAGACATAATTTCCAGTGACAATACCTTTACCAACAAGAGTGTTGCTGCGTTTCGCAAAAATCACATCGCTAACTGATACGGTATTCGCAAAATTCCATGCCATCAAAGCCTGATTTTTCCGTGAAGTACTACTGTCGTACACATCTATCAGTTCTTGACGGAGAGCTTCCTTGGAAGCAAATTGGGAATAATCACCAATATCGTCCATACCTAAAACCATGATTCCTTTTTGTTGGCATTCATTCCAACTTTTATCATCAAAGACGGTATACATCCAGTAGTGCGTTTTATGTTTTTTATCGGAAAGCGTATTTGTGTCAGAATCATTAGTCTCATTAGTATATCCTACATTTTTTCCATAAATATGAGCAAAGACAACTCCGGGAACATTGCATTTTCTTGCATATAATGAAATTTGTCCCATGCGAATGAAAGGAATATCACTTGGTTTTTGATTTAGAAAATGCAATACTCTCAGCTGAATATCCTGTCCATAAAATGGAGCGAATAATGTTGGAAAGAGCATTTGATAATATTTCATGCGCCATACCATATTGATTCCAGGGATATGTTCCAGCTGTTTATAGAGTTGCTCGTAATCTTCTTCAGAATCTAAAGGACCAAAAGAAGATATTATTTCAGCACCTTCAACCAGATCATTTCGCATTTCTTCTGCTTTTTGTATTGCTTCATCCTCAGTAAGAAGCACAGGTTTTAATGGTGAGCCACAGGTCCAACTTTGATTTTTCTTATGATAGAATAATCCAAATTTATAAGCTGCTCCGCCGGAAATACTTCCAAATACTTCGCGAATATCTTTGTCCATTTCAAGTCTATAGCAGAGATTGGTTTTAGTTCCTTCGTCATTATAAAATAAAGAAGTTAACAAATCTTTTCCCGAAAGTGATTTTAAGCGTTCTATTCCAAAAAGATTTATAAAATTTTCTCGTAGATTATCAGCCTTGTGAGCAAATGAAATCCATTCTGGAGTCTGAGATTCGCTATAAAACCATTCAGGAGAATATTTTCCTGGCCCATTTTCTGTTATCTGAATGTTCGACATAATATACCTCCGAATTTATAAACTAGCATTAGTATATCATTTAACTGCAGCACTGTCATAGATTATCGAAAAATAGAATTATATTGATATTAAAAGAGAAGAGCAAGATCCACCCGGGTAATACTGTATCGTAATAATCGAAAATAAAATTCGGAAATCAGGGAGATTATATTGGCTACATTGAAAATGTAAGCAGGTAAAAATTGAAATTTTTTTACAGAGCATCTGGCAGAAGCCGGATGCTTTTTTTGAAAACTTTTAAAGGAACATATTATGTAAATGATGCGAAAATCTTTAATGAAAGCTAATTATATAAAGATGAAATTGAATCAAGAGGATGAAAATAGAATATTCATTAAGAATAAATTTGTTAAACACAGGTGGATCTTGCTCTTGTATAAAAATTTAGATTAAAAGGAAGAAAGAAATAACAAAGAGCGAAATTCACTAGAGATTATAGTACCTTAATTGGTTCTCTATTTATCTTCGAGATTATGTGGAATTTTGAGATGCTTAGTAATGAAATTATGAAAAAAATAAAAAAATTCTGATGAGGGGGCTGTATTTTGTGCCCGCTCCCTTTGTATATATAGAGGGATAAATTTTTGTGGATATAAAATTCAAAAATATATTTCCTCAAATATTGAGAAGGTGAGGAAGAAACAAATGAAATATTTGTACATGAATGAGCAGGAGCGGCAGATGCAGTATTATCAATTTCCAAAATTCATGCTGGAATTACAGCTAAGTCAGAATGCAAGAAAAGAATTTATGACAGAATTCTGGAGAGATGTATTCCGGTAAAGATTGATGGAGTCAGCAGACGTGAAGCCATGGCAAATGACAATATGCAGACTATGAAAAACATTCTGAAAATCTAGGACTATTTCAGAAGGACATTTCATAGTAATGGACAAAGAGTGAGCAGGGAGGAGGTGGAAACTTCACCGTGGCGAAAAGAAAACTGAACTATCGATTTCATAATCCAAATCCGGTGGAAGTGACCGCCGATTACATATTGAAGGTGATGATAGAAGCAAATGCGGGGAAGGTGGAGAAAATATTGCAGGAGAATATGGTGCAGGTGGAAGCAAATGAATGTGAATCGGAACGAAGTGGATAGATGAGTAAGGAATTGAAAAGCACTAACAGGAAGTATAAGGTGTATAATTTTGCCGAAAATTGCCGAAATGTAAATTACAATATAAAATATGAGATCTTATCTCATGAAACTATTGTAAAAATAAAAAAACGGAATATAATAAAGATATAGGCAAGAAGTTTGGACTAATGGAGGTAAATAAGATGTTATGCCAATTTACAGTGAAAAATTTTAAGAGTATACGAGATGAGGTAACATTTGACATGCAGGTTGCCGCCATATCTGAGCATGAAGACAGAATTATAAAAGATAAAGATGAGGAATTATATTTACCGGTATCTGCTGTATACGGACCAAATGGTGGAGGCAAATCTAACGTTCTTGAAGCGTTACACAGTCTGGTTACGAAAGTACTGAGACCATTATATGCCACAAGTAATAACGAAGAGATTGCAATGAAAATGAAAAAACTAGTGATAGAGCCATTTGCTTTTGATGAAGAGACAAGAAATGAACCAACAGAATTTGAACTGTTTTTTAGAACAGCAATGGCAGAGTACCGCTATGAATTAATTGTTAAAAAAGAAGTGATTGAATACGAAAGATTAGACCGCATAAAATTGGAGACAGGACGAAAATCAGCACTTTTTGAACGAGATGAAGATGAAATTACTTTGAAAGGTGCATTTGCAAGATTGAAAACCAGTGATGAATTATCCGATACATTGCCGTTGTTATCGTATCTTGGAATTACTTACAGCAAAAACGAAGTGGTACAGGATGTGCTTGACTGGTTTGATGAAGAGATTGATTTTTTGAATTATGGAAATCCTATGCAAGAATTGCGAATGGCTGTTTCTAAGTCAGAGGATGTAAAAAGATTGATGCTTCAGATGATTCAGGAGATGGATTTGGATATTGTAGATTTCCGTGTAGAAGAAAAGGAGAATGACCGGATCGAAGTATTTACAAAACACGTAGTAGATGAATATGAAGCAGAATTGAATTTATTTGATGAATCCAGTGGAACAAAGAAATTATTTGGATTGCTCCCATTTATTGCAAAAAGTTTATTGAGAGGAACGACACTTGTGATTGATGAATTGGATGCAAAGATACATCCGGTATTACTTAAATACCTTATTATGACGTTTAGTAATATGGAAAAAAATAAAAAGGGTGCACAGTTGATTTTTACATCACATGATCTGTCTACTATGAACAGTGAAGTATTCAGAAGAGATGAAATCTGGTTTGTAGCAAAAGGAAACCGTCAGAACTCAAAATTATATTCTCTTGTAGAATTTAAAAATAAGAAAGGTGAATCTGTACGAAAGGATGCCAAGTTCGATAAACAGTATCTGGAAGGGAAATATGGTGCAGATCCATACCTCAGAAAGATTATAGATTGGGGGACGGTGAATGGCTAAAAGAGGCAGGAATATCTGGAAAAGAAAGAATTCCGCTACTACATTTTCTGCGAGGGGCAAGCAACGGAACCTAAATATTTTCAAGGATTTAAACGGTATATTGAAGATAATCCCATTTATCGAGATATGGTTTTGATTGAAATTGAAGGATGCCAGGCTGAGACGATGCGGGTAATCGGAAAGGCCGAAGAGTATGTGCGTGAGAATAAGATTACGAAAGGGCAGATATGGTGTGTCTATGATAAAGACAGTTTTCCATCCAGTGACGTTAATGGAGTGGTCCAGCGGGCAGAAGTATTAAATCAAAAGAATCTGGATATTCAGTATCATGCAGCGTGGAGTAACGAGTGTATCGAATTCTGGTTCATGTTGCATTTCGCGTATTACACGGCAAATAACCACAGATCAGAGTATAAGAAATTTTTGAATGAGAAATTTCAGGAACTGGGAATTGGAAAGTATGAGAAAAATATGGATAACATATTTGAGACGCTGATGAATGGTGGAAATCCGAAGCTGGCAATTCGGTATGCGAAACGGATTATTAAAAACGGAGAGGGAAAAACACCGGCGGAGATAGCACCTGGAACGAAGGTGTATGAGTTAGTGGAGGAACTGGCGAAGTATTTGCCGGAGGAGGTAAAAAAACAATTTATTTAATTGAAGCTAAATGATGGGAAGATAAAATGAAGAAAACAAACATAGGAAGAAGCATTGAAAAATTATTTTTAAAGATAAAAATATATTTAGATTTTTTTACAGTAATAAGTGTTTTGGGAATATTACTTTATCGAATTGATGCTTTACGTAAGATTTGCAGAAAAATCAGTTTATATATTTCTACATGGTATTTAGATGTTAGTTTGGAATGTATAAAAAACATCTATTTAAACATAGAAAGAATATTTAGAATAATTATTGTAATATTTTTGGTGACGGAAATTTTGCAATGGATGTGGGGCGTAATATGGGATTGGTGGTTGAAAAATCAGAACGGTAGAAATAGATTTGAAAATAGTCTTTTTAGATATTTACGTGATTCAAGTATACCGCGTTGTTTTTTAGTAACAGGAGAATGGGGATCAGGGAAAACATATGATGTGCAAAATTTTTTTGATCAATATTTCCGCTATTCAGGAACCAAAATATTCCGTATTTCTTGTTTTGGAATTGATTCACGGAAAGAGATAATAAAGGAAATTAACAACACAATTGAACAAAATGATAAATCTTTTTATACACTTGTAATAAAGGTATTGCAATTTGTGCCTATTATAGGGAGTCCTATAGAAAAATTTTTAAAGAAAACATATGGATACGATACTATTAAAAAAGGATCAATCTTTATTTTTGATGATTTTGAAAGAATAACATCAAGATCAATAAGAAATAGAGAATCTAGTAAGTTATATAGAAAATCAACATCTTTGCTTTCAAATGCTACGAGAGGAAGGAATACTTTTTCAGAATTTAAAGAAATAAAAGATGAATTTGAAGCGGTAGGAAAAGCATTTTATAAGATAGAAGATTTTTTTACAAATAATTTAGAACAGTCAGATATTGATAAATATAATATTGTGATTGGTCTTATTAATGATATTATAGAAACATATGGGATGAAAGTAATAATAATATGTAATTCAGAAATGTTAGGTGAGAAATTTGTTCATGATATTCTGAGAAGTAAATTAAATTGTATTGAATATAAGAAAATAGTATCTCCATTGGCAAAAAGAGGGATGATAGATGAGTGCTTGAGCAATATAGTTTTTGAAGATACAGAAAAATTTAATTTAATAGGAAAATATCTAAATCAGTATGTAAAGAATAATTTGGATAATACTATATTAAGTTTACAGTTTCATAATTTACGATTATTTGGCAGTTTATTGGAAGCTTTTATATGTACAGCTAATATGTTTGATACAAGAGACCTTACAAATGAATTTATGAATTCATTGTTTAATAGTGTAATGATTACACACTGGGGGTTTTATAATGGAAATATAAGTTCCTTGGGGGAATTTCCAACGGGTGGAAATATAGAGTTTTTGATGCAATTATTTTATGGAACATCGATAGAATTAATTAGAATGAATAACACGAATGAGGATATTAAATGGATTGATATAAATATTTCAGGATATTGGATTTTAAATTTGTCGATTCCAGAAAATTCTAAAGATATTGTTGAAAAGTGGAGAACATATAAATATAACAAAACAGAAATGCTTCTTTGTGAAGGCAAAAATAATTTATTGAAAAGTCAGAAATTTAATCTTTTGCATTTTTTTTATTTCCTAAAACAGAGTGATCCAAACAAGGAAGAGTTAGAATATAAAAAATGGATTGATATTGCATTGAAACCATATGATTTAAGAAAGATAGAAGTAATACAAAATATAGTAGATACTATGGCGGAAATATTTTCAGGACGAATATATGAAAAGGTGTATGCATACCTTTTTGAACAATTAATACAAGATCATGAAAATGAAGAAGTAATAGGAAATAGCTATATTCATGATATGTATAATACATATCGCAAAAAAAGAGTATTATACGATTATTGTAAGTAGGTAATCATTCGTATCTGTTATCCCTCGATTTCCTTTGATACAATACT
>JBJEFL010000133.1:0-1931 GCA_051873995.1 Bacillus sp. (in: firmicutes)
TATTACCGTGACAACATGACGGAGGAGGAGTTCCTTCAGATGGTTGACTTTATGATGAAGCCGGAATATTCGGCAATAGGAAAAAAGGTGACCGAAATGTCAATAGTAAATGCTAATTTTATTCAGGCCCTTAAATCAGTTGCCAAAACCTTGGAACGTGGCGAAAAGCCAGCAGATGTGCAGTTGAAGTCGTGTTCGCCAACCATGAAGGAAAAAATGGAGTGGCTTTATAATGAAATGGATATAGACAGGACATTATCGGTGAGTATTGAACAAATGCGCAACTTTCTTGAGCCTCAAGTGGCAAGCGTTCCTGCCGACAGGAAAGAGCAGGCGAGGAAGATGTTCAATGGCATGATGGATTATTATAAGAACAATTATCGTACCATTATGATGAACAACTATATAGATGCCGTTACAGAGCAGGAGCTGGATGTCGCTCTTTCCATCACGAAAGAACCTTTCTATCCCTCTTACAGGAAAGCATGTACGGCGATGGCTAACGGACTTATGCAGACCATAATGAATAGGCTGAATAATGGTGGTGGGAAATGATTGCCCCCGGCACACCTATTATCTCGTTAAAGTCCTGCAGATTTCCGATTTTTTAGTTAAAAACACCTTGCAGGGTGGCAGCCTGCCACCTTACAGGTGCAAATCTGTGATTTTTCCTTAATATAATGGCATTTACTGATATTTGCGGTGGTAATTTATAGAACCTACTTTAACTTGAAGTCACAATATTGTGACTTCAAGAAAGTGAATACTAACTTGAAGTCGCAATTTGCGACCTGTTTACATATTATGTTCTTATACCAACTTAGCACAAAAGCCACTATCCAAAGATGTGTGCAGTTGCTGTTGTAACTCTTCTGACATGGATTTATGATATGGGTTCTATTTTATATCCTAATTCCTCTGATAGTGATACAATGTCCTTAAAGTCAATTGGACAATTGTCACCTACTTGTGTCGTCACATAGAAAGTGATACCATCACTGCTTATCAAAGGGCTGTCCTTATGCCATCTTTTGGTTTTGCTCCTATCAAATGAACGTCCTTCCTTTCTCTCCACTTCTTCTTTTGATAGCACATAATTTGGTACATATCCGTTAAATATTGAAACTATAGTGTTATATGTGGATGGATGATCACTTAAATACGCTTTGACCAATTCCAAAGCACTGCCATTTTTATAATAAGCCCCTCTACCATTAACCGTATATTTCAGTCTTTTTTTAGATGTACTATATTCGTTACTGACAGGAATTTGGTTTGGAACATCCCTTGTAATATCAACGAATGTTGAGGGTGATATTTTATCGCATTTCCGTTTGAGAGTAATCTCTATATCATCCAAAAGCTTTTCCACATCCGTTTCAGAGTACCCTTTTGAAATAAAATGTGATTTCAGTAAGGATGAGCACAAATTCACGCCCTCATCAGAAGTCAACTGCTGAATGTCACTCTCCAGTTGCTTTTCCTTTTGTATCTCTTTTATTCTATTGGTGCAATAATCTGTCAGCATATTCTTATCAAAATCTACAAAGTTGAAAAGGCTGACAAACGTAGTGCCATATGGATTCTCTTTGTCGTATTCCAATGTAAACATCAGCAGCGGCAATTCTGCATCAGTAGGCTCATCATAATACAATTGTATAACTTCTCCTATATATAAACCGAAATCTACTTTCTTCTGGCGCATATAGGAAAATAGTTGCTCTTTATTTCTTTCAGTCTGAATATGATTGGGTTCTTTGGATTCTATAACCACCTGTGGTATATCGTCTTTGTATAAAACAAAATCTGGGCGAATGGTATTGGCCGCCCCAATAGGAATGCACTCTTCTGCAATGATGCTGTTTTGCCATCGCAGATAGTAACGGAATACGGAAAAAATACAATTTTGAAATTCCCGTTCCGAACACCTC
>JBJEFL010000134.1:0-1927 GCA_051873995.1 Bacillus sp. (in: firmicutes)
GGATGAAAATCATCCATCTCATGGAAGATTTAATTTTAACATTTCTGATGTTCATTCAATATGGGAGGAAATAAACGATCAAATAACGGTTATTGAAGAATTTTCTTCAACACCTTGGGGTTCAAAAAAGTTTACCATACGTGATTTAGACGGTAATGAACTAGGTATTGTCAGGAAGCTGAATAATAGTTGGGATTAAACAAATAGAAAGTGAAGTTTTTCTTGTAGAAACGGGCTAGATTAGCGAAAGAAGAAGTTGCCATTATATCTATCGAATTTTAAGGATGCATCGATATCATGGCTATAGAGGGGGAATGTTAAACGTGACGAAAGATAAATTGAAAGCTTTTGTGATTTTAAGTATTTTGTTGGCTGTAGTTGGACTAGTTCTCCTTTTTAACAGTGTTAATTTTGGAACATCTCTTGCTGAAAGTTGGTTATCAGCAAAAGGTGGCTCAGATACTTCTTGGTTTCAAATTAGAGCGAGAGGAAATATCAATAATTTCTTAGCAGCGGGAAGTATATTTCTGGTGATTGGTCTTACAACGACGATCTTTATGACTTACAAATTGCTTACTATTAAAGAATAAACAAATGGTGTTAGCTTAGGATTAGAACTGATAAAAGACAGTTCTTTTCTTATTATAGAAACAGCTCAGGTTAACGGAAGAAGGATTTCTTCAGCCTAATAGCGAATTTCATAATGAAACTATAAATGAAGAGGGGCATTTTATGAAGGATAAACCTAGTGCTTTAACAATTATTTTTAGTATTGCTATCATTTTTCTTTCATTATTTTATTTCCGAAGACCTAAACCTGGCATCTTCCTCTGTATTCCTGACGGCATAAAAGTCGATTACCCGCTTATTAATTTGGAAAATAGTGAAGTTACTGCTTATATTACATACAAAAAAGAGACGTATATGCGTATTCAATATAATGTTTTAACTGAAGAAACAAGAGTAAATGGAAGTATAGAATCCGTAAAATTAAATCGTTTCTTTAGAAGTAGAATTCCATTAAACGATGCTGAATGTATAGAAATGGTTCAGCGTTCTGCCCGGTTTTTTATTGAAAATCAAATAACGAACCCAGATACATATTATGCAGGAAATTCTTATTGAAGTACGGTGAGGGACAGGCCGTGTTAGGTGAAAAAGGAGAATGGAATAGACATCTAGAATAATCTTGAGATAGGATTACGATATTTTATGCTTATGGAGGTTCAATAATAGGATGGTTTATAAATGGGTTGTGATTCTTCTTAGTTTTTCAATGTTAGTCGGATGTGGTAAGGTGCTGAAAACGGATATTCAAGAATCGGTTTCACCTTCAGAAGCAAAAGAACAGGTTATGAAGGAGCATCGTAAAGATCATGTTCAATCGATCATAACGAGTATTGAGGTAGTGGACAATGAGTACATCATCCATTGGAAAGATACTGATCCAAAAAGCAAGCGTCAATCAGGTTCAGATCGAGTGACGAAGGATGGTGTGGAAAGAGTTAACGAAATAATCATTCGTGATTGATGGGATTCATCCGATCAAGCATTGATTCAAAAAGGGTGAATGCCCTTTTTTTGTAGAGCTGATTAAGGATCAGAAAATACATGAGAAAGTGGGATTAGCGGCTTCTTGCTGTTCTAATAGGAGGTGTTTGAAGATGAAAATAGTCTCATCATTTTTTGTGGGATTATTTGTTATGTCCCTCCTAACAGGTTGTATTGGAGAAGATTACGATGTTGGTGTTCCAACTGCTTATATCGAAGTGACAATAGGCTCAAATTATTTGGAATATCCATTAACAAAAGCAAATATCATTTGGGAATCTTCGAGCGGGAAAGAAGATCATGTGGTGAAAGATATAGAGGAATTTGGGTCTTTGCAAATCAGGCAGTGAGGTTTGTTGTGAAAGAGAATGAAGAG
>JBJEFL010000135.1:0-1925 GCA_051873995.1 Bacillus sp. (in: firmicutes)
GTTACTTTTAATGAGCTTTGCAACGGCCAGATCGTGAGCCAACTGATCCGGAGCCACCGGAAAGGCGCCTGTGAGCATTTCTAAATTTTCCATTTTACACCCCTTTATTAGTTTGCTGTTTCGTAAGTGCAGCCATTTTCTGTTATGGTAATGTACCCTATTGGTTTTGTTATGCAGCCATTGTTATCCATGATCCCATATGTTGCGAATGAATATGTATTGCCAGCAAAATTTATACCTGTGCCATCATCACAAATAATAGAGAACCAGTTATAACCATTATCCTTTACATTGCTATTAACAAACTGAGCAAAAGCATCTGCTGTGATTTCGGATAGCGCAGACTTTGGAAAGATGATATAAGCGCGTTGGCCTATAACTTCATTACCGGATCCGTTAAGCACATCCGCTGTAATAATAGAAGCATTATACAACCTGCTATCAGCAGAATTGCTTTCTGGTTGATCTACCGATACATTTGTTTCCCCTTGTAATGTTTTTATTGCAAGCATGTTCATTGGGCCGAATGAATTGTCTGAATTGACATAATAGCAGGCCCTGAGCATTTGACCATCCTGCATATCTGCCAGACATTGCTGACCGCTGACACAACCATATTTTTGAAGATCTTCGTCACCAAAAAAGCAGGCCCATAGATCTTTTTCTTTATATTGGCCATTTGAAGTAGAAAAAAACATATCGCAAGATACATATTTATAGTCAGTAACTTTTACGTTTTGAGCATAAGAATCAATTATTACATATTGCCCGGTATACTGACCGGATTCTACATCCTCCATCGTAACTTGCGGGTAGGTATTTTCTAAGTATTCCCAAAGGCTGGAATCGTTAGCAAATGAATGAAGGATGTCCGCAGGATTTTCTGTAGGTGTTACACTGGTTGTTACTTCACTATCCGCTGAGCTTTGCGCATTGTTGGAATTAGATCCGGAACTAGAACAGCCTGAACAGGAGATAACAAGGACACCTGCCAGCAAAAGTGCTGTTATTTCATGGGGGGGGGTAAACGTATGTTTGGTTTTCATAATAATTCTCCTTTTATTTTGAGTGTTTTTTGCTTTTTTGATATTTTTCCCATTCGGTAAGTATTTGCACATAATCTTCCACGCGCTTTTGATTTTCCTGAGATAAATCCAGGTAGGCATGAAATGTTTCAATGGTTTTATCCGTGAGCTTTGTTTGCATTACTGTAGGGGTTTTTGAATCAAAATCTGGCACATCTGTTTTTCCCATTAAGTAGTCCATAGAAACATTAAAATGGTTTGCTATGGCTATTTTTGTTTCGTCGCTGGGAGCACTGCGACCACTTTCATATTGGCATATGGTATTTTTGGCCACACCAAAGTATGAGCCAAACTCCTGCTGAGTAAGCCCAGCATTTTTGCGTAGCGTTTTTATACGTTCTGCAAGGGTTGCCATTTTGTGTCCTCCTTAAAAAGTTCTTAAAACATGAACTAATACCAATAATATACCACAATCCCAGCTGAGAAACCAATACACATGAAAAAAGTTCTCAAAATTAGAAAAATATGCTTGACAGTTCTCATATATGGAACTATAATCCAAAGTGTAAAGGTTAAAAAAAGAGAACGAGAAAGGAAGTGAGTACATGAACTTGGAACTTTTACGAGATATTAGAAAGCGAAAAGGCATTACCCAGGAAGAAATGGCAATAAAGCTGGGGTATAAAAGCAAAAGCGCCTATTGCAATTTAGAGCTTGGGGTCGTGAAGATTAGCACGGATGTAGCAAACAAAATTGCTGTTCTGCTGGATATGACACCGGAAGAAAAAATATCCGTTTTTTTACCAGGTTAGTTCATGTTTTAAGAATATGATAGCACCGGGAAAAGGAGGATTAAATGCAAAGCCGAGTTACAAAGGCAGCAGGCAACAGGTATTGCCA
>JBJEFL010000136.1:0-42369 GCA_051873995.1 Bacillus sp. (in: firmicutes)
CAGCAACAGCTAAAAGACTACAACAATTATTAAAAGGTGTAGTCGATCATGGGACGGCAGAAAGTTTAAAACAATTACCCGTAACAGTGGCCGGAAAAACAGGAACTGCACAGACGAATGTAGAAAAGAAAAAAGTGAATACGTGGTTTGCCGGGTATTTTCCGGCAGATAAGCCTCAATATGCATTTGCCGTCGTTAAGTTGGATGTCACAGCTAACGAACAATCAGCAGCAAGTGTCTTTGGAGAATTCGTAAATAAAATATATTCAGAAGGTTATATACAGTAATTGTTAAAAAGTATATGCTTCGTTCGGCATAAAGAAAGTGGTACAATAGAGATTAATCTGTAATCCATGCTAAAAAGATTCTATGTTTTAGGATTAAAAGAAAAAATTGGGGTGATTGAAATGGATGAAAAAAAACCCTCTAGAATGACTTCTCGATCAGAACAAATAGGAAAAAAGAGAAAAGTGAACCGCATATATAATATTCTTCTCTCTATTGTGATCATAGCAATTCTTGTTGTTGTCGTCATGATCGTCAAAGGAAATAGTGAGGACGAATACATAGTCTCACCGGAACAAAATAGCGCGCAGCAAGAAGAGGCAACAAAGGATGAGGAAAAAACGCCATCCGATGATACAGAAGATAAAGAAAATACAAGTGATGGTGAGACAGAAGATGAAGTGGATACTGAGGAAGAAACGGTTGAAACTGAGGGGCTTGAAGGTGCCAGCATTGTAGAGAATAGTAATGACAGCAATGTGGCAGAAACATATGTAAATGAAAACTGGAAATCGGTCGGTACGACACAAACAGGTGAGCATACGGTTGATTTCACGAAGGGTTCAGTCGATTGGAATGAGATGGAACAAGCTTTAGCGTATGGTGCAGGATTAGAAGTTGACAATATGACGCTTTATTGGTTGGGAAATGGCGGCACAAATAAAGCCGTCGGTACGATTTCTCCAAAGGATAAAAGTGCAACATATCGCGTTTATATCGAATGGGTGGACGGAAGCGGCTGGAAACCATATCAAGTAGAAAAATTAAAAACGAACGATAAAGCTAGATAAAGAAAAAGGCATAATTTCCATCAACGGAAATTATGCCTTTTTGTATTTGAAATGTACGACGGCGCTATACAATCTTCGACCATCTTCACTGACATGCATTTGATGATTAACCGAGTGAACGCCAAGCATGATGCTTTTATTAATATCGATTTGTGCTTGTATTTTCTTCTCCAGTTCTTGAATAGTTGTGGCTTCAAAAAACTCTACTTTATCTTCAATCATATCAAAAGAAATATTCATTCTGCTCCTCCTAAAATAGCCTTTTCTGTATCAGTATATCATGTTCTTCCTTCTTTTTGAGGGCACGTTCGAACAGTTTAAATCATACTATACAAATAAGAATAGTTTAAATGGGGTGTTGGGTGATGGGAAGAGAATTTTTACATGTGTTTGAAGAGTGGGCGGATAGTTATGATGAGACAGTCACAGGAAGTGATAAGGAATATGAGGAAGTATTTCGGCATTATGAAGAAATCTTAGATGAAGTCGCGTTGCGGTCTGAAGGGCACGTGCTCGAATTTGGTGCAGGGACAGGAAATTTAACGGCTAAACTGTTGGAAAAGGGAAGAAGCGTGACTGCTATTGAGCCTTCTGAACAGATGAGGGAAATAGCTAAACAAAAACATAGTCATGCTACTTTTTTGGATGGAGATTTCATGCAATTTCCCATTCCGGAAAGAGTGGATTCTATTGTGAGTACGTATGCTTTTCACCATTTAACGGATGAAGAAAAAGAAGTTGCGGTGAAAGTATATGGAAAGCTGCTATCCAATGGTGGTAAAATAATTTTTGCAGATACGATGTTTGAAAATGAGGAAGTATATGGACAAACGATAGAAAAAGCTGTTAAGGATGGTCATCATAGATTGGCCGAAGATTTACGTACAGAGTATTATTCAACGATTCCGTATTTTACTGCTATTTTTGAGGAAAATGGATTTTTCATTACATTTAAGCGCTGCAATGCATTTGTATGGATGATAGAAGCCATTAAATTATAAGAGAAGGGTTGTTAATTAATGAAAATCGCAATTATTGGAGCAATGGAAGAAGAAGTGCAAATTTTACGAGGGGAAATGGAAAACGTCCAACAAGAAGTAATCGCAGGTTGCGAATATAATGTGGGTACTTTACATGGTGTTGATGTGGTATTGCTGAAGTCAGGTATCGGAAAAGTAAATGCAGCTATGTCAACTGCCATTTTATTAGAGAAATTCAAGCCGACAGCCGTCATCAATACAGGTTCAGCGGGTGGTTATTCACCAGATTTACAAGTGGGGGATGTAGTCATCTCTTCAGAAGTGGTTCATCATGATGTAGATGTAACAGCTTTTGGCTATGCGTATGGTCAAGTACCGCAACTACCACCGACGTTTGTGGCAGATGATAAGCTGATTATGGTGGCTGAAGAAGCGGCGAAAGATATTACTGGCATGGCGGTAGCGAAAGGACTTATTGCAACGGGTGATTCGTTTATGAGCGATCCTGCACGAGTAGAGTTTGTACGAGGAAAATTTGAAGACTTGCAGGCGGTTGAAATGGAAGCGGCAGCTATTTCACAAGTCGCTCACCAATTTTCAGTTCCTTTTGTTGTCATTCGTGCATTATCTGATATTGCAGGGAAGGAATCGAACGTTTCATTCGAAGCATTTCTTGAAACAGCAGCGAAAAACTCTTCACAATTAGTAATCAATATGGTTGAGCTATTAAAGGCATAAATCAATCGTGTCAACATGATTTAAGCAGAAAAGGCACCAAGGAGGCAAGCTTGTTCAGAAGTTTGTCTCCTTGGTGTTTTCTGTTTTTATTCCCTAAAATTACACTGTCATCAATTTCATAAATGATTACTGCATCATTTGTGTTAAAGTGAGCTCAAGTAGTAAGTGAGGAGAGGTGACCAAATATGAAACAAACGCCAACGTATGTACGTTATTATGAAAAGATGGTTGATTATAAGCTGTTTGCCTTCATTCTTTTAAGCCTGGGTGTTTTCTTATACTTTGGAACGATTATCTCACTGGATCGAGGCGTGGTTTATCCGAAGGTAGAACTTCTTTTGACTACCTTAATGCTCGCGGGCTCTTTCCTGTTTTTTTCTCTTTCTATTAAGTATAAACTGAAAGCTAATCAGGACGAACAAAGCCAACAATAAACAATTGAGCTTACGTCTTTCCGAAGAAAAGATGCAAATGTCCTTAATTGTTAATAATTGATGAGGAAATATTTGGATTAAAATAGTAAAATATCATTAATACAGTCTGGTATGGGAGGTTGGTATATGTATGCTATTATGTTTGCCTTAATCATTACTTCTGTAATCGGGATTGTGATAGCTTCGGAAGTGAGTGTTGATTGATCATAAGAAAGAGGGTGACCTAATGTGAAAAGCATTGGATTACCCTCTTTTTTAGTTGTGAGGAAATGATAAATTGTTACGTGTTTAATCATTTTAAATGAATTGTAATAATCGTTCGTTTATCTCCAGGTTTAGACGGACGATTGCGCTTTTCTTACTCGTTATCTTCTTTTTTCTTTTTCTTCACGATAAAATTCATGAAACATTTTCATTAGGGCACGTTTTTCGATACGGGACACATAGCTTCGCGAAATCCCTAGTTCTTTGGCAATTTCGCGCTGAGTTTTCTCCTTGAATGTACCGAGTCCGAAGCGGCTTACTATTACTTCCTTTTCTCTGTCATCGAGTACATTAATGTATTTCTTCACCTTTTCAATCTCCATATTCAATTGAATTGTGTCGATGACGTCTTCTGATTCCGATTTCAAAACATCTATTAATGAAATCTCATTTCCTTCCTTATCTTGGCCGATAGGGTCGTGCAAGGAGACATCTTTTTTCGTTTTCTTAGTGGCCCTTAAATGCATGAGTATTTCGTTTTCAATACAACGAGCAGCATAAGTAGCCAGTTTTGTTCCTTTTTCATTAGAATAGCTTTCAATTGCTTTAATGAGCCCGATTGTGCCAATTGAAATTAAGTCCTCTGTGTCTTCACCTGTGTTTTCAAATTTCTTGACAATGTGCGCTACGAGTCGAAGATTATGTTCAATTAACATATTCCTCGCATGAGGGTCACCGCTACTCATTAATTTTAAGTATTTTTGTTCATCCTTTGCGGATAAAGGCTGTGGGAAGGCGTTGTTTTTGACATATGATACGAGCAAAACGACTTCCTTCACAAGATAACCGAGTGCTGCTAATAATCCGGACATGTTTCACCCCCGCTTTAATCAGACATGCGCCTATAGTGAATTGTATGTTAAGAGAAAGGTAATCGTGTCTGTACAATAAATGGTTTTGAAAAAAAAGGCTTGTTTATCGGTCCCAAATGTAGAGAGGGACAAGCAGAATATGACACAAGGCCTGTTGCATCTACATATTTTATAGAAGAAAAACAAAAGGAGGTTTATCTATGGAGTATGGGTATGGTAGTGCGCCATATGGGTATGGATGTCTGTTGCCGCCACCAGCTCCTCTATTGCCGCCACCAGGACCGTATTATGCAGGAGGCGGCGGTGGTGGCGCATATGCTCTATTTATTATCTTATTAGTTATTGCATTGATTTTTGGCGGATGGTGGTTTTTCAGTGGTTTCGGTTTCTTTGGGAATGGGTGCTGCTGTGAAGAGGAAAGTTGTGATTGCGGGTGTTAAAGTGAAGAGAGTGTCCAGAAAGATCATCTTTATCAATATTTTTTGGAAAAGGATTTTCTTTCTGTGGGCTCCTTTTTTTGTGTATTTTCTTATTATATGCTTTCTGGAACGAACGTATATTTGCAGGAATGACAAGATGAACAAAAGAAAAGTTGGAATTGCTCGTTTGTTTGATGATAAATAGCTTCTTTTTGCTTTTTCACTGATGTTATACTTTTTAAAAAGGACTGTACCAGTACATAAGCTCAGAAAAAATCCGTGAAGCCAAATGGTTCACGGATTTTGATTAAAAATCATACTTTTCTTAATTTGAATGGACTGATCATCGCAAGGGATAAGAAAAACAGTAAGATGATATATAAGAACGGTGATAAGGAATGAAGACCGAGGTAACTAAGGGTAGCTAAACAACCAGCTGCTGTAATCGGTAATCCTGTAAAATAACCATTACATTCTGTTATATTAAATCGTGCTAGACGAAAGGCGCCACAAGCTATATAGAAGACGGTAAAAAACATACCGGCTGGCCCTACATGAATTAAAACAGCTTGATAAATAAGCATTGCAGGTGCAACCCCAAATGATATAATATCACTCATAGAGTCAAGCTGTTTTCCAAGTTCTGACTCAATATTAAACTTCCTTGCGGCCATGCCATCAAATCGATCGCATAGCGCAGCGATGAAAATCAATAACATACTTAATTCTAATTGGCCATTTATACTAGCTAGAATGGCAAACCCACCTAGTGATAAATTCAATAAGGTTAAAATATTAGCGGTTTGGGATTTGATTTTTTTTATTGTTTGATCTAAAACATCCGATAAGAACATTCTTCACACTCCTTTTTAATTCGGATGGGATGAGACATAAGCTTATGCTTATTGTATAATAATATTTTATTCTATGTACATTATGCAAGTCACATTAGGATTATTTTACATGATGGGGGCAGTAACTTGAAAAAAAATATATATAGAATCTTGATTGAATTGACGAACAATAAATTTTTATCTTCCCTACTTATGTCCTTTTCACAATCAAGATGGAGTAAAGCAATCATTCATTCATATAGTAAAGTGTATAAGATTGATTGGAAAGATGTGGAGAAATCTGAAAGTGATTTTAGGAGTCTTCATGACTTATTTATCAGGAAATTAAAGGAAGGGTCACGGCAAATTCATGAAGACAATCAATCTGTGATTAGTCCAGTAGATGCTGTTATTGAAGACTATGGCACCATTCAAAGTGAAGGTACGATTCTAGTTAAGGGGAAAACGTATTCGATGTCAGAAATGCTGGGAAGTGAGGATGCCTTACAGAAGTATATAAATGGTCAGTATGTCATTTTATATTTAAGTCCTAGTCATTATCATCGAATTCACTCGCCGATTTCAGGGGAAGTGCAAGATAGATGGACTTTAGGTAATCGTTCTTATCCAGTTAACAGAATGGGCTTGAAATATGGAAAAGCTCCTTTAGCGAAGAACTATCGAGTCATAACCGAACTGAGAAATGAGAACGGTTGTGTGGCAGTTGTAAAAGTAGGTGCTATGTTTGTGAATAGTATTGAAATTACCAATCAGCAAGATTATTTGCAAAAGGGAGAGGAAATGGCGTATTTCAGTTTTGGCTCAACTGTAGTTCTTCTCTTCGAGAAAAGTTTGTTTCATTTATCGGAACAGATTGTTTTGGGGAGTGAAGTGAAGTATGGACAACTACTTGGATTCATGAGTGCGGAAACAGGCAAAATGAAAGCCTAAATGGAAAGTTCCTTTCCATTCAGGCTAGAACAAGTAAAGGTTAGGATGAAACTTTGATTAAATGAGAAAGGGAACGTTGGTGAATTTCGCTTTCGATTAATTGAATAAAGTCTGAGCTCAGTTGAAATTTCTTAGCTTTAAAGTAAGATTCCAGTAAAAGTTGATCAGATAAATTATTCATATTTGTTAGCTCTGCGGCTATTCACCTCCTGAATGATTTCTTCCTATTAATTGCCGAATGTTTGCAGATGATTAAGTGGATAAGGAGTTATTAAAATAAATTTACCAAAAAAAACCAATTAGAACAACCGTTCTCTTATCCACATTGTTTTGTGGATAAGATGTTTATAAAGTGAATTTTTTGAAATTTTACGCGGGGTAATTTGTTGATAACGTTATCCACATGTAAGGAAAAGTAGTTCTTTGTCGAAAACTTTTTGGTATAAATACAAGTTGGTTGTCCTTAATACGAAGCATCAGTTACAGTAAAATCAATAACTATTTGAAGTTACTGAGCTTGAACAGGGTCTATAGCGTCTTCGTTATGCAATCATGGGTATATTTCGCTGGAGTATTCTGTTGAACAAAGCAAATTGGTTGGAGGATATTGATTTTGTCGAGAGATTGTATAACTTGTCAAAATAAGCAACCTAGGGAAAACTGGTGTTGAAATGATATTCAAAATAAAGTGACTTTGAAAGAATAGAGAAAATTAGGTATTATGTAAGACGGGAATTTAAGTTTATATAGAGGTGCTAATAAATGCTTAAGCTTTTTATACCAAATGAACATGTGAAAAGTGTTTTTGATATAACGCCTGAAAGTCTCGTGAAAAGAGGCGTGAAAGGGATTATTACGGATTTAGATAATACACTTGTAGAATGGGATCGTCCTGACGCTACCCCTAAATTAATGGAATGGCTGAAAGAGATGAAAGCACACGGAATTCTTGTGACGATTGTGTCGAATAATAATGAACAACGTGTAAGAAGCTTTTCGGATCCGCTACAAATTCCATATATTCATCGAGCGAGAAAACCGTTAGGACAAGCATTCCGAGCTTCGTTGAAACAAATGGGGATCAAAAAGGAAGATGCAGTTGTAATCGGAGATCAATTGATGACAGATGTGCTAGGTGGAAACCGAAGTGGGCTTCATACAATATTGGTTGTTCCTGTGGCACAGTCGGATGGATTTTGGACGAAATTTAACCGTCAGTTAGAAAGAAGGATTTTAGCGTCTCTAAGAAAAAAAGGGATGATTAATTGGGAGGACCAAAAGTGACAAATCAAGATAAACTATCATGTATCGGATGCGGAATTCACATTCAAACAGAAAATCCGAAAGAAATGGGCTATGCACCAAAATCAGCGTTAGAAAAAGAACAAATTATTTGTCAGCGCTGCTTCCGTTTGAAAAACTACAATGAGGTACAAGATATCTCTCTAACAGATGATGATTTCTTGAAAATCTTACATGAGATTGGGCAAAATGATGCACTAATCGTCAAAATTGTAGATATTTTTGATTTTAACGGAAGCTGGTTACCTGGATTACACCGTTTTGTTGGAAAGAATCCGGTCTTACTGATCGGAAACAAAGTGGACTTACTGCCAAAATCGGTTAAACATAATAAATTGATTAATTGGATGAAATATAGCGCGAAGGAATTAGGGCTGAAGCCGGTTGATGTAATGTTGGTGAGTTCAGCAAAAGGTTCGCGCATTTCAGAAGCAGTTGAGGCAATCGAGCATTATCGAAATGGAAAAGATGTTTATGTTGTCGGTTGTACGAACGTAGGGAAATCTACATTCATCAATCGTATCATTAAAGAAGTGAGTGGAGAGGGAAATATTATTACCACTTCTCATTTCCCTGGTACAACTTTAGATATCATTGAAATACCTTTAGATGATGGACATGCGTTAATGGATACACCGGGTATTATCAATCATCATCAAATGGCGCATTATGTGAGTGGAAAAGATTTAAAAATCATTACACCGAAAAAAGAAATCAAGCCGAAAGTCTATCAGTTAAATGAAGAACAGACACTATTTTTTGGAGCGTTAGCACGCTTTGATTATATTTCGGGTGGAAGACGTTCATTTACATGTCATTTTAGTAATGAAATTAATATCCATCGAACAAAATTAGATAAAGCAGATGAACTATATGCAAACCATGCCGGAGAATTATTATCACCTTGTATCGAGCATGAGGGGGCTGTTCCGCCATTGGTTGCACATGAATTTTCGATTAAAGAAGGCAAAACGGATATCGTCTTTTCTGGGTTAGGTTGGATTACAGTTAACGAGCCAGGAGCGAAAATTGTAGCACACGTACCAAAAGGTGTCTCTGTGATGCTTCGTAAATCGTTAATCTAACAACATTCAGCAGTTGTAGAAATGGCAAGCAGGAATGCTATTTAACGTCATGCCCTAAATGTAGAATAAAGTGTTTTATAACTTATATAGAGAGAACGGTGGGGATAGGGATGAAACAATTATTAGGGGTAATAGGTGATCCAATTCAACATTCAATGTCGCCGAGTATGCATAATGATGCGTTTGAGCATTTAGGTATAAATGCACAATACTATGCGTTTCAAGTGAAACCAGAGGATTTAGAGGATGCCGTAAAAGGCATGAAAGCCATCGGCATAAAAGGATTCAATGTAACAGTGCCACATAAAACAAGCATTATGCCGTTTTTAGATGCAATCGATCCACTGGCGGAAGCAATCGGTGCGGTAAATACTGTCAATTGTGAAAATGGTCAGTATGTAGGATATAATACGGATGGATTAGGATATGTGACAGGATTGAAAGAAAAGCTGACAGCTTCGTTATCAGCTCAAAAAGTATTGATCATCGGAGCGGGTGGAGCGGCACGCGCAATTTATTTCACCTTGGTGAAGGAAGGTGTATCGGCAATTGATGTGGCAAATCGCACATTATCACGAGCTGAACAACTGATCAAGCAATGCCCGTACTCAGCTGATTCGAAGGCTATCTTGATGGAAGAGGCAGAAAAGAATCTGCATCAATATACGTTGATTATTAATACAACAAGTATTGGGCTCAGTCCGAATATTGATCAGATGCCACTTTCCTTGAAGCATTTACGAGGTGACGCACTAGTAAGTGATATCATCTACAATCCGTTAGAAACAAAATTTTTACAGGAAGCCAAAAATAAAGGAGCTTCTATTCAAAATGGTGTACCTATGTTTATTCATCAAGGAGCTTTAGCCTTTCAGATTTGGATGGGGTTACAGCCGGATACTGAAAGAATGAGCAGCATCGTTTTAAGGAAATTAGGAGGAATACCATGTTAACTGGAAAACAAAAAAGATTTTTACGCGCAAAGGCGCATCATTTAACGCCCATCTTTCAAGTAGGTAAAGGCGGCGTAAATGAAAATATGATTACCCAAATCTCTGAAGCTTTAGAAGCGAGGGAATTGTTGAAAGTAAATATTCTGCAGAATTGCGATGTGGATAAAAAAACAGTAGCAGAAGAACTGGCAAAAGGTACGAAGGCAGAATTGGTTCAATTAATCGGTCTTACAATTGTATTGTATAAAGAATCTAAAGAAAATAAACAAATCGTCCTGCCAGCAACAAAATGAAAAAAGTAGGGATTCTTGGTGGAACGTTTGATCCGCCTCATATTGGTCATGCGATTATAGCGAATGAAGTTTTATCTGCCCTACAACTGGATGAAGTCCGATTTATGCCTAATCATACACCTCCTCACAAACAGAAAACGGAAGGTGTTTCCAATGATGAGAGAGTGGAAATGCTCAAGCTGACTATTCAAGATCAACCAAAGTTTAAAATGGAGCTTCGTGAGTTGGAGAATCCGGGCGCTTCTTATACGTATAACACGATGAAAGATATTGTAGAAGAAGAACCGGATACGAAATTTTATTTTATTATTGGTGCCGATATGATTGAGTACTTGCCGAAATGGCATCGAATAGATGAATTGGTGGAGCTTGTGCAGTTTGTTGGTGTGGAAAGACCACCCTATAAGACAACAACGAAATATCCTCTTATAATGGTAGATGTACCGAATATTTATTTATCGTCTTCTATTATTAGACGAAAAGTGGGGAAAGGTGCTTCTATCAAGTATTTAGTTGCACCGGCTGTAGAAAAATATATTGAGGAGAACTCTTTATATGAAACGTGAACAAGCATTATCTATTGTAAAGGAACAGCTAACAGAAAGTCGCTATGTGCATACAATAGGAGTAATGGAAAGCGCCATTTCTTTGGCTGAACGCTATGGGGCTGATGTAAAAAAAGCAGAAACGGCGGCTATTTTCCATGACTATGCAAAATATCGACCGAAAGAAGAAATGAAACGTATCATTGAAGAACAACGGATGCCTGAAGAACTTCTATCATTCCACTCGGAAATGTGGCATGCCCCTGTTGGCGCCTATTTGGTGGAAAAAGAAGTTGGCATTACGGACGAGGAAGTATTGTCGGCGATTACTTATCACACATCGGGAAGAGCCGATATGACTTTATTGGAGAAAATTGTGTTTTTGGCTGATTATATTGAGCCGGGAAGGAATTTTCCGGGAGTAGATGAAGTTCGTGCATTGGCTGAAAAAGATTTGGATGTGGCAGTTGTACAAGCCATGCGTAATACAATTACTTTTTTATTGAAGAAAAATACAAGAATTTATCCGGATACATTTTATGCTTATAATGATCTTGTACAAAAATTGGAGGAATAGGATTGTCTAAAGAATTATTACTAACAGTGGCAAAGGCTGCTGATGATAAACGTGCAGAAGATATTATGGTACTTGATATGGAAGGGATTTCACTAGTAGCTGACTATTTTGTTATTTGCCATGGTAATTCCGATAAGCAAGTGCAAGCTATTGCACGTGAGATGAAAGAAAAAGCATTAGAGAATGGGTATGACATTAAACATTTAGAAGGCTTTGATGAAGCGAAGTGGGTACTTGTTGACTTAGGTGATGTTGTTGCGCATGTTTTCCATCGTGATGAAAGAAGCTATTATAATTTAGAACGTTTATGGGGAGATGCTCCATTATACCCGATTGAAAAAGAGCTTCAGCAATGAGTTATGAAAGATTTGCCTATATTTACGATGTGTTGATGGAAGATGTTCCTTATGAGAAGTGGATTGAACGTTTTGCGGAGCGGATGAAAACGTATCAAGTCGATGGAAATAAGGTATTGGATGTAGCATGCGGTACAGGAGAATTTACCGTTCGCTTAGCGAAACAGGGATACAATGTTACAGGTGTGGATTTATCAGAAGAAATGCTGTCTATGGCGAAGGAAAAGGCAGAGGTAGCGAAAGTAACAGTCCCATTTTACCATCAAAATATGATTGAATTAGAAATGGCGGAACAATTCGATAGTATCGTGATTTTTTGTGATTCGTTAAATTATTTGCCTCATGAAGAAGATGTTCAAGCGACATTCAAGCGCGTGCACGAACATTTAAAGCAAGGTGGTTTATTCATGTTTGATGTGCATTCTATTTATAAAATGGAACATATCTTTGCGAATGCGACTTTTGCGGATGTGCAAGAAGATGTCTCGTATATTTGGAACTCTTTTGAAGGAGATGCGCCATATAGTGCGGAGCACGAGCTGACATTTTTCGTGAAGGAACCGGACTTAGACACATATGAACGCTTTGAAGAAGACCATTATCAACGTTCGTACCCTGTTGAGACATATACGTCTTGGTTAGAAGAAGCGGGCTTTACCGTGAAAGAGATATTAGGTGATTTAGAAAACAGCGAACCAACGGAAGAAGCTGAGCGCATTTTATTTGTAGCTGTGAAAGAATAAGGTAATACTTTAAACACTCATCATCCATTAGATGGAGATGAGTGTTTTTTTATAAGATAAATGATAGAACTCTAAGCTGTTTATTGGTCGCCGATAAATTTGGTATCTTTGGCAGGAAATTGGATGATTTTGTCGAAAGTAAAAGCATTAGTATTTATGTTGAAATTGTTTCTCTATTTTTTCGATTTCATCATGAAATTTTGCATGCGTCGCTTTAAAGACGTTTTCAAACATATCCCCTAATTGTGCATCGAACACCTTTATACCTTCCCCTGTAATGCCACCTTTTACGCATACTTTCTCTTGTAATGTCGGTAACGTATATTGTCCGCTCTTTAACAGTTCTCCAAATCCGATAAGCATCTTTTCTGTTAATACAGTCGCTGAATGTGTGTCGATATTTGTGACGGTTGTAGCGCCGTTTATGAATTGCTGTGCTAGGTAACTGAAAAATGCTGGTCCGCAACTAACGATATCCGATGATACCCTCGTGATGGAATTGTCAATCTCAATCACTTCTGAAATTTGTTCTGCCAGTTCCGTAATGATTCTTCTCCATTCTTCTGTACAGGATACTCCAAACGTGACCAGGGATACACCAGCCATAACCTTATTGGTAATACTGGGAATCATACGTGCTGTCTGACAAGGCAAAACGGATTCCATCTGTTCCACAGAGATAGGGCTGGTAATAGATACTACACACTGTTCAGGTGAAACAATGGGTTTCATCTCATAAAATAAGGCATGCATTTCCCCTGGTTTAACGCAAGCAAATATGAGTAAACTGTCCTTAATCAATGAATTCAGGTTGTCGCAAACAGTTATTTTCGGATATTTATTTTGTAAGGCAAGCGCTTTTGAAATGGTACGTGTATATATTAGAAGGTTTGATTCCAGTACAGCGTTTGATTGGATAAACGCTTCTGCCAAAATGGACCCCATATTCCCACTTCCAATAATACCGATTTTCATCTAACCCCCCCTTAACTTCTGTCTTTCATAAAAACCTATGTAAGGAAACAACAAAATATGCTGTGCAAATTAAATAAAGGATGTGTAAAGAATGAAGCTGAAACAATCTCGATGGTTGTATATTGCAGGTGCTGCTATTGTGGTGATTGTTGGTTTTATGGCCGTCATGTTATTTCAAGGACAGAAGAATGAAGAAACAGCCCTTATAGCTGATTTTGCCGTTGAACAGAGTGAGATAGCATCTAATGATGCTCAACAAGAGAATGTGGAAGAAGAGATTATTATGAAAGTGGATGTCAAAGGGGCCGTCACTCGTCCAGGGCTATATATAGCAAACGAGGGAGACCGTGTGTTGGATGTGATTGAACAAGCGGGCAGTTTTACGCAAGAGGCTAATCAAAATGGTATTAATTTAGCGCAACGGGTGGAGGATCAAATGGTTATTTATGTTCCGGCTATCGGGGAAGAAGGGCAAAATGTCCATACTGCCATCTCGACAACTGATTCGACAATCTCTGCTGATGGAGGTGCTGGAGGAAAGATTAATATCAACAAGGCGACTGCATCCGAACTTGAAACCATTACAGGAATTGGCCCTTCTAAAGCTGCTGCCATCATGCAATATCGCTCTGAAAATGGTTCTTTCAAAAATATTGATGAATTGAAGAATATTAGTGGGATTGGAGAAAAAACGTTCGAAAAGTTAAAAGATGAAGTTACCATTTAAGAAGGAATTACTGGATTTGACTGGCTTAAGAAAGCATTGAGCGTTATAATGATGCTAAAATTGTACAAGATAGTTGTCGGTGATAACATGATAAAGGAGAAGATTATGGATCGAATTAGTTGGCATCAATATTTTATGGCACAAAGCCACTTGTTAGCTTTAAGAAGCACATGCACGAGATTGACTGTAGGAGCGACAATCGTTCGGGATAAACGTATCATTGCAGGGGGGTATAATGGATCAATTGCAGGGGGAGATCATTGTATTGATGATGGCTGCTATGTAATCGACAATCATTGCATACGCACGATTCATGCGGAAATGAATGCTTTGCTGCAATGTGCGAAATTTGGCGTTCCGACGGCTGGTGCTGAAATATATGTTACACATTTCCCGTGCCTACAATGCTGTAAGTCCATCATCCAGGCGGGGATTCAGGCTGTGTACTTTGCGGAAGACTATAAAAATCATCCATATGCAGTTGAGTTGTTTAAGCAAGCGGGGGTTAAAACAGAAAAAGTACCTTATTTTCCGCCGATAAATGAAGAAAATCACGAAGAAAAAAAGCTGCTTGTTCAAGAGCTATTACATGAATTAAAACAAACGCATATAGATCCGGATAAGTTTCGGACACTTCAAGAAAAGACAGAACAACTCTTTGATAATTGAGGTGAACGCATATGCCTTTATTATTGGCCGTTGCTGCCATTCTCGGCATTTCGGCCTTTTATTCCTCTAAAGTAATCTTCCTTATTATCCTCTTTATAATAGGTATCTATTATTTTTCTCCTTCTAAAAAAATGACCGTTTATATTGTCATTGTCATCAGCTTCTTTTATGGCATAGCCCATATTCACTTCCATTTACAAAAAACGTCTTTAATAGGCAATGAAAAACAGCTGTTACTTCGTTATACGGATATCCCTACAATGAATGGTTCTTCCTGGCGAGTTTTTGCGGAAACACTTGAAGGGGAGACGCTATTGTTATCTTATACGCTGCAATCGAAACAAGAAAAGCAGGCTGTACAAGAGGATTATGAAATGGGTGTTGTGTGTCGAGTAAATGGGGAACTGAAGGAACCGAGTGTGAATCGGAACGAGCATGCCTTCAATTATCGTCACTTTTTACAAAATCAAGGTGTGCATTGGCAATTTCAAGCAGTATCGAATCCTCTTCAAACGTGTCAAAAAGTTGAGAAGAATTGGATTGAAAGGGTGAAAACCATTCGATTCAATGGGTTAAAACATATTGAGGAACGGTTTCCGAGTGCAGCAAGCGGCTTTGCAGCGGCTCTTTTATTTGGGGAAAGCGATTGGATCGAGGAAGAGATTTATAATGCCTATAAAACACTCTCACTTGTTCATATACTCGCTATTTCTGGGCTGCATGTAGGTATTTTATCGGCAGGGTGCTTTTACTTGTTTATACGGGCAGGCATGACAAGAGAGACGACGAAGATCGTATTAATTTGTTTGTTGCCGATTTATTGCATTCTTGCAGGTGCGGCCCCTTCGGTTGTACGTGCGTGCGTAATGGTTATGCTTTTTCTCTTATTGTCGTTATGTCGGGTTAGGACCTCGTCCATTACAATATTATGTGGTGTTTTTCTCTTTTTATTGTTGTTTAATCCGTTTTATATACAGCAGGTAGGCTTTCAGCTATCTTTTTTCATCACATTTACGCTTTTGATGAGTGTAAAGATTTTAGATAGGCTTAAAAGCTATCACTCGATTGTGCAATCTTTTTTTGTTACTCTTATTTGCCAAATTGCTTCTTTACCGATTATTTTGTACTACTTTCACGAATTTTCCTTATGGGGGTTTCTATTGAATGTCCTCTACATTCCTTTATATACAATTATTTTGCTTCCGGCTACATGTATTACCTTTATTCTATCTTCCTTATCGTTTCCTTTCGCGAATTTGAGTCTTATGCTTCTTAATGGCTGCTTTCGCTTGGTCAATGACTTTGCGGTAATTATAGCCGAACTTCCTTACACATCGCTTTCTTTTGGAAAACCTTCTTTGTTGTTTATTTTGTTCTTACTTGGTTTGATCTGCCTGTTATTTTATTGCTGGGAGAAAAATAACCGCAAGTATTTGGTGATTTGTTCTGGTTGTTTGGTTATCAGTTTATTTTTGTTTTATCACAAAGTGAGTTGGTCGCCCTTTGGTGAGGTGACATTTATTGATGTGGGGCAAGGAGATAGTATTTTAGTAAAAAGGCCCTTTGGACGAGGTGTATACTTAATTGATACAGGCGGTGTTTTAACGTTTGAGCAGGATGCTTGGAAAGAGAGGAGAAAGGCATTTGAACCAGGAGAAGATATCGTTGTACCATTTTTAAAAAGTAAAGGCATTCGGAAAATCGATAAGTTGATTCTTACCCATGATGATCAGGATCATATCGGTGGAAGTTTAGCTGTTTTGCAAGCGTTGAAAGTGAAAGAAATAGTCATTCCAGAAGCATTACAACAGAAGTTTAGTGAGACGGATACTGTGAAGTTAGCTTTACAGAAGCGTATTCCGATTGTTTCTAGTAAGGTTGGACAAGGGTGGAAGATGGGGGAAGACACGTTTCAAATTGTGCATCCTGTGCAATTTGAAGAAAATTCAAATGAAAGTTCGCTTGTTTTATTAGCGGTTATAAACGACGTTCGTTGGTTATTTACAGGAGATGTCGGTAGTATGGTGGAAAAGGAGCTGGTTGCTCGTTATCCTCGCTTGACTGTGGATGTTTTAAAATTGGGACACCACGGTAGTAAGCATTCTAGTTCGACGGTGTTTTTAGACCATTTACAGCCACGAATAGCCATTGTTTCAGCAGGAGAGAACAATCGCTACGGACATCCGCACCAAGAAGTAACAGAAGCTTTAGAAGAGAGGAAGATTGCTTTGCTTCGGACGGATCTACAAGGAGGAATTTCTTATAAATATGTGTTCGGAAGAGGAACCTTTTCTGTCTCCATCCCATAAGATAGCATTGTGTTTGAGGAGTTTGAAAAAAGGGGTGTCTGAAAAGTCATACAATGGCTTTTTAGATGTTCCTACCGCTTGTTTATCCTCAACTAAAGCGACAATTCCAAGTTGTTTCTTTGTGAGGCTAAAGGTTGGCGGTCGATTGAGGTGGATTGTAACAAAACATAATAAAAGAAAAGAGGCTACCGAGAAAGACTCATTCTTAATTGGAACGGTCTTTCTGAACACCTCTTTCAGTCACATTGTCGTGATGATCATCACTGTTTATGTCTATATTATTTTAACTGCCTACAAATTGGATGACTGTTGCGATGATGAACATCGTAGCAAAAAAACCAAATGACACAATGAATCCCACAGCTGCATCAGTAACATCATTACGCTTACATTGTACATCTTTTTCAAAACTGGTCATTTGAATCCCTCCCCTTAGTCAAGAATAGTATAAGTTATATTGGAAAAAAAAGCTATACAACCTCTTTTATTTTCCATATTTGTTAGTAATTGTGGTCGAAATGGTTTGGTCAACAAGGAAAACTATGTCACAAATACTCTGTGAACAAGAGGTAAACATAAATAGTACAGTACTGTTCGCAATGATGGCTTACTTTCTCGCAGAACATGTAAGAATACCCGGGGCTTATCTTTCTGCGTTTATATAGATTGGGGGTCGTCTTTCTTGAGGAAGATGGCCCCTTTATCATGAAGGCTTGATGCCTTTGTGCATCTTCCCTCTTGCTAAAAAAATAAATCATCGCTACCATTAATGATAATATAGGTAAAATGAGGCGATTAGTTTGGTTTTAGATGTTTGGAAACAATTGAAGATGAAGCAGTTTGCTTCCATGTATGTGATGTATGGAGAAGAACCTTATTTGCTGAAAGAAACAATTAAGAAAATTAAGGAACAGGCATTAACAGAAGAAGAAATGGAGTTTAATATTTCAACTTTTGATATGGAAGAAACCCCTGTACAATTTGCGCTCGAGGAAGCAGAGACGTTTCCGTTTATGGGGGAAAGAAAGCTGATTATTGTACATAATCCAATTTTTTTAACAGCTGAGAAGGCAAAGGTGGAGCATAATATTTCATTGCTTCTTGACTATATAGATAATCCTTCTCCTTTTTCGATTGTTGTATTTTCGGGTAATTATGAAAAACTGGATGAAAGAAAGAAAATTACGAAACAGTTAAAACGAAAAGCGACAGTTGTGGAAGCGAAGAAGCTAAAGGAACAGGAATTGATGAACTGGGTGGCCTCGCAAGCGCGTGCTAATGGAGTCACTATTGACCAAGTGGCGGTTCAAGAGTTAATTACGATATCGGGACAAAATTTAATGCTATTGACGAATGAATTGGAGAAAATGGCGCTTTATGTATCGGAAGGCGGTGTCATTACAGCGGAAATTGTAGCGAATTTAGCTTCGAAATCGTTGGAGCAAACGATTTTTACTTTGATTGACTTCGTTATGCATAGGCAAACCGCGCAAGCTATTTCCTTATTGCAGCAGCTATTGAAGCAAAAGGAAGAACCGATTAAAATTTTGGCTTTGATGGCCTCGCAATTGCGGATTATGTATTTGGCGAAGGGATTAGCAAGAGATGGATATGGACAGCAACAAATTGCCTCTCTGTTGAAAATTCATCCGTTCCGTGTCAAATTAGCTTTGGAGAAGGCTAGGTCTTTTCGGGAACAGGAATTGATGGTCATTTTGAATAATTTAGCCGATGCTGATTATAAAATGAAAACGGGACAAATGGACAAAGCGCTACTGATGGAGATGGTTATCTTACAAAGTTCGAGTGCTCGTGGGTAGCAAAAAGGTGTAGCTGAAGATGGTATTCTTCGGCTACACCTTTTTGTATGGAATGACATGAAAAAAAACGACCCAGAGGATCGTTTTAATTAAGCGTTAAGACTGTTTAGTCTCTTAGCTAAGCGAGATTTTTTGCGGGCAGCCGCGTTTTTATGGATAAGACCTTTAGTAGCAGCTTTGTCTAATTTTTTAGATGCAGCAACTAAAACTTCTTTAGCGTTTGCTTCGTTGTTAGCAATTGCAGCTTCAGCTTGTTTTACAGCAGTACGCATTGCAGATTTAGCAGTTGCGTTTTTTGCTCTTTTTTGCTCAGCAGTAGCTACGCGCTTGATAGCAGATTTAATGTTAGGCATTCCGGTGTCACCTCCTAGATTAGGAATCGAGATCTATATAGGAAACTCGACTTTTAAAATTTCATTAGTTTAAGCAACAAAAATCATTCTAACAGACTGGCTTTTATATTGCAATACTAATATGCATTGTACACTAATCTTCTTGTGAATGTAAGTATATTTTTTCGAATCTGACATTTTTCTTTTTACAAGTAAGAGAGAAGATGGAATAAAATGAATAGAATTATCCAAATATAAACAGTAAATGGACTAGGGAGGCTTTGGTTATGGATAGTAGGATAGATTTCGCGAAATACGCGGTGCGAACTGATTTGGCTTTGGAAGCGAATGAAATGCTGATTGCAGAAAAAACGGTATCGGGCGAAAAAAATATTTCCAGCATTGAAGGGGTTATCATCAAAGAAAAAAAGAAGGATGATTTGAAGGTGTCGCTCATTGAAGTGACAGAGGAAGGGGCAAAGCAAATCGGAAAAAAAGCAGGCAGATACATAACGATTGAAGTACAAGGCATTCGTTCGGGCGATAGTGAAACACAGCAAAAAGTGGAAAATGTATTTGCAGAGGAAATGTCATATTTTTTAAAAAGTTTAAATATCACTAAGGACAGTTCAGTGCTTGTTGTTGGTCTCGGAAATTGGAATGTGACACCGGATGCACTCGGTCCTTCGGTGGTGGAAAATTTAATTGTTACTCGGCATTTATTTGAATTACAGCCAGAAAGTGTGCATGAAGGATATCGGTCAGTTAGTGCCATTGCACCTGGGGTCATGGGATTGACGGGGGTGGAAACGAGTGACATCATCTCGGGGGTCATTGAGAAGGTGAAGCCGGATTTTGTCATTGCCATTGACGCATTGGCGGCTAAATCGTTAGAAAGGGTGAACGCCACCATTCAAATTTCGGATACAGGCATTCATCCGGGCTCAGGAGTGGGCAACAAACGGAAAGAGCTTAGTCAAGAGACGTTGGGCATTCCTGTCATTGCGATTGGTATACCGACTGTTGTAGATGCTGTAACGGTGGCAAGTGATACGATTGATTATATTTTGAAGCATTTTGGTAAGGAATTGAAAGAGGGCAATCGACCATCAAGGGCGTTGGCACCAGCTGGGATGAATTTCGGCAAGCGAAAGCAATTGACGGATGAAGATTTACCGGGTGAGGAAGAAAGAAAAATGTTCATGGGGGTAATCGGTACGCTTCCTGAAGAGGAAAAAAGAAAGTTTATCTATGAGGTGCTCTCTCCGATTGGGCATAATTTGATGGTCACGCCAAAAGAAGTGGATGTTTTCATCGAAGATATGGCCAATCTTTTGGCGAATGGGCTGAATGCGTCTCTGCATGAGGCAGTGAATCAAACAAATAGTGGCTATCATACAAAATAGTATGTGAAATATTTCAAATGATAGAAAATAGTTCTACCTTTTCTAGCAAAGTCATAAGTATTTACTAGATATAGATGTGCCTAGGAAGGGTGGAACGATGAAAAAAAATTATCATTATAGCAATGTCACTATTATTCAAGGGTCGCAAATTATTAAAGGAGTTATGCTTATAATCGTTCTATTGCTGTTCATTTTTTCTATCAGTGGTTTGTTAACGACCATTAAGGCGGAATATCGTCCATCTTCTGAATCAGTCAATGAGGCTGCTAGTGTTTTTACAGGAAGAATGCTTTTTTCGATATTAGCGATGGAAAATGAATACTTCGCGGCTTCTATTAAAGAAGAGGAAAAGCTAGATTCAATTCCAAAGCAACTATTAAAGCTATCGGCCAATATTTCTTTAGACGATCCTCGTAGTTTGTTGGGACGAGAATTACCTGGCTTCTCCCTATTTGATTCGCAAATATTAGTAGCGGGTGAAGGGACGGATTATACGAATATGCCGTACGAGTCGTCTCCGCCGAATGATGAGATTCCGACTGGAGATACACCATTGCAAAATGTAGATGATCTTGAATCTAATCCAGATGAAGTAACCCCTCCGATCAATTCGGAAACAACGGGTGGAAGAAAGGTTGTCTTTATTTATCATACTCATAATCGCGAGTCGTTTTTACCGTATTTAAAAGGGGTGACAGATATCAATGCTGCCAGCCACTCGGAAATAAATATTACTAAAGTGGGTGAACGACTTCAGAAATCTCTGGAGGAGAGAGGGATTGGAGCGGATGTCGATACAACGGATATTATGGACCGGCTCGTCAAGAAAGGGTTGAAATATAGTAAGTCGTATCAAGAATCGCGAGCGGTGATACAGGAAGCGATGACGGATAATAAGGAAATGGCGTATTTGATCGATATTCACCGTGATTCGAAACGGAAGAAGGATACGACGGTAACCATCGATGGAAAAGAATATGCGAAGTTAGCTTTTATTGTAGGCGGCAACAATGCGGAATATCAAAAGAATTATGCATTGGCTGAAAAAATTCATAAAGCATTAGTAAAGCAGTTCCCGGGCATTTCACGTGGAGTGTTCAAACAAGGCGGGGCGAAACATAACGGAAAGTATAATCAAGACCTTTCGGAAAAAGCGATGCTATTGGAGGTAGGTGGCGTGGATAACACGTTTGAAGAACTATATCGCTCGATGGATGCATTTGCTGAGGTATTCCGCACATATTATTGGGAAGAAAACGAGGCACAAGAAGTAAATGCCGATTAAAAATAAAAGTAGGTGATGATCGTGTTTCGCTTTTTTCTGAAATGCTTGTTAGTCGTTTTTATTTTCTTCGTTGGGGTACTGCTCGGGATGGACAAGGCTAATACAGGTTTAGTGAACATGCGGGGCTACGATGACTCTGAGCTTGATCGTGTTGTGTCAATCCAACAAAATAATGGGGAGGTGCAGGCCTCCATTTTGGGCGAGGAAGTGAGCAGTCACGACTTAGAGGAAAAAAAGAAAAAGATTCAGGAATTGAAAGCATTCAACTTCTTTTCGAATTTAGGGAAAAAAGCAACGGAGGGTACGAAAGTGGCATTCGATAAAGCGTTGGAGCTACTTGTACCGGAATAAAAGTGAATCGTCAAACAGTCTGAAACGGGCTGTTTTTTTCTTGGATTGATGTAAGGTGAATAGTTATCATTGAATGTTGCCATTTCAGTTGCTATAATGAAAAATAGTGTATTGTGTCGACTTACAGGAGTGAAGAAAATGACGAATGAAGAAAGATTAAAAAGACAATCGAAAATCCGTAACTTTTCTATAATTGCCCATATAGATCATGGCAAATCTACTTTAGCTGACCGCATTCTGGAAAAAACGAATGCACTTGCTCAGCGTGAAATGAAGAATCAGCTACTAGATTCAATGGATTTAGAAAGAGAGCGCGGAATTACAATCAAACTGAATTCTGTTCAGTTGAAGTATAAAGCCTCTGATGGAGAGGACTATATTTTCCATTTAATTGATACACCGGGCCATGTCGATTTTACGTACGAGGTATCTCGTAGTTTAGCGGCTTGTGAAGGGGCTGTATTGGTCGTGGATGCGGCACAAGGTATTGAGGCGCAAACATTGGCAAACGTTTATTTAGCTTTAGATAATAATTTGGAAATTTTACCGGTCATCAATAAAATCGACTTGCCAAGTGCTGATCCGGAGCGCGTTCGAAATGAAATTGAAGAGGTAATCGGATTAGATGCATCTGAAGCAGTACTAGCATCAGCAAAAGCCGGAATCGGTATTGAAGAGATTCTGGAGCAAGTCGTGCAACAAGTTCCAGCTCCAGAGGGTGACCCAAGTGCACCTCTTAAAGCACTGATTTTCGATTCGCTATACGATGCCTATCGAGGTGTAGTCGCTTATATCCGTGTGGTGGACGGCAGTGTTAAAGCTGGTGACAAAATCAAAATGATGGCAACAGGTAAAGAGTTCGAAGTCATCGAAGTAGGTGTATTCACACCGAAATCAACAGTAGTCGATGAGTTGAATGTCGGAGATGTAGGTTATTTAACGGCAGCTATTAAAAACGTTGGCGATACACGAGTTGGTGATACGATTACAAATGCGAAAAACGGTGCAACAGAGCCACTTCCTGGATACCGTACGTTGAACCCGATGGTATATTGTGGTTTGTATCCAATTGACTCTGCTCGTTTTAATGATTTACGTGAAGCGTTGGAAAAACTACAGTTGAACGATTCGGCTCTGCAATTTGAGCCAGAAACATCTCAAGCGCTTGGATTCGGTTTCCGTTGTGGTTTCTTAGGATTACTTCACATGGAAATCATTCAAGAACGTATTGAACGTGAATTCAAAATTGATTTGATTACAACAGCGCCAAGTGTTATTTATCATGTTAACATGACAGATGGAGAAACGATTACAGTAGATAATCCATCTAATATGCCTGATCCGCAAAAGATTGAATCTGTAGAAGAACCGTACGTAAAAGCAACGATGATGGCACCAAATGAATTTGTAGGTGCGATTATGGAACTTTGTCAGGAAAAGCGTGGAATCTTTGTTGATATGCAATATCTAGATGAAACGCGTGTGAGCATTGTATATGAAATGCCACTTTCTGAAATCGTCTACGATTTCTTCGATCAGTTGAAATCGGGTACGAAAGGCTATGCGTCATTTGATTATGAGCTGATTGGCTATAAACCATCGAAACTTGTGAAGATGGATATTTTATTGAATGGTGAAACTGTCGATGCGTTAAGCTTTATCGTTCACCGTGATTTTGCTTATGAGCGTGGTAAAGTCATCGTTGAGAAATTAAAAGACTTGATTCCAAGACAGCAATTCGAAGTACCGATTCAAGCAGCAATCGGACAAAAAATTATCGCTCGTTCAACAATTAAAGCGATGCGCAAAAACGTATTAGCTAAATGTTACGGCGGTGACATTTCTCGTAAGCGTAAACTTCTAGAGAAACAAAAAGAAGGTAAGAAGCGTATGAAGCAAGTTGGTTCGGTTGAAGTGCCACAAGAGGCATTCATGGCCGTGCTGAAAATGGACGACACGAAAAAATAATTATCCGCTTATTTAAGCAGAATGAAGAATGATTTTTCAACCCGAATGAATATTTTGGTTGGAGAATCATTCTTTTTTTTGTATCTAACTGCGTAAAGGCCGGCGAGTCATTTGGAGAATTGGTCTTTGTAGGTGTTATTCGTCTTTCGAGTTTTACTGAGGGGATTAAAACTTTATAAAATAAGTCATTTGCGATACACTGTAGGCTATATGTCATACGTATGACGAAGGTGCTCTTAGATTATTAAGAGGCTGAATGAAAAAATATAAGAACAGAGGCTAAGTGAGGAATATAATAGACTAGCCTTTTTGATAAAGGATTTGTTACATTCTGATGTTGATTATGAGCTAATGAAGGCAAAGTGCAGTCATTTTTGTGAAGATCAGCAGAAAGGTATAATAGAGACAAGATGAAATAAAGGAGCGGAACGATGATCAAAAGCGCATACATTCACATCCCTTTTTGTGAGCATATTTGCCATTATTGTGATTTCAATAAAATGTTTTTGAAAGGCCAACCGGTTGAAGAATATTTGCATATGCTGAGAAAGGAAATGCAGTTGACATTAAAGCAGGCGCCTACCGATCAACTGATGACCATCTATGTTGGCGGAGGAACACCTACTTCATTGGATGAAAAGCAATTGGTCTCTTTATGTGAGGCAATCGAAGAAGAGCTGCCTTTTGATAGAGAGAAAGTAGAATACACATTCGAAGCGAATCCAGGGGATTTATCTCTTGAGAAGCTGAATGTATTAAAGCAAGCGGGGGTAAATCGTATTAGCTTTGGCGTGCAATCGTTTGATCGTGATTTACTGAAGAAAATCGGTCGTACGCATGAACCAGAAGATGTCTTTGATTCTATAGAAAAAGCAAGGAAGGTTGGATTTGGAAATATTACGATTGATTTAATGTATGGTCTACCTGGGCAAACTAAAGAACAGTTCCATCATTCTTTACAACAGGCTTTCTCTCTTGATTTGCCACATTATTCCAGTTATTCATTGATTGTTGAGCCAAAAACTGTTTTTTATAACATGATGCAGAAGAATAAACTTCATCTTCCTTCTCAAGATCTGGAGGCGGAAATGTATGAAATGTTAATGGAAGAGATGGATAAACATGGTTTAAACCATTATGAAATCAGTAATTTTGCAAAAGTTGGCTTTGAAAGTCGCCATAATACGACTTATTGGAATAATGATTATTATTATGGTTTTGGTGCGGGAGCGCATAGCTATGTGAATGGAGAGCGAATAGCCAATTATGGTCCTTTGAAAAAATATATAGAGCCGCTACATATGAATGAGTTGCCGCGGATGAGCGTTCATGCTGTACCGCTGAATGAACGAATGGAAGAAGAAATGTTTCTTGGTCTGCGTAAAGCGGAAGGCGTATCGTTTTTGACGTTCGAAAAACGATATAATCACGATGCTAAAATCGTGTTTGGGGAGCAAATAAATACGTTGCTTGAACGGGGCCTAGTCGAGATAGAGAACGATGTCATCAAGCTTACGCATCAAGGGAAATTGTTGGGGAACGAAGTGTTTCAATCCTTTATTGGAATTGATTAAAAACGTTGACAACATACATTCATTTTGATAACTTATTAAGTAGATTTAGCACTCGATGATAAGGAGTGCTAACAGAGGTGATCATATATGCTAACAGATCGTCAGTTATTAATTTTACAAGTGATTATTGATGACTTTATCCGTTCAGCACAGCCGGTCGGCTCTCGAAGCTTATCAAAGAAAAGTGATATTACATTCAGTTCTGCGACAATAAGAAATGATATGGCTGATTTAGAAGAGCTTGGTTTTATTGAAAAGACCCATACATCTTCTGGAAGAATTCCTTCTGAAAAAGGATATCGGTATTATGTAGATCATATGTTATCCCCTCGCGCGTTACGTAATGAGGAAGCAGAAAAATTAAAGTCAGTATTTGTTGAGCGAATTTATGAGTTTGAAAAAATGGTGCAAAAATCGGCGCAAATTCTGTCTGAACTGACGAATTATACAGCTATTGTACTAGGACCTAAAATTCGTGATCATAAACTGAAAAAGCTCTCTCTTGTCCCGATTAATCGCGAAACGGCTGTTGCTATCATCGTGACGGATACAGGACATGTGGAAAATAAAATGATTAGTTTGCCTCCAACGATGGATAGTAGCCAAATAGAAATCATTGTCAATATTTTAAATGAACAATTAGTTGGCGAGCCGTTAGTGAACTTAGGAGAAAAAATCGAAAGCGAAGTCGCATTGCTTTTTGCGAAGCACGTTCAAGATAGTGACCAAGTAATTAAAGCAATAAAGGACAGTTTGCATATTGTCCCAAGCGAAAAAATGTTCTTTGCTGGAAAAACCAACATGTTAACTCAGCCAGAATTTCATGATATTGAAAAAGTTCGTTTATTACTTTCGATGATTGAGCATGAAAAAGAGCTGTATCGTTTAATAGTAAAAAACCCTATTGGTTTAAATGTGCGAATTGGCAGTGAAATTAATGATCCTGCAATGGAAAATTGCAGTTTAATTACTGCTACCTATGCAATGGGTGAAGATAATTTCGGAACGGTAGCCATCTTGGGACCGACTCGAATGGATTATTCCCGTGTTATTTCATTATTGAATTTCTTCTCTCGTGATTTCTCGACGATGTTGACGAAGTTGTATCAAAATGAGTAGAAGTGGCAATATTGATTGAAGGGTGATTTTTCACCCTTTCCTTATGTCATCATTTATGTTTGCCGTTAAAATAAAAGGGTATTTTTTAGAAGTGTCATAAAATCGCGTTCAAAGTATACATCCTTTTACAAAATGAAAGGTAAAAATAATGGACGCTTATATATTAATTTGATAATATGATTTGTTTTAGGGAGGTGAGCAGCATGTCAGAGGAAATGAAACAAGAACAACAAGCTGACGAAACAGTAACTGAAAATGAGAATGTTGAAGAAACACAAACAGAAGAAACAGTTACGGAAGAAGAGCAGCAAATCAATGATGAAATTCAAACATTAACAGCTAAAGTAGAGGAAATGGAAAACCGTTACCTTCGTTTACAGGCTGATTTTGATAATGCAAGAAGACGCTCTAAGCTTGATTTAGAGGCAGCTCAAAAGTATCGAGTGCAGAGTTTGGCAGGCGATATTATTCAAGCGTTGGATAATTTTGAGAGAGCGCTTGCTATTCAAACTGACAATGAAGAAACGTTAAGTATGCGCCAAGGCTTGGAAATGGTCTATCGCAGCTTAGTGGAAGCATTGAAAAAAGAGGGCGTTGAAGCGATTGAAGCAGTAGGCAAACAATTCGATCCGAACATTCACCAAGCAGTTATGCAAGTGAATGATGAAAACTACGATTCTAATGTTGTAGTGGAAGAATTCCAAAAGGGCTATATGCTGAAAGATCGAGTACTTCGTCCATCAATGGTAAAAGTAAATCAATAAAGGTGTATTACATATAATTTAGGGAGGTCATTTTTAGATGAGTAAAATTATCGGTATTGACTTAGGTACTACTAACTCTTGTGTAGCTGTATTAGAAGGCGGAGAAGCAAAAGTTATTCCGAATCCAGAAGGTAACCGCACAACTCCTTCAGTTGTTGCATTCAAAAACGGAGAAAGACAAGTAGGGGAAGTGGCTAAGCGTCAAGCAATTACAAACCCTAATACAATTATTTCAATCAAACGTCATATGGGTACAAACCATAAAGAAGTTATTGAAGGAAAAGAATACTCTCCACAAGAAATTTCAGCAATCATTCTTCAACACCTTAAAGGTTATGCAGAAGAATATCTTGGAGAAAAAGTAACAAAAGCTGTTATTACAGTTCCTGCTTACTTCAATGATGCTGAGCGTCAAGCAACAAAGGATGCTGGTCAAATCGCTGGTTTAGAAGTTGAGCGTATCATCAACGAACCAACGGCTGCAGCACTTGCTTACGGAATGGATAAAACAGATGAAGACCAAACAATCCTTGTATTTGACCTTGGTGGCGGTACTTTCGACGTATCAATTCTTGAAATTGGTGATGGTGTATTCGAAGTAAAATCTACTGCTGGTGACAACCGTCTAGGTGGAGATGACTTTGACCAAGTTATTATCGATTACTTAGTGGAACAATTCAAGAAAGAAAACGGCATCGACTTAAGCAAAGACAAAATGGCGTTACAACGTTTAAAAGATGCAGCAGAAAAAGCGAAAAAAGACTTATCTGGTGTTACAACTACTCAAATTTCATTACCTTTCATCACAGCTGGTGAAGCTGGTCCATTACACTTAGAAGTAACTCTTACAAGAGCGAAATTCGAAGAGTTATCTCACGGATTAATCGAGCGTACAATGGCACCTGTTCGTCAAGCAATCAGTGATGCTGGTTTAACAACTTCTGAAATCGATAAAGTAATCCTTGTTGGTGGATCTACTCGTATTCCAGCTGTTGTTGAAGCAGTTCGTAAAGAAACAGGAAAAGAACCACATAAAGGTGTAAACCCTGATGAAGTAGTAGCAATGGGTGCTGCAATTCAAGGTGGCGTATTAACTGGTGATGTGAAAGACGTTGTATTACTTGACGTAACTCCATTATCTCTTGGAATTGAAACAATGGGCGGCGTGTTCACTAAACTGATTGACCGTAATACAACAATTCCAACAAGTAAATCACAAGTATTCTCTACAGCTGCTGACAATCAACCGGCTGTTGATATCCACGTTCTTCAAGGTGAGCGTCCAATGGCAGCGGACAACAAAACGCTTGGTCGATTCCAATTAACGGATATTCCACCAGCACCACGTGGAATTCCACAAATCGAAGTATCGTTCGATATTGATAAAAACGGTATCGTAAATGTTCGTGCGAAAGATTTAGGCACAAACAAAGAACAAACAATCACAATCAAATCTTCTTCAGGTTTATCAGATGAAGAAGTAGAACGCATGGTAAGAGAAGCAGAAGAAAACGCAGAAGCTGATAAAAAACGTAAAGAAGAAGTAGATCTTCGCAACGAAGCAGATCAGTTAGTTTTCACTACTGAAAAAACAGTTAAAGAACTGGAAGGTAAAGTAGAAGCTTCTGAAATCGAATCAGCAACTGCAGCTAAAGACGCTTTAAAAGAAGCAATCGAGAAAAACGATTTAGAAGAAATCCGTGCGAAGAAGGATGCTCTTCAAGAAATCGTTCAAAACTTGACTGTGAAATTATATGAGCAAGCAGCTCAAGCTCAACAAGCGGCTCAAGGTGCAGAAGGTGCAGCAAACAACGCTGATGAAGATGTAGTTGATGCAGAATTTACAGAAGTAAACGATAAAGACAAACAATAATCAATCAGATAGGCATCTTGGTAGAAAAGTCAAAGTCAATATTAACGGCTTTGACTTTTTTACACTTTAAGAAAGTTTAACTTCTCTAAAGGATTAACGTATAAGAAAAGACATCGACTTTCGCCATCAAGGGAGATAAGTCGTGTTTTTCTAGCGGTTATATGTGATGAAGGTCAGGTTTGGAAAAAAATCTATGTTTAATCGTTTTCTAACTGATGGTAAAATTGGCAGATAAACGTTTTCCTTAATGAGTTTGTTTATTGCAACTACTATAAAGTAAGTGATAAAATAACATTTATGTGAAAGAGCGGGAGTTGAAACTGAGTGAGTAAAAGAGACTACTATGAGGTGTTAGGAGTTAGTAAAACAGCCTCTAAAGAGGAAATAAAGAAGGCTTATCGTAAGCTTTCTAAACAATATCACCCAGATATTAATAAAGCGGACGATGCAGCAGAGAAATTTAAGGAAATCAAAGAAGCGTACGAAGTGTTAAGTGATGACCAAAAAAGAGCGCAATATGATCAATTTGGGCATACTAATCCGAACCAAGGCTTTGGCGGCGGTGGTTTTGGTGGTGACTTCGGTGGCGGATTTGGCGGCTTCGAAGATATTTTCAGTACGTTTTTCGGTGGCGGAGGCGGAAGACGCAGAGATCCAAATGCTCCACGACAGGGTTCCGACCTTCAATATACAATGACTATTTCCTTCGAGGATGCCGTATTCGGTAAAGAGACTACTATTGAAATCCCACGCGAAGAAACATGTGATACTTGTAGCGGAACAGGGGCGAAACCAGGTACGAAAAGTGAAACATGTTCACATTGTTCCGGAACCGGGCAAGTTAATGTTGAACAAAACACGCCATTTGGTCGCATCGTAAATAGAACTACATGTTCACATTGTCGCGGAACTGGTAAGTACATTCCTAACAAATGTACAACGTGTTCTGGTACAGGAAAAGTGAAAAAACGCAAGAAAATCAATGTCAAAATTCCAGCTGGTATCGACGATGGCCAACAATTACGTGTGGCAGGTCAAGGTGAACCAGGTGTGAATGGTGGCCCAGCAGGTGACCTGTATGTTGTGTTCCACGTCAGAGAGCATGAATTCTTTGAGCGTGATGGAGATGACGTGTATTGCGAAGTACCGTTAACGTTTGTACAAGCAGCGTTAGGTGATGAAATTCAAGTACCGACTCTTCACGGAAAAGTCAGCTTGAAGATTCCTGCCGGCACACAAACAGGAACTCGTTTCCGTCTGCGCGGTAAAGGTATTCCGAACGTTCACGGACGTGGTCAAGGTGATCAACATATCATTGTGAAGATTGTAACACCGAAGAAATTAAGTGATAAACAAAAACAATTATTAAAAGAGTTTGCTGATATTAGTGGAGAAACATTAGACGATCATGATCAAGGTTTTTTTGCTAAAATGAAACGTGCTTTTAAAGGTGAATAATGAAAACAGGAGTTGGTAGTAAATGAAATGGTCTGAAATTGCAATCCATACAACAAATGAAGCGGTGGAGCCGATCTCAAATATTTTACACGAAGCGGGTGCAAGCGGAGTTGTTATTGAAGATCCGGAAGAACTCTTCAAAGAAAGAGAAGATCAGTTTGGTGAAATCTACCAGCTTAATCCTGATGATTATCCTGAAGAAGGCGTTGTAATGAAAGCATACCTTCCTGTTACGAGTTTCTTGGGTGAAGCAGTGGAAGGCATTAAAGAAGCAATCAACAATTTAATGATTTATGATATAGACTTAGGGTTAAATGCTGTAACTATTAGTGAAGTAAATGAAGAAGAATGGGCAACTGCCTGGAAGAAATATTACCACCCGGTCAAAATTTCTGAAAAGGTAACAATTGTCCCTACATGGGAAGAGTATGAGCCTGTAAGCAGTGATGAGCTTATTATTGAATTAGACCCAGGCATGGCTTTCGGCACTGGAACTCATCCTACGACTGTAATGTGCATCCAAGCTTTGGAGAAAATAGTGCAAAAAGGAGATAAAGTTGTCGATGTCGGCACTGGCTCTGGTGTATTAAGTATTGCTGCAGCTATGCTGGGAGCATCCAAAGTGGAAGCGTTGGACTTGGATGAAGTTGCTGTTCAGTCTGCGAAAATCAATGTTAAATTGAACAAAGTAAACGATGTTGTCAATGTTTCGCAAAATAATTTGCTTGATGGCGTTCATGAACAACAGGATGTCATCGTTGCCAATATTTTAGCGGAAGTCATCATGCGATTTACGGATGATGTAGCGCAAGGATTACGTCAAGGCGGCTATTTCATCTCATCTGGTATCATTTCGGCAAAGAAAAATGATGTGAAAGAGACATTGATTGCCTCTGGTTTTGAAATCGTTGAAACAATTACGATGGAAGACTGGGTTGCGTTTATCGCACAGAAAAAATAGATATACTGTTATAGTATAAATGCCACGCTTGGAAATAAAGCACTCTATACAGCTACTATGTATGGAGGATGTCGCTTTATTTGCTAAGTGTGGCTCCTTAATGTCGGCAATTTTTAAAGAAATGGGTGCTGCTCAGATGCAACGATACTTTGTCCCAATGGAACAATTAAAAGAAAATACGGTCATCATCATAGGTGATGATAGTCGTCATATCGCCAAAGTCTTACGAATGACGCCGAATGAACAAATCATCTGTGTCTTCCCTGATGGCAAGACAGCGTTGGTTGAGATTACAAACATTACCAACGAACATGTTGAAGGAACTGTTATAGAATGGTTAAATGAAGAAAAGGAAATGCCTGTTTCCATTACGATTGCGAGCGGTTTGCCTAAAGGGGATAAATTAGAGTATATTGTGCAGAAGGGGACAGAACTCGGCGCTTTTTCTTTTATCCCTTTTATTGCTGATCGTTCTATTGTTAAATGGGATGCGAAAAAAGCATCCAAGAAAATTGAACGCTTGCAGAAAATCGCAAAAGAAGCGGCTGAACAATCTCATAGAACGTTAGTCCCTCATATTGAATCGCCTCTGACATTACGACAAATAATGGAACAAGCGAAAGACTATGATACGCTTCTGATCGCATACGAAGAGGAAGCAAAGCAACATGAAAAATCAGCATTAAGTACAGCCGTTTCAGCAATGAAACCGGGCTCGAAAGTGTTAGTGGTTTTTGGTCCGGAAGGTGGTCTAACTGCGGCAGAAGTGGACTCACTCCAAAGCGTTGGCTTCGTCGCGTGCGGATTAGGGCCTAGAATATTACGGACAGAAACAGCACCTCTTTATGTGTTGGCGGCTGTTTCTTATCATTTAGAATTATTGGGGTGAAGAAATTTGGCAACTGTTGCTTTCCATACATTAGGTTGTAAAGTAAATCATTATGAAACAGAAGCTATTTGGCAACTGTTTAAAGCAGAAGGCTATGAACGTGTCGATTATGAAAATAAGTCGGACGTCTATGTAATTAATACTTGTACAGTAACGAACACGGGCGATAAAAAAAGTCGCCAAATCATTCGTCGTGCCATTCGAAAAAATCCTGACGCGGTTATTTGCGTAACAGGATGTTATGCGCAAACTTCTCCGGCTGAAATTTTAGCGATTCCTGGAGTGGATATTGTTGTCGGGACGCAAGATCGTTCGAAAATGATTCCATATATTGAGCAATTCAAAAAAGAACGTGAACCGATTAATGGTGTAGGGAATATTATGAAATCCCGCGTTTATGAAGAGCTGGACGTACCTGCTTTCACCGACCGCACTCGTGCATCTTTGAAAATTCAGGAAGGGTGCAACAACTTCTGTACGTTCTGTATTATTCCTTGGGCTCGAGGCCTTATGCGTTCGCGCGATCCGAAGGAAGTTATCCGTCAAGCACAACAGTTAGTGGATGCGGGCTATAAAGAAATCGTGTTAACTGGTATCCATACAGGTGGCTACGGAGAAGACATGAAAGATTATAACTTAGCAATGTTGCTTCGTGATTTAGAAGAGCAAGTGGATGGTTTGAAGCGTATCCGCATTTCTTCTATTGAAGCAAGTCAAATTACAGACGAAGTAATTGAAGTGTTGAAGACATCTACTAAAGTTGTACGCCATTTGCACATCCCGATTCAATCGGGTTCAGATACAGTACTGAAAAGAATGCGTCGTAAATATACGATGGAATTCTTTGGCGATCGTTTACGCAAGTTACACGCAGCACTACCGGGGCTTGCGGTAACATCTGATGTTATTGTCGGTTTCCCGGGCGAAACAGAAGAAGAGTTTATGGAAACATATAATTTCATCAAAGAACATCAATTCTCGGAGCTGCATGTATTCCCGTACTCGAAACGTACAGGGACTCCTGCTGCAAGAATGGAAGACCAAGTAGATGAAGATGTGAAAAATGAGCGTGTACATCGTCTGATTGCCTTGAGCGATCAGTTGGCGAAAGAATATGCGTCTCAGTTTGAAGGTGAAGTATTAGAAATTATTCCAGAAGAACAGTTTGCTGAAGATGGAAAAGATGGAAATGAAAAATTATTTGTAGGTTATACAGATAATTATTTGAAAGTGGTATTCTTAGGTAGTGAAGACATGATTGGTGAGCTTGTCAAAGTTAAGATTACAAAAGCGGGTTATCCTTATAATGAAGGGCAATTCGTCAAAGTAATGGAAACACAAGAACCATCATTATTAGAAGCTTAAATTTTTTTGTGAAGATGAAGGAGACTGACATGAGTAACAAAATCGCGCAAATGATTGATCACACAGCATTAAAAGCTGATACGAAAGAAAGCCAAATTGTAACATTATGTGAAGAAGCACGTGAATATAAGTTTGCTTCAGTATGTGTTAATCCGACTTGGGTAAAAAAATCAGCAGAACTTTTACAAGGATCAGAAGTAAAGGTTTGTACAGTAATTGGTTTCCCATTAGGAGCTAATACACCAGAAGTGAAAGCTTTTGAAACGACTCAAGCCATCAAAGATGGGGCAACAGAAGTTGATATGGTTATTAATATTGGAGCTCTTAAAGATGGCAACAATGAACTTGTAGAAGCAGACATTAAAGCTGTGGTGGAAGCAGCGAAAGGGAAAGCTTTAACAAAAGTCATTATCGAATCTTGTCTTCTAACGGATGAAGAAAAAGTTCGTGCTTGTGAGCTTGCTGTGAAAGCAGGAGCGGATTTTGTTAAAACGTCTACTGGTTTTTCTACTGGTGGAGCAACGAAAGAAGATATCGCTCTAATGAGAAAAACAGTAGGACCAGATATCGGTGTGAAAGCATCTGGTGGGGTTCGTAACGCGGAAGACGCTGAAGCAATGATTGAAGCAGGAGCGACTCGCATCGGAGCAAGTGCTGGAATTGCTATTGTGAATGGCTTAACAGCAGATAGCGATTATTAAGAATAAAACCTCGGGAATAGTAGATTCTCGAGGTTTTTGTTGATGTTAGGATATGATGACATTCTCGACTTATGGATCACTTAGACTGGAGCATAATTGTCTTTTAGCTCCAGTCTAAACAGTTCTAGACGAGGCACTTGCAATGTGGGTCATTTGTGATCATGTAGTAATAAAATGAACCGGCTGAATAGGTTGACGAATGGCAGGACAAGTAGGGAACAGATAACATTGAAAATGACACTTGCATGTGCCAATTGCACGTGCTTTTCATCAGTGAAGGAAGAGGCTGCTAATAAGAGATAGTCGAAAAAGGGATAAAATAGAGCTACGCCGAGTATATTGAGCCAAATGTGAGCATAAGCCGTTAGCTTGGCTTCCTTGCCGGCACCGATGCTGGCGATATAGCCGGTTACACATGTTCCGATATTGGAACCGAGCATCAAGGCGATACCGGCAGATAAGGATAATTGGTCACCGGTAATAAAACCCATGGCAATAGCGATAGTGGCCGTACCTGAGTGAATGATGGCGGTTATGACTGCTCCTATTAATATAGCAAAAAGAAGGCTATGCTCCACGGACTGGATGATAGTGTCGAAATATGTATATTGTGTTAAGGAAGCCGAAAGAGAAGTGAAGCCTTTGATGGCATAAAAGATAGAAAATAATCCGAAAATGGCAAATCCGGAATATTTAAGCGTGTGTTTGGGCATAAGTATTAATATAAACCCGATTACTAGCCCAGGCATAATTAAGCGATCCATGGAAAAAGACATAAAGATGGCTGTTATGGTTGTTCCGATATTGCTGCCTAAGATGATTCCGATACTTTGTCCGAATGTTAATCCGCCGACAGACACTAATCCGACCGTCATGACCATCATGGCAGAGCTGCTCTGTAAAATGGCTGTAAAGATCATCCCTGTAAAAAAACCTTTTATTGGCGTATCGGTCAGTGACTGAAGCCGCTTTTTTAAACCATCACCGGTTAAATGCAATAGACCGTTCCGCAATATGGACATGGCACAAAGGAATAAAATAATCAGTAAAATAAAAAGACCGATATCACGCATGTTTCCACCCCTTACAACAGTTTATTGCTATTTTTTGTGGACATGCCACTATTCTTAATTTATTTTCGTGAATTTTTTTGAAAAAAATATGTTTTTTTAGATGTTAGAGCTATCAATTTCCCAGAAGTAGTTGACCTTTATATTATCCTTATATTATAATCGTAAAGTACATGATAATTATGTTACACTTGAGTTAGTGTGTTGTGTTCGGAGGGAGGGATAGAGATGTCTAAAACTGTAGTTCGTAAAAACGAATCACTAGAAGATGCTCTTCGCCGCTTCAAACGCTCTGTATCTAAAACAGGTACACTGCAAGAAGCAAGAAAGCGCGAATTTTATGAAAAACCAAGCGTAAAGCGTAAGAAAAAGTCTGAAGCTGCTAGAAAACGTAAATGGTAAGAGAGGGTGGGACTATGAGTCTTCTCGAGCGATTAAACAATGATATGAAACAAGCAATGAGAGATAAGTTGAAAGACAAACTTTCTGTCATTCGTATGCTTAAGGCAGCTCTTCAAAACGAAGCGATTAAGCTTGGTAAGAAAGAATTGACGGAAGACGAAGAATTGACAGTCCTTTCTCGCGAAGCAAAACAACGCAAAGACTCTCTCCAAGAGTTTTCAAACGCCGGTCGTGAAGACCTCGTTGAAAAAATTCGTACTGAAATCAATTACGTTGAACTATATATGCCTCAGCAACTTACGGAAGAAGAAGTGACTCACATTGTTAAAGAAACCATTGAAAGCCTAGGAGCTAGCTCTAAAGCGGAGATGGGTAAAGTTATGGGTGCGCTGATGCCGAAGCTGAAAGGTAAAGCTGATGGAGCACTTATAAATAAATTAGTACAACAACATCTATCTTAAACTCGTTTAAAAACCACAAGTAATAGCTTGTGGTTTTTAAATTTGTATAAATATTTCCTTTGCGATTTTGAAACTTTTATGTGCATAATCCGTAATATACATATATAACAACATTTCACATAGAAAGGAGGAATGGGCGTGCGTAAGTGGTTCTCCTTTTTGCTACTCACCTTGCTATTAGGTATTAGTTTACTTCCTTTAAATGTTCTTGCCAATAAAGAAAAGGTTTACATTGTCCCTGTAGAAGAGACAGTTGAAAATGGATTATATGCTTTTTTGCAAAGGGCATTAACGACGGCAGAAGAAAATGATGCCTCAGCTATTATTTTTCGAATAAATACACCTGGTGGGGCTGTTGATGCAGCAAGTAAAATAGGGAAATTATTTGCTGATTCCCCAATAAGAACAATTGCTTGGGTCGATAATCAGGCATTATCGGCAGGAGCTTATATTGCATTGAATGCAGATGAAATCTATATGACTCCTGGTTCCACGATGGGGTCAGCGGCCATTATTGATAGTGCGGGGAACGCAGCAGATCAAAAAGCGCAATCTTATTGGAATGCGGCGATGAAATCAGCGGCAGAACTAAATGGAAGAGACCCGGAATATGCATTGGCGATGGCCGACGTAGATAACGATTTAACGGAGCTTGGCGCCGGACAAGGAAAGTTACTGACGTTGACGGATACTCAGGCTCTTGAAGTAGGCTATAGTGAAGGAACAGTAGCCAATCAAGAAGAGTTATTGCAAATGACTGGCTATGAAAATGCAGATATTCGAAGCGTTGATGAAAGCTTTGCAGAGAAGGCTGCACGATTCCTTACGAATCCTGTTGTCATACCCATTTTATTAACAATAGGATTTCTCGGAATCACCATTGAGTTATTTAGTCCAGGGTTCGGTTTGCCTGGTATTACCGGTCTGACAGCATTGCTTCTTTTTTACTTTGGACATATGGTTGCGGGACTTACAGGTTACGAAACTATTATTTTGTTTGGTTTGGGTCTTATATTGTTGGTCTTGGAACTTTTCATTCCTGGAGGCATTGTTGGTACTATAGGCTTCATAGCGATCGTCAGCAGTATGTTTTTAGTGAGTGATAATAATACGCAGATGGCTGTTTCGCTCTTGATTGCAATTGTGGTATCCTTAACAGTGTCTATCTTAATGGTAAAGGTGTTTGGTAAACAAATGAAATTCTTAAAAAGAATGATTTTAACTGACTCCACAAGTACGGAAGAAGGTTACATTTCCAATGTGTCCCGTTTGGATCTGATTGGTAAAACGGGAAAAACAGCAACACCTCTTCGTCCTTCAGGCATTGCTGTCATTGATGACGAACGATTGGATGTTGTCACCGAAGGAAGTTTTGTCGATCAAGGCTGTGAAGTGAAAGTAGTAAAAACAGAAGGTTCTAGAATTGTAGTAAGAGAATGTAAATAGTGGTAGGAAGGATGATTTAGTTCATGGGCTCAGAAACAATTTTATTATTTGCAGCTATTTTTGTGGGAATTGTGTTTTTGGCAGTATTTTTCACATTCGTTCCTGTTATGCTGTGGATTTCTGCTTTAGCAGCAGGTGTGAAAGTAAGTATTTTTACGTTAATCGGTATGAGATTACGTCGAGTTATTCCAAGTCGTGTTGTAAACCCGTTGATCAAAGCGCATAAAGCGGGAATTGGCGTGACGACGAATCAGTTAGAAAGTCATTATTTAGCAGGCGGTAATGTTGACCGTGTTGTAAATGCATTAATCGCAGCACAACGTGCGAATATTGAATTGAGCTTTGAAAGAACGGCAGCGATTGACTTAGCAGGTCGTGACGTGTTGCAAGCCGTTCAAATGAGTGTTAATCCACGTGTTATTGAAACGCCGTTTATCTCAGGTGTGGCAATGGACGGGATTGAAGTGAAAGCGAAAGCGCGTATAACAGTACGTGCCAATATCGAGCGTCTAGTCGGTGGTGCAGGTGAAGAAACAATTGTAGCCCGTGTCGGTGAAGGGATTGTCTCGACAATTGGTTCGTCTGTTGATCACAAGAAAGTACTTGAAAATCCAGATATGATTTCGCGTACAGTTTTATCAAAAGGTTTGGACTCTGGTACAGCCTTTGAGATTCTGTCGATTGACATCGCGGATGTGGATATCGGTAAAAATATTGGTGCGATGCTTCAGACTGATCAGGCCGAAGCAGATAAGAAAATTGCGCAAGCGAAGGCAGAAGAAAGACGTGCGATGGCTGTTGCTCAAGAGCAAGAAATGAAAGCAAAAGTTGAAGAAATGAGAGCGAAGGTAGTAGAATCCGAAGCGAAAGTACCGCTTGCGATGGCAGAAGCGTTAAAGAGCGGAAACATTGGTGTAATGGATTATTTGAACTTCCAAAATATTAATGCGGACACAGATATGAGAGGCTCAATCAGTCGCCTGTCTGATGAAGAGCAAAAATAACGTAAAGCCGTTCTAGAAAGGAGAATGACTCCTTGTGGAAAATTTGTTTGATTTGATTTTCAGTAATTTGTGGATTCTTGTGATTATTTTCGGTGCGCTCAGTTCCATGTTGGGTGGAGAGAATAAGAAGAAAAAGCAACAACATCGTCCAGTGTTGGATTTGCCGACCATGCGTACAGATAAAAAAGATGAACCACAGACGAAAATGAAGACGACTAGTCCGGAGCCGGAGGAAAACACTTCCCGTGTGCCGGACATGTATTCGACTGCTCCAAAAGAACCGTCCATTCTGGAAGAACAACTACGTCAAAGGCAAGAAATGTGGGCGAAACAAGCAGCAGCTGCTTCAGCAGTAAAAACAGTTGCAAGGCAAGGGGAAGAGCATCCGGCTTCCGAAAAAACGTCGGAATTGCCTTCTTATAGTAAGAACAAGCTTGTAACGGGGATTATCATGGCAGAAGTATTAGGTCCTCCTCGAGCGAAGAGACCTTTAACGAAGCGGAGATAAGATGATTTCCTTAAATTGAATAGATAAAATTGTGCTAGAAACCTCCTTTCATTCATACATTTGAATGAAAGGAGGTTCTTTTTTTATGGCAAAAAAGTGGAGTCAGAAAGTGAAACAAATATTGACGAACACCGCTTCTCTTCCGAAAGACGTCATGATGAATCTCCCGCGCATTACGATGATTGGACAAATACATATTTATATTGAAAATCATAGAGGGTTAATTGGGTTTTCGGAGACGGAAATTCGCTTGAAAGTGGATCAAGGACAACTATCAATCAAAGGTGAAGGGTTCATCATTAAGACTATTCTTCCAGAAGAAATCATGCTAGAGGGACTTATTCATTCTGTTGCCTTCGTTGAAAGTAAAGAATAAGTACAGGGGGAAGGTGCATGAGGAATCAATGGACAAACTTCTATACAGGCTATGTGCAAGTAAAGGCCAAAGGCATTACTGTTGAAAACTTTGTCAATGCTTTGGTACGAAACAATATCCATATTTGGAATATGAAACGAGAAAGTGAGAATGCTGTTACTTTTTATATCTCTCTAAATAATGTCAACCGCATGCGAAGAATTGTCCGAAGACATCCTTGTAAAGTGTATTTTAAAAAGCGGGCCGGTCTGCCTTTTTTAACGAAAAGACTGTTGTTGAATAGCGGCTTTCTTCTTGGGTTCATTTTGTTTTTGACCGGTCTCTTTTTGTTGTCGAATGTGGTGTGGAATATTGAGGTGACGGGAGCGAAACCGGAGACGGAGCATCAAATCAGGAAAGAATTAAAGGCAATGGGGGTTGAGATAGGGAAATTTCAATTTTTTATTGACGGATCGGATGAGATTCAGCGTAATTTATCCCATGAAATTGATGCAATTACATGGGTTGGTGTGGAGTTGAGAGGGACAACCTTTCATCTGCAGGTCGTGGAGAAGAAAGAACCGGAAATTGTAAGTAAGGTAGATAAACAAAATTTAGTGGCAACGAAAAAAGCGGTCATTCGACGAATTTTTGTTGAGAAAGGAAAGGCAGCGGTGGAGGTAAATGATTATGTGAAAAAAGGGCAGTTGCTTGTTTCAAGTAATATCAGTAATGGTGAAAATAGTGAATTTGTGTCTGCGAAAGGAGTTGTATTAGGGGAAACCTGGTATAAATCCACTGTGGAAATCCCACTTGTCAGTAAGTTTCATGTGTATTCCGGTATTGAAGAAACAAAGCATTATGTGAGGGTGAATAAATTGTCTCTGCCTATATGGGGGTTCGGGAAGACAACCATTGCTGATTATGAAACGGATGAAACGGACAGGCCGTTATATTTTTTAGGCTATAAGCTGCCTATTTCATATAAATCGGTCACTTATCGTGATAAAGAAACGGTTACTAGGGAATATTCAAAAAAAGAAGCTATTGAAAAGGGACGAGAAATCGGCAGTAATGACCTAAAAAAAATATTGCCGGTGGAGAGTAAGATAATTGGCGAAAAAATTTTGCATGAACGTTTTGAGCATGGTAAAGTTGTATTATCGATACATTACCAAGTACTAGAAAATATTGCAATTGAACGTCCAATTGTTCAAGGAGATTGACGAATGACTTTAGAACATAAACAAGTAGATGTACAACTGGAAACACCGAAAGAAGCGTTAGATTTGTTGGGGGTATCAGACAGTAATGTGAAAGTGCTGGAAGAAGACCTGCAAGTAACCATTATTACAAGAGGAGAAACAATTACAATTGAGGGTGATGTTGCTTCGGTTGAGCTGGCTTATGACATTATAAAAGCGTTGCTCAGTGTAATCCGCAAGGGTATTACCATTAGCGCCCGCGATGTTGCATACGCTATTTCACTAGCGGAAAAGGGTCAACTAGATTATTTTCAAGAAATGTATGAAGAGGAAATTGCTAAGACGGTTAAAGGAAAACCGATTCGAATTAAAACACTTGGTCAAAAGCATTACATTAATACGATCAGACGGTATGACATTGTATTTGGGATTGGTCCAGCCGGAACGGGGAAAACGTATTTGGCTGTTGTCATGGCTGTGGCTGCTTTGAAAAGTGGAAAAATTAACAAGATTATTTTAACACGTCCTGCAGTTGAAGCGGGTGAAAGCTTAGGTTTCTTACCAGGGGATTTAAAAGAGAAAGTTGATCCATATTTACGACCTTTATACGATGCACTGCATGATGTGTTAGGAACAGAGCATACACAAAGATTGATTGACAGAGGTATTATTGAAATTGCCCCGCTTGCCTATATGCGCGGTCGAACGTTGGATGATGCTTTTGTCATTTTGGATGAAGCACAGAACACAACAGAAGCACAAATGAAAATGTTTTTGACTCGTCTTGGGTTTGGTTCGAAAATGATTATTACGGGTGATATTTCTCAAGTTGATTTACCTAGAAAAGCAAAATCGGGATTAACGGCGGCTGTCAATATTTTGAAGGGTGTAGAAGGAATAGGCTTTAACTTCCTAGAAGGCAGTGATGTTGTGAGACACCCGTTAGTCGGAAAGATTGTCAAAGCATATGAAAGTCATGAACAATAAGAGAAGCAAACGAAAAGATACGCT
>JBJEFL010000137.1:0-9478 GCA_051873995.1 Bacillus sp. (in: firmicutes)
GGTGCATTTGAATATATGAGCGAGTATGTAGTTCACTCTTTCAAATATGGAGATGAAGAAAAGGACTTTGATGATATCAGACCACTTCCATTCCTTTTCGATATATCTTCAGAAAATGCAGATACAAGTTTTGAAGTATATTTCACTGTTCCTGGCGATAAAACTGAGAAATGTTATAATTACGGTTTCTGTATTGGAAAAACTGGCGTTACAGAGGAATGGCTGAATTACAAGGCTAAAACAGCTCGTAAATATTCTACTATTTTTTATAGAGATGAAGAAACTTTAGATTTAGCAGGTATTCCAAAAACAAGCAGAGAAAATATAGAAATCGCATTGGAAAAACAAGTTCTTATTGTTTCATTAGGAGCCAAATTAAAAATAGCTAAATGCAAACTTGTAAGAGATTGGTTTTTAAACAATGAATTTGCAGATTTTGGTGATGTTGTAATAAACTTCTTTATGTCTCGTGTTCTTCCTGAGGGATTTATTGATGACGATAAAATTAGAGCAAATGTTGTAAAATACTTCTCTTCTTTTGACGAAACAATAAAAGGATTTGAAGTTACAAAACTTCCTGCCCAGGAAGATTCTAAAGAAGAAAAATATCTGATAGATGCACTTCATAAAAAAATCGGATCTGAAGACATGGCAAAAATTCCACTTGCTCATGAATCAGCAGGTACTTTAAAAATGTTTGCACTCTATCCAGAATTACAGGATGTATTGCAAAATGGTGGGGTATTCTTTATCGACGAGTTAAATGCCAGGTTACACCCACTTCTTGTTCGCAACTTCATTCTTACTTTTCTTAACCCAGAAATCAATGTAAATCATGCACAGCTCGTATTTACAACGCATGACACATGGCAGTTATCTAATCAGCTGTTACGTCGTGATGAAATCTGGTTTACAGAAAAAGATGATATGGGATTATCTACATTATATTCCTTGGCTGATTTTATCGACGAGGATGGTTCCCGTATCCGTAAGGACGAAAGTTATGAAAAAAATTATCTGTTAGGAAAATATGGAGCTATTCCATCCTTAAAGACCATCGATTTTTTTAAGGAGGGTTAATTTATGGCACGAAAGGACAGAACAGGTAATAGAAAAACAAGAGAACAGCGTGCAGTACGTCGTATCCCAGAAATGGGGTACTATCTTGTCGTGACCGACACAGAGGCTACTGAACGCTGTTTTTTTAACGGCTTACACGACAGTCTTTCAGAAGATGTAAAGAAAAAACTCGTTATTAAAGTTGTCGAAACAAAGACTCAGAATATGATTGAGAAATGTCTTGAAATGACAGCTTATGAAGCACAATACCGTATACCATGGATTGTATTTGATCGTGATCAGGTTCCAAATTTTGATCAGATTATCAGGGATGCAGAGAAAGTCGGAATCAACGTAGGCTGGTCTAATCCATGTTTTGAAATCTGGATGTATGCTTACTTTGGAAGTATGCCAGCAATCCACGAATCATGGACCTGCTGTTCAAGATTTGCTGATCTTTATGAAGTAAGAACCGGTCAGAAATATTCCAAAGCAGACTCTGACATGTACAAACGTCTTTGCGAATATGGCGATGAGGACAAAGCGCTTCAGATCGCTGCTCAAAAATATGAACAGTGTTTGAGAGAATGTAAACGAATCCCTTCAGAAATGTGTCCGGCAACAACGGTACATAACTTGGTAGGGGAAATTAGAAGAAAGGTAGATAAGTCATAATGGATAACACAAATAAGATAAAACATTTAGAAATGATTAAAAATATCATTGAACGAATGGCAAAGAACTGTTTTCAGTTAAAGGCTTGGACGATGACACTGGTTGTATTGATTGGAGGTCTTGCAGCGAAGGATACTGAGCGCAAATTTATAATAATCGCATTCATACCGATTATTGTGTTCTGGCTGCTTGACACATATTACTTACGTTTGGAACGCCAGTACAGAATTTTGTATAAGACAATTACTGAAAAGCGTGATGATGAAATCAATTTTTCGATGGATTTATCACAGATTCAGAGTCTAAGCATTTCTGATAGTAAAAAGTTATGTCCATTGAACTGTTTTTTGTCGACGACAGAGATAGTCTTTTATTTACCTATCACGGTAACATTAGGCGTAATTATTTACATATTAAATATTTTTGGTTAAGGATTATGAATGGGTCATAAAATTTTTGTTTCTTATAAATACGCAGATGCAGATGTGAAAAACCTCACTTGGTGGGAGAACTCTACAGTTCGTGATTACGTTACCGAATTCCAGAATAAACTATCCGCTGAAGATGACATCAATAAAGGTGAAGAAGATGATGAAGACCTTAGTGGGCTTAGCGAAGAAGTTATTTGGGAAAAGTTGAAAAATCGTATCTATGATAGTTCTGTGACAGTAATATTTATTTCTCCGAATATGCGAGAATCGGATAAAGCTGACAGAGACCAGTGGATTCCATGGGAAATCTCGTATTCTCTTAAAGAAATTTCAAGAAAAACAAAAACAGGTAAAAGTGTTACCAGTAGAAGTAATGCTATGGTTGCAGTAGTTCTTCCAGATAGTAACGGATCATATTCTTATTATTTGGAATCAAGAACCTGCTGTTCTTCGTATTGTACAACACATCATACGGATAAACTTTTTACGATTTTAGCAAAAAACAAGTTTAATCTCAAAAATCCTTCTACCAGAGAATGTACCAACAATGAATGTAAAATCTGGACAAGTCCGAATCCAAGTTATATTGGTGCAGTTAAGTGGGAGGCATTCATTGCGGATCATAAAAAATACATAGATGCTGCAATTGAACGCCAGGATAATATTGATAATTATACTATCCGAAAAGAAGTGTAAATTTGTTGTAGGTTTGTCTTGATGGTGCTATACGAAGGGATGAAAGAATATATGGAAGATAAATTTATATCCGAATTTTTTGAGTTGGATGATGAGTTGGATGAATTAGGTGTTTTTGATTCTATAATGAATAAGGACAGTCACTTTTTTATTAACATATTGCGCCTTAAAAAATCAAAAACACCCGAATTTGCGAATGCATATAATAGAGTCAATGACTTTTTTGAAACTCTCATGCTTTTGCTGGATAATTCAAAAGAAAAATATGATAAGCTATATAATGCAGCTTTAAGTCGTTTTGATTTTCCAGGCGTAAATGGAATAAATCTTGGTCTTTCAGAAACAGGTGTGGGTGCAGGATTTGGTCCTGTTTTATCAGCACAAGTAATCAATGATGCTTTTGAAATTGTTAAAGCAGGATCTAAGCAACCAGAAATTTTTCAGTTGGTGGGGTTGTTTGAAAATAATGTAGCAGCTGATCTCATCCAGTTTATGATGAAAGTCTTCAACATAGGCATCAGAAAAAGCCATGCTCCCCTGAGTAATGAGATCGTTCCGGTCCTTTATTGCGGAAGAAATATGTTCCTTCAGTTTGGATGACCATGTATGACATGTATCATCACTGTTTTTCTGGCAGTCCCTTTGCAGATGTTGATTGCATTCGAGATTATCAAAGGTGAATTTTTTGTTGTAGTTGACCTTATTGTGATCATGCATGGTTTTACTATCAGAAGTAAGAAGTGCCAGGACATTGTCGTCATCAAGGCTCTCCATATCTTTATGTTCATGAGCTGTGTAGTATGCAATGGTTTCGTCCCCATAGAAACGAAAACATGCACGGCTTTTGTTGATCGTGATGACAGTATCATCCCAGTATACAATCGGTCGAGTGATCAGCAGAAGATGCAGATCCTCACGGAATGGAAGCAGCATCTTCGCTGCACGCCCCTGTAGTTTTGCGATATAGCCATCACAGGGTGAAAGTTCCCCGCTGGTCATTCCGTTAAGAAACATGCTGGTTTTATTCATTGACGCATTCGCCGTATTCACCAGGGATAATGCCAGCGCCTGCACTGTGCTGCCGTACTGGGCATTTTCCTTAAGATGCGGTGGAATAAAGGAACGGAAGATGGTTCCACAATCCTGGCATTCATAATAATAGAATTCATGTTTGATTCTGGCGACCTTGATTCGGACATCGTATTCATACTTCGTTTCACATTCCCCGGTCGGGATATAGTCAGTACCTGAACAATCCGGACACGCAAAGCCTTTCTCATCATCGCCATGCTTGATGATGTCGGTCACACTGGCTTCATCCGGGGTTTTAAGAAAATGTTTTTCATGACCTGGTTGACCACCTTTAGCCTTGCCTGAGTTCCTCCGTGTATTGGGGATCACTTTTTCTTTTCCCAGAGGTGTCTGACCGGTGGGAATTCCGGTATTGGTTCCATCATGATGATTGATTGCCTCGGCATGGGCGAGGCGATTCTGAAGTTCCTTTATGATGGCATCTTTTTCAGCGATGATTTCTTCGTACTTCGCTTTTTGTGATTCATTTGTTTTGCGGAGACGTCTTATTTCATCGCGCATCGAAGCGAACTTCTCCTGATAATTGAGAATGCGGTCTTTCAGCTTTGAAATTTCAGAAGTGGCTTTGTCAAAATCTCTGCGGATGTCGCCGGAATATTTGGTCATGGCTGATTCCCCCAGTGTCATGGTCAGTCTGTGATTGTGTTCAGCAGATCAGAAAGTTTTTTGACTATGGAAGATTTTTCCGATTCCAGTTTTCGGATAGTGGCTTTCTGCTCGCTTACTAATGCTTCAAGTGAAGATATTTTCTTCTCATACTTCGATTGCATCGCATTCATTGCATCATCATTGGGGGAAGATTGCGGATCATCATTTTTGCTGAGAGTATCACCATTTCTTCGGCCTCGTTTCCCAGATGAAGGGATGAGTTCTCCTGTTACGGGATCTTCACGGCCAAGATATTTGCGTACGGGTCTTGACTGTTTTGTTTCAGGATCATAATGAGAAGTAGATTCATACCAGGAAACAACACCAGTTTTCTTGTTTGTGTATTTTACTATCGACATAATTAACACCTCCTATTGGTATTATTATATATCATACCAATAGAAATGTCAATGGAATATTGGTACTTTTAAAAAATAAATAAGTACCAATATTTGACGGGTGTAGGGCGAGTATTTTGTGCAATATTTTATCCCGGTCTAAGCCGGGGTAAGACAATGATTTCATAATGAATTTAAATCAACTGTGAATAGTAACTGATTTTTTTAGATAGGGGGTCTGAAAGCCTTATAAAATCAGGGCTGAAGATTCCGAGAAGTTATAATTTATCAAAAGGAGGAGATTGACATGAAAAATTTGAAGTGATAAAAAGTATCACAGATGGAAGCACTCTCAAATACACCAACGCAGGGCTGACCAGCGGAAATACTTATTATTACAAAGTGCGCGCATATACAGAGGTTGATGGAAAGAAGACCTTTGGAGGTTATTCGGAAATTAAGAATATTCAGGTAAAGTAATCAAAATACAGACACTGCGCAGGCGGTGTCTGTATTTTAAATTGTGTGCCGAGCATGACACAAATCTTACTGGTGAAAGTCGTGTGTTCTGCAAGCTGTTATCTGCTTGCCAGTGAAAGTCTGGTCAAGGTAATCGCCAGTGATCCTTGTAGCGAGCCTCCAATGCTTTCTTTTTTGATCTGTAAAAGGTGGTATTCCTGAGATTATCAAAATCAATTGAAATCCTCGTTCAAATGCCAGACGCAAACTGGATGGTCGTATGGAAGCAGAAATACTTCGTATTGCCTGCGGCCCTGCGCCTGATGGTCGTGCCCGTTGGACATTGCGCCTTTTAGAAAAACAGGTACGTTTGGAATTCGATGAACCAATCGGACGAGAATCGATTCGGCTTGCAAACATGGAAGTTGGCTGAACATTGCTGAAATTGAGTTAAATGTAATGACAAGACAATGCCTTCAATGAACATACCCTTATATTTTCTATTCTGGTAATCTATTAGATTACATTAATGACAATTCACTGTAAATTTTTCACTATTTCTTAAGGACATTCTCCATTTCTTAGTAGCTTTATTTCTGTATTTTAGAGTTCAGGAGTATCTTTCTAAACGTTTTGCAGCACATTCACACTCTCTGCGACCTCATCGATCAGAGCTTCTACGTCTTCAATTTTCATGGTTAGGTCTTCAAGTTTCCGTTCTTGTGCTGCCAGTTGCTCCTTTTGCTTGGCAATGATAAAATCCTGTTTCTCTAAATATCATCTTCCACCATATTCCGGCTCTTCTTCTAATAACAGACCATGTTTCTTTGCAATCTCAAACAGAAGAAGCCGACAGACAGAGTCAAAGGTCATTTTTCTGTTATTTTTTCTTCACGGCGGCTTTTCCGGATCGGGCAATTCAAATCCCAAAGCTTTTTCTTGCTGAGGGGCAATCTCGCCGTACTTATTTTCACAGTCAAAACCGTGACGCTCGTGGATGTGAGGTGTACTTTCGTCCAAATGTAATGCCCAGTCCAATATATGAACATGGGAACCAAATCTCTCATTTATTTCAATCATAAACTCTGTTACAACATCAAAGAGAAGCTCTGGTGGAGCATGATTATCCAAAGTTCCGATTGGCCACTGGGCAATGGCTGCCGCCCTTAACCTGCTGAGGACTTCTCGCCCTCAACCCCGACAGGGGAGCAGCCACCCCCAGCAGCTCCTGCACAAAGGGATTGCATCCCTTTGTACTCTTGTCCTACAAAAACATGGCAGCTCATGGTCTTTGCTCGAAACCAATCGCTCCAGTTTTGATCGGTTTGCAGAAACTCCCACCAGACTTTCCGCAAAAGAAATAGCCGATGTTCCAGGCTGAGAACTTGGATCACCGACTATGTAAACGGGCAAAACAAAACCGATCAACATCTCTGCTGATCGGCCCTGCTTTACATAATATTCAATTTTTCTTATGCGTACAAACTAAAATTTTGTCACTACTATGATGTCTTCATCAAAAACTAATCTATCTTCTCCATCAGATATCCATACGTGTAACATTCTTCTTCAGATGCAATAAATCTCGTAAGATTATCCCACTGGAGATATCCATTTTCATCAGACGGAACAAAAATTTTTCCGGTATTCAATTTATAGTGATGTATTTCTGTACTGCCATTTATATATGTGACTTCAATAGTAAGCGTTGCGCCATTTACCTGATCTACATCCTCATGATAAGCTGTCGGATCATCATCTTTAGTGCTCCGCAATTCTTCAGGAACAGACATACCAAATAACATTTTGTCATTATAAGCACCTTCATAGGTACTGCCTTCTACTACCAGATGCTCATAGTGATATGGAATTGATTCTGCAGCAGTCTCTTCATCATAGTTGAAACCAGCATCGGCTATCATTACATACTCTTCACCTTCACCGTTCGCTATGGCATTTTGGACTTTCTCATATTCAGGATCCCCTTCATAAATAGATATCGCCGAATAAAGACTACATTTGTCAGTTTCAATTTTTACCTTCTCGATATTTTGTCCCGAAATAGCGAATCTACCGTCTAGATACTCCGAACTTCCAAAACGTGCCACAACGGCGCTAACTCCTATAACATCTCCTGAAGAAACTGCCTCCGGCAATTCTGATGCATATGCTGTAATAGCAAATAAATTACTTGTTGTAGAATTATAACCGTCATTTACATTGGAAGTTCCATCTCCTCCAGACTTTGAAAGACCACTAAAGTATCCTCCGGTTACAACCAATGTCAGTGCTGCACATGCTACAAGTCCGCGTGCAATTATTTTTTTCATATTCATTTTACTATTCCTAACCTTTCTCCGAATTTGGATTTCTGAATCATCAATTTCTGTAGCAAGGGCTTGCTTTAAGATTTGCTCTAATCTTTCATCCGTCATATCCTAACGCCTCCAGTTCTTTTTTTAACATGTGTTTTGCTTTGTTCATGCGACTTTTCACAGTTCCCTCCGGTATCTGCAATACTCCTGCTATTTCTTGAACAGACATGTCTGCTGAATAATACAAATATATCGGCATTCTATATTTCTCCGGCAAATTTGCAACGATCTGTTGAATGGTATTCTTCTCATCTTCCTGCATAATGTAGCTTTCCGGTGACATTGCAGATAAATCTGCAATAGCCAGATTACCCCCGTTTTCCATACAGTCAATGCTTTCCATAGGCATCAATCGGTTCCTGTTCGCATATTTTTTCTTTTTATTTTTCCAAAGCAAGATTGATATAGATAAGGCATAGCTCTTTACATTCTGTTGAATATCCAATTGTTGTATTTTTCCCAACAGCTTGAGCATTGTATCCTGGTACAACTCGTCTCCGGAGTCTTTATCACCGCAAGTCATCCTGCAGAACCTCAATATATCCTTTCCGTTGTCCCGGACAAATTGATCGAATTCATAATTATTCATCACAAGTTATCCTTTTTCCTTTCTCCCTCTAGTCGACTATAAGGACTTTGCCCTTACACTTATATATTGTCGTAACTTTCAAATAAGTTCATTTGAATAGTAATTTCAAATAAGTTGTTTTATAAATAACAGCAGTCTTGCTAAAGACTGCCGTACAATAACAAATTCAATTAAGATTTGTGCTCCAGGAGCACAGAATTATTCGAAAAAATATTATCACGAAATTCTTCATTTGTAATCACTTTTACCGTAGATAACACATTCTCTTGTTGTTAAGTTCATATGACAAAAATGATTCCATGACATATCAATCAATTTTTCAATAATTTCCATATCCAAGGATATCCAACTATATTTTGTCATTTTTATCATTTCTGTCATTAGATTTATGGCAGAGCATATTATCGGTAAATGCCTTTACGCTGTCTGCAGAACGATAAAGATTAACGATACATTCTTTACTGTGATCACTTTCAGTAAAAAAATTGTCGCTGTATAGCTGCTTCAATGCCAGCATTGCCATGTGGATGGCATAATCGGATTCCTTGCACATTTTCCATTCCATCACATCAAAATATCCATTCTGAAAATTCATCCAATGAGATGGTTGGTTGTTAAGGTCTGAAAAATGTTTCTGTACCTGTGCTTGTGATACCAGAAGATTATAAATGCTCTGGATGGTGGTCGCCTTGATACAGTCACGAAAAATCAGTTTTTGAATATGCGACTTCAAACGGATTCCTTTTCGATCTTCATGATAACAACCTTTTTCATAAATATAAGGTGTTTCCCCAAGCATAAAAAAGGAACCGTCTGTATTAGATAATTGACAATCTCCATATCAAATACACCGATTCGCTTTCCCTGTTCATTAAATTTATGGAATCTGTTTAAATCCGGCAGTTCTTTCTGCCTGCCTTCAAATCGTTTGATGAAATCGGAAAGAACAGATTTTAGTTCGTGTTGATATTCCAGTTTTGCAAGGTATTCTTTATTTTTGAATATTGACCATCCCTTTCGGAAGGTCAGATAATTGTTCTGGCAGAACTGTTCCAGTAAATCATTCGTTTTCTTCATGGTGCAAGCCGGTACATAACAGTAATCTGTCTGATAGGT
>JBJEFL010000138.1:0-1906 GCA_051873995.1 Bacillus sp. (in: firmicutes)
TCAATATACTCTATTCAGAACTTATACACAAGTTGGATTTTTATAATTTCCTGGTGTATGAAATAATCACTTTGTACACAAAAAGTCCCAATGACTATGCTACGATTGAAGTACTTAACCAAGTTTAAATCAATCATTCATCCCGCCAAGGAGGTCATAGTCAATGAGACTATTTAATAGTAAACAAGGGTTAAGGAGAAGTCAATTCGCGAAAGAATTAAAAGGTGCTAATTTAGAAAAGGTTTTATTGATTCCCATTGATGTATCAAAAGTTTTACAGAAAGCTATGATTCTTAACTATTTCGGTGAAGTATTGGAAACCCCATTTACCTTTATGGTCAATAAAGCAGGCATGGATCTTCTCGTCAACTCCATCGAAAAAGCCAAAGCCCTCTGTCAAGCTGAGCGTATATTTATCGGTATCGAAGCGACAGGTCATTATTATGAGGACATCTATCGTATTCTAGTGGATGCAGGGTACTCCGTTCATATTATTAACCCTGCTTCTACCCATGAAGAACGAAAACAACATCTAACTTCTACCAAAACAGATGATATTGATTTGTATCTGATTGCGGAGGCATTAGTCGGCAATAAAGCGACCAATGCCAGGGTGACGACGGGCGTATACAAACAGCTCCAACACCTGACAAGAGCGAGAAGGAGCGAAATCAATAAACGTTCTCGTATCAAGGTAGAGATTCGAAGCATCCATGATCAGATTTGGCGTGAATATCAGGGTTACAGCACACTGAAGGATGGAAAATTAAAGACCTCACGTATATTCAGTGACTTCTGGGGAAAGGCCAGTGTCCATTTTTTGACCCACTATCCCCACGCCTCTCAAATTCTTGAATTGGGTGAGATTGGATTAAGAAAGTTATCAAAGGCACATAATTTAAAGCTTCGGAAAACGACAATTGAAAAACTGCTTTTCGCAGCTGGCGAATCTGTTTCAAAACCAATTCCGGATCTTCCAGGTGAGCTTTTCCTTCTTCAACAAAAGCTAAAGGACTATCAACGACACACTGAAACGATCCAAGCTTACGAAGAAGAAATAGAACGTGTTTTCATTGAAACGGATGGTATTTTCCTTCTGACTGTTCCTGGTATAGGATTAGTGACAGCTGCTGAAATCTACTGTGAAATGGGTGATTTGGCTCATTACACAAATGCTAACCAACTCATTAAAAAAGCCGGAACGAACCCAATCGTTAAACAATCCGGAAGTGGAAAAGGCTATCATGGACATATTTCTAAACAAGGTAACGCCAATTTCCGTCAAGCTATCTATCATGCTGGTCGCTCACTTTCTGTGCACAACGATCTGATGAAACCTTTTTATACTCGTTTAAAAGAGAAAGGAAAAAAGACAAGAAGCATCTATATCGCTATGGGAAACAAGTTTATTCGAATTGCTTTTTCTATGCTTAGAAATCAACAGCCGTTTAGAACATCAGATCTAACGTTTAACTATAAACATGAAGTAACCAAAAAACTAAGTCTACCACTTGCTGTTTAGAATAAAACAAATAAATAGGTGCCTTTCTTTGGGTTCGAATGGAGATCCCTTCAATTTCCTGAGGCATTGCTTATGACCTCGATCTTTAGCCTTATCCCATTCGTCCTGTAAATTCGAATTAGTACGTTAACTTAAAATCTTGTACTCATTGCCAGATTGAATCCCTGCAGATAAAGAAGCGAATGCACACCCCTTTCTGAATCCAGAAAAGGGCACCTATTTCATCAAAACTTGGTTAATTGCCACTTGTAAAAAAAAATTAAATGCGGTGGGTGTGTTGAACTTGCCCTAAAATATCAAAAAAGTATTTGACATTGTACGCTAAAGCACGAAAAAAGCGAGAGACAATGCTCCCGCTTTCCATATTAACTAGCTGCTCGATTT
>JBJEFL010000139.1:0-9416 GCA_051873995.1 Bacillus sp. (in: firmicutes)
CGAATTGCATACCTTCTACAACATCTAATTCAGTTGTGAAGCCTTTAGATTCTTCGATTGTGATAACACCGTCGTTACCAACGCGTTCCATCGCTTCAGCAATTAATTGACCAACTTCTGCATCCGCTGCAGAGATAGCCGCAACTTGTGCGATAGATTCTTTATTTTCGATTGGCTTAGAAATAGATTGTAATTCTTGAACAGCCACTTTTACCGCTTTTTCGATACCTTTGCGGATACCCATTGGGTTAGCACCAGCTGTAACGTTCTTTAAGCCTTCGCGGATCATCGCTTGAGCAAGAACAGTCGCAGTAGTTGTACCGTCACCAGCAATATCGTTTGTTTTGCTTGCAACTTCTGCAACTAGCTTCGCACCCATGTTTTCGAATGCATCTTCTAATTCAATTTCTTTAGCGATTGTTACACCATCATTTGTGATTAGTGGTGAACCAAATTTCTTTTCAAGAACAACGTTACGCCCTTTTGGTCCAAGTGTAACTTTTACTGCATTTGCAAGAGCATCTACACCGCGAAGCATCGAACGGCGAGCTTCTTCACTAAATTTAATGTCTTTAGCCATCTTTCCATTACCTCCCTATAATAATAACCGAATATAATTGAATATATTTACTACGCCTTGTTGATATCTAATCATCTATCTCATCTTCATTGTATACATAGAAGAATGGGTATAAACGAGCCCATTCATACATATATAAATCCGACAGGAGAAATTGTCTTAGTCTTCAACATCACTGTAAAGTCTAATAAGTTAAGTATGAACTTAGCCGATAATTGCTAAGATGTCAGATTCACGTAAAATTAAGTATTCAGCACCTTCGTATTTTACTTCAGTACCTGCATATTTTGAGAAGATGATACGATCGCCAACAGCAACCTCTGGAGCTACACGCTCACCGTTATCAAGCACATTACCTGCACCTACTGCAACAATTTTACCTTCTTGAGGTTTTTCTTTGGCAGTATCCGGTAATACAATACCGCTTGCAGTTTTTTCTTCTGATTGAACTAGCTCAATAATTACGCGATCACCTAATGGTTTTAACAAGAAAAACACCCTCCTCAATAACTTTCATAAGTAGATTATTTATTAGCACTCTATCCTCTAGAGTGCTAACACAATTAATATAATAAATAAATTCAAACTATTTTTCAAGTGTTTGACCCCAAAAAAATTCCGCTCTTTTTCTACATTTTTTTACAATATCCATTATTGACCTATTCTATACCTGCATCTAAATAATGGTAACCATCCCCTTACAGAAAGAATCGTTTGAAACCTTATACCTAAAGAAGTAATATAGACGTAAGTGACTCATAAAGCACATACACCTCATTAAAGGTCAATGTAAGCTTATGTAGCTGCAATACGCCTTTTGTTAGGACGCTAATCAGTCATTACCATTTGAACAAATCAAATACTTTCTCGTGTTTATAAAAGGAGTTAACAGTGTGAAAAAAGAATACTGGTTTATCATTTTGGCCTATATAGTCATGCAGCTGTCAGGCGGTATCGGAGCTCCTCTTCTTTTGAAATTTGAACTGAGCAGGGGCTTGGCGCTTGAACAAGCACAGGTGAACGCTGTTGCATATTGGTCCATCATTAGTTTCACCGTAACATTATTACTTGTTTTAATTTTATTACGTAAAGAATTGTTTTCTCCGACACCGACATTAAGAGGGGCAGAGAAAGCCTCCATCGGTATGTCGGTTTTATGGGCTGTCATAGGTATTTTTATGGCATTCTTCGCACAATCATTTGCCATCATGCTTGAAACAGCAATCGGCATTGAACAAGGATCGGAAAACACACAAACCATTATATCCATCATCACGAAAGTCCCTTTGTTTGCTGTAATAACAGCCATAGTTGGCCCTATTTTAGAAGAAGTGGTCTTTCGGAAAATTATTTTCGGTTCTGTTTATAAAAAAACGAATTTCTTTATCGCAGCATTAATCAGTTCCATTATTTTTGGATTAGCTCATTTTGAGATTGAGCATCTTCTTCTCTATAGTGCGATGGGATTCACATTTGCATTTTTATATGTCAAAACACAGCGTATATTGGTCCCCATTTTTGCCCATGTTGCAATGAATACAATCGTTGTGGTTACACAAGTGCTCATGCAAGATGAATTGGAACAAATACTGAATGAAATGGAACAAGTTCAAAGCTTTATTGGAGGAGTATTATGAAGCGTCAGTCACCTTTAGTATCCGGATTAATTAATATTTCACTCGGAGCATTATTTACTTTTCTGGCAATCTATTATGTCACGGAGGATGGCGGCTGGAATGCCTGGTCCATTCTTTGCGTCATTCTTGCCACATTCGATATTGGAAACGGCATCCGTATGCTCGGTTTTCATTCACGCTTAAAACGAATGCAAAAAAAATAAGAAGAACGCGTTAGCGTTTCTTCTTATTTTTTTGCGTTAATGTTGGATTCAACAAGATTATTCTTCCGTTAATTTATCCTCTGTTTCTTCCAGCATCGGATAGTGTTTCAAGAAGTATACAAGTGATTGAAGCTCTACTGCTAAATCAATATGATGTACACGAATCGCAGCAGGCACATTCAGACGTGCTGGAGTGAAATTCAGAATGCCTTTTACCTCCGCTGCTACCAAGCGATCTGTGATGCTTTGCGCTACAGGTGCCGGCACGGTGAGGATTGCAACTGCTACTCCCTCTTTCTTGATTTGCTCTTCAATTTCATCCATATGATAGATGGTGATATCCCCCATTTTCGTTCCAACCTTGCTTGGGTCAATATCAAACGCCATCTCAATTTTTGTATTGTTATTTTTCAAGAAATTATAATGTAAAAAAGCTGTTCCCAAATTACCGACACCAATCAAAGCAACTTTCGTTAACTCGTCTTGATCCAATGTTTTTCGGAAAAACTCTAACAAATAGTTAACGTTATACCCGTATCCTTTTTTACCTAGCGCGCCAAAATATGAAAAATCTCTACGAATTGTCGCTGAATCTACCTTCACAGCTTCACTCAATTCCGCAGATGATACTCTTTGTTTCCCGGAAGAATGTAAATTCTTTAAAAAACGATAATATAAAGGCAATCTTTTTGCCGTAGCTTGTGGTATCTTTAATGATTCTTGTGGCATAGTTTTTCCCCCTATTCGATTATACTGCCAATCGTGTGTAAATTGCATATAATTATGTGGACTTTAGGGTTATCTCGTTTATTCAACAATTTATAAGACCCCTAATTATATCGCAATTTCTCCCTTTATTCATAATATAAATTATTAGGCTCTCATTTCCTTGCACTGATAACGCTTTCACATCATCATTCTATGATGTTCATTGTTCCAGTACATGAAATAGATAAAGTATCTGGTCACCTCAGAACGAGCAACCTTACTTTTTCACTTTCAAATACCTTTATTAACAATTTCTCCAATTATGATGATACACCATTTCACAAAATTTGTGTCAATTTATGTACCGCCTTTCACAAAAGATATGTCACATATAATTGCGGCAACCTCCTTTTTTCGTTTACACTAATAGCACTGAGGTGAAATGAATGATTGTGTTACAAGTAAATAAATTATCGAAGTACTTTGGAGCTGAACAAATTCTTTCTGATATAAAGCTGGAAGTACAAAGCAAGGATCGTATCGGTCTTGTCGGTCGAAACGGTGCTGGAAAATCAACATTACTGAAAATCATCGCTGATCAAATGTCATACGACGGAGGAGAAATCATCAAATCAAAGGAATTGACGCTTGGATACCTTGCTCAACATACAGGCATTCAATCTGATCTTTCTATTTGGGATGAAATGTTGACCGTATTTGCTCCGTTACAGCAGCTTGAGAAAAAAATACGTAAACTAGAGCACGAAATGACGCTGCCTGAAACGTATAACGATGAAGAAAAATATCAAAAGGTCATAAAAGAATATGATGAATTACAAGTGCTATTTAAAGACCAAGGTGGCTACCAATATGAGGCTGACATTCGTTCTGTCTTACATGGTCTGCAATTTAACCAATATGACTATTCCACACCTGTCGCATCTTTAAGCGGAGGGCAAAGAACCCGTTTGGCATTAGGGAAATTACTTCTCTCCCAACCTGATTTATTGATTTTGGATGAGCCGACCAACCACCTGGATATTGAAACCTTAACATGGCTGGAGCAATATTTGGTGAATTACAAGGGTGCTGTCTTAATCGTTTCCCATGACCGTTATTTCATGGATAAAGTGGTTTCGATCATTTATGAAATTTCACGCCATACAATCAAAAAATACCACGGCAATTATAGTGCTTATTTAGAACAAAAAGCCGCAGACTACGAACGTGAAATGAAACAATATGAAAAACAACAAGAGGAAATCTCACGACTCAATGATTTTATCCAAAAAAATATCGTACGTGCCACAACCACGAAACGCGCTCAAAGTCGCAGAAAGCAGTTGGAACGTATGCATGTGATGGACCGTCCGCAAGGTGACGAAAAATCTGCGTCCTTCACCTTTAAGATGGAAAAGGAAACAGGCCATATCGTCTCAACCATTTCCAATGTTAGCATTGGCTTCGGTGATACGAAGATTGCGCGAAATATCAACCTTTCCATCACAAAAGGCGATAGTATCGCACTCGTTGGACCAAATGGAGTCGGAAAAACAACTTTATTAAAAACCATCATTGGTCGTTTACCGAGCCTTGATGGCACTATTTCATTCGGCTCCAATGTAGTCATTGGCTACTATGATCAAGAACAGGCCAACCTTTCTTCTAATAAAACCATCTTAAATGAGTTATGGGATGAATATCCACACACCAATGAGAAAGATATCCGAACGGTTTTGGGTAATTTTTTATTTTCTGGTGATGACGTGTTAAAGCCTGTATCGGCCTTAAGCGGTGGAGAAAAGGCTAGACTTGCATTAGCCAAGTTAATGCTTCAAGGTGCGAACTTCTTGATTCTCGATGAGCCGACTAACCATCTTGATTTAGATAGTAAAATTGTTCTAGAGAACGCACTTGTTGATTTCCCTGGAACCATCCTGTTTGTGTCACATGACCGGTACTTTATCAATCGAATCACATCAAAGGTCGTGGAATTATCCACAACAGGGAGTGAAGAATTTTTAGGTGATTACGATTATTATGTGCAAAAGAAACTAGAACAAGAAGAATTAAAAGCCCTAGAAGCAAATACAGCCGTTTCATCAGCGAGCCCCAAAGAGGAAAAAACCTCTTATTTCAATGATAAAGAAACGAAGAAGCGCCAAAGACAAATCAAACGACGCATTGAAGAAATTGAAATACGTATAGAAGAAATTGAACAGAAAGTAGCTGTACAACACGAAATGCTTTGCGACCCTGATATTTATCAAGACCATGAAAAAGTATTAGAAATCAATACAATCATTGAAAAATCCAATGAGGAAATGGAAGCATTAATGGAGGAATGGTCTCTATTAGAAGCAGAGCAAGAATAAATTGTCCATAAAAGCGTAAGCGCCACATCTTGTGGCGCTTTTAGTCATTTTGAAGAACGTCAGTGATTCGATGTGTCCAGCCTTACACCGCTATGCTCGGGGACCTGCAGGCAGGACGCAGGTCTGGGTGGTGGTGTTGTCACAGGGCGCGACGACCTTAGCCCGTTCTCCTTTTCGGCGGTGACTGATTAAGCGAAGTACACTAGGTGTTGGGGGACTGAAGCAGAACAATGATCAAAGTTTAAAATTATACACTTTCTTAACATGCAAAAAAGTTATCCAGAGAATTTTCTTTGGATAACTTTTTTGTATGTTAATTATATTTTCTGAATTCTGTGGATAATTAAAACTTATCCTCATATTTATGTGAATAAACTGTTTATTTTGTTGATAAGTTGAATAACTTTTGTGAATAATGTGGAAAACATAGTTAATAACCCATAAATAGCGCTTTTTTAATGTGGACAGAATTGGTGATAACTTTTAGAATTTGTGGATTACTTTCAGTTAGAACAAATCAGTTTTAGTATATCAATACAAGAAAAATTCTGTACACTGGTATAAAGTGCATATTTAGTAAGATTACTGGCATGTGTTATCATTTTAAAAAATAATCCACACCAGAAAACGAATGTCCATTTCCGTTATCCACAATCCACAGCTTTTCTTTTATTTATGAAAAGCCATGTTGTTGATATTGGTTCCAATCCATCAAATAACAAGACTGTATAAAAACAAAGGAAAATACCCAAAAGCCATACACTATAGCTTTTGGGTTATAGAAGTATATTACTGTTCTAAGTCTAAGCCTGGAGTTGCATTTAAGTCCAAGCCTGATCGTTTTCCCTTATCAAACATCACACTTCCCACTGCTGCAATCATGGCAGCATTATCCGTACAAAGTGAAAGTGGTGGTATAACAAGTTCCACTGCTGGCTTCTCCTGAAATGCCTCCTGTAACGCCGTTCGTAACCCTTTATTCGCAGCTACACCACCTGCAAGTAATACTTGCTTCACCTTAAATTCATCAGCTGCTGCTACCGTTTTGGTTACTAACACATCGATGACACTACTTTGGAAACTTGCCGCCAAATCTTCTGGCTTAATCTCTTCTCCTCGTTGCTCGGCATTGTGGACAGTGTTGATTACTGCAGATTTTAGGCCACTGAAACTGAAATCATAGGAGCCCTCTTCCAACCATGCACGAGGCAATTTAATAGATGGTGAACCTTCATGAGCCAGTCGATCGATATGTGGACCACCTGGATATGGAAGATTCAATGTTCGAGCAACCTTATCATATGCTTCTCCTGCTGCATCATCACGCGTTTCACCTAACACCTTAAACGAGCCATGCTCTTCCATGTATACTAATTCTGTATGTCCACCAGAAACGACTAAAGACAATAACGGAAATTGCATTTCTGTTACTAAACGATTCGCGTAAATATGACCAGCGATGTGATGAACACCTACAAGAGGGATACTATGTGCAAAGGCAATCGCCTTAGCCGCATTGACTCCAATCAACAAAGCCCCTACCAATCCTGGTCCCTCTGTCACAGCAATAGCATCTATATCTGTATACTGTAAGTTCGCTTGCGCTAATGCTTCTTCCAAAACCAACGTAATGGCCTCCACATGGTGACGCGATGCTATTTCAGGAACTACACCACCGAAGCGTTTATGGCTCTCAATTTGAGAGGCCACTACATTTGAAACGATTTCTCGACCATTTTTCACAATACTGACGGCTGTTTCATCACAGCTTGTTTCGATTCCTAATATATATTGATCTTTCACTCTATATTCACCCACATTACTATCGCATCTTCTTGATTATCACTATAATAATTCTTTCGAATGGCCCCAGCCTGAAACCCTAATTTTTTATAAAGTGACTGTGCGACATGATTACTCTCTCTCACTTCTAATGTCATTCGTTCAATGCCCTTCTCCCGACATTGTTCAATCATTTTAGTCATCAATGCTTCTCCAAAGCCATGGCCTTGATATTCCGGTAAAATGGCCACATTCGTAATATGTGCCTCATCAATTACAAGCCAAGCCCCACAGTAGCCAATTACGCGGTCCTCATGTTCCAAAACGATATAGCAAGCAAATTGATTTTGATGCAATTCATTATAAAAAGCATCCCTGCTCCATGGTACCGTAAAGCATTGCTTTTCCAATTCCATGATGGCATCTAAGTCCTGTTCTTGCATGAAACGAAAAGTAAATGTTTGATTCATACTTTCACTCTTTCTCTACTTTACAGTATTATTTTTTTGTTGCTGAATCCAATTAGCTTCTGCTTCAGCCAATCGAACATAGTTCGGAACAAACGCATGTGTATCTTCCGGCTCACTTTCTTTTCCCAGCAAAGCTAATTCGCTTGGTCGAGGATTCAACTGTGCAACATCCGCAAAGAACGCTCGATCGCCTAATATCGTTTGCAATGTTTCTTTATGAAGAGGTAAATCATTGCCCACAAATAAAATATTTTGATTCAATGCCAATAAATCAGTTGCCCATTCACTACTTTGAACAATTCGGTCTTCTTTTATCGTTTTGATCTGTCCATCGACAGCTACATATAAGCCCGTATAAATTTGCCCTCTGCGCCCATCAAACAGCGGACATACATATCCTTGAAAGTTCTTCCCATTCGCCGCCAACACCTGTAGACTAGATACCCCTACAATCGGAATATTTAGTGTCCACGCCAATGTTTTGGCAATTGTTACACCTATACGAACCCCTGTATACGAGCCTGGACCTTTAGCTACTACAATTTTTTCTAAATCTGAAGGCTTCCAATCGCAATCAGCCATCAACCGCTCAATAGCCGGCATTGCCCGTACAGAATGATTTTTCTTCACATTTGTAATGTACTCACCGATTACTTGATTATCATCAAGTAACGCCACACCTAAAGCATAGTTGGATGTATCTATTGCTAATATTTTCATGAAATAATCTCCTTACATAAATCCACATATCTATCCCCGACAGGTTTCAGAACAATCTTACGCTCACATTCCCCTTGATAGAAAATTTGAATGGCTAGTAATTCTGTCGGTAGCTGATCAGCAATTAAATGTGCCCATTCAACGACTGTTACACCTTCTCCTTCAAAATACTCCTCAAATCCAAGGTCTTCATACTCGTCTTCCACACGATAGACATCCATATGATACAAAGGCAGTCTACCTTTATATTCTTTAATAATCGTAAACGTCGGACTGTTAACATTTCTTGCAATACCTAAGCCCTTCGCTAAACCTTTTGTGAATGTGGTCTTACCAGCACCAAGGTCACCCTCTAGTGTTATGACGCTTCCTTTAGATAACACTTGCCCCATCTTATAGGCGATGACCGATGTTTCTTCTGCAGAGCGTGTTATAATTTCAAATTCATTCATTAAAATCACCTTTAATATGTTGATTGATTCGCCGATTTATTTTAACAACATTCAACAGAATTACCCACTGCTATAAGTGGTGAGATGAATGTACTTGTAATCATTCAGTAGGTGTGCAAATGCCTAGCTGAATGCTGTTAAAAGCCTCCGGCGGATGCGTTTGATCTGACAAGGAAGTTCATCTCCCTACAGCCAATTCAAATCAACGCAGCAATTTTGCAGCTTCATTTTATAAAAAAAGCCTTAGGAAGCAACATCCCTAAGGTCTTCATAATATGTAGTTTACCTTTTTTTTAATCATTTCACAAATAGAGAAACTATGAAATGAAAGCTTTATCCCTAAATACAGTATACTCTATTCTCTAGTTTATTAAACAAAATTGTATAATTCATTTTTAAGCATAAAAAAAACGAAACTCCGTTTCGCTATCATAAAAAATATGGCGGTCCCGACGGGAATCGAACCCGCGATCTCCTGCGTGACAGGCA
>JBJEFL010000140.1:0-1886 GCA_051873995.1 Bacillus sp. (in: firmicutes)
CCGTAGGTTTGTGTATCCATCAAGCAGGTCTCCTGACTAGGTTCACAGCCTCACCGAACCTTCCCAATATCACAATATCAGTGGCATAAATCGGATTGGCTCCCCATTACAGTGACGGGATCGCTCCGGGATCTCACCGGAATTCCCTCTTAGCTCATAACTGAGAACTTGATTTCTTATTCAGCTGTCATTAGTCTATCACTTTACCGCGGCAGTGTCAAGCAATAAAACGAAAATAATCTATGACAAACCGGAAATTACCATTATCATCGGGAATATTGGGCTCAGGAAATAGAAAAAGCAAAGGAAAGCAGACAAATGTACTAAAAAAAGAGAAAGAAAAGAACAAAAAACTTTAAAAATACACATAAAAAGGGTAGATAAGTTTTGACAATTATGGTATTATAAATAAAACATTCGGCATAATGAAAGCTTACTTAAACAATATGCGGAAACAGTTGCCCGGTAAAATGCCATTTTTTGTAGAAAACATATAAGTCGATATAACCGGGCGTGATAATTTTGATGACAATGAATAAATTAATGATAAAAAAATATTATTTTTGGCACGAAAAACCAGAAAAATGCAATGAAATTCATGTATAAAAATTACAAAAATTAAATTTATCCGCATTGATTGCAAAAATAACTTGTAGGAATTATCTAAAGTAAGCAGAAGCTGCAGAAAGTGCTGTTTTTTAAAGCTTCAGCTTTTGAAATACGAAAAAATATAAAGACTGCACAAAAAAATAATAACTTTATGTGCAAGTTTTCGTTGAAAAAAGATTCATTATGTGATAAATTATTAACAGAGCGCGTATTTGCTTATTTATTTTTTGCTTTACCGTATCCCCCCTGAGGGGATGGGACTTTTGTCAAAAGGTAAAGCAGAAACACAATTATCATTTTATCAGCTGATTAACTGCTGAGGATGCGGATGTTTTATTCCGTATATGAAAGAAAGGAGGTTTTACGCCATGGGACATGTAATTGCTGTAGCAGGCAAAGGTGGAACTGGCAAGACCACTACATGCGGTTTAATCATAGACTATCTTTGCAGACAGAACAAAGGCCCCGTACTTGCAGTTGATGCGGATGCCAATTCCAATCTGAATGAGGTCCTTGGTGTTGAAGTTCAGGCAACCCTGGGAGATATCAGAGAAGAGGTGGCCAATGCGGAACTTCAGTTAAAGAGCCCGATCCCTCCGGGGATGTCCAAACAGGACTACATGAACATGAAGATCATGAACGACGGTGTTGTGGAAGAAGATGATTATGATCTTATGGTTATGGGCCGCGGACAGGGCACAGGATGCTATTGTTTTGTTAATGACCTGCTCAGAGCACAGATTGTAAAACAGGTTGAGAACTACAGATATGTAGTTGTTGATAATGAGGCCGGTCTTGAGCACATCAGCAGGGGTACACTTCCCCGGATGGATACACTGCTTCTCGTAAGTGACTGCTCCAGAAGAGGAATTCAGGCAGTCGGACGGGTTTCAAGGATGGTAGAGGAGATGAAACTCAATCCGAAGACTGTCAAGCTTATTGTGAACCGTGCACCCGGTGGTGTGTTAAATGACGGAATCAAGGAAGAAATCGCAAATCAGAAGCTCGATCTGATCGGTGTTATCCCCCAGGATGAAACCATTTATCAGTATGACAGCGACGGAAAGCCCACTTCCAAAGTGGATGCGGACAATCCGGTTCGTCTTGCTGTTAATGAGATTATGAAGAAACTGGGATTCTGATCATTTCCGACACACCGGTCATGCGGGTCCTGAAGGAACTGCACCGGTTTCCGGTACAAAAGTCCGGGATGATTTCTTTCAGTAACTATTAACTGACCATTTTATGAAAAAAAGGAGTATTGAATGGAAGCAAAT
>JBJEFL010000141.1:0-1883 GCA_051873995.1 Bacillus sp. (in: firmicutes)
CCACGACGTGGACCCATTTTCATGATACGAGTGTAACCGCCTTGGCGATCTTCGTAACGAGGTGCGATATCGCTGAATAATTTTTGAAGTGCGTCTTGACCAGATTCCTCATTAGCAACTTCTTTACGGATGAATGCTGCTGCTTGACGACGAGCGTGCAAGTCACCACGTTTACCAAGAGTGATCATTTTTTCCACTACAGAACGAAGCTCTTTTGCTTTAGCTTCAGTAGTTTCGATACGCTCGAAAACGATTAGGTCAGTAGCCAAATCACGAAGTAATGCTTTACGTTGAGAACTAGTGCGTCCTAACTTTCTGTAACCCATTGAAAGTTTCCCTCCTTTGTTGAAATTATTATCTATATAGTTGCATCTGAAGTTTAGTTAACCAATGACAACTATGCTTTTACTTGATTAGTCGTCTTTACGAAGACCTAAACCAAGCTCATCCAGTTTCGCTTTAACCTCTTCAAGAGATTTGCGTCCTAGATTACGTACTTTCATCATATCTTCTTCTGTTTTATGAGCAAGCTCTTGAACAGTGTTGATTCCAGCACGCTTTAAGCAGTTGTAAGAACGAACAGAAAGGTCTAGTTCTTCGATCGTCATCTCTAGAACTTTTTCTTTTTGATCTTCTTCTTTTTCAACCATAATTTCAGCATTTTGTGCTTCATCAGTAAGACCAACGAAGATATTTAAGTGCTCTGTTAAAATCTTAGATCCTAATGCAATTGCTTCCTTTGGACCAGTGCTTCCATCAGTCCAAACATCAAGCGTAAGCTTATCGTAATTTGTCATTTGCCCTACACGTGTGTTTTCAACTTGATATGAAACACGTGCAACAGGAGTGTAAATAGAGTCGATTGGAATCACACCTATTGGCTGATCATCACGTTTGTTCTGTTCAGCTGGTGTATAGCCACGTCCGCGACGAGCAGTTAATCTCATGCGCAAATGGCCGCCTTTACCAATAGTAGCAATGTGCAAATCTGGATTTAGAATTTCCACGTCGCTGTCATGTGTAATATCAGCAGCAGTGACTACTCCTTCACTCTGTACATCAATTTCAAGCGTCTTCTCTTCATCAGAGTAGATTTTAAGCGCTAATTTCTTAACGTTAAGAATAATAGAAGTAACATCTTCTACTACGCCTTCAATTGTTGAGAACTCATGTAGAACTCCATCTATTTGAATAGATGTGACAGCTGCACCTGGCAATGAAGATAATAGAATACGACGAAGGGAGTTCCCTAAAGTTGTACCATACCCACGCTCAAGTGGCTCGACGACGAATTTTCCGTACTTGGTGTCATCGCTGATTTCAACCGTTTCGATTTTTGGTTTTTCTATTTCAATCATTACTAAACCCTCCTTCAAAACGTCAAAACCTCGGCTAGTGTATTTAGGTTCTAACCGAAATTCCCCCATGTAATTGTTCTCGACTATGCGCAACAACTAATTAATCATCTGTAAACATAATAATGTATCATAACCCATTATAGACGAAAGATACTAATTCTATACAGAAAAATTAAACACGGCGACGTTTTGGTGGACGGCATCCGTTATGCGGAACTGGAGTTACGTCTTTAATAGCTGTAACTTCTAATCCAGCAGATTGAAGAGCACGAATAGCAGCTTCACGACCTGAACCAGGTCCTTTTACTGTAACTTCTAGAGTTTTTAAACCGTGTTCCATAGAAGCTTTAGCTGCAGTTTCTGCTGCCATTTGAGCTGCGAATGGAGTAGATTTACGTGAACCTCTGAAGCCTAGTGAACCAGCACTTGACCAAGAAATTGCATTTCCGTGTGTGTCTGTGATAGTAACAATTGTGTTGTTGAATGTTGAACGGATATGCGCGATACCAGATTCAATATTCTTTT
>JBJEFL010000142.1:0-41202 GCA_051873995.1 Bacillus sp. (in: firmicutes)
TACGGTGTTGTGAGAGGGGCGAAAATAAATTATTTATTTTCCCTCTACTCGATTGAGAAGGATTTCTCAGTTTAAAGTACTCTTCTTATTTATTGCCATACAAGACGCTTTCCCCGCTTTAGTCACAATGGTGGCAGAAACTAAGAGCCAAGCTAGCACCTTTCTTTTGTTTCAAGGGAAAACGAGCGGCTGGAGCTGTCTGAAAAGTCATAGAATGGCTTTTCAGACGCTCCATTTGTTTTATAGTTCAACCGCAATCGGCTTACGTTTTTCGAATTTGTAGATATGCGAGAATCCGCATTCTTTTGCTAAGATGTATGCTTCATGTAAGTGTGAACCAACCGTTTCGGCGCTATGCGAATCCGATCCGATTGTCAGTATTTCTCCGCCTAATTGTTTGTACAGTCGCAGTAATTGCGGTGAGGGCAAGGTTTCATGTAACGAACTTCGCAGTCCGGAAGTGTTGATTTCAATACCAATCTGACGTTCAATAGCCTTTTCCAAAATGGCTGTGAGTATGTCTTGATGTTTAGAAAAATCATAAATACCGTATACATTTTGTGAATAACGCTTAATCAAGTCAAGATGAGCAATGACGTCAATGTCGGCTGTTTGAATCATTTCATATACTTCCGAAAAATAAAGGGAATTGGCGTTTTCCCCTTGTTCTTCAATGACTTTTCGTAGCTTATCGTTATGGATGTTATGGACGGAACCTAGTATAAAATCTATCGGCAACGCAGAAAGAATTTTGTGATATTCTTCACGAGAATGGTGAGGTTCACATAATTCAATCCCCATCTTGATGGAAAGTTGAGGCTGAAATCGTTGTCGGCATTTTTCTATGTTGGATATGTATGTTTCAAAAACCATATGCCCGAAGGTTGGGGCAAGCGGATTAACAGAGTAATGCTCTGTGAAGCATATTTCCTTAATACCTCGTTGAATGGCTGTTTGACAAATGTCTTCCAGGCTTGCTGTGCTATCGAAAGAATGACGGCTATGGTGATGATAATCCATTAAGTACATAAGCTATTCCCCCATTTTATCTTGGTGTATACCTATCTATTATAAAGGAATTTCACGAAATCGATGCTTTAAAATCGTTCAGAAGATTGGCAGTAGAGCGGATTAACAATTGAAATTAATTGGCTCGAGAACTTTTCTGCACTTGGAGCATCATAAATATATAATCCAAATGGATTACATTTAGTCATATTTTTAACATAATTTATTTTATTGAATATGTTATAATCAAATATATATTAGATTGTCGTTATTAAGAGGTGATGAGCGTGAAGGATACATGTGAAGTAAAATGTGTGCATGAAGAGAAGGTAGAACGTTACCGTAAGCAAGTAGGAGCACAGGAGACAGAACAGACTGCCAGCATGTTCAAGGCTTTAAGTGATCCGACGCGACTGAAAATTGCCTATGCGTTAACACTGGATGAACTATGCGTATGCGATGTGTCGGAAATTGTGAATGTATCAATGGCTACCGCTTCCCATCATTTGCGGTTATTGCGAGATATAGGCTATGCAAGTTATCGAAAGGAAGGCAAAATGGCGTATTATCGCATAAAAGAAGGCACCATTAAGCAGATGATTCAACTTGCATTGTCGGAAAGTGAGGAGACGAACCATGGCTGAAGAGAAACTGCAACAGGCAAATAAAAATGTGTATCGTGTTCAAGGGCTTTCCTGTGCCGGCTGTGCGAAAACCTTTGAGCAAAATGTCAAAGAGATTGATGGCGTTATCGATGCAACTGTTAATTTTGGCGCAGCAAAAATCACTGTTGTTGGTGATGCGGAAATGGAACAGGTTCAAAAAGCTGGGGACTTCGATAAACTGATTATTTTTCCTGAGAACGAAAAACAAGAAATTCCTGCCCCTTCCTTTTTAAAAAAATATGGTGTTTTAGTGGTGGCTTTCATCTTTCTCGTCATAGGATATGCTTGCAAAATGATCTTAGGAGAAGAACATCTTGCTACAGTAGGAGCTTATTTGCTCAGTATAGTAGTGGGGGGCTATTCTTTATTCATTGTTGGCTTTAAAAATTTGTTTCGCCTGAAATTTGATATGAAAACGTTAATGACTGTGGCTATTATAGGAGCTGCTATCATTGGCGAATGGAGTGAAGGCGCGGTTGTCGTCATCTTATTTGCCATCAGTGAAGCGCTGGAAAGTTATTCAATGGATAAGGCACGTCAATCGATTTCATCATTGATGGACATTGCGCCCAAAACAGCGGAAGTGCGAAGACATGGTCATGTACATGCCATTCCGGTTGAAGAAATTGTCGTAGGCGATATCATGATTGTAAAACCAGGCCAAAAAATTGCGATGGACGGAAAAGTGATCAAAGGGTATTCCAGTGTGAATCAAGCGGCCATTACAGGTGAATCTATTCCGGTTGAAAAAACAGTGGAAGATGACGTGTTTGCAGGTACGTTGAATGGAGAGGGCTTATTGGAAATTGAAGTCACGAAACTCGTGGAGGACACGACGATTGCCAAAATGATTCATTTGGTGGAAGAAGCGCAAGGAGAACGAGCACCTTCACAAGCGTTTGTCGATTTATTCGCCAAATATTATACACCAGCTATTATTGGAGTGGCCGCACTAGTGGCAGTGATTCCTCCATTAATGATGGATGCCAGCTGGACGGAATGGATTTATCAAGGTTTGGCAGTTCTTGTTGTCGGTTGTCCATGTGCATTGGTTATTTCCACACCGGTTGCGATTGTAACAGCGATTGGGAATGCCGCTAAAAAAGGTGTCTTGATTAAGGGGGGCATTCATTTAGAGGAAGCAGGCAAGATTCAAGCGATTGCTTTTGATAAAACAGGAACGCTGACAAAAGGTGTTCCAACTGTTACAGATGTCATTGTGTTGGAAGAAGAACCACAATGGTTTGCCAAAGTGACGGCACTGGAGGCATATTCTAAACATCCGCTTTCTAAAGCGTTTATCCAAAAAGCAGAAGATGAGGGTCTTGCTTATCAAGCCTATCACGTCGATGATTTTCAAGCTTTGACGGGGAGAGGTGTAGAAGGAACGGTAGATGGAAATCGTTTATTTATCGGTAATATCAAGATGTTCACGGAAAAACAAATTCCTGTGGATAAAGAAACCGTTGTTGCGAGAATGAAAGCATTACAAAGTGCTGGGAAAACCGTTATGCTTGTGGGAAGTGACGATAAAATTGTGGCGATGATTGCTGTGGCGGACGAAGCACGGGAAATGAGTAAAGATGTGGTCGCTGCCTTACATGCAATGGGTGTGAAGCAAACGGTGATGTTAACAGGTGATTCACAAGAAACGGCTCAAGGAATTGCCCGGCAAGTCGGTGTATCACAGGTAGATGCCAATTTATTACCGCAAGAAAAGTTAGAGAAGATAAAAGAATTGAAGAAAGAATACGGTCATGTGGCCATGATTGGTGACGGCGTAAATGATGCCCCTGCTTTAGCGGCTGCGAATATTGGCTTGGCAATGGGGGGAGTCGGATCGGATACAGCACTGGAAACAGCGGATATCACCTTAATGGGGGACGACCTGAAAAAATTGCCTTTTATTATCTCGCTCAGCCGTAGAACGATGACTGTTATCAAACAAAATATCAGTTTTGCACTCGGATTGAAATTGCTTGCATTATTATTAGTTATACCAGGCTGGCTCACTCTTTGGATTGCAATTTTTGCGGATTTGGGAGCAACGCTATTAGTGACATTAAACAGCTTACGATTGTTGCGAGTGAATAAATAGTAGGAGAAGAAGAGAGGGAAATATATCTTTTCCTTTCTTTTTTTTCTGTAAAATGGCGTTATGAGAAGAACTGGAGCGTGATCAGAATTGATTACTATTAAAGAAATTGCGGAGAAGGCAGAAGTGTCTCGAACGACTGTTTCGCGAGTGTTGAATGATTCGGGCTATGTGAATGAAGCAACGCGTCAAAGGATTCTTGCTGTTATTGTACTTAAATAGTCGAATCTTTTTGCACATTACAGTTAATGTTCTAGCATGCGGATTAGCATTCTTCTTAACATATTCCTTTGGTTTCAAAGATTCAGAAGCAAAATAAGTATAATCAAACTGTCCTAAATCACTCTGTTAGGACAGTTTTTTTGTTTCATTGGCAGGAAAAAAGGGTAAAAACTTAAGAATGCGTTTGTTTAAATGCTATTATTCAAGTGAGGATTTTTTTTCCACTTGTGTTACAATAGGTGTAGAATAATTTATGAACATTGTATGACATTGATATGAGGAGAGGGAGTAAATGAGTTGGGTCATGGCAGCTATTTTTTTCCCGGCGCTGTTAGTCTATGTTTTTTCAAGAGTGACACATAATTGCTATGTAGGGCTGGCGCTTGCGTTAGCGTTGATTTGTGCTTCTGCTTATGCCGGATACACGGATACATGGTTGTTAATCATTAGTGATGCCTGTTCATTGACATTTGGTCTCTGGTTATCAATTAGATATATGAAACAGTTACGTATGAAAGCACCTAATTAGGTGCTTTTTTTTCAAAAAAATCATTTTTCGGGATGCGAATAAACGTTCTCTTTTTGCTGGTTTGTTAGAATTTGTTTATGGTAATATGTCTATATAATAATTCGTTCGTGCAAGATGAAAAATGAGAAGAAATGCAGATTGGAGGATTGCTATCGTGAATGAATTTCAGTTGGTTTCCAACTATTTGCCTCAAGGTGATCAACCGCAGGCGATTAAGCAATTAACAGAGGGCATACAATCCGGTAAAAAAATGCAAACGTTGCTCGGTGCAACAGGAACGGGCAAAACCTTTACGGTTTCTAATGTCATTAAAGAAGTAAACAAACCAACGCTTGTTATTGCACATAACAAAACATTGGCTGGTCAGCTGTATAGTGAATTTAAGGAATTTTTTCCTAATAATGCGGTTGAATATTTTGTTAGTTACTATGATTATTACCAACCGGAGGCGTATGTGCCGCAGACGGATACATTTATTGAAAAAGATGCCAGCATTAATGATGAAATCGATAAGCTTCGCCATTCAGCAACATCGTCTCTTTTTGAAAGACAGGATGTCATTATCATTGCGAGTGTCTCGTGTATATATGGTTTGGGTTCTCCGGAAGAATATCGTGAAATGGTCGTATCTTTACGTTCTGGAATGGAAATCGAACGAAATGTGTTATTGCGTAAATTGGTGGATGTGCAGTATGAAAGAAACGATATCGATTTCAAACGGGGGACGTTCCGAGTGCGTGGAGATGTGGTGGAAATTTTCCCGGCATCTCGTGACGAACATTGCATTCGCATCGAGTTTTTTGGTGATGAAATTGACCGGATTCGAGAAGTAGATGCTTTAACGGGAGAAGTATTGGGAGAGAGAGAACATGTGGCGATTTTCCCAGCCTCTCACTTCGTTACACGTGAAGAAAAGATGCGAAAAGCGATTGAAAATATTGAGGTCGAGCTAGAGGAACAATTGGCTAAATTTAAAGAAGAAGGAAAACTATTAGAGGCGCAACGAATTGAACAACGAACACGTTATGACCTTGAAATGATGAAAGAGATGGGCTTTTGTTCGGGCATTGAAAACTATTCCCGTCATCTGACGCTGCGTCCTCCGGGTTCAACGCCGTATACATTACTTGATTATTTTCCAGAGGATTTCTTGCTTGTTATTGATGAGTCGCATGTTACATTACCCCAAATACGGGGGATGTTCAATGGGGATCAGGCACGAAAGCAAGTATTGGTGGATCATGGATTTCGATTGCCTTCCGCACTGGATAATCGGCCGTTGCGTTTTGACGAATTTCAGAAGAAAGTCCATCAAGCTATCTTCGTTTCGGCAACACCAGGACCATATGAATTAGAACATTGTCCATCGATGGTCGAGCAAATTATCCGTCCGACAGGTTTGCTTGACCCGACAATCGATATTCGGCCGATAGAAGGCCAAATCGATGATCTGATCGGCGAAATTCATGAACGAATTAAACGAAATGAACGGGTACTTGTGACCACTTTAACGAAAAAAATGTCCGAGGACTTGACGGATTACTTGAAGGAAGTCGGTATTAAAGTACAGTATTTGCATTCGGAAATCAAGACGTTGGAACGAATTGAGATTATACGTGAATTACGTTTAGGGACATACGATGTATTGGTCGGTATTAACTTGCTGCGCGAAGGATTGGATATTCCAGAAGTATCCTTGATTGCGATTTTGGATGCAGATAAGGAAGGCTTTTTACGTTCAGAACGTTCATTGATTCAAACGATTGGTCGTGCTGCCCGTAATGCAAACGGTCACGTAATCATGTATGCCGATAAAGTGACGAATTCAATGGAGATTGCCATTAAAGAGACGAAGCGACGTCGAGCATTACAGGAAGCTTATAATGAAAAGCATGGCATCACGCCGAAAACCATTCAGAAAGAGATACGTGATGTCATCCGGGCTACACAGGTTGCGGAAGAGCAAGATTCATATGAAGTGGCTTCTAAGTTTGAGAAAATGAGTCAATCAGAACGGGATAAAGTTCTATCAGAGATGGAGAAAGAAATGAAAGAAGCTGCAAAAGCACTGAATTTTGAACGTGCTGCCGAGCTTAGGGATTTAATTTTAGAGTTGAAATTGGAAGGATGACAAACAGATGGCATTAGATAAAATTGAAATAAAAGGAGCACGCGTCCATAATCTGAAAAATGTTGATATCACCATTCCACGTGATCAGCTTGTTGTGTTAACCGGTTTATCTGGTTCAGGTAAATCATCTTTAGCTTTCGATACAATTTATGCTGAAGGACAACGTCGATATGTGGAATCATTATCTGCCTATGCCCGACAATTTTTAGGGCAAATGGATAAACCGGATGTGGATGTCATTGAAGGATTATCACCGGCCATTTCCATCGATCAAAAAACAACGAGTCGAAATCCGCGTTCAACAGTCGGAACGGTGACGGAAATTTATGATTATTTGCGTTTGTTATATGCGCGAATTGGACGACCGACATGTCCAAAGCATCATATTGAAATCTCATCACAAACTATTCAACAAATGGTCGATCGTTTGATGGAATACCCGGAACGAACAAAGTTGCAAATATTGTCTCCTGTCGTGTCCGGCCGAAAAGGGGCACATGTCAAAGTATTAGAAGACATTAAAAAGCAGGGATATGTTCGTGTGCGCATTGATGGGGAAATGCATGAAGTCAGTGAGGAAATCGAGTTAGAGAAAAACAAGAAACATAATATTGAAGTGATTATTGACCGAGTTGTCATAAAATCAGGTGTTGAAGCCAGACTATCCGATTCATTAGAAAGTGCTTTGAAGCTTGGAGAGGGCAAAGTCATCATTGATGTAATCGGTGAAGAAGAATTGTTATTTAGTGAGCATCATGCTTGCCCGTTATGTGGTTTTTCAATAGAGGCATTGGAACCGCGGATGTTCTCGTTCAATAGTCCGTTCGGTGCTTGTCCTGATTGTGACGGTTTAGGATTTAAGCAGGAAGTGGACTTGGATTTGGTGATTCCGAATAAAACGTTATCGTTACGTGAACATGCGATTGCACCGTGGGAACCGACAAGCTCACAATATTACCCATCCTTGCTGGAAGCTGTAGCAAAGCATTATGACATTGATTTGGATACTCCTGTAGAGGAATTGCCTCCTTCTCAATTAGAGAAGATATTATATGGTTCTGGTACAGATAAAATTTATTTCCGCTATGAAAATGAATTTGGACAAGTGCGGGAAAACCATATTGAATTTGAAGGTGTATTGAAAAACGTAGAGCGTCGTTATCGGGAGACTTCTTCTGATTATGTGCGTGAACAAATGGAAAAGTATATGGCGGACCACAAGTGTCCGACGTGTAAGGGATATCGTTTAAAGAAAGAAGTGCTTGCGGTTTTAATTAATGGTAAGCATATTGGTCAAGTGACATCGCTATCTATTGAGGATGCGTATGATTTATTGCAAAACCTTGATTTAACCGATAAAGAAAAGAAGATTGCTAATTTAATTCTTCGAGAAATTCAAGAGCGACTTGGATTTTTGAAAAACGTCGGATTAGATTATTTAACGTTATCACGTGCAGCAGGAACGTTATCAGGTGGAGAAGCACAGCGTATTCGTTTGGCCACGCAAATCGGTTCTCGTCTGACGGGGGTATTGTATATTCTAGATGAGCCATCAATTGGGTTACATCAGCGCGATAATGACCGGTTGATTGAGACGCTCCGTAATATGAGGGATATCGGAAATACATTGATTGTCGTTGAACATGATGAAGATACAATGCTGGCAGCGGATTATTTAATCGATGTAGGACCGGGGGCAGGTGTACATGGAGGAATGATTGTTTCACAAGGTACACCGACAGAAGTGATGAATGATCCTCAATCATTGACTGGTCAATATTTGTCGGGTAAAAAATTCATTCCGCTTCCGCTTGAACGTCGTCAACAGGATGGGCGCTATATTGAAATTATAGGAGCCAAAGAAAATAACTTAAAAAATGTAAACGTGAAGTTACCATTGGGCATGTTCTTAGCAGTGACAGGTGTATCTGGATCGGGGAAAAGTACACTTATCAATGAGATACTGCACAAATCGTTAGCTCAACGACTGCAAAGAGCGAAAGCGAAACCAGGTGAATATAAGGAAATCAAAGGTGTCGAGCATCTGGATAAAGTGATTGATATCGACCAATCACCAATCGGTCGTACACCTCGCTCGAATCCGGCTACGTATACAGGTGTGTTTGATGATATTCGTGACGTATTTGCGACGACTAATGAAGCGAAGGTCCGAGGCTATAAAAAAGGACGCTTCAGCTTTAATGTCAAGGGCGGACGCTGTGAGGCATGCCGCGGGGACGGTATCATTAAAATCGAAATGCATTTCCTGCCTGACGTGTATGTGCCATGTGAAGTTTGTCATGGTAAACGTTATAATCGCGAAACGCTGGAAGTGAAGTATAAAGGAAAGAGTATTTCGGATGTTTTAGAGATGAATGTGGAGGATGCGTTAACCTTTTTCGAAAATCTTCCTAAAATACATCGTAAATTACAAACACTTTATGATGTTGGATTAGGTTATATTACGCTAGGGCAACCGGCAACGACATTATCCGGCGGGGAAGCGCAACGTGTGAAATTGGCGTCTGAACTGCATCGTCGCTCAACAGGGCGTTCGTTATATATCTTAGATGAGCCGACAACAGGTTTACATGTGGATGATATTTCGCGATTGCTGCTTGTTTTGCAAAGATTGGTGGATAACGGAGATACGGTCTTGGTCATTGAGCATAATTTAGATGTAATTAAAGCGGCCGATTATATTGTCGATCTAGGACCGGAGGGCGGAGATAAAGGTGGTACCATTATCGCTACAGGTACGCCTGAAGAGATTGTTACAGTGGAAGCTTCGCATACTGGGAAGTATTTAAAACCTGTGTTACAACGGGATTCGGAGCGTATGAAGAAATTAATAGCAGAACAAACAAACGAAGCTGTCTCAAAAGTGTAACTTTTGGGCAGCTTTTTGTCGCTTTGGGATGACAGCATTCAAAAAACGACAAAATGCTACGTATACAAACTTATGAGGGATGATTTTAAAAGTAACTAGCCAGGAAAAGACAAGTGTCTTTGTCAAAAAAAGAAGAATAAAAAAAATGTCGTCATTTCCTTGGAAATATTGCCGCATTATTTCAAGGTAATTGTCGATTCAACAAGGAGAAAGTAGGGAATAAGTACAATTATGAAGATGAAACTTTTTATGTATTAAAACGTATTACAAAATAAGGAAGGTGGGTTGTATGGAAACCAATAAAGTGTTATCGGCTGTCTGTTATTTAAGCGTACTCTTTATGCCGCTCATTGTACCGATTGTCATTTTCTTTGTTGTGGATGATGATTTTGTGAAAAAACAGGCTAAATCGAGTATATGGTCACAGCTAATTCCTGTATTATTTTTCCCATTATTAATTGTTGAAATGATATTTTACATACCCGAACAAGGAGATTTTCCAGGATTATTTTTGTTAACCTTTTTTGCTTTTATTTGCGTTTCTTTAATCGTTTTGATTTGGAATATTGTAAAAGGTATCAAATTATTAATTAAATAAGGTCATACTTTTAATGAATGAACGGTTTCGTTCTGCAATAATCAAGAAGAGTGGAGGAATAGAACATGGTCGAAAAAAGAAAACGTATTTTAAACTTGGTGGAACAAGGAAAGATTACAGCCTCAGAGGCATTGACTTTATTGGAGCTTTTAGAGCAAGAAGAAGAAAATAAAAGTGCCAAAGAAAAGGAAATTCTGCATGATTTATCAAATGTAGTCGTATTAGATGAGGAAGAACAGAAACAGCAAGAAAAAGAAGAAGCAACACAAAAGAAAATTGCTTCGGCAAAAGACATGATTTTAAACTTTGTGGATAATATCGTAACAAAAGTGAAGGAAGTGGATTTGAATTTCACGAAATATGCAACTGTGCCGCATATTTATCATGATCAAGTAGCTGCCGTTTCAGAAGTGAACATTGAAGTAGCGAATGGAGATGTCGAAGTTATTGCCTGGGATGGACCAGGTGTTAAGGTGGAATGTGATGCGAAAGTGTATCGTACAGAAAATGAAGAGACTGCACGAAAAACGCTCTTGGAGGAAGCTACCTTTAATGTGAATGAGAAAAAGCTGTACTTTGTCGTCGGTCAGAAATGGATGAGAGTCAATAGCAAAGTATATGTGCCGACTACGCATTATGATAAAGTACGCATTAAGCTCTTCAATGGAGCCATTCAAGTAAGTCAGTTAACCATTAATCAATTAAAAGCCAAAACAGGGAATGGAAAAATTGATATACAAAATGTCATTAGTCATGAAGCAGACTTTGAAACAGTGAATGGTAATATTGAGCTGACAAATAATACATTCGATAAGTTAGAATGTGAAACAATCAATGGTACTGTCAAACATACAGGTTCGTTCCAAATGGCTGACATTGAGACATTTATCGGTTCTATCAACGTAGAAGGATTTACCTCAACAGCAAAAGTGCTAAATGTACAATCAGATTCAGGTACAGTACAAGTAACGGTTCCATTGAACATGGGCGTTTCAGGAGAAGCAAAATCTTATTTAGGTGCTCTGCATGTGGATGTGCCGGGTATGAAGGTAACAGAGTCCAAAAATGAGGTTATTCAAAAAATGATCAAATTTGAAAATGAAGATGTGAACAGTGTACGAGTAACAGCTGAGTCCAAGACAGCAAGTGTAACTATTAAACAAGCACTGTAATAATGAAGGAGCTATTCGAAAATTCATTTATGACTTTTTGGATAGTTCCAACTGCCATTGGGCCGCGAAAGAGAAGAAAGGTGTTAGCTTGTTTCTTTTTTGTCTTTCGTTTCTTCTGCTATTGTCGCGAAAGAGTTTACGATTGTTTGAAGGCAGCTTCAAAAAGAAAATGAATGAGAAGTAACTGTTAAAAGAGGATGGCCTTTCGGACATCCTCTTTTAAGTTGTTTATTTCTTTAACAGATAAGAAGAGATGATAGAGACCGCCTTATAGCTTTTCATAGATAATATAGGGGGAATAGCCTTTATCGGATAATTGGGTAGCTAATGTTTTTGCATGAGATTTTGACATAAATGGGCCAACCTGAATGCGATAGAAACCTTGTGTGGTTGATGGTTGAGATGAGCAATTTTTTTGTAAATGGAACGTGTCAATCAGACCATTTGCGATGGCTTCTGCACAAGTTTTGGAATAAGTATCGTGCGTGTTTGTTCCGAATGTAAGGTGAATGAACGAGGTTGGGACAGTGGAATTGTGCAACCTCGGAAATTCCTTATTGAGTATTTCGTAATCAAGGAACCCTGTTGCGGCAACAAGTCTTTTTTTAATGTTCGAAGCTAGATTATGTGATTGAGATGAATGGGATGGGTGTATGGCTATTTTTAGTGTATTATCATGAAGTTCAATGGTCGAGGCATCAATGGAAATGAAGCAATCAACTTTCTTGGTGTGTTCCATTGAAGGAGGGTTCTGTTTGTAAGGGTCAGTCAGAATAACGGAAATGTTTATACATCTTTGTAATATGTCCACGATATGAGTAGCGATGTCAAATGCTTGAAAAGTATGAAAATTATGTTTGTCAGGTATATGTTTACTGTAACTAGTATGAATAACAATTTTCATGAAATTTTTCCTCCTAACAACATGTCACTTTATCATATGATAGCTCGTACACAAATGCGCTTTCTTTATGCTTTATTCGTTATAAAAAAAGAACACCACTATTAGGTGCTCTATAAAAGCTGTAAAGCTGCTTGATCAGCAATAACAGTCGTGTTGTGATGCAACCGTAAGGCGGAGGCGGGAAATTCCTCAGAAATGTCTCCTTGTACTAAACGTTTCATTGCTTTGGCTTTTGATGAGCCAGAGGCTAGAAGAATAATTTCTTCGCTTTCTAAAATTGTTCCCATTCCGAGTGTCATGGCTTTTTTCGGCACTTCAGTTGAATCAGGAAAGAAATAGGCATGAATTTGGCGTGCATTTTCAGTAAGTGTGGTAACATGAGCTCGGCTAGTGAAAGAACTTCCGGTTTCATTGAAGCCGATTTGCCCATTTCGGCCGATTTCTAATATTTGAAGGTCGAGGCCTCCTAGTTGTTTAATCATTTGTTCATAGTTGGTCGTTTCAGCAGACCAATCTGATGCTAATCCGTTTAGTAGATGTGTGTGTTGCAGATGAATGTCTATATGATTGAAAAAGTTCTTTCTCATATAGACATGGTTTGAGTTTGGATGATCGACGTCTAATCCTACATATTCATCAAGATTGACTGTGAATGCTTCTCGATAAGAAGTACCATTTGATTGGAAATCGTTGATGAGAATTTGATACATGCCTAATGGTGTAGGTCCGGTTGTCAGACCTAATACGGAGTTCGGTTTTTCTTCAATTTGACGGATGACCATATGGGCGGCGATCATGCTCATTTGATCGTAATTGGCTACTGTGATAATTTCTAGATTCATAGTTCTCACCTATTTATTTTACGAATATAGTCAGTCGGGAAAGCACTTTTTCTTTTCCCGTTACGACTATTCATAAACCATCCTTTCGACGAAAACTTGGCTAATCGATGTTGATAGAAGTGGGAAAGTGTTAAAATAGTACTAATTATTGATTTATGCTGGAATGGAGAATGATAAATGGCAATAATTTCTTCAGTGAATTGAAAGATAACATTCTGTTAACGTTAGTAAATTGTTTATACTAAGATGAAAGCTTTAATGGTGGCTATCTAAAAAGAAACATGAGGTATTTTCTTCCTATTTAGATGACACCAGGTATAGTGATAATATTATGAAATAAACAAGGAGGACTAATTTTGCCAAAAGTACGTACGAAAGATATAATTGAAAAATTCAATCTAGAATTAGTGAGTGGTCAAGAAGGTGTGAACAAACCGATTTCTACGAGTGATTTATCTCGTCCAGGAATTGAAATAGCAGGCTATTATGATTATTATCCGGCAGAAAGGATGCAACTGTTAGGAAAAACGGAAATAACGTTCTTTAATGGATTAAGTGCATCTGAAAAGCAACACCGTATGGATATGTTGTGTACGGATATTACACCAGGTGTTATTGTAACGCGTGGTCAAGAGATTCCAGAAGAACTGATTAAAGCATCTACACGTGAATCCGTTCCGGTCATGCGTTCTAATATGAAAACGACTCGATTATTTAGTCGCATTACAAATTATTTAGAAGGTAAATTAGCGCCAACAACGGCTGTTCATGGCGTTTTGGTTGATATTTATGGTGTCGGCGTTTTAATTACAGGAAAAAGTGGTGTCGGTAAAAGTGAAACTGCTTTGGAAATAGTTAAACGTGGCCATAGATTAGTAGCGGATGATTGTGTGGAAATCCGTCAAGAAGACCAAGACACATTGGTTGGTGAAGCGCCAGAATTAATTGAGCACTTGCTGGAAATTCGAGGATTAGGCATTATTAATGTAATGACACTATTTGGAGCAGGTGCGGTTCTAAGTCGTAAGAAGATTTCTTTAATCATTAATTTAGAGCTGTGGGAGAAAAACAAACAGTATGATCGCTTAGGCTTGGATGATGAAACACAGAAAATTATCGATACGGAAATTCCTCGTCTGACAGTTCCGGTTCGACCTGGACGAAATTTAGCTGTTATCATTGAAGTAGCTGCAATGAACTTCCGTTTGAAGCGAATGGGTATGAATGCAGCGCAACAGTTTTCAAGTAAGCTATCAGAGGTAATTGACGAAAGGGAACCTGAAGATTATTAAACTGTCACGATGTAATCGAGTCTCTCACCTATTAGAGAGTGGGAGTAAAGAATACATATTTCAGCGGGAGTCGGATGATCATCCGACAGGCTGAAGACTTCGGCGGATGTGTACAAGTCCAACTTGACGATGGTTGTGTTAGCGGGCTTAGGGAGCTCCATTCGCCGAGACGAATTGATAAGGTAAAGGAGAAAGAAGATGGAGAATCAGATTGAGCCTTTAAATCCTATAGCGATTGAAATAGGGGCATTTCAAGTGCATTGGTATGGGCTAATTATCGGGACTGGCTTATTATTGGGGTTATTGCTTGCTGTTCGTGAATCAAACAGAAGGGGATTACCGAAAGATGCCTTTTTGGATTTAATTCTTTATGCAGTGCCTATCAGTATTTTGTCGGCACGTGCCTATTACGTTTTTTTTCAGTGGGATTATTATTCTCAGCATCCAGAGGATATTATTAAAATTTGGAATGGCGGCATAGCGATTCACGGCGCATTAATTGGTGCTGTGGTTACAGCGTATATATTTTGTCGGGTCAAGAAACTTTCCTTTTGGAAAGTGGCAGATATCGCAGCACCGAGCATTTTATTAGGACAAGCGATTGGACGTTGGGGAAACTTTATGAATCAAGAAGCGTACGGCGGTGAAGTGAGTCGTCAATTTCTTGAAAATTTGATGCTGCCGGATTGGATTATCAATCAAATGTATATTGATGGTGTATCTGGTTTGGCATACTATCATCCGACTTTTTTATATGAATCGTTATGGAATTTACTAGGGGTAATTGTATTGCTTCTATTAAGAAAAGTGAATTTACGACGTGGTGAATCATTTTTAACCTATGTGATTTGGTACAGCGTCGGACGCTTCTTTATTGAAGGTTTGCGAACAGATAGCTTGATGGTGACAAGTGATTTACGTGCTGCTCAATTAATATCCGTAATTTTGATTGTAGGTGCCGTTGTGACATTGATTGTTCGTCGATGGAAGGGATACAGTAAAGAGCGTTACCTGGACATGTAACGGGCAATTAGGTATCCAGAGATACAGAGAACAAAGGGGGACCTTTCGATGACACGTATTTCGTGGGGAAAGGGTATAAAATCGGGTATGCACACAACTTGGTTGCTAGGGAAAATCATTTTTCCGGTGACATTCATTGTGACTATTTTGGGATATACGCCATTGCTGCAAAAGATAATGGATTTTCTTTCTCCATTCATGAAGTTATTTGGTTTGCCTGGGGAGGCGGCTGTTCCTCTTGTATTAGGAAATATACTGAATTTATATGCCGGCATCGGGGCCATTCTTTCATTGGATTTGACGGTGAAGGAAGTTTTTATCATTGCTGTGATGCTTTCATTTTCGCATAATTTATTCATTGAATCAGGCGTAGCCATAAAAGTCGGGGTAAAACTTTGGGTTGTGCTCGTTATCCGGTTGGGTCTTGCTTTTCTTTCAGCCATCGTTATTAATCTTGTATGGTCAGGCGGAGGAGAGAAGGCTCAGTATGGATTTGCACCAGTCACCGAAGCGATACAACCAAATGGAGTCGGAGAGATGGTTTGGCTGGCAATCGAAAAAGCCGCTTCCGGTGTCTTTCAGCTAGCGATTATCGTGATTCCATTAATGATGATGATTCAGGTTATGAAGGATTTAAAATGGATGGAACTTATTTCGAAAAAGATGGGTCCGGTGACTAGATTTTTAGGAATGAGTGAGAATACGTCATTTACCTTGCTTTCGGGTTTAACTTTTGGTTTGGCGATGGGAGCGGGCGTGATGATTCAAGCGGTCCGAGAAGATGGCGTCAGCAGAAGGGATGCTACACTGGCTATTATTTTTTTGGTCGCCTGTCATGCTGTTATTGAGGATACGTTGATCTTTATTCCGCTGGGCATACCAGTATTACCATTGTTGTTTATTCGTTTAACCGTAGCCATTTTCTTAACATTAGTAGTGGCATGGTGTTGGAGACGAGCAGAAACAGCTAAAAGAAAGGAAACGACAACAGCGTATGAGTACTAACATTGAGACATTATTATTTGATTTAGATGGCACATTAATCAATACGACGGACTTGATTATTGCTTCATTTACACACACTTTAGACCATTTTTGCCCGAATAAATTCGGTCGGGAAGAGATTGTTCAATTTATTGGGCCGCCTCTTACGGAAACGTTTAAGAAAATTGATGAAACAAGAATGGAAGAAATGATCAACTATTATCGCGCACATAATTTACAATATCATGACGCCTTGGTGAAGGAATATCAAGGTGTGTATGAAACGATTGCTTCTTTAAAAGAAGCCGACTATAAAATTGGTGTCGTGACAACGAAAGTAAGGTCAACTGTCGATCGCGGTTTGAAATTAGGAAGACTAGATTCGTTCTTTGACGTCATCGTATCATTGGACGATGTTCAAAATGCCAAACCGGATCCAGAACCGATTTATCAAGCGTTGAATCAGTTGAAAGCTGTTCCGGAATCAAGCATTATGGTCGGTGATAGCCATCATGATATTTTAGCCGGCAAAAATGCCGGTACATTTACTGCCGGTGTTTCATGGACAGTTAAAGGGCAGGATTATTTACAATCTTATAAACCGGATTATATGCTAGGAAATATGAGTGATTTATTAAAAATTGTAAAGGCTGTGTAAGTATGAGAAAAACGGTCCGATATCGCGTTACAGGTGCAAATTCACTTTGGCATGTATATAAAACCGTTCCTTTTTGGAAAGTTGTCCGGAATTTCATCGTTATTCAAACAGCACGATATACACCGTTTCTAAGCATGAAAAACTGGCTTTACAGAACATTTTTGGGGATGAAGGTCGGGGAGCAAACGTCATTTGCTTTAATGGTCATGCTGGATGTGATGTTTCCGGAGAAAATTTCAGTAGGAAGAAATTCAGTTATCGGGTATAATACGACCATTTTAGCGCATGAATATTTAATTAAAGAATACCGCTTGGGGAATGTTATGATTGGTGACGAAGTGATGATTGGGGCCAATACGACGATTTTGCCGGGCGTACATATCGGGGATCATGCGATTGTATCAGCTGGTACGCTTGTTCATAAAGATGTACCGGCTGGTGCTTTTGTCGGTGGCAATCCAATGCGAATCATTTATACGAAAGAACAAATGGATGAGCGTTGGAAGCATGATGAAATTTACGGTGACAAACAGTTGCATGGATAGGTAGAAAACATAATTTATCTCCTTTCTTAAAGCGTAACGAAAAGGCTCTGCATTTTACTGATGCAGAGCCTTTTTGTTTAAGCGAGAAGAAAGTATATAATTTTGAAGTTAGAAAGCTGTCTAGCTCCAACACTTTTCTTATTCCGCTACAAACATGGTTTGTAGATCTTTTTTGACTAATTCTGCTACGAGTACATAGCGTTCTGGAGCAGAGCCGATGAAATCAAACGGATAGCAGGTTGTGACTGTCAGTGTCGGCTTGGTTTTCGGTACAATGACGGTTCGATCATCACTATCAACAATTCTTACTTTTTTCACTTGGAATGTAAATGTACCAGCCGTTGTCGTCGTGATGAGTTCGTCTCCAACACCGACCTCTCCTAAACTGCGAAAGACTGTATCACGATGTCCGGATAAGACTGAATTATCTTTTTCGCCAGGCAAGACTGAATCGGCATAATGACCTACACCTTTCGCCAACTCATCTTCATGTGTTCCATGAATGATCGGTAGCGTTTTATCCAGCTTTGGAATATACAAGGAACCCATCAGTTCACCTATAGCCGGTCGTTGCTCATATACCACTTTATCTGCTTGTTTTTTATTGATATCCTCGGTTTGAGCAGTGGCGACAACCTCTTCGGTTTCTTTGGTTACTTGCTTGTTCCACTGATACATCGTGTAGCCAGCAAGAAGTTTGTAAGCATTGGTCGTGGTGAAATAAATGCCCCCGATTAATAAAAGCGCAGCCAGCAGAAAAAATAGATGCCTTTTTCGCTTGGCTTTCATTTATTTAATTGCTCGCCCTTTTCTGAAGATAAAAAAGGCTGTTCCTAGCAAAAGCGTACCAATCGCTAACATACCTGCATAGTTGCCGGCTGTTTTCGGTAGTTCTCCACCTTTAACAGTAGAGGGTTTTGAAGCAGCAGAAGTATTTGATGCCACACTGTTTGTCGCATCAGAAATAACTTCACCTGTATTTGTGATTAAATCAGATTCGACCATATCCCCAGTTAGAAGCAAGTCCATCAATAAGACACCGTCTAAGTTATAGACTTCAATGAATAAGCTTGCATCATTCGCTTCTGTAAGCTGCAATAAGCTTTCAAAAGAAATTGGTGTACGTACGCCATCGGTTACCAAATAGAAAGAAAAGTCCAACTGTAAAAGATTTTTCATTTCAGTTGTGATGGATAAAAGAGTGGCGATTTGTGCCGGTGTCAGTTCGTCCACTACGTCGAAATCTTCAAATTCCATCATTTGATTAGATAAGGCTTCCAACTGATCCAAAATAGTAGGATCTTGTTCCAAAATAGTCACCAAATGTGTAACAAAGTTTGTTAATTCTTCATCTGTAATGCCAAGATCGGTAAACAATCCGTCCATATCAGCCCAAAGGTCTTCATCTAATTCACTGAAGTCGATATCGTCAAAATCCATATCTAAGTAAATTACTTCTTCGACATCAGAGATAAACAAAAATGATTCTTCAATCGTTTTTCCTTCTTCTAAATAATCATATTCAGATAAAAGAGCTTCTAATTCAGTTCGTGTCATATCGTAATCTTCTAGTAATTGTTGCAGTGTTTCTGTTGTGACACGTGGTCCAAGAATATCACGTATTTCGGATACATCTTCAAAATCAGCAACTGTTAAATCATAAGATGCTAAATATGCTTCAAATTCTTCTTGTGTCAATTGAACTTCATACAAGTATGCTTGTAGTTCATTTGTCGATACGGCAGCCAGTGCAGGTACATGGGTACCGAATAGCAAGGCAGCTGCCAAAATGGTGCTAATAATTGCTTTCAAATAAATCCCCCCAAAGTAATAAATGTAGGTCAGACTCGATTATACCTATTTGATATATAAATAGATATAAAAATGTATCAATTATGAACATTGACCTTATTTTAAATTGTTTTGATATACTTTCTTGACTTCGAATTGTAGGAAGAGTACACTAACATATAACTTCACTATATTAGCGAACTAAAGGATATAGAATATTTAGATGATTATATAAGACGAATAAGGTACGATAGAAATATAGACATATGGATAGAGAAGGAGACTAAGATGACGAAGCTATTTATGTTTGAGAAACCGCTAGGCATGAGGGACACACTTCCTCTATTATATGAAGCAAAAAAATCTGTTCGACAAAAAATGTTACAAGAAATAAATAGTTGGGGATATCAAATGCTCGAAACACCTGCCCTTGAATATTATGACACGGTTGGAGAAGCATCGGCCATCTTGGATCAGCAGCTATTTAAATTACTTGACCAACAGGGTCACACGCTTGTCCTTCGTCCTGATATGACCGCGCCGATTGCACGTGTGGCGGCTTCAAAGTTGTTGGGAAATCGTATTCCGCTCAGACTTTCGTATGATGCAAAGGTGTACCGAGCGCAGCAACGCGAAGGGGGAAGACCGGCTGAATTTGAGCAAATTGGTATTGAATGTATCGGTAATTCCACTGTTAGTGCAGATGCGGAAAGCATTGCTTTATTGATTTCGACATTACAGGCAACGGGCTTGCAAAACTTTAAAGTGTCGGTAGGTCATATCGATTTCGTTCATGAATTATTTGTCCAAATCTTAGGGAATGAAGAGCGTGCGAACCAATGCCGTAAATACTTATTTGAGAAGAATTATGTAGGCTTCCGTGAGCATGTTAAATCACTTCCGTTGTCATCAATCGATCAACAACGATTAGAAAAACTACTGTCGCTTCGTGGCACAGAAGAAATTTTTGAATTAGGCAGAAGCATTTTGGAAAATGAGAAGGGAAAAAAAGCAATTGCGGAGTTAGAGAATTTATGGAAGCAACTGCAAGAGTATGATGTTCATCAATTTGTCAGCTTTGATTTAACGTTGGTAAGTCATATGAGCTATTACACAGGCATTTTATTCGAAGTATATGCGAATGATGTCGGCATGGCCATCGGAAGCGGTGGCAGATATGATAATTTACTAAGTAAATTTGGTTATCATGCGCCTGCGACAGGCTTTGCGATTATGGTCGATCGTTTGTTGGAGGCACTTGGGGAAATTCAAGAGCAACATAATATGATGTGTATTTTATACAGTAATGAACGTCGTAAAGAAGCGATTACCAAAGCGCGAGAATGGCGTACGAAAGGTCATCAAGTCGTCTTGCAGGATGTGGCTGGTATCGGGGACATGGATGCCTTTACCAAAGGTTTTGATTTAGTGGAATTGATCATCGGCAGCGTGAAGGAGGAAGGCAAATGAGTGATTTTTTAACGATTGCGATGCCAAAAGGAAGAATATTCATTGATGCGGTGGAGCTATTGCGAAAAGCACATTTTCAGCTTCCTCCAGAATTTGACGATAATCGTAAATTAATTATAGATGTAAAAGAAGAAAATATCCGTTTTATTTTAGCAAAGCCAATGGATGTCGCCACTTACGTTGAGCAAGGGGTAGCGGATATCGGGATTGCAGGAAAAGATGTCATGATGGAAGAAGAACGGGATGTTTATGAATTACTAGACTTGAAGATTAGCCCTTGTTATTTGGCGACAGCTGGCTTGCCGGGGACAAAGTTAAGTGATGTAGCTCCAAGGGTAGCCAGCAAATATCCGAATGTTGCATCTAGCTTTTATCGTGAGCAAGGAGAGCAAGTGGAAATTATTAAGCTAAACGGTTCCATTGAATTAGCTCCATTAATCGGGTTAGCTGAACGGATTGTCGATATCGTGTCATCTGGCCAAACCTTGAAGGAAAATGGGTTAGTGGAATATGAGAAAATTGCGGACATTACGTCAAGATTAATTGCGAATCCTGTTTCATATCGATTAAAAGAAAAGCGCATTACCGAATTGGTTGACCGTTTGGCTGAAGTGATTATGAATGATGCTGCTGTTAGAGGCTGATAGAAAAAGGAGTTAACGAGTAAGAGATTTGAATTTAAAATTCTGATAAGTTTGATATTTTGTCTCATAAAAAGACCGAGCGTTTTCTTTATTTGGATCATGAATCAATAGCAGAAAGAAAGAGGGAGAATAATGAAAATCGAAAAGCGAACTAGTAATCTTTCATTAAAACGGTCAGTTGAGTCGGGAACAGCCGAGCAGCGCAAAACGGTGCAGGATATCATTTCGACGGTTCGTGAGCGTGGTGATGAAGCATTAAAGGAATATACGAGAACTTTTGACCGAGTGGATGTGACTGAATTGGCGGTCTCGGAGCAAGAAATCGCTAACGCGGTTCAAGCTTTTGACGCAGAGATGGTCGATATTATAAAAGAAGCTGCTAGCAATATTGAAGACTTTCATAAAAAGCAGAGCAGAAATTCTTGGATGAGTACAGATGAATCCGGAACAATGCTAGGTCAAAAAATCACGCCGTTGGACTCAGTCGGTGTGTATGTTCCAGGAGGAACGGCTGCTTATCCTTCTTCTGTGTTGATGAATGTAATGCCGGCCAAAGTGGCGGGAGTTAAACGCATCGTAATGGCTTGTCCGCCGGCTGAAGATGGTTCTTTACCTGCTTCTGTCCTTGTGGCTGCTTCAATTGCCGGTGTGACGGAGATTTATAAAGTGGGTGGGGCACAAGCGGTTGCAGCACTGGCCTATGGAACAGAAACCATCGAAAAGGTGGATAAAATCGTTGGACCAGGCAATATTTATGTCGCGCTGGCCAAGCGGGAAGTGTTTGGAGATGTGGACATCGATATGATTGCAGGTCCAAGTGAGATTGCGATTTTAGCGGATGAAACGGCGATTGCTGCAGAAGTGGCTGCTGATTTACTGTCACAAGCCGAGCATGATGCGCGTGCATGCAGTGTTCTGGTCACAAACAGCATGAAGCTTGCAGAAGAGACAGCAGTAGAGGTGGAGGCGCAATTGTCCACTTTACCGCGCCAATCCATTGCTCGTCCATCAATCGAGGATTACGGAAAAATTGTCGTCGTCGACAATTTGGATGAAGGCATAGATGCTATTAATGAAATTGCGCCTGAACATCTGGAAATCATGACAGCCGATCCGATGAATGTACTAGGGAAAATTCGTCATGCAGGGGCAATCTTTCTGGGAAGATACAGTTCAGAGCCAGTAGGTGATTATTTTGCGGGACCGAATCATGTATTACCGACCAATGGGACGGCGCGTTTTTCCAGTCCGTTAAATGTCGATGATTTTCAAAAGAAATCAAGCATCATTATGTACAGCAAAGAAACGTTTGAACAAAATGCAGAGAAAATCGCTGCGTTTGCTAGACTTGAAGGTTTAGAAGCACATGCTCGTGCTATTGATATAAGAAAGCAAAGCGAGTAAAAGGAGGACGTATGATGGCACGTGTAGGAGAAGTATATCGTAAAACAGGGGAAACAGAAATCAAACTGCAATATGCTATAGATGGTGAAGGTCAGTCGTCTTTACAGACAGGTGTTCCGTTCATGGATCATATGTTGGACTTGTTTGCGAAACATGGTCATTTCAATTTGACGGTTGAGGCAAACGGTGACACAGAAGTGGATGATCATCATACAACGGAGGATATCGGAATTTGCTTAGGGCAGGCAATCGTACAAGCCTTAGGTGATAAAAAAGGTATCAAACGCTACGGCAATGCCTTCGTTCCGATGGATGAGACGCTTGCCCAAGTCGTGATCGATTTAAGTAATCGTCCTCATTTAGAATTCCGTGCAGAGCTTCCGGCACAAAAAGTCGGCACATTCGATACGGAGCTGGTACATGAATTTTTATGGAAGCTGGCATTGGAAGCGCGTATGAACTTACATGTCATCGTTCATTACGGACAAAATACGCATCACATTATCGAAGCGATTTTCAAGGCGATGGCACGTGCGCTAGATGAGGCAACCACTTTAGATAGCCGTGTTAAAGGAATCCCTTCGTCGAAAGGAATGCTGTAAATGATCGGAATTATAGATTATGGTATGGGAAATTTATTCAGCGTCAGTAAAGCATTAGAACGACTGGGCGTGAATTATTTTATCAGTGACCAAGTCAGTGAGCTAAAGAAGGCGAATGGGCTGATTTTACCGGGGGTAGGTTCGTTTAAAGATGCAATGGATTTAATTCGTGAGAAGGAATTGGATACATTCATTCACGACTACGTCGGTAAGGGCGGCTATTTGTTGGGCATTTGTTTAGGCATGCAGCTATTATTTGATGAAAGTGACGAAAATGGTTATAGCAAAGGCTTATCGTTACTTCCTGGTAGCATTGTCCGCTTTAGTGGAACGACAAATGATGGTGAAGCCTATAAGGTACCGCATATGGGCTGGAATAAGCTTCATTTTTGTCAAGAATCACCGATTTTGCTGGATTGTGAAGAAGACTATGCGTACTTTGTTCATTCGTACTTTTTGAAAACGGATGATGCTGAGGTTGTTATTGCTGACACGGATTATTATGAACGTGTTCCGGCGATTGTCGGGAGAAAGAATGTGCTCGGCATGCAGTTTCACCCAGAGAAAAGCAGTGCGTTAGGTATGCATTTATTAAAAAATTATTTACAGCTTGTTGAAAAGAAGGTGAGAGCATGAGTTCATTTACAGTATACCCGGCCATTGATATGAGGGGCGGAAAATGTGTCCGTTTACTGCAAGGCGATTATAACCAAGAAACAGTATACGGTGATAGCCCTTTTGATATGGCGAAAAGTTTTGTCGACCAAGGAGCGACATGGATTCATATGGTTGATTTAGATGGTGCCAAAGAGGGACGCGGGGTTAATCATGAACATGTTGTGCGAGTGGCTAAGGAATTAGGCGTGAATGTCCAAATCGGAGGAGGCATCCGAACGGAAGAAGATATTCAATACTATTTAAATAACGGCATTAAGCGTGTGATTCTTGGAAGTGTGGCCGTTTCAAATGTTGAGTTCACGAAAGAAATGTTGCGTAAATATGGTCCAAGCATAGCCATCGGCTTGGATGCAAAAGATGGTTATGTTGCGACGCATGGTTGGTTGGAGACATCTAAAGTGACAGCCGTGGAGTTAGGGAAAACATTGGCGGAAGCAGGTGCCGAAACGTTCATCTTTACGGATATTGCAACAGACGGTACTTTATCGGGACCGAACGTGGAAGCGACTGCTTTATTGGCGAAAGAAACAGGTAAAAGTGTCATTGCGTCCGGAGGAATCAGCAGTCTGCGAGATATTGAGCAATTATCCCGTTTGTATGATGTCGGAGTGACGGGTTCGATTGTCGGCAAAGCCATTTATAGCAATCGTTTCACAGTGTGTGAAGCACTTGCTCTTGTAGGCGGTGACGGACAATGATCACGAAACGAATCATACCTTGTTTGGATGTAAAAGAAGGACGTGTCGTAAAAGGCGTTCAATTCGTTAGCCTTCGAGATGCCGGTGACCCTGTTGAATTGGCGAAATTTTATGATAGCGAAGGGGCGGATGAACTCGTATTCTTAGATATTTCCGCTTCACACGAAGGACGAAAAACGATGGTTCAAGTAGTGCAGGATGTTGCATCACAATTGGCGATTCCGTTTACAGTCGGTGGAGGGATTAATAGTTTAGAAGATATGAAGCGTATTTTACGAGCGGGAGCAGATAAAGTATCGCTCAATACAGCAGCGGTTGAAAACCCTCAACTTATTAATGAAGGAAGTGCTTATTTCGGTGCGCAATGCATCGTCGTAGCAATTGATGCACGGTATGATGCGCAATCGGGTTCGTGGAAAGTGTTCACACATGGCGGTAGACGTGAAACGGACAGAGATGTTGTTGAATGGGCAAAAGAAGTGGTGGAACGTGGTGCTGGTGAAATTTTATTGACAAGCATGAACTGTGATGGCGAAAAAGCTGGTTTTGACTTGGCTCTCACAAAAGCGGTCAGTAGTGCAGTGACCGTACCAGTCATTGCATCCGGAGGAGCAGGGAATGCTCAACACTTTGTAGAAGCATTCGATGAAGGTCAAGCAGATGCTGCATTGGCAGCTTCCATTTTTCACTATAAAGAAACATCCGTTAAAGAAGTTAAAAACTATTTGCACCAAGAAGGAGTGAATGTACGATGAAAGAACTTGAATTAAAGTACGATAGCCAAGGATTGATTCCAGCCATCGTTCAAGATGCTGTAACGAAAGAAGTGCTGACTTTGGCTTATATGAATGAGGAATCATTACAAAAATCAATAGAAACAGGCGAAACATGGTTTTATAGCCGTTCTCGCCAAGAGCTATGGCATAAAGGTGAAACAAGTGGACATACACAACGTATTCAATCTATTTCTTATGATTGCGATCAAGATGCGTTAGTTGTACTCGTTCACCCAAATGGTCCTGCTTGTCATACTGGCACGACTTCCTGTTTTGCAGAAGTTTTATATGAAAACGAACAGGCAACAAAATCACCGGAAAACGGGGCATTTTTATTTCAATTAGAGAAACTGATTGCTGAAAGACAGCAAGAAATGCCTGAAGGTTCATATACTACATATTTATTCGATAAAGGCGTCGATAAAATATTGAAAAAAGTGGGAGAGGAAGCAGCGGAAGTCATCATTGCCGCAAAAAATCGCGATTATGGTGAATTGACGTGGGAAAGCGCCGATCTTCTTTTTCACTTGCTTGTCTTGTTGAAGGAACAAAATGTGCCATTGGCAGATGTCATTGCTGTTTTGCAGGAAAGACATAAGAATTAAGGTTACACCAGAGCGCGGAAAATCTTTATGATTTTCTGCGCTCTTTTCTTATTTGGAATGATCTAGTCTACTCGAATAAGGAGAAATCCCTTTGTGTAAGCCCCTTTGTTACGTTTGGTGCGCAAATATGGTACAATGATAGGGTTAATCAACTATAAATGGAGGATTTCATGAGTAAAGACTCTAAGTTAAGTCAATCGGAAAAAATTGTCGTGTTTTATCCGACGGGCGAATATTATTTTTCAAAAGGTTTAAAAGCATATCATCAACGTGATTTATATAAAGCAAAAAAATATTTACAACGGGCACAAATATTAGAACCGATCGAGCCTATGATTGCTTGTCAGCTAGCCATTATTTGCACGGATTTGGAAGAGTATAGTGAATCGAATGATATTCTAGACAATATTGTTTCCGAATTGGATCCATATATGAGTGAATGTCATTATTTTTTGGCGAATAATTATGCGCATCTTGGTATGTTCAGAGAAGCCTATAAGCATGCTTCAAAATATATTGAACTGGATCAGGATGGAGAGTTTGTAGATGATGCAGAGGATTTGCTTGAGCTGATTTCCCTTGAACATAATGGAGATTTAGAAAGCTTACTGCAAGAAGACTCCATTCGATTCGAGCAAGATCAAATTCGACAGCATTTAGAAAAGGGTGAATTTGAAAAGGCAATTGATTTATTGCGGGCAACGATAGCGGAACAACCTGAAGTCGGTTCCGCTTATAATAATTTAGCTATTGCCTATTACTATTCGAATCAAAAGAGTGAAGCCTTCTCTACTTTGTATGAAGTACTAGAAAAACATCCTGGCAATTTGCATGCCCTTTGTAATTTAGTGGTTTTCCATCATGCTGAGAAAAACGAGCAGCATGTGGTGGAGTTAGTGGCAGCTCTGCAAAAAATCAGACCGCTTCAAGTAGAACACCAATATAAATTAGGAGCAACATTTGCCTTAATTGGTCGTTATGATTTAGCGTATATGTGGCTGAAGAAATTGTTTAGAAACGGTTTTGATGGGGATGAGACGTACTACTACTGGTTATCCTTATGCGCTTATCAGCTTGGATTCGAGAGAAGCGCCAAAAAAGCATGGGAGATTTTAGTGCAGATGAACCCCGACAAAGCCGGATTGGAGCCTTGGGGAGAAATGATCACCGAGTTAGCGGGTTTTGAAAACCAGTTGATTATGATTATTGATAAAATTGAGCATGAAAGCTTGAGCGAGCGCCTATTCGGTTTATTTTTATTAAAGCATAGTGAGCATAAACACCAATTGCTGAAGCACTCCTCTCTGTTGTCCAATAAGCTGTTCACAGCTCTAGAGCAAAACTACGTGAAGCATCTTACGGAGAATGATGTCATGGAACGGGATGTCAACTTGATTGATGCTGTGGCAGAACTGTTATATACACATTACGGACCAATATCAATTGAGCAAATGAGCTTATACGCTATTTGGTTCGCAGCTTATGAAAAAGCGAATCAAACGGGTGTAAAACTGGCTAATCCTGGCGCATTGGCTGGCGCAGTGGAATATGTTTGGTATATGAAGAAAAATGAGCCATTGACACAAAAATTGATCGCTGATAAATATGAAATATCTGTCTCTACTTTGCAGAAGTATGTGAAAATTATTAAAGAATTGTCACATTAAGCAAATGCTTGGACTATGGACTTTATGTTATATAGGATAAGGTAAAGGAAATACTAAACAGAACAGGTGAATTTGAAGGAGGGACAATCATGTCAGAAGAGAAAATTTATGATGTTATCATTATTGGAGCGGGACCTGCCGGCATGACTGCTGCTGTGTATACATCTCGTGCTAACCTATCTACGTTGATGGTGGAGCGAGGTGTTCCGGGCGGACAAATGGCCAATACAGAGGAAGTGGAAAACTACCCTGGATACGATAGCATTTTAGGACCAGAATTATCGACAAAAATGTTTGATCATGCAAAAAAATTCGGTGCAGAATATGCATATGGCGATGTAAAAGAAGTAACGGACCATCAAGAATACAAATTGGTGGATTGTGGATCGAAACAATATAAAGCACGTGCTGTCATTATTACAGCTGGTGCGCAATACAAGAAAATCGGTGTACCAGGGGAAAAAGAATTGGGCGGCCGTGGTGTATCGTATTGTGCCGTATGTGATGGAGCGTTCTTTAAAAATAAAGAACTTATTGTAGTCGGTGGTGGAGATTCAGCTGTTGAAGAAGGTGTTTATTTAACGCGCTTTGCTTCAAAAGTGACAATCGTTCATAGACGCGATGAGCTACGCGCTCAAAAAATTCTTCAAGATCGCGCATTTGCCAATGAAAAAATCGATTTCATTTGGAATCATACAGTGAAACAAATTAATGAAAAAGATGGCAAAGTAGGAAGCGTGACGCTCGTTTCTACTGTAGATGGAACGGAACAAGAGGTTACAGCGGATGGCGTCTTCATCTATATCGGCATGGAGCCGTTAACGAAACCATTTGCTTCACTAGGCATTACAAATGAAAATGGTTATATTGAGACGAATGAAGGCATGGAAACACGCGTTCCAGGAATTTTTGCTGCTGGTGATATTCGCGAAAAAACACTTCGTCAAATTGTGACAGCAACAGGAGACGGAAGTATCGCTGCTCAAAATGCTCAACATTTTGTTGAGGAATTAGTGGAAGCAGAAAAAGCAAAAACAAACGCATAAGAAAAGCCGGATTGAGAGGCTGATAGGTATAAACCCGTAGGAAAAGAACAATTTTTCTGCGGGTTTTTTTGAGGTGATATATTGTTACTATATGGGAAATAGAGAGTGAGAGTGTTTCTTTTTGCCGGTGAATGAAGGGGTACACTTCTTTCGAAAAATGAATAATAATAGTATAATGGATGGAACACGATTTTGAAAAAATATGTACAATAGCAAATAAATCTTCCACTGGTAAAGTTTTGAGGTGAAAAAAGTGCAACGTGTTACTAATTGTGTTTTGGTAAAAGGTGATAAAGTGCTATTGCTTCAAAAGCCCCGACGTGGGTGGTGGGTAGCACCAGGAGGAAAAATGGAACCCGAAGAATCTGTAAAAGAAGCGTGCGTGCGTGAATTTAGAGAGGAAACGGGTATATATGTAAAGAACCCAAAGATTAAAGGGATTTTTACATTTGTGATGAAAGATAACGATCAAGTGCAGTCAGAGTGGATGATGTTTACTTTTATGGCAGATGAATTTGATGGCTTGCATGTAGAAAATAGTGATGAAGGCAAACTGCAATGGCAGTCAATTGCTGATTTGAAGGATTTACCGATGGCGGAAGGTGACTATCACATATTGGAATATATGATTCATGGCAAAGGCCTCATTTATGGGACATTCACGTATACGCCGGATTTTAAATTATTATCGTATCGTCTCGATCCGAATTGAGTCACATTTGTTTGAACCTTTTTAGCAATGTTGGCAACGCGACATTGTTGCCGATTTTAGGTGTAAAGCATAAGTGCAACTACGCTTCTGGCTACAAAAGGCGAGGTTTCTTTAAGATAAATAATAGGATGGTTGTGTAACAATAAAGAAATACAACTATCGTTTTCGTTTATTTTCGTTTATATAGCAGTCGATGGAGGGATTAGTGTGGAGCAAGAACAGTTTAAAGAAACCAATCTAGTCATTATTACAGGCATGTCGGGTGCCGGTAAAACGGTTGCTGTACAAAGCTTTGAAGATCTTGGTTATTTCTGTGTGGATAATTTGCCACCAACTTTGCTTCCGAAGTTTCTGGAACTGATGAGAGAGTCTGGAAGTAAGATGAATAAAGTCGCTCTTGTGATGGATCTGCGAGGAAGAGAGTTTTTTGATAGTTTGTTTCATGCGTTAGATGATTTATCCGATTCCACTTGGGTCACACCTCATATCTTGTTTCTTGATGCAGATGATTCTGTACTGGTTCGCCGTTATAAAGAAACAAGAAGAACACATCCATTAGCGCCACAAGGTTTGCCCCTAGCTGGTATTCATTCAGAACGAACTTTATTAGAAGAATTAAAAGGTAGAGCGCAATCAATTTATGACACTTCCCAAATGAAACCAAGGGAATTACGTGAAAAAATATTGAAGCAGTTTTCATCCGATCAGCGTCCAACGTTCACTGTAAATGTGATGTCTTTTGGCTTTAAGCATGGTTTGCCGATTGATGCAGATACGGTGTTTGATGTGCGATTCTTACCGAATCCTTATTACATTGAGCATATGCGTCCAAAGACGGGGCTTGATGAAGATGTATCAAGTTATGTATTGAAATGGTCTGAAACGAATCGATTTGTGGAGAAAGTAACGGATTTATTAGGTTTTATGCTTCCTTACTACAAGAGAGAAGGGAAATCACAGCTTGTGATTGCCATTGGCTGTACTGGTGGCCAACACCGCTCTGTTGCACTCACCGAATTGATTGCCAAGCATTTCAGCAAAGACTACAACACAATTGTCACACATAGGGATATTAAACTTAGGAAGGAAAAAAGTAATGAATAATATTACAACCCAGCCTAGAATCGTTTTAATTGGGGGTGGTACAGGGCTTCCTGTATTATTACGTGGTTTAAAACGGTACCCAGTTGACATAACGGCAATTGTAACGGTGGCGGACGACGGAGGAAGCTCGGGGAGACTTCGTGATGATATGCAAATTCCGCCACCTGGAGATGTGAGGAATGTGCTAGCGGCACTTTCGGATGTCGAACCGTTGGTGGAGCAAATGTTTCAGCATCGATTTGGGCAATCCAATGAATTGGCGGGTCATTCGCTCGGCAATTTGATTTTGGCCGCAATGACGTCTATAACGGGTGACTTTGTTCATGCAATACGAGAAATGAGCAGAGTACTGAATGTTCGGGGAAAGGTCCTGCCTGCTGCTAACCAGAGTGTTGTTTTGCATGCTGAAATGGAAGATGGGTCAGTTATATCCGGTGAATCGAAAATTCCTTATTCGGGTAAAAAAATCAAAAATGTTTTCCTGACTCCGGGCGACGTTAAACCGCTTTCAGAAACAATTGGTGCAATTAGGCAGGCGGATTTGATTGTTATTGGACCCGGAAGCTTATATACTAGTATCTTGCCCAATTTATTAGTACCTGAATTAGGAAGGGAAGTTTGCAATGCAAGAGCAAAGAAGGTATATATCTGTAATTTAATGACACAGGCTGGCGAAACCTTGCATTATACAGCAAGCGATCATGTAAGAGCTGTGCATGAGCATTTAGGTGGTGCTTGCATTGATACCATCTTGGTCAATAATGAAGAAGTGCCTTCCCAAATAAAGTTGCGCTATAAGGAAGAGTTGGCGCAACCTGTTCATTTTGATATAGCTAATCTGTTAGATTTTGGGCTAGAGGTTGTACAGGAACAAATTATGACATTTGAAGATAAATATATTCGTCATGATACAAAAAAAGTAGCTAATATTTTGTATCAAATGCTAATAAATGAAACCAAAACGCTATATGGTTCGTAAGAAAATGTAGGCGTCGTTCATTTAAGTGGCCAGGCGAAAACAAGGTAGATAGGAGGTGAGAGCATGTCATTTGCTTCTGAAACAAAAAAAGAACTAACAACTCTTGAACTGAAGGATTGCTGTTCAAAGGTTGAATTATCAGCGCTAATTCGAATGAATGGTTCTCTCTCCTTCTCCAATCGTCACTTAGTAATAGATGTCCAAACAGAGAATGCAGCAATTGCACGTAGAATCTATACGCTGTTGAAGAAAAATTATGGTGTGAACGTCGAGCTGCTTGTGCGCAAAAAGATGAAGTTGAAGAAGAATAATATATACATCGTTCGTTTCTCTGAACAAGCACAGGAAATACTAATGGACCTAAAGATTTTGGGAGAAGGATTTACCATTATTCATGATATTTCAACGGAATTAGTTGCCAAGAAATGCTGTAAACGCTCTTATTTACGTGGAGCCTTTTTAGCAGGGGGATCGGTCAATAATCCAGAAACATCATCCTATCATTTAGAGATTTTCTCGTTATACAAAGAACATAATGATGCACTTTGTGAATTAATGAACGCCTTTGATTTGAAGGCCAAAACATTGGAGAGAAAAAAAGGCTTCATTACCTATTTAAAAGAGGCGGAGAAAATATCGGAATTTTTGAGAATTGTAGGAGCAAATAATGCGATATTACGCTTTGAAGATGTTAGAATTGTACGTGACATGAGAAACTCTGTTAATAGATTAGTGAACTGTGAGACTGCTAATTTAAATAAAACGATTGGTGCTTCATTGCGTCAAGTGGAGAATATCCAATATATTGAATCGACTGTCGGACTAGGCGTTTTACCAGATAAATTACGTGAAATCGCTGAACTGAGAGTCGCATATCAAGATGTCACATTGAAAGAATTAGGTGAAATGGTTTCTAGCGGAAAAGTCAGTAAGTCAGGAATCAATCACCGTCTTAGAAAGATAGATGATATAGCAAGTAGGATAAGAGCAGGGGAAGCAATACAATAAAGTAGAGTTAAGGGGAGATTAATATGGTTGAAAGACAGGTGGAGGTTCGTTTAAAAACGGGTTTGCAAGCAAGACCAGCAGCATTATTTGTACAAGAAGCAACACAGTTTTCGAGTGATGTCTATTTGGACAAAGGTGGCAAGAAAGTCAACGCTAAGAGCATCATGGGCTTGATGAGCCTTGCCATCAGTACAGGCACAGTCATCACATTGAGTGCAGATGGAAAAGACGAAGAACAAGCGATTGACTATTTGTGTGAGTTTGTTGAAAAAGAAACTATTTAATTTAAAAAGGAGCATCCAATAGCTCAAAACGACTAATTGGATAGCTCCTTTTTGTTTAAATCGATTTATTTTTTCTCTAAGTCATTGCGAGTAATGACATGATCAATTAAACCATATTCTAATGCACGGTCGGCAGTCATGAAATTGTCGCGTTCTGTATCTTTTTCGATAACTTCTAATTCTTGCCCTGTACGTTCAGCTAAGATTTTATTTAATTTATCGCGTAAGAAAAGAATACGGCGAGCAGCGATTTCGATTTCTGTTGCTTGACCTTGAGCTCCACCAAGTGGTTGGTGAATCATAACCTCACTGTTCGGTAAAGCGTAACGTTTCCCTTTTTCACCAGCTGCCAATAGGAATGCACCCATTGAAGCCGCCATACCGATACAAATTGTTGAAACTTTTGGTTTTATGTATTGCATTGTGTCGTAAATAGCCATACCAGCTGTAATGCTTCCACCAGGGCTATTGATATAAAGAGTAATATCCTTCTCTGGGTTTTCAGCTTCCAAAAATAGTAACTGAGCAACAATTGAGTTTGCTACGTTGTCATCGATGGCGCTACCAAGCATAATGATACGGTCTTTTAAAAGACGAGAGTAAATATCATATGCACGTTCACCACGACTAGTTTGTTCGATAACAGTAGGGATTAAATTCATCGTTTGGTTCCTCCTTAAATAGAGAATGATTAAAAAACTTGTACGCAACGAAATCGTTGTAACAATATGATACACCTTTTGGTCAATTTAGGTCAAACGAAAGAGTGAGATGTACTTCATATTTTATTCGACACATTTTGTGTATGCCCATCCTTTACCATCTTACCCATTGTATGCTCATTTAAACACGTAAGAAAATAATTTATTAGTTTGTCTCTTTTAAATCAAATAAATTCATTTATTGCAAAGTTTCCGTATCTGCAATATAATTAACAGCGGACGGATATTTTGTTGAATGGAAATAAAACAACCAGTACGATTTTCTGCCTTGTCCTCGTGGTGTAATGGATAGCACGTAAGATTCCGGTTCTTAAAATGGGGGTTCGATTCCCTCCGAGGGCGTATTACATTGGATAACCCCTCCAGAGAAGGTCACTTCTCTGGAGGGGTTATTTGTTTACTAACACCGATTTGAATTTCTTTTTTAGAAGATAGGGAAATTTCCTTTATTTTATTGACAAAAAAAGACAATTATTGCGGAAGCGAACTAGTAAAATAAAAGTAAATATATAGGTATCAACTGTGTATGCTAGCATACAGTAGTAATAATATAGGAAGCGCTTCCATGGTTGGGGATCCAACAAATCATTTTCGTTTTATTGTTGGTGTCAGAAGGAGGGAAAGTATGCATTTGAATACTGGTTTATTTCAACAACAAACATTAAAGTTAGCAATGACCCAGGAGCTCAGTCAGGCTATTACGTTATTGCAGTATTCGACACAAGATCTTGGGTTATTTTTAGAAAATAAAGCGGCTGAAAACCCGCTGATTTCCATAGAACATAAGGAGGTAGAGAGTTCGTACAAACGAAATAAAAAGCATAAGACAAAACAAAAAGCTTCTTCGGATTGGATTGAGCAAATTGGTGAAATCAAAGTAAGTCTTGAAGAGTATTTATTCTCTCAAATTCATCCGGCTTCTTTGGCGAAAAGAGAATACCATATTGCGCGTCAACTCATTCATAACTTAGATGAAAATGGTTATTTGCGCATAGACATTCAAGATGTAGCCAAGCTATTGAACGAAGATGAAGAACGGATTACGCACGTCCTATGGCAATTGCAAATGCTTGAACCGGCAGGTGTTGCTGCTCGCAACTTAAAGGAATGTCTTTTGTTGCAATTAAAGCGAAAAGTGAATGATCCTGTCGCTTTTGTTATTTTGAACGAACATTTTGAGGCATTTGCGAATAAAAAATGGAGAGGCATTGCCAAAGAATTGCAGATTACTTTACAGGATATACAAGAAATTTTTGATTTAGTACAAACATTAGACCCTCGTCCTTGCAGCAGATTTTCCAATGAATCACCCTCTTATATCGTGCCAGATGTCTATGTAGAGCTTGTGGAGGGAGAATTAGTGACGAAGATGCAGTCGTCCAGTTTGAATCTGTCATTTAATGACCAATATTATACAGATATGAGGTCCTTTAAGGATAAACAGGTCAATCATTTTCTACAGGAGAAAAGTCAGGAATATCAGTGGATTGCCAGAGCTATTCAACAACGTAGGGAAACGATCCTTAAAATAATGACGGTTATTGCCGATAAACAATATAAGTGCTTATTGAAAGGCTTTGCCCATTTACGACCAATGACTATGAAAGAAGTCGCGGATGAGCTGAATATTCATGAGTCCACAGTCAGTCGGGCAGTTAAAGATAAGTATGTGCAAGCACCATGTGGTACAATTGAAATGCGAGAATTTTTCTCATCTAGCTTGCAGACAACGATGTGTGAAGAGGTGTCGGCACGAGAGGCGAAAGGTGCCATTCAAGAATTGATTGCAAAAGAAGATAAGGGAAAACCTCTTTCGGATCAACAAATCGTCAATTCTTTACGGCAAGAACAAGGAATTGCTTTATCCAGAAGAACGGTCGCAAAATATCGGGTACAGTTAAAAATTCCTGCATCTTCCAGACGGAAGCGGTTCGAATGAGGTATGAGATGTAGAGGGAAAAGGAGGAATGGAATGCTAAAATTGTATTCGAAGCAGAAGTGTCATCTTTGTGACAAGGCAAAAGAGGAATTGGAGATTATTGGCGGTCTTCAGTTTGAAGTAATTGATATAGAGAAAAATGATGAATTGCTAGAGAAATATGGGCTTATGATACCTGTTTTGGAATACGACAATCAAATAGTGCAATATGGGCAGATTAATAAAAACGACATTTCTAATTTTTTGAAAAATACAACTATTAAATGAGTGTTGAAAAAGTGATATCCCCTTGATACAATACTATTTGTAAGGCAGGGGTTGATTTTTTTTGGGACGTTTGGGACATATTATGTCTAGTATGGACAAAAAAAGTCCAGCACTATTTTTTATGAGGAGATAAACTCCATGAAGACAATATTAAACATCCAAAAAAGATTATTACCTGATTTGATGGAAGTTATGCAAAAACGCTATCAAATACTTCATTACATAAAATTCTTGCAGCCGGTTGGCAGACGAACACTGGCGCTGAACCTGAATTTGACGGAGCGAGTGGTAAGAAGTGAAGTGGAGTTCTTGAAAGAACAACATTTGGTTGATATCCACAGCAGTGGAATGAGACTCACTTCAGTCGGGTTACATACACTAGAACAACTTGAAAGCATCATGCGAGAAATTTCCGGTGTCGATACATTGGAAAAGAAACTAATGCACAAACTTCAAGTAGAAAACATTATTATTGTCCCTGGCAATAGTGATACGTCACCATGGGTGAAAGCGGAGTTAGGAAAAGCCGGTGCGGAATGTATAAAGAAGTTTCTTACTGGGGAAAATATCATAGCTGTAACAGGCGGTACAACAATGGCCTCCGTTGCAGAGATGCTAACACCAATCCCGGCAAGTAATAATCTCTTATTTGTACCTGCAAGAGGTGGACTTGGTGAAGAAGTGCAGAACCAAGCCAATACAATCGTAGCTAAAATGGCGGATAAAATGAATTCGGAATATCGATTATTATTTGTACCGGACCAAGTTAGTGACGAATCGTACACCACCTTGACGAAAGAACCTTCCATTAAGGAAGTGCTTTCGTTAATTAATTCATCTGATATTGTTGTACATGGTATCGGTGAGGCATCCACAATGGCAAAAAGAAGAAACACTTCTGATGCTAATATGAAAAAAATCGAAAATGGGCATGCTGTTGGAGAGGCATTCGGTTATTACTTTAATGAAGAAGGGGAAATCGTCCATAAAGTTCAGACAATCGGGTTTCAATTAGAACATCTGGAACGTCTGGAAACCGAAAAACATTTCATCGCAGTGGCAGGCGGACAGTCGAAAGCCAAAGCCATTCAAGCTTATATGAAATTGGCTCCTCGAAAGACAACACTCATTATCGACGAAGCAGTAGCAACTCAGTTATTAAAGGGATAATCCCTTTTATATAAAATAAAAAACTATGCAGTTCCTAATTAAAAGGAGGAAACTACAAATGGCAGTAAAAGTTGGTATTAATGGATTTGGACGTATCGGACGTAATGTATTCCGTGCGGCTCTAAAAAACCCGAATGTGGAAATCGTTGCAATCAACGACTTAACAGATGCAAAAATGTTAGCGCATCTTTTACAATATGATACAGTTCACGGAACTCTTGAAGAGAAAGTAACTGTAGAAGGCGACAGCATCGTTGTTGCTGGTCACAAAATCAAAGTTATCGCTGAGCGCGATCCAGCTCAAATCGGTTGGGGAGATCTTGGTGTAGAAGTAGTAGTTGAATCTACTGGTCGTTTCACAAAACGTGCTGACGCTGCTAAACACTTAGAAGCAGGCGCTAAAAAAGTAATCATCTCTGCTCCAGCATCTGATGAAGATATCACAATCGTTATGGGTGTAAACAACGAAGCTTACGATCCAGCTAACCACAACGTTATCTCTAACGCTTCTTGTACTACAAACTGCTTAGCGCCATTCGCTAAAGTTCTTAACGAAAAATTCGGTATCAAACGTGGTATGATGACTACAGTTCACTCATACACAAATGACCAACAAATTCTTGACTTACCACACAGCGACTACCGTCGTGCTCGTGCGGCTGCTGAAAGCATCATCCCAACTACAACTGGTGCTGCAAAAGCGGTTGCTCTAGTATTACCTGAATTAAAAGGTAAATTAAACGGTATGGCTATGCGTGTTCCAACTCCAAACGTGTCTGTAGTAGACTTAGTTGCTGAGTTAGAAAAAGACGTAACAGCTGAAGAAGTAAATGCTGCTCTTAAAGCTGCTGCTGAAGGTGAATTAAAAGGTATTCTTGAGTACAGTGAACTTCCATTAGTTTCTCGTGACTACAACGGAAACACTCACTCATCTTCAATCGATGCTCTTTCTACTATGGTTATGGAAGGAAACATGGTTAAAGTTCTTTCTTGGTACGATAACGAAACTGGTTACTCTAACCGTGTAGTTGACTTAGTAGACTTCATCGCTTCTAAAGGTCTTTAATTAGCCCTTTTTAAAGCAAAGTTTGCATATTTTTATCCAATTGGTGAACATATTGGATAAAATAGTCGATTGAGACTATAATATATAAAGTAAAAAGGGGAGAGGGGACAATGCCCTCTCCTTTCTTTGTGAGAATAGCCGGTTTGTTAGGAAAGAAGCGGTAGACGTACTGATTACACTTCTAATAAATACGGTGACTAAATATACAAGTACAGGGCTAATCTAATTACATAGGTTGAACTCTGTCGAAATTTCTTTTATTAGGTCAAGGGAGGTTCTTTCACCATGAATAAGAAAAGCATTAAAGATATCGACGTGAAAGGAAAACGCGTATTTTGTCGTGTAGACTTTAACGTACCGATGCAAGATGGTGTGATTACTGATGATACTCGTGTTCGTGCAGCACTTCCAACAATCCAATATTTAATGGATCAAGGTGCAAAAGTAATTTTAGCTAGTCACATGGGTCGTCCAAAAGGCGAAGTAAAAGAAGAACTTCGTTTAACTCCAGTTGCGAAAAAATTAAGCGAACTTCTTGGTAAAGAAGTAGCAAAAGCTGATGAAGCATATGGAGATGCGGTTAAAGCGCAAATCGAAAAAATGAACGACGGTGATGTATTATTACTTGAAAACGTTCGTTTCTATGCTGGTGAAGAGAAAAACGATCCAGAATTAGCAAAAGAATTTGCTTCTTTAGCAGATATCTTTGTGAACGATGCGTTTGGTGCTGCTCACCGTGCACACGCTTCAACTGAAGGGATCGCGAAACACATCCCTGCTGTTTCAGGTTTCTTAATGCAAAAAGAATTGGATGTTTTAGGGAAAGCGATGTCTAACCCAGATCGTCCATTCACTGCAATTATCGGTGGAGCAAAAGTTAAAGATAAAATCGGTGTAATCGAAAACCTTCTTGATAAAGTAGATAACCTGATCATCGGCGGCGGCTTAGCTTATACATTCATTAAAGCTCAAGGCTACGAAATCGGAACATCTCTTTTAGAAGAAGATAAAATTGAATTAGCTAAATCTTTCATGGATAAAGCGAAAGAAAAAGGCGTTAAATTCTACATGCCAATCGATGCGGTTATCGCTCCTGAATTCGGCGAAAATGTAGAAACAAAAATCGTTGATATCGATGCAATCCCTTCTGACTGGATGTCACTTGATATCGGACCGAAAACAACTGCATTATATGCGGATGTAATCAAAAACTCTAAACTTGTTATTTGGAATGGACCAATGGGCGTTTTCGAATTCGATAAATTCGCTAACGGTACTAAAGGTGTAGCGCAAGCTCTAGCTGATTCTGATGCATACAGTGTTGTAGGCGGCGGAGATTCAGCTGCAGCAGCGGAAAAATTCCACTTAGCAGATAAAATGTCTCACATCTCTACTGGTGGTGGAGCTTCTCTTGAGTTTATCGAAGGAAAAGAACTACCAGGCGTAGTGGCATTAAACGATAAATAATAACCGGTTGGTGAACGCGTTCTTTATGAGAGGACAAGTGATTGTTTTAGGGCCCAAAATAATCGCTTAGTTTTCCATTATAAGAGGTGGCGTTTTTAGAAGGTTAGAAATATAATAGTAACGAGCTTTGAGTTTGCGTTGCAACCAAGCCAGAAGTCCATTGCCGTTGAGGGAAACAGCGCCTTCTTGGGCAAATCGTTCTTGGATGGAAGCTTATTTGCACTTGCTCATCGCTTTTCATTTGAAAGGAAGGTACACAATGCGCAAGCCGATTATCGCTGGTAACTGGAAAATGAATAAAACTCTTTCAGAAGCGAAAAGCTTTGTAGAGGAAGTAAAAAATGTGGTTCCTTCAAACGATGCTGTAGATTCAGTAATCTGCTCTCCAGCACCATTTTTAGGACAACTAGTTGAAGCTACTAATGGCACAAACGTGGCCATCGGTGCTCAAAACATGCACTTCGAAGAAAACGGAGCGTTCACTGGGGAAGTTAGCCCTGTTGCACTTGCAGATCTTGGAGTGAAATACGTGATTCTTGGACACTCTGAACGCAGAGAAATGTTCAACGAGACAGACGAAACTGTCAACAAAAAGACTCTAGCTGCTTTCAAACACGGTTTAACGCCAATCGTTTGCTGTGGTGAAACGTTAGAAGAACGCGAAAGCGGAAAAACAAATGAACTTGTTGGAGCGCAAATCGAAAAAGCTCTTGCTGGTTTAACACCAGAACAAGTGAAAGCTACTGTTATTGCTTATGAGCCAATTTGGGCAATCGGAACTGGCAAATCTTCTACAGCTACGGACGCTAACGAAGTTTGTGCACACATCCGTTCAGTAGTGGCATCTCAATTCTCTCAAGATGTTGCAGATGCAGTTCGTATTCAATACGGCGGAAGCGTAAAACCAGAAAACATCAAAGAGTACATGGCACAACCAGATATCGACGGCGCATTAGTGGGTGGCGCAGCTCTTGACGCTCAATCTTTCCTTCAACTATTGGAGGCAGGGAAAAATGACTAAGGCTCCTGTTGCTTTAATTATTCTTGATGGTTTTGCTTTACGTGATGAAACAAAAGGTAATGCGGTAGCTCATGCTAAGAAACCGAACTTCGACCGTTATTGGAACCAATTCCCACACGCTACTTTACGTGCGGATGGAGAATTCGTTGGTCTTCCAGAAGGCCAAATGGGTAACTCAGAAGTTGGTCATATGAACATCGGTGCTGGCCGTGTCGTTTACCAAAGCTTGACACGTGTGAACGTGGCAATTCGTGAAGGTGAGTTCGATAAGAACGAAACGTTCATCAATGCTATGGATCACGTGAAAAAGAATGGCACAAATCTTCACTTATTTGGTTTATTATCAGACGGTGGTGTACATAGTCACATTGATCACATGTATGCTCTTCTGAAGCTAGCTGCAAAAGAAGGCGTGAAAAATGTATACGTACACGGATTCCTTGATGGCCGTGACGTTGGACCACAAACGGCTGAGAAATATATCAAAGCAACTGAAGAAGTAATGAAAGAAACAGGCGTTGGCG
>JBJEFL010000143.1:0-9290 GCA_051873995.1 Bacillus sp. (in: firmicutes)
CTTTAGCCGCGGGGGCGGGGCAGGGGGCTTTGCCGCAGAGGGGACTCCGTAGGGCCTTTTTTGTGATAACATCTCAGTTCCTTTAAGAGGATCAGAGATATTATCATCAAAAACCGAATGTTAATTTTGAGGTGAACATTTAGGATAATCCTTTTCTTCTGATTCTATAATCTGAATCTGTTTATCTACTTCTTGTTCTAACATTTTACTTCTCTGAAGGTCTGATTTTAACTTCATTTCGAAGTATGCCTTTTGAGCCTTACGCATAGCTGATACAGAATGTAATAGCTTAATCATTCGTGCACATTTAAGTGCGATTCTTCTTTTTTCTTCATCCATAGTTGTTTATGTTAAATGTTATTAAATACGTTATATAATATTAATTAGTTGTTATATAATATATTAGCTATAATCATGATAGCCAACAGTATGATAGTTATTATACATGTTAATGTATCATCTTGTGATTCAGATAATTTAAAATTAAGTTTTTTCATATTAGTATGTATTTAATTGATTTATAAAGTGTTATATGATGTTACGTTCGTAAATTTGCATCCGTACTACTGTACGGATGATTGAGCGTCAGAATGGACAACCCTCTGGCTGAGCTATAATGCCATATTTCCGCATTAGATAATGAAGAACGTTTCGTTCTCTGTTCTCTTGCTTCATATTCCTCATATTCTTCTCATACTCTGATAATCTGTTTCTGTATGATTCCAATTGTAGAAGTTCTTCTTCTTCCTGAAAATGGAAATTGATTACTTCATAATTGCATTTGTATGATAGATAGTTTATGAGGGTTGAAAATGCTTCTTTATACTCTCGTTCGACTTTTGGCTTATTCATCATATCGCAGATACGATTCATCATAATCTTATATATTCTATCGGGTCTCTTTTTCAGTCTTGGTTTGCGTGCTGGCTTGTATTTTATGCATCTGTCTGAAAAGTCGAATAACTTTATTCTCTTGCAATCATATTTTCTTTTCAAATGACGCTCTTGTTTCTTTTCATCGTAAACATATTCTTTCTTTCTGAAGTCGAAATACATTTCATATAGTTCACAAAAACGCTGCCAAAGTTTTTCTTTGGTATCGTAGTCGAAAAGGTGTAGTGTGAACTTTTCTTCGTTGCCTGACTTTCTTTTCCTTGCTTGTGCTTGTGCCTTGATTGAAAATTCTAATCTCCATACGTCTTTTGTCATATCAAGGCCAGTGACTTCATCTGGTTTTATTGCCATACCGACAAAATCTCCTCCACATTGCCACCATTGACGAATGTAGCTTTTATCTTCACCTTGTTTCATTTCCTGTGTTTTGTTATATAGCTTTGTTGATATAGGTGAAGTCACTGCTCCCCATTTAATAGAGTTGAATGAACGTCCGTCCCAATTATCTGAACCGTGGCAAGATACGTTGGTTTGGTTTACCTTTGATATATTAGACCTCATATACGAATTGATAAATCTTTGAGGTTCCCATCCATTATCGAAGACATTAAAATCAAGGCAGATGTCAATACGTGCTATCGACTTATAAACAAAATCGTATGTCAATATGAACGTGCGCATCTCGTCTATAGGATTGTCGTGGTAACATGATTCGTTACAAAGGCGAATATGGCAACTACCATCTTGCATTATGCCTCCTACAGACTTCACGCTATATGGGTTTCTTCTTATTTCAATATAAGGACTTCCGTTTTCACATATTGTAAACATCTCCTTATAAATAGGTGTGCCGTAGTCACGTTCTATTACCTCTAATCCTTGTGCTCTGAAAAATTCTGCATTCCTCGGTTCGTCAATCTGCTCAATACAATAAATCTCGAGCCAGTCTATATTTAATATTCTCATTGTCGTTACGTGTTTTATGAGTTGGGGTAATTTGCCCCAACTCGTTCAATATTAAAAATGTTCTACTTGCTCAGCCGTCGGAACAGATTCAGCTGCCTGTTGGAGTGGCTTTATGAATCCGTTATCGTCAACAACATATTCGTTCATCGCCTTATCCCTCAGTACTGAACCACCCTTGCCTTCGAGCTTAGCCCAATAGTACTTATTTGTCTCAATCATAACACCATAGTCATCAAATAATTGACGTGGTACTTCGTCTTGGTTTCCACCGCCACATAGTTCGATATGGTTGATGTTGATTGTGATTCCACATTCCATCCTCTTAGTCTTAGGTGATGAATAGATGTCGAGCCTTGCATTTCCATTAACGAATACCTTAGTACCTTTTTTTAGATACTGTACTACATTTGTTACACCTGTCATAAAACACGATGCCCAAGTTGTGTTTTCAACTACTGTACCATCTGACTTTGTGAACTTGTCCGTGTGAGCGATACGGAATGATACATAATCCCTACCATTTTGCTGAGTTATCTTAGCATCTGCGCCAAGATTACCGATAAATGTTGCTTGAAACATAATTGATAAATTTTTAGATAAATATTATAAGTTGCTTAACCCATAATGTATTACACCTATGCTTAGGTTTTTTACATAAAGGGATTGGGCATGTTACTTTCTCATTTTCGATTGAAATATTGTGAATATTCTCTTTTGAGAATTTCAATATTCGCATATTTGTAAATCGATTGGCAATGAAGGACTTTGGATCCAAGCAGATTTGCCACAAATATATCTCTAACACCATGATTAATCATAGATATAGCAAAGGCATGCCGCAATGTCATAGGAGTAACATTGTATCTGTCACAATATTTAATTGTGAATTGCCTTACCATATAACGTATCTTACTCGTTGTAGGGTAGTTAGGAAATAATTCAATACAATCTTTAGAACAAGATTGTATATATCTCTTGATGCACGAATTAATAATTAACTCGTTAGGAAACATCCTGACCTTTTTATTGTTGTCGAAAATAACAGAAATGCCATCTGGTGATATTAAACAATTATATATAGTTAGCTTAGCAATATCACCACATTTCATACCACACAGTAACATCAGTTCGAAGATACATTTTTGTTGGAACTCTATAGGGTTGCTTTCGTTAAAATCGTGAGTAAGTATTTTATCAATGGTTGACTTCTCAACGAAATTTGGCAAAGTTTTAGGAATCTTGCGAACAGGAATATCTTTAGCTGGATTTGAATCTATGATACCTTCTATATAAAGGTATCTGTAAAATGATACCAAAATACTACGATATTGGTTGAGAGTAGCTGGCTTAACCTTGTCATAGTATCTGCATAGGACCTCACGAATATGCCATGAATCAGCAACAATCAATGATACCTCTAAATCTCTTGCAACCATGTTTAATACATAGGTCGCTAATGAGATTGTAGTTTGACATTGACCTTTCGTAAATCTCAGGTAGGCTGCATACTTATCTATTAAGTCTTTAGCCTTTTCTTTTCGCTCCAAGCTAAAATCATTATTTACCATAATGCTGCAAATGTTTAAAATGTTTATAATTCCGAAAATTAAAAAAAAGGGGGTCGCAGTTGGCACTACGACTCCCCTTTTAAAAAGATACACGTAACGTGCCCTAAACCCTTGGTCTATGTTTGAAGGTCGCACCTCTGCGGAGCCTTCTATCTTTAACCGCTGCAAAGATAATTCATTTTTTCTTATTGTGCAATATGTATGTTATAAATCGAACAATAAAACGGAAAAATAGAACTGATTTTTTCATATTTTAATTAATTAGTAGTTGTAATAATTGTCAATACGTTGTCGCCGAGGTGTTTTATCTACAGTCCATGATACATGGAAAAATGATTTACCTATAAGTAGTTGGTCAAATGGAAGGAATCTCGTAATATATTCAATCGCATCGTCTTTAACTGATTTCGGGACAATGCAATCAGCTGCTGAACCTGTAAGGTGCTGAGAGTTGCTTTTACCTCCAACTGCCTTGTTTACCTGCTGACAACGATAGCATGACGTGATAGTAATAGGGCATTTTAAATGGTCACGAAGTGGTTGTAGAATCTTGTGAACTCCGTAGCAAATATTAATCGTAGCATTAATATCTGGTCTGTTACCGTATGGCTGAGAAGTCCTAATCATTTCTGCAAGAGAAAAGTTACTGCTTATTTTTGACATAATCTGTTAATTTACGAACATAATAATCAAGCCCAAATATAGAAGCTGCTAATAAGAATGCTTGCGCTATGTAAATAAGAATACCGTTAGCAATGTCGTGTGTCGAAACTGCTTCTAAAAAAGCCATTATTATACTTGATATTATCAATATCGTAGCGCAAATGTATTGAGTAGCAATCCTTTTGTTATTCATATCCAAAAATCCCCACATTAAAAATGTGGGGATAAATTAAATTTTAGAAATTATATACTCGAACAACATTAGCCCTCTGGAACAAGAACCACCTTAAGGTTGAATGGAGGCATATTGATTACCCAAGTGTACAATCTGTCGCCAGATGATAGCTCATAAGGAATATCCTTCCATTTCTCATCCGTAGAAGCATTCGCAAGGTATGTCGAAGTGTAGCCAGTCATTTCTTCACTCGTAGTTCGAGAGAATGTAACCTCTTCTCCTTCAGTAATATCTTCATAGGGCGACACTTCAGCTCCAATAGCATCTAGATCCGTTGGATTAATTATACTGAAAAGTTCAACAGTTTCCAAGCTAAAAGATATGTTAACATCATTAGCTGGCATTACAAATGAGATAGTATTTCCACTCTTAGTGATAGTAGAACCGCTACCATCTGGAACACCATCCCATTTAGCAATTTGTCCAACAGGAATAGAAGACGCAGTTAGCGTAACATTCGTACCTTCGCTGAAAGAACCTTCACCACTAATTACTGCAGTCGTAGAGTTTGCAACCACAACTGAGAAAGTTGGCAATGGTTTGGTCTCGTTATCTGTAGTATCGTCACCATTAAGTATATATGGTTCGCCTGTCGGGTATGACAAAAGAGCTGACGTATAATCGTCAAGGAATCGAACTGCACCAACAGATAAGTTCAGAACAGTACGAGAACGCTGCCATGTCATATCAGACTTTCGTGAACGAATAACACCATACAGAGCAGCAGATTGAGAGTTGATGTTATCAACTTCATCAAATGTAATAGAAGCAATAAGATTTGAACCGTAAGATACGCTGAAACGAATATCACTTTCGAATTTTACTGATTCTGCTGAAATTGCAACATTCTCATCCGGAAGAATAAGTCTCAGCCAAATGAATTTGACATCACCGGCAGTGTTTTGGCACAAAGCACACAAAGTAGCAATGTCACCAAGGTTACAACCTAATGATGCAGCAAGCTCAGAAGTAGAACCACCACCACCATTGTATGTAACAAGAAGAGTATTCTCTTCAAACTTTAACGTAACTGCAGAAGATGGTACAGGCGACAATTTTCCATCAGAAATGATGAATTTACCCATATTAGGAGTCGAATCACCATATGCAGCATAACCGAATGATGGCTTAGAATCTCCAGCAGAATTCATCACCAAAGGAGTGTTAAGCTTCATAAACTGACGCATAGACATGCTACCGTATGAGTAACCCTCAAAAGAATGGTCCACGATAGCTTTCATGCAAGCATAACCTAAAGCAGTTGTTTTTAGGAAACAACGCTGCTTCATTTGCTGAGCAGAGCGAGGATTTTTAATGTCGGTAACTCTGTCTTTAGTGATTTGTACACCATTCTGAACTGCAAAGGTCAATGATTTAGTAGAACCTCTGCGCAATCCGAAAAAAGATTTTGACTTTGCCATATAACACAAAATTTAAATTAATACCTCCTGCTGGCAGTCTGTCAGACAGGGCGGGAGCTAATCCCACGGTGCAAAGGTACAAAAAATACCCGATGGGAGCAACATAGGAGGTAAATGGGAGGTAAATGGGAATATTTGAAAAATTGTTTACCTTTTAACAAATAGCGTTAAGAAAGAATAACATTTTTAACCTTAATTATATGTGAAAACTGAATAAAATCTTGAAAAGTAACCAAGTTCTTCAAGATGTAGAAAATATTGCCATACGAGACAAGCATATCGGCGCGGGGGCGCAAGCGGGCTTGTCCCGCTTGGGGGAGAATCCCCCGAAATGGCTGCAAGCCATTGCGCCCCCCGCAGATATGCGCCGATGGAGCATCGAAGGATATTCAGGCGATGTTAAAAATGAACATTCATATATATATATATAAATAAGGTATATTATGTATTAACATAAATTAACTATGAAATTTAATATGTATTAGCATAATAATTACCTTATGTATTGCATAATTGAAAAAAAAGTCGTACCTTTGCACCAATAAAAGATACATGTTAAACCCTTTAAAAACAAAGAATATGAAAAAAATTAGCTTCAAATTAACACAAAACGAGTGCAGCGTAATAATGAAAATTATAATAGATTATATCGAAGCTGCAAGTAAAATAGACAGAAAAGATGAATGTGGATTTTTCATCGCAATCGAAGATATATTCCGCTACTTCAAGTACGATGAATTAGAATGCTTATTCCATGTCATCACAAAATTCGGTGGCGACAGCTACAGTGAAAATAAAATCCTGGATTGGTACACTGAGAATAGGGAGTAATCCCTATCTCATTGATAATATAATAACATTAATAATAAATCTCCTAAATCCAAATAATATGATAAGCGAATATCTCAACTATCTCAGCAGTCTAAAGGCTTGCTCAGAGCACACAATTAGATCTTATAGAAGCTCATTGATTAGCTTCGTTTCCTATATGAAGTCATCAAATATTGATGCACGCTGGTCGAATATAACCCGCAAAGATGTGGAATCATATATATGTTATATGGTCTCTTGCGATAAGCAACCAACTACCATTAAGAGACATAAGGCTGCAATCTTCGGAATCTTCCGATATATGATTCATAATGGCTATATTCAAGACTCAGACGTGTTTTTCGCTCAAAGTCCTAAATTACATATAACAGAGCCAAACATCATCGACTACAAAGATATAAATGCAACAATCGATGATGTCAATATAGATACAGATACGCGTACCATTATACTTCTCATAGCTGAGACTGGGCTTCGTATCTCTGAGGTTCTATCACTTAGACCACTCGATTTCGATAAGTCCAATAAGATGATAACTATATCTGGCAAGGGGTCTAAACTACGCCATTGCTATTATAGCAATCGTATTGCAGATATGCTCAATAAATACTATCGCTATACCAAAAGATGTGATAACCTGTTCGATGGCAACGAAAGAGTGATACGTAAAAAGATATGGATGGCATTACATAAGCATAGCAATGCCATTAAGACTTCTCCACATATTCTCAGACATAGCTTCGCCACTCAGATGATAAGCAACGGAATGAGCCTTATAAATCTTCAAGGAATTCTTGGACATAGCGACATCACAACGACGCGCAAATATATTAATGCTCAATCGCTCTGCGGGCAAAAGGAATATAATAATGCTATATCTGCAATGGCATAAAGCGCAAGCCCCTCACCTCATTTTTTATTATAAATCGCCACGAAAAAGCGATTTATAATAAAAAATGAGGAACAAAAAAAATGATTCGTATATTTATTTTATGTATAATTTAAAAATTTAAAGATTATGGATTTTAAAATTTTAATTTTCAAACGCAATTTGAATCAATATCCTGGTGATGTTATCAAATCTTCAAATGAATCTCGACAACGAACTGATTCGTATCTCGAAACCTACTCTGGCAAAAAATACTATATCTACAAGGTGTATGACAAACTTCTCGATGAATTTCGATATGTTTTTTTTCTCAATATCAATATCATCTACGGTGAATCTGTACAAGATGTACTGCGACAACTGTCTGATTATGGTTACACCATATCTAACCCTTATAAATTGAAACTCCTTCCAGTCGCATTAAGTGAAACTGATTATAAGTAAAAAGTCTTTTCACCTCATTTATTAATATAAATCGCCACGAAAAAAGCGATTTATATTAATAAATGAGGAACAAAGAATGATTCGTATATTTATTCAATTTATTAATTTAAAAATTATGAAAACAGAAAAAGAAATTAAAAAAGTCGAACGTAAAAAAGGAAGGGTGAATGGGCTAATTACTCAGATAATGACATCCTTTCGAGTGGATGCCGATGTGGTTGATTATCTTAAATCTAAACCTAATAGAGGTCGGTTTTTAAATGAGCTAATCCGCATTGATATGTTGAACAATAAAATGTAAATTAATATGGAAAAGAGTTTTGAAATAAATGGTATGGTTTTTAAGGTGAAGTCGTACATTAGCGATTCTAACTGCTATAGATTGCAGTATGATGATATAAATATCATCGAAGATACTGCGTTTCCTGATTTCTATGGCGATATAGATACAGTCGTTGAAGTTATGAAGTGCATCATTATGGAAGAAGCTATTAAAGATTACCCTTGGTGGAGATTGATTGGTGCAAGATTCTATTATCAAGGCGAAGTCTTTGATATAGAAGATAAATCAGATGCAATGAAGATGTCTGATACTGTCTGTTCTTGTTATAATGTGCGATTAGTGACATCTCAAGCACGAGCAGAGTTCGAAGTGTTAAAATCTTATCTTAATTATGATTCCTATGAAGGAAATGTAATACGAGTATTCAATTCTATTGGCACTGGGTTCTTCTGTTTGAAAGAAGATTATTGATGAAAATATGATAAAGCGATTCGTTCAGAATCGCTTTATTTTTTTTTTAGATTTTTTCATTTGATGGCGACTTGATAAATAAATACCGATAAATAAAAAAATTATATATTAATACCAATTTAAAATGGTGACCCCCTTTGGGTGCGGACTTTTGGCTTACGCCTACACGCTTGCGGGCGGGTGATTAAATAACTCGTGGAGCTACCTTGATATAATCCTCCGTATGCGGCGCGTGGTAGCGGTGAGCAATCTGCGGGAAGATGGTAAATCATATTATGGAGTCACCTCTGGTGGCGGAAGTGTTGCTGGGCTGGCGGGGGATAAAACAATCAGCTGCTTTAACGGCTACCGCTCTTCATCTCTATTATCAGGGCGATGGCGGTACAGACTGCATATTGGAAACCGAAGGGCATATTTGGGAGACCCCCCTTTAGGTGGGACGCTGGGAGCGGCATTATCCGTTGGGGGTGGGGCTGGGGGCTTAGCCGTAGAGGGGACTCCGTAGGGCATATTTGGGAGACCCCCCTATAGGGGGGACGCTGGGAGCGGCTTTAGCCGCGGGGGCGGGGAGGGGGGCTTTGCCGCAGAGGGGACTCCGTAGGGCATATTTGGGAGACCCCCCTTT
>JBJEFL010000144.1:0-1871 GCA_051873995.1 Bacillus sp. (in: firmicutes)
ACACCCCAACATTTAGTATAGAACCTAAATTTCTATGGAAAGACAAAATAAAAAAGGGGCTGGGACATAACTAGCTTCAGATAATGAAAAAAGTGAAATTGGATGTGGCCATTTCACTTTTTTCATTTTTCTCTATCTAGCCTTAGCTGCAGGCTGTGAATTTCCGTAAATTCACAGCCATTAATGCCAGACCCATTTCATTATCTGCTTTTGATTTTCCTCGAACCGAAAATCGAGTGAAACGCAAATTAGCTTTCAAGAATCCAAAAACTGGTTCCACATCGATTTTGCGTTTTCGGTAGATAGAACCTGTTTTTTCTTCTGAAAGCTTCGCTCTCACATATTCTTTTTGCTGTTCCCATTTTTCATTCACCATTACTTTTCGGTTATTGCCTTCTTTGGCTTTGGTACAGGATGAACGGAATGGGCATCCGGAACAGTTTTCGCACTCATAAATCTTAAATTCACGCGTGAAGTCTGATCGATCCGTACGTACAGAATGATATTTGAATGTAACACGTTTCTGATTCGGACACGTGTACACATCGTTTTCTTCATCATACTGCCAGTTGTCTGAATGAAATTCGTTTTGTCGGTATTTTTTCTTTTGCTCTTTTACGTACATTCCATAGGTGATCAAGGCTTCTCGTTTGCGATTCGAAAGGATATCATCATAGTTCTGTTCACTTCCATATCCGGCATCTGCGACAATGTGCTTCGGCAACTCAAAGTAATGTTGTTCGATTTGATTCAGGAACGGGATTAATGTACGGGTATCTGTTGGATTCGGAAATAGACCATAGGCCAGTGCGTATTGACCTTCTGTTGCGATTTGGACGTTATAACCTGCTTTCAATTGACCGTTTTTCATATGATCATCTTTCATTCGCATAAATGTTGCATCGAAGTCTGTCTTTGAATAACTATTTCGCTCGCCAAATATTTCGAAGTCTCTTTGATATTTCTGTTTACGTACGATATAGTCCATCAATTGTTTTCGTGCTTTTTTCGGAAGTTTCCGTTCACTTCTCAAAGCTTTTCGCTCATCCGTATCCGAAGATGCTTCAATTTTTTTGTCATATTCGGAGATGACATCTTCTACTTTTTGAACCATTTGGGTGAGTTCTTCTAAAGATAATGGTTCCTCACTTTCCCGTTCCATTTCAGGCACAATCTCTTTTTCAAGCAGCTCATTGTATAGTTGGTTCGACTTTTCAATTAGTCCTTGATGATATTTCTCAATCGATTTCTTCCATACAAAGGTAAATTTATTCGCATTCGCTTCAATTTTTGTGCCATCAATAAAAATTGCTTCCTGATCAATGATTTTTTCTGATATAAGTTGGCAACGGAATTGAACGAAACATTGGCGGATTAATTCTTTTACTTCCGGATGAACGCGGAAACGATTAATGGTGCGATAGCTTGGCTCATATCCTTGTGCCAACCACATCATACGGATACTGTCTTTCAGAAGTCCTTCTATTTTACGTCCTGAAAAGACAGATTGCGTATAGGCGCACAAGATAATCTTAAGCATCATACGAGGATGGTAGGCGGGACAGCCCGTATTTCGAAGAAATGGTTCTAGCGCTTCTTGCGGGATACTTTCAACCAGATGGTGGATAGAGAAGGCAATATCGTTATTTTGTAATTTTACTTCTAAATCTAAAGGCAAAACTAATTGATTCATGTTATAATCTTTAAACATAAGGACACTTCTTTCTATTGAAATTTTTGGGGTCAGATACTTAAATTTTAACAGATAGTGTCCTTTTTGTTGCACAAAAATATAGCCGGTGACACTTTACTTTCGTAAAATGCCACCGGCTATTTCTTATCTAGAGGTGGGTTTTGTCCCAGCCTCTTTT
>JBJEFL010000145.1:0-2824 GCA_051873995.1 Bacillus sp. (in: firmicutes)
TACATGCACTCCTCTTAAATAGCTGAAGTTTACAACATTTGATTTTTGTCAGTTTTTATTTCCGCAATCAAATGGGTATTTCTGAATTTCGTCAGGATATCTCTATAATGAGGATATGTCCCATCTGCTCCGGCCACAACTATATACATGTTTTAAGAGTCTCTAATTCTCTCTCCCAAAACTTATAATCCTTGGGATTAATCTGCTGTATAAGAATTGAAGTTTAGCAACTTGTTGACGATAGAGCACTTTCTTTTGGAATTCTTCTTAAACAGACTCCGTATTCTTTTCATCTTGTACACTCCCTTTTTTCATATCTCAAACATTAAGAGAAAAAGCTCCACAGAGGGAGCCGTTTCTCAATAAGTTACTTCTATATTCCGTTTTCCTAGCAGAAATTCATATTGCGATTGGGTATCACCTGACCAGTTCTTACAGATTGATTGAACTCCCATACGGTACCCGTAAATATATTATAATTACCGCTTATCAAGGCTTAACAAAATATACCTTAACCGGTTAAAAACATTGATAGCCATCTAAAATCCTCCATAGAGTTTTTTTCTATTGGCAAATGTAATAATGATGGTTTTTTCGAACATTCTTTCACCCATGTTCAAAATTCTTGAATAACTGCGACAAAAACACAGGAAATTCCTGTAATGACAAGGGTTTGAGTCGGATTACGAAACAATAGGAGCGGGAACTTCCCTGCTGGGTAATGAAGAATGAGTGCAGAAAAAAGCCGGATTCGTATTGGATGGAACCCGGGTGGATATTGAAAAAGACCTGGAAATCGGAAAACTTTATTTTACCGAAAACCGAGTCTAAATCGGAAAACTTTATTTTATGGTTACATAGGAGAGAGAGTCAAAGCCATCACTAATTTACAAAAGTTATTTATTAAAGCAGTCAGCATAGGAGGAATTTTCAATTCAACCATCGGCAATCAAAGCATTAGTCCTTACCACTCTTGCGGCTATGGATGCTTATGAAACTTCCAAAGAAACGGTTAAGCAAATGGAAGTTTTGTTAAAAGCTAAAGGCGTAATCCGATAATCACTGATAATAAAAACCGCTTATTCTCATTCAGAGGATAGGCGGTTTTTATGTTAATAGTTAATTCACTTTATCGAATAAATTTAAAGACTCTTCTACAAAAGAAAGTTCAACATCTCCAGCAAATTGAACCTCATAATGTGTTTGGTTGGATGAAGTCACTGCTACATAATTATCCTCATCATCTTTATATATAGTCCAATTTTTTCTGTTAATTTCTAATGAATTCTGTTCAGTTGGGGGTTTTCTCTTCTTATGAAAAGCAGAATCGAGAGGCATCTTATCCCTATACTCTAATACTAAAATGTTTTCCCCTTCTTTAGGTAACAGATAAATCATCTTGATCGCATCATAATTTTCTGAGGAATTTAACAATTGCAGTGTATAATGGCCATCGTTCTTAAAGGCATAAAAATCAGTAAATTTTTTCTTTGCGTTGTTAAACGCTATGGATAGTTCATCTGTGTCTGAAACAGCACTTTGAATAGTATCAGGATTTGTTTCAGTTACCTCTTTATCCTTTTTAAACAACAAATAGCCTTCTTTATTTACTCCATCCTCAAAATAAGCACCTTTGGCTACGATGAGGGATTTGTCTTTCCCCTCCATCTGATAAATAGGCCCCGGTGGTACTTCATTTGAATCCCCAGACTTCTTAATCTTCCAATCTCCTATCCTCTTCACTTCTCCAACCTTTTTCCAAACAGAGCTTGATTCAGGTACCACTTCACCAGTCTTCATGTAATAATATCCTTCAAAAACAATATAAGCTTTCTGTTTCTCACTTTCCGTTACCACTTCAACTTCTTTTACTCTGTTTTCTTCTTTTCTTTGTACTGATTGAGCAGCCTCCTCTTTCTTTTCAGTCGAGCCCTTCTCAAAAAAAGCAAAATATAGAGTTGAGAGTATGGCTAAGAAAAGAATAATCGATATACCTATTCTTTTATTCATGATTCTCCCCCTTTCCGTTATGTGAATGAGTATACCATAAAAAATACATATATGGTTTTATTTGTAAATACTTGTAAGGAAGTGGTAAAATAGTTTAGCGATTTGAAATATTTAATTAAAAGAAAGGGTTGATAAATGGACTTATGTGCTATTTTTCGCACTAATTTGTCATGGTAACACCTCAACAATGATTACTTCAATTTTCCTACTTACATGCTAGAAACAAAGCATCCGCTAACACCACGAAATAAACTTACACGTTTAATATTTACTTAGGAGGAATAAAATGTGACCGTTTTAAAGAGATTCAGTGTTCTATCTCTAGCTATCCTTTTTGGCTTAATGGCTAATCTCACCGATATCCCGACTGCTAAAGCGACTTGTGGTACCTATTACGAAGATAATGATGACCCTAATGGTGGTACGTATCGCCAAGGATTTACTACATACACAAAGCACTCAGGTTCTTATAGAGGAGATTATCGATTATCCACGAAATCTGCTAGTGATCAATTTTACCAATGGTGGTCACCTGGAGGTTCATGTAAGGATTATGTCTACTATTACGCTTACTTAAACAATGTAAACTTTACTAATAAAGACGCACGATATAGTTTTCAAATATCTAGTGGCGGTGACGGATTAAAGTATGTCGATCAGTACAATGCTCCCGGAGGATGGAACTATGTTGGTATTGGATTAAGCGATAGACAACCACACCTTTCTCTTAGTTCTTATGCTACAAGTGGAAAAACAGGTGCAGATGGAGTGAAATTCGTAACAAAATAAACGAAAGGGAGCGTTATTATGAAAA
>JBJEFL010000145.1:2924-9250 GCA_051873995.1 Bacillus sp. (in: firmicutes)
TCGCAGTTACCTTTTCTCTTTTAACAGGTGTAGGGATTTATTCTATCGATAAAAAATTAGAGACCGCCAAGGCCGCTGAAACGGTGACGCTTAATCAAGACAAAATTCATTCCAAAATGCTGAATAGCATTGATAATTTCAAAAGTGCTCAAGGAACATTTGTTTATAAAAGCAAGGCTGCTGGTTTTAATCATTCCGTAGATTACAAGGTTCAAACAAGAAATGGAAATCGGTCAAATGTGAAAATTAAGGATAGTGTTCAAGAAATTAATACTGTCTATGATGGCCAAACGCTTGTTCAAACTTTCCCAGAAAAAGAGTCCTACGAAGAATTGAAAATAGATGAAAAGGTCACAGAAGAACAGGTAAAATCGGACAAGGCGGACAAATCTATCGAATCAAGATATGACCATTCGAAAAATGAAAAAGTATATAATTATCGAACGGATCCAACCTATATGTCAGCCGCTTCAGTATCCCTATTTCCACAAGAGATTGCTGTAGGATTTTTAGAAGATTATTCAAAGTGGGAAATAAGTGGACATATGAAGTATCTTGGACAAAATGCGGTCATCATATCCGGAACATTTAATGAATATTATGCTGAAAAGCATCAGGCAGATACATTCAAATTGTGGGTTGATGAGAATCGTGGAATCATATTGAAATTAGAGGAGTATGGCAAGGATAACGAGGTTATGACCAGCTTAGAAACAACAAAGTTTAAAGCAGATTCCTCTTTCCATTCATCTGATTTCAAAGCGAACGTACCAGCAAAGTATAAAAAGAAAAAATCTCCTTTTCCTGTAGAGTAGATAAAAAAGAGACCAAACACGTGATGTGCACCCCGAAAGTTAGACGAAACAATTCTAACTTTCGAGGTGTTTTTTTGTGGTCAAATATGATGAAGACTTTAAGCTAAAAGTAGTGAACGCTTATTTAGCTGGTGAGGGTGGATATGGTTCCTTGGCTAGTAGATTTGGAATCCGAAGTAAAACCAATATAATAAAATGGGTTAGTGCGTTCCAACAATATGGGAAACAAGGCTTGGTTACCAGAAAAACAGCTACGCATTATCCTGTTCAATTTAAAATGGATGTTCTAAACTATAAGGAAAGAACTGGAGAATCCTTTGCAGAAGTTGCTAGAAAATTTGGCATCACTGAACCGCCTATGATTCAAAATTGGTGGAGAAGATGGCAAAATGAAGGTATTAAAGGGCTCTCTACATCAAGGGGGCGTCCATCCATGTCCAATAAACCGAAAAAGAAAATAGATGAAAAGAAATTGACGAAGGAAGAACAACTTTTAAAAGAAATAGAATTACTGCGTGCGGAGAATGCCTATTTAAAAAAGCTCCGAGCTTCAGGGGTAAATATTCCGAGCCGACTGCTAAAACAGAATCCAGGATCATCCAAGAACTCAGAAAAGAATTCAAATTAGCCGTTATCCTTGAAGCCACAGGTTTTCCAAAGGCAACCTATATGTATTGGCAAAAACGATTTAATGATTCAAATCCTGATGAAGAGATTGAAAAGGTGATCCAGTCTATTGTAGACGAACATAATGGGAATTATGGCTATCGTCGAATTGATATGGAATTGCGTAAGAGAGGCTATATCGTAAATCACAAAAAATCCTGAGAATTACTAATAAACTTGGTATTACTTGTACCTCATACACACGTAAATCACGTAAATACAGCACTTATAAAGGTACCATAGGCAAGATTTCAAAAAACCTTGTCAATCGCAGATTCCATACAAGCATCCCACATCAAAAATTAACAACCGATACATCCGAATTTAAATATTACTCGACTGATTCTAAAGGAAAGCTAATCATCAAGAAGGCTTATTTAGATCCATTTCTAGATATGTTTAACGGTGAAATTCTAACTTATCGGTTTTCAGAACGCCCGAACGCAAAAGCAATCCTGGATGCTTTAGACGAAGTAATTGAAATAACAAAAGATAGCCCCTATCGAACTAAAAGATAATGGCATCTTTCAAAGTATGTCCCGGAAGGGAAACTGTCTGGATAATTCACCAATGGAGAACTTCTTCGGAATCATGAAGCAGGAAATGTATTATGGTAAAGTTTATTATTCATTTGAAGAACTCAAGCAGGCAGTTACTGATTATATTTTTTACTATAACAACATAGGGTTCAGTACATTTTGGATGTACTCTTTTGAACTTAGTTTTAACTCATCAGCGGTAAACACGCTGTCCTGTTTTTTCTGTTCCACGCTTGCATTGGCATATGAATCAGGGTTCGTAAATCCGTACCCAACTACTGTGCCACCAACAAGGATTGATGTGGCTAAGAGTGTAACCTTTAATTTATTCATAGTATCCCCCTTTTTATTTATAGAAATCTACTTCGGAAGCATCTACACCGGTTTTATAACTTCCATTAATAAGCATGACTCTGAAAAATCTCGTATCCGAGTCATATGATTTCTTACTCCCTATTTTATTCCAGCCTGGATAGGCCGTATTCTGATTATTATCTCCCACATCATTGCTCCAAGATAACTCAGAAGTAAGGCTATGTGTCCAAACCATGTAAGAAGCTGACGGATTCACAAAATCAGAGAGACGTAACTAAGCATAATATTGACGTTTGCCTGAATCCGATTTGAATCTCCACTCATATACTGACCCACGATTTTTGGCTATTCGATGATCCCCTTTATAATCATTCCCGTAAGTTCCATATGTCCAGGTTCCCTCCATGGCATTGTTGGAACTTCCTTTCGCACCATGATCATTGTCGAACAGTCGGTAACTATCTGCTCCTCCAATAGGTGCAGCATTTACTCCAGATATTTCGCCCATGTACAGCAATAGTACCACCAAGCTAAAAAATGTAAAAAATCTTAATTTCCTATTTTCCACCATTTTCTCCCCTTCTTTTTTTCGATTGTCTAAATCTCAACCTAATTATTATCATATTAATAATATTATTTCCGAAATTTTCAAATTATTATTAAAAGGGAGACTTTCTTACCAGTTCTATAGATTCCTAACGGGTACATGGACTCCTCTTTCATATTTGAAATTTACAACATTTAGTTTTGACAGTTTTTTATTTCAGCAATCAATTCGTGTATTTCTGTATTTCGTCAGGAAATATACCATCGCTCTGGCCATAACTCTATACATGCTTTAGATTCTCTAATTCTTTCTCCAACTCATTTACATTTCTTAGATAAGCAGGGATGACTGTTCGGTTGCATTGACTCTATATCCATACACGATTGGAGGAATTAACATATTCTGAGCTGCAGCTTTTCTTGTCAAAATATGTTGTTGGTTCCTCAATTATTGTCGAAAATATCAGATGATTTTATCATAGGAATAATTTGTCAGATGCTGTAAACTTCTAATTATAGCGGGCCGCTATATTAATAGTAAAAGGGAGGATTATATGAAGAAGTTATCAATGAGTTTAATATTAGCAGGTTCTTTATTTGCCTTTTCTAGTATCAACACACATGCATCTGGTACAGGAGATAACCCTAACTTTACACCAGATAAAATGTCTGCGGAACAAGTGAAAGCAGCAGCAGAAAAAGAAGCTGAGATCAACTCCAAGGTGAATATTATGGCAGATCCAGATGGTGTTTATAAAACAATAGGGGTCCCTTCCTACAAGCAAGAAAAGAACTATTGGTGCGGTCCTGCCACTGTTAAGCAAGTAGTTGGATTCCTTAAAGGTTCCTCCAGTTCTCAATCTACCTATGCATCTCAATTAGGAACCACAACCGATGGGACAGAATTCTCCAAAGTAGACGATATCTTAAATAAAAATCAATCCAAAAACACTTATGTATACATTTCTATTGGTTCCTATTCTAACTGGTCTAACAAAATTGAATATGCTTTAAGCAAGAATTATCCTGCGGTATTGGATTTGAAGATTAGTCCAAGCTACATGCCAAAATACACAAGTAGTGTGGCGGGACACATCTTAAACGTGTCAGGAGTAGACTCTACATTAAGAACGAGCTCAAGTGCCCTTGTACGTTTAACCGACCCATTTGACCAAGGTGGTCGAGGAGTGACATTGGGTAATGTATGGCATCCTCATAAAGGTGTTTACAACGCTAATAACGCCCATTTCAGACAAGCATTACTGTACTAATAAAATAGTCCTAAATGGCTGATCTTTTCAGATTGGCCATTTAGATTGCAAGGAATTTTTTTGATTATGGAGAGTGCTGTTATGAGTAAAATGCGTAAATATCAATCTTTAGTCTTAGCTATGGCATTCTTTATAACTGGATGTTCTACAGACATTGATGAGAACAAAAAGGAAGAAAAAGTGGTTAAGGAAGAAGAAGTGACGAAAGAGGAGAAACCCGTTCCTCAAAATGAGCCGAATGAAGTCAAAGAAGAGTCGAAAAGCACGTATATTGAACATCTGTCTAGCTGGACGGATAACAAAATTCAAACCAAGAAATATTCCATCAGTGGCGGAAAATGTGGTGTGAAATCCATGACGGCCCCTGATTATGTAGATGATAACGGGATAGCATTCGTTGATTCCCAAGAGACCCAAACTCGCATTATGCTATTTGATAGAAAGAAAGGAACCTGTCAGCCTATTTATAAGACGAACGTAAATGATGGGATTGGGAATTTGACAGGAGAAGATGGATTTTTATATTGGTCTGAATATGATACCCGGAAAATGACAGATGTGGACTGGAAAATCAAATCATTAAATTTATCCAATTTGAAAGTTTCTGAGATTGATACAGGCGGAAGCTATTTTGAAACACCCACTCCTGCCGTTCGAATCGGTGATGGTACACTTAGTTGGGTAAAATACACAGCAAATGAAAAAACCAAAACGATTCAATCTCAATTAATGTTTTATGATACCAAGTTGAAGAAACTCTCTATAAAAGAAAAAGATGAACTAGATGAAAGTCAAGAACGAAAGGGCTCCTACCATATTATTCAAGAAAATTTAGATTCTAAGAATTATCTTCTTTATAAATCCGTTTTTAAAGATGGGGAAAAGAAATTCACCTTAAATCTTAATGAAGATGGCGAAAAATCTAAAGTGGTTGCCACAGAAGATGGAATTATTGATTTTACTTATCTTAACGATTATGTCACCTATACAAATGGTTCTTCCCTTTATATCTATAATAAAAACAAACTGAACCAAGCCAAGATATTCAAAGATGATTCTATCAATACAACACTCGATACCCCTATTTTCATCAATGAAGATACCCTTATATTTCGTAGAGGCATGGAACAAATCTATATTCTCAATATTGCAAAAGGTATAGCCAGTCCGATATCCGAATCAATCATCAGCACTTCTAAACCTATTTATACCAATGAAATACTTTCTTATAGTGTTTTTGAGAACGATGAAGACCAAGTTAATTTAGATTTTTATGTGGTAAAAATTCAATAAGAAAAGAAGGATGGATCAAACAATCCATCCCTCTTTCTTGTATCGTTAGCCATAATGTATAGAAAAGACAATCATGCAAGTCTCCCTATCCTTACTTATGTCATTCTACAGTCATAATGACTGATTTTTTTGTCTCTATCTGTGAACTAGATAGTCACACTTTCTTTCAACGAAGCACCACATGATTTAATGACCTTTTCTCAAGTAATCGACTTCATTCCTTTTCAATGAATCCCTTATGATTTACGGAAAGTCATCATGGATGTTCCTTTTAGCTTACTATTAGAGTTAGTAGGTATACAGTATATAGAGAATAAAGAAAAAGAATTGCTCGATTTGACTGATTCAAAAAATGAACCTGGGGTTAATATTGCAAATAAATGACTTTTAAAATCTGAAATTTTTACCGGAGCAGAAGTAAAAAAAGCAGATCAAAAAGCAAAGGAGGATAAATTGTGGATTAAGAAGCACACATTCATTGTATATCGAACCATATGAGGAAGGTATTTACGATAAATGGTTGGAAGTCAAGTTAATATTTTATTATTATAACCAAAACAGAAAGGGACCGCTCTTTCACTGTTAATCGAATAGCAGCCTGAGCAACCTATTGAAAAAGCCTGTAGTGGCAATGGTTAGAGGGGCATAAGAGATTAATGTGAGCGGGAACTTTCCCTCTGGATCATGAGGAATGAGCACAGAAAAAAGCCCGGAATCGTATTGGATGGAACCCGGCTAGATATTGAAAAAGACCCGGAAATCGGAAAACTTTATTTTACCGAAAACCGAGTCTAAATCGGAAAACTTTATTTTATGGTTACACCTTCTGTGTAACCAAAATAAAGTTTTCCGAAAACACACCCCTCCAACCCGCATTCCTA
>JBJEFL010000146.1:0-1868 GCA_051873995.1 Bacillus sp. (in: firmicutes)
TCTCTATCCGTGAGGGTGGACGTACTGTAGGCGCTGGCGTAGTTTCTTCTATCATCAAGTAATTAACGCTTTGCGATACAAAAAAGCAGATGGATTTTCCATCTGCTTTTTTAATTTTATATGATATAATCATAAAGCTTGAGAAATGATAAACAGTAAGATCACAATGGCGCGTATACGAGTTTCTTCTATATAATATAGTTGTGTTTGTCTATTCTGGATACAACAGACAAGAGGCAGAACGAAATGCATTTTTGTACGGAAACAAAGATTTGCCAAACGGTAACTACAACTTGAAAAAAAGAGAAGAACTATGTATAATAGAAAAAGTGTGCTACAGAAGAAGGTATAAAAAATGTGGGTTGCATTTTTTATCGAACTTCTGTATAATAGACAATGTTGGTCTTTGACCGCGATGATGCGGGAGGTTGCTGATACACCCGGCCGCTTTGCCATGGCGAGTGTAGGGAAATTTCCGCGGAGTAATGTCTATTTAGAAAAATAGGCGAAAAGGAGGGAAAATAATGGCAAAACAAAAGATTCGTATTCGTTTAAAAGCATATGATCACAGAATCCTTGATCAATCTGCTGAAAAAATCGTTGAAACTGCAAAACGTTCTGGTGCTGCTGTATCTGGTCCGATTCCATTACCAACTGAAAGATCAGTATACACAATCCTGCGTGCGGTTCATAAGTACAAAGATTCTCGTGAACAATTCGAGATGCGTACTCACAAACGTCTAATCGACATCGTGAATCCAACTCCACAAACAGTTGATTCATTAATGCGTTTAGATCTGCCATCTGGCGTTGATATCGAAATCAAATTATAATTATAAATTAAAACATTATCAGGAGGTGTGACTTATGACCAAAGGAATCTTAGGAAGAAAAATCGGTATGACGCAAGTATTTGCTGAAAACGGTGAGCTTATCCCTGTAACAGTTATCGAAGCTGGTCAAAACGTTGTTCTACAAAAGAAAACAATCGAAAACGATGGCTACGAAGCAATCCAAATTGGTTTCTCAGACAAACGTGAAAAATTAGCTAACAAACCAGAAAAAGGGCATGTAAGCAAAGCAAACACTGCACCTAAGCGCTTCGTTCGCGAATTCCGCGGAATTAACCTTGATGAGTATGAGGTTGGTCAAGAAGTCCAAGTTAGTATTTTCGCTGAAGGCGATGTAGTAGATGTAACAGGTGTATCAAAAGGTAAAGGTTTCCAAGGCTCAATCAAACGCCACGGACAATCTCGCGGACCAATGTCTCACGGTTCTCGTTACCACCGTCGCCCTGGTTCAATGGGTCCTGTTGCTCCAAACCGCGTATTTAAAGGTAAATTATTACCTGGACGTATGGGTGGAGACCAAATCACAGTTCAAAACTTAACAATCGTTAAAGTTGATACTGAGCGTAACTTACTATTGATCAAAGGTAACGTACCTGGTGCGAAAAAATCTTTAATCAAAGTTAAAAGTGCGGTAAAAGCAAAATAAGTTAACAAGAAAGGAGGAGCATTAGAAAATGCCTAAAGTTACATTATTTGACCAAAAAGGCGCTAAAGTTGGCGAAATCGAGCTAGCTGAGTCTATTTTTGGTATCGAACCTAACCAAAGCGTATTATTCGAAGCAATCGTTATGCAACGCGCTTCATTACGCCAAGGTACTCACAAAGTAAAAAATCGTTCTGAAGTATCAGGCGGTGGACGTAAACCATGGCGTCAAAAAGGAACTGGACGTGCACGTCAAGGTTCTATCCGTTCTCCACAATGGCGTGGCGGTGGTACTGTATTCGGACCACAACCAAGATCTTACAGCTACAAACTTCCTAAGAAAGTACGTCGCTTAGCTCTTAAATCTGCTTTAG
>JBJEFL010000147.1:0-1867 GCA_051873995.1 Bacillus sp. (in: firmicutes)
AATCGTATTTGCCATCGGTATGATTATTTGGATGGGAGTTGCCTCATAGAAAAAGGGGCTGTAAAAAAAGTCTCTTAAAAGAAAAATAGCTCAGACCGTGAGGTTTGAGCTATTTTTTGGTATAATTAATTATGCCAATAACCAACTATACAACTAATGGTAATTATACTTCACGTCAGCTGAAATTACCATTGGAAATCGAAAAAATTATTGATATTTCTGATCCGGTATACACTTTTTGTGAAGTTATGGATCACATCGACCTATCAAGATATTTTGTAGAGAAGGACTACAAAACAGGTCGCCCAAGATGTGATGCACAGAGATTACTTAAAGTTATACTCTTTGCCTTTATGGAGAACGGCTTCTGTTCACTTCGTGAAATCGAAAAGTTATGTAGAACAGATATCCGTTACATGTATCTTCTCGATGACATGAAAGTGCCATCTTTTGCTACTTTCGGCAACTTTATTCGTGGTGAACTTACTACTACAATTGAACAAATATTTAATGATGTTAATGCTTACATCTTTGAAGTAAATCATGTTGATTTAGACCACACTTACATTGATGGTACTAAGATTGAAGCTAATGCCAACAAGTATACCTGGGTGTGGAAGAAGTCCTGTATAAAAAACAGAGACAAAATGTTTGCTAAAATCACAGAGCTAATTTACTCCATGAATAGTGAAGTTTTGCATCTGTTAGGAGTGAAATTTGAAACTCGTGAAGAATACGCAATCGAATATCTGGAGACACTTCTTGAAAGATACTCTGATATAGTCAGCCTTGATATATCAACATTTGTTAATGGTAAAGGGCATCGCAAGAGTCTTCATCAGAAACAATACGAAGAGATGTCAGGTTACATAAATCGATTAAAGAATTATGCTAAACACATAGAAATCTGTGGTGAATCAAGAAACAGTTATTCAAAGACAGATCATGACGCAACATTTATGAGAATTAAAACAGACTACATGGGTAACGATCAACTTCTTCCTGCTTATAACATGCAAGCAGCTATCTGTGATGAATATATAGCAGTTATTGACGCTAAGCCTTACGCATCAGATATGGAATGTTTTGTGCCACTAATGGAAAAGTTTAATGGAATCTATGGTCATTATCCTAAATATCCAGTGGCGGATGCCGGATATGGTTCTTACAATAACTACCTCTACTGCGAGGAGCATGGTATGGAAAAGTATATGAAGTTCACCATGTTTGAGAAAGAGATAAAAGATAACAAATATCACAATAATCCTTACCGCATCAACAACTTTAAGCTAGATGAAGCTGGCAATTTAATCTGTCCAAATGGCAAGCGTTTCATCCATAAATTGGACAAACACATAAAAGGCAATAAGTATGGAAGAATGGAAGAAATATACGAATGTGAAGATTGTACCGGTTGTCCATACAAAGAAGAATGTTGCAAAAAAGCTAAGGGCAATCGAACAGCTCGTTTGAACCGAGAATTAACAGCTATACATCATGAAGTAATAGATAATCTTGAGTCCATACATGGAGCTCTATTAAGAATGAATCGAAGTATTCAGGCAGAAGGAACCTTTGGAACAATCAAGTGGAATAGAACTTATAAGAGATTGTTCAGAAGGGGTGAGAAAGCCGTACTTTTAGAGTTCACCTTAATTTCTTGTGGTTTTAACCTATACAAATATCACAACAAGAAAACTCGACAAATACGAGCAGCTTGATATATATAAATCGAATACGTAAAACCAGCTCATTTATCAATGGGCGTATTCAAGTACCCTAAAAATAACATAAAATGGCACAAATGAGGCACCTGCCCACAAATGTGGATAAGTGCCTCATTTTAGAGCTGTTTTTTTACAGCCCC
>JBJEFL010000148.1:0-3265 GCA_051873995.1 Bacillus sp. (in: firmicutes)
ATTTGCATCGAAGTAAAAGTGTATACATATATAATTATAGAAAGAAGTGATTCAATGTATCAAAAAGATTGTCATCAGTGCTTTCGTTCTTCTTTTGGAAGTGAGTGTAGTGGTGAGTGGAAATGTCCAATCTGTGGGAACGATTTAACAGAGCAGAAAGGTATTCTGGCTTCAACGTTGGACGGAACGACCAAAGTTTTGCATAGGGAGAATGCCAAAATGAATCATGTTTCTTTCTAGCGTGAGGGGCTTTTTGATGAAAGAATTTAGAATAAACATAAAATATGTTCATATAGCTGGGTATATTTAACCCTATCTTAACGTTGTTAAAGTATGATTATAAAAAAGTTGGTAAAATGTAACAATTTAGCGTTAATCTGCTGGTGTTTTATTGTTTCTATAAATATATATTGTTTATTAGGCTAAAGATATTCTGGGAGGGTGAAGGGATGTTGAGTAATCAAATAAATCATAATGAGGATGTAGAATGGATTGAATTGATTAAAGAAGCGAAAGAAATGGGGATTACGAAAGAAGAGGTTCTGACATTTTTGGCAGAAGTGAAAGAAAATGAGGTAAAAACGATAGAAAATCATTCTACTAAGTAATGTAAAATATGTTTGGTGGACAAGCTCTCTTTTAATGGGGAATGATTGTTCACAAAATATAGCTGTTCTTCAATAGAGTAAGTCATGCTTTTTATATCAATTTGGTTAACTCTCTCTTATCAATAAAATAGAATATTTATTGCAAACTAATAGACAACCCTTAGCAAATCGCAGCTAAGGGTCTTTTTTATGAAGGTAATTAATCTTTTTGCAGTCTCCACTTATTAAATTCCAGGAAGTCGCGGAATTGGGCTTTGGATACGCCGGAATTCATCGCGTCTTCGACAATTTTTAGCCATTCTGTATCTAGTTCTGAATGATCAATGTCATCATAAAGTAAAGCGTTAACAGGAACATCTAATACCAGGGCTACTTTTTGAAGAAACTGAACGGTAGGATTCTGTTGAAGATTTCTTTCCAAAGAGCTTAAGTATGACTTTGCCACACCGGCTTTTTCGGCCAATTCAGAAATTGACATGTTTTTTTCTTCCCGCAATCTTTTAACACGTACTCCAATCATTCCTAATATCACATCCTAAAGGTGTATTTTGTAAATATTTAAAATAGGAAAAATGTCATAATTCGTAACTGGGAGATAAATGCTTTATTTGTTACTCCAAATAACGATTATTTGTCGAATGGTGATAAAAAACATTGCTATTCTTATGTTTATTGTACTAATTTCGACATGCAATGTCTAGATAGTTTTGCCAAAAATGGTAGTATTGTACTCACTTTGGGTGTTGTGTAAGTGATGTGAAACTTTTCTCTTTTTCTGACGTAATATATACAAATATAGTTATTAATGGTATAAAATGTAGGAACGTACTTTAACAAAGGGGGATGAAAATGAATAAGGGAATCAAAAAAATGACAGCATTGGGACTCAGCTCCTTGCTGGCAGCATCAATTTCTTTACCTTCATCAAGTATAGCAAGCGAGTATAACTCTTCTCAAACGGTTTCAGCTGCAGCTCAGGAAGTACATAAGCAGTTATCGGAGAAAAAGGACAAGCTTCCAATCAGCGAAGATACATTTATCATTAAATACAACAAAGCATTAACATCCAGTGAACATAAGGCGGCTGGCGGAACGCTTATTAGGCAGAGTGCTAAATTGCAATATGCGGAAATCAAAGTATCCAATAAGAAGAACCTTGGGAAAGTTATGAAAGCGTATCAAAGACTGGGGAAAGTAGAATCGGTACGACCTAGCTTCCTAGGTGAATTCACTTCATTAATTGATCCAAAGGCCAGTGAACAATATCAACTTGATTTATTGAATATTGCACAAGCGCATAAATTGGCTGGTAAGAACAAAGTGACAGTGGCGGTAATTGACACGGGTGTTGATACGAATCATCCTGATTTGAAAAATGTTTTATTGCCAGGATATAATGCGGCTAACCCTGCTAATCAGCCGATTGCCGATGCACATGGTACTCACGTGACGGGAATCATAGCTGCTGAAAAGGGGAATGGAATTGGTGGCCATGGTATCGCTTCTAATGTGAAGATTTTACCAATCGATGTGGGTGATGGAACGGGTGATGTTGTCTCAGAGTTCAGTGTGGCCGAAGGTATTTTATATGCGGTGGACAATGGAGCGAAAGTCATTAATATGAGCTTACGTTGGCCATACCATACACCTGTCATAGAAGAAGCTGTAAAGATTGCCATAGAAAAAGGGGTTGTCGTAGTAGCGGCAGCAGGAAATGATTTTTCTGATCACGCCAATTTCCCAGCTAGCTTTGAAGGGGTAATTAGTGTCGGGGCAGTTAATAGTAAGAGTGAGCTTGCTTATTTCTCTTCATATGGTCCATCTGTTGATTTAGTGGCGCCAGGTGAAGAAGTTTACAGTACGGTCTATGATTATGAAAAGAAATCTTCATTTGTTAAATTCAGCGGAACGTCGATGGCATCTCCAGTTGTGGCAGGAGTAGCAGCGCTATTATTATCAAAATATCCTAATTTAACGCCTGCACAAGTAGAGTATGTATTAGAGAAAACAGCAACGGACTTAGGAAAGTCTGGATTTGATACGACATATGCCAATGGTTTGGTTGATCCTGTTAAAGCCTTGTCATTTGATGTGAAATCTATTCCTGCGTCGGTAAAAGAAATTTGGACACCAGACAAAGCGTATCAGGCAGCGCAAGAAATTGATGCCACTGAACGATATGAAAACAAAGATTTTATCACAAAGCCATATGAGCAAAAATGGGTGAAATTCAATGTGGCAAAAGAGGAAAAAATTCAAGCGGTATTAGAAGGCGCTGAGCAATATGATTATAAGCTGACGGTTCATTTCTATAAAGATGGTAAGTTTGTAGAAACATTTGATATTAATCAGACGCAAGATGGCACAGTGGAAGGGAAGCTTTTCACGGCTCCTGACGATGGAACATTTGTCATCGGCGTTTCAGACGTGAATGGTAACTATGATAATACTAGTAAGAAATCGTCTTCTTACAAGCTATCTCTTGAAAAAGCACAGCAATTTCCGGAAGATGAATCGTCTATAGATAAGATGATGAACATTGATGGTTTGCCGTATCAATCGCCAGCTGGACTGACGTTGGCAGGTGAAGAGACGGATTATGATTATTACACATTGAAGGTGGATGAAGATCAACTCGTTAAAATCAATATGTCCGG
>JBJEFL010000148.1:3365-7378 GCA_051873995.1 Bacillus sp. (in: firmicutes)
TAGTCAATTATTGGCGCTATTACTAGGATATGATTTATCTGAATTAGACGAAGGACAAAACTATTCTTCGTTAGTACCATATCAATTATCCGTTAGCGGCAAGGTCTTACCGGAAGATGAAGATGGACTGAATGCCGAGATACTAGCAATTGAAGAAGACTATGGCTATGAAGAAATCTTCTATTTCTTATCTAGTGACGAATCGGAAGAAACAGACGAAATAGAAGAAACAAAGTCCTATGATGAACAAATGAATGAACGTATACAAACTATTTTAGGTTCTGCGCTTCCACATACATTTGGTCAGACCTCTAAGGGTTATATTCAAGACCAAATGGATATCGATTATTTCTTGTTAGAACCTACAGAAGCGGCAGTCTATCAATTTAATGTAAAAAATAATGAAGGCAATACGCCTTTGGTACAAATAGAAGAAGTGTACGAATATGAAGATGAAAATGGCGATATCCATTACAGTACATGGTCGATTGCTGAAAATATGGATTGGACTTCATGGGATCCGATTACGACCGATACAGTGTACGCTAGTTTGGAAAAAGATAAGAAGTATTTAGTGAAGGTTGAAAGCAACTACTATACGTCGGATAGCTCGCTATCTACAGAACCATATCAGATTACATCAAAGCTCATAGCGGAGAATCCTCAAGATGCGTATGAACCAAACACATATGAAAATGTAAAGGATTTACCGGGAACAAAATTCCAAGGCAATTTTGCCACAGCGAATGATACGGATGTATTCTACTATTATTCGCAAAAAGAAGAAATTAAAGCCATTTCCATTGAAAATGGAAAAGCCACGTCAGCTATGAAAAACTATCCGAAAGAAGTCATCAGTGATTTCACCGGCTATGCGGTCATTATTGAAGATAGTAATGGCAACTTACAGCTAGATGAGCATGATAACGCGATTACGTATATTTATAAAGGACCAACAGGCTTTTCGTCCGGTTCATTTAAAGCAAAGAAAGGACAAGGCTATTTCATTGAAATTGCAGGGTGGATGCACAATTCTAGTTCGTTCTCATTACTGCCATATACGTTCCAAATGCAAGCGATGAATCGTGCAGATGAAGTTTCCAGCCAAGCGAAGCCGATTTCATTAAAGAAACAAGGAAAGAACGGAACATTACAGGCAACCGGCTATTTGAATGCAGGAATTACGGGTGGCGACACAGATTGGTACGGCTTCACGTTAAATAAAGATTCATCTGGCATCATTCGTTTAGAAGCAGGTAAAGAAGCGGATGGAGTCATTGAAATCTATCAAAATGGTAAACTTATTCGTAAAGCAGACTTGCACGGCATAGGTGAGAATGAAGAATTCAGAATAAACTTGAAAAAAGGCGCGTACCAAGTGAAAATCAGTGATGCGAATGGAGTAGCAAGTATCACGCCGTATACGATTAAAGTGAATATGAAATAAGAGAAAGAGGGATTACTCACATAAGAGCGATCCCTCTTTTTATGAATAAAAAAAGATAAAATATCCAATATAAGAAATATTTTCATATTCCTCTTGTAATACGTTTTGTATGTGATAAAATATGAATTGTAATACCATTTCCGTTTTGTAATACGATATAAACGTAGGTAAAGGTTGGTCGAAGACAAAAAAGATATCTGCTATCAAGCAGGTATCTTTTTTGTTTATATCACACCCCTAAACATCCAAACTATGTAAAAAAAACTAAATATAGTAAACTGTTAATAACGAGTTCAATTTAATAGAAAGGTTGTTGGGATGTGAAACAGGTCAAATTAATATCGGCTTTCATGTGTTTAGCAATATGTTTTCTAGTTGGAGAGGCAAGGGGATATGCAAAAGCAACGACTATTACGCCAGGTGTACAATGGGAGTCAACAAAACCCGTTATTTCACAAAAAGTGCGTGCACTTAATACATTACGTGTCAATTTAAATAATCCATACACTACGGTTCAATTGGGTGTTTCGGAGCCCTTTAATCAAAAAGCGATTGTGACCTCACTGGCAAAAGCCCGCACAAGCGAACGTCATCAAGTGGTAGGTGCTGTGAATGCGTCTTTTTTTCATATGAGCAGTGGAAATCCGATGTATTTAGTCGCAACCGGCAATAAGTTAACGTATCTTGGAACCGGTGCAGGAAATAGCAGTAGTTATATGTATAAACCAGCTGCCTTTGGCATGACGGCAGATAAAAAAGCCATCATCGATACGATGAAATTAGATATAACGATTCAACATCAAAATCAGTCATTCAAAATAGATACATACAATACGACACGAGGCACCAACCAAACGGTTCTATATACAAAAAGCTATGGTTATAGTGTGACGAATACAAATAGTACAGGCTATGAAGTGGTTGTCTCCAAACTTCCGAAGAACGTTGATCATGAATTGACCTTTGGTGAAGCCGTTTCAGGTGTCGTCACAGCAATTCGTCCGTATGGTCAATCAAAAAGCAGTGGCATCCCGAAAGATGGTTTTGTCTTATCAGCGCACGGAACGGCTGTTAATAGTCTGAAAAAAATGAAAATAGGCGATAGTGTTTCCATTACAATGAATAAAGAAGCGAAATGGAAAAATGCGAATTTTATTATGGCAAGCGGACCGTTGCTTGTTCAAAATGGGAAAACCAATATGACAATCAATGCTGCAAGCTCCCGGGCAACCGCTCGAACAGCCCGTACAGCGGTTGCTGTTGATAAAACTGGTAAGCAAGTATTCTTAGTGACAGTCGATGTCAAAAAAGGTAGCAGTGCAGGTATGACTTTGAAGGAATTTGCCGATTATTTGGTCAAAATGGGTGCTTACAAAGCTATCAATCTGGATGGTGGTGGTTCAACGGCGATGGCTGCCAGAATTCCAGGAAACCAATATGCTACATTGGTCAATGCACCATCGGGCGGCAGTCAACGAGCGGTTTCAACCATTTTAGAAGTGGTGAGCACTGCACCGACTGGAGCCGTTCATACATTTTCGGCTAGTCCACAAGCAAAAGGAAACTTTCTTGTAGGCGGATCGACGGCTTTTACTTTGAAAGGTCTTGATGCATATAATAATCCGGTTGCTGTCGCGCAGGCGACCTACTCGGTTAAAGGCGGTATCGGCGTTATACAAAATGCGAAATTTGTTGCACGAAAGGCCGGAACGGGCACGGTGACAGTGAAGGCTGGCAAAGGCACTGCAACGATTCCGATTACTGTGGAATCGGCTGTCACAAAGCTAACGAGTAATGTAAAGGCTATTTATGTCGGGAGAGGCATTTCGCAAAAGGTGAATCTAACGGCTTATGGAAAAAATAACAAAGCCTTAATTTTCAATCATGCGAATGTCAAATGGACAGTCAAAGGCGGTATTGGGACTGTTAGTGCAGATGGAACGTTTACGGCCGGTCAAAAAGAAGGGAAAGGTAGTATTACGGCCAGCTTAGGCGGAAAACAACTGACGATTCCCGTAACGGTTAGTAATCAATCCATTAGCGTTCATTCATTGGATACAATAGACGGATGGAAAACCGCGAGTGCCAGAGCGAAGACGTCGTTGACGGCGAAAAATGATGCCGAGAAGAAAGAGGGGAAAGGCTATCTTGCGTTGTCGTATGATTTTATTGGTGAAGAAGGGGTTTCGGCATCGTATTTGAAGCCGGCTAATTCCTTGTCTGTTCCAAATGCACCAACTTCCTTAACAATCTGGGCTTACGGTGATGGTCAAAAAAACTGGCTACGCGGCAAAGTGGTGGATGCTAATGGCAAAGAACATACGATTAGCTTTACAGAAGAATATGCCTTCAATTGGACAGGTTGGAAACAAGTGAGTGCTACCATTCCAAAAGGTGTAGCCTATCCAATCACACTTGAAAGCATCTATGTAGCCCAAGGTAATACAGCATACAAAGCAAAAGGCACTATTTTCTTCGATCATCTTATTGCGAATTATAATTAAACTGAAAGCACGCTCTATGTAGGAGCGGTGCTTTCAGTTTTGGTGAGCGCGAAAAGGTAAAA
>JBJEFL010000148.1:7478-9180 GCA_051873995.1 Bacillus sp. (in: firmicutes)
TTATGCGCTATATCGGCGGTTATATGCGCGAATACCTAATTGGTATTTCATAACAAAATCCGGCGCACTGTGCGCCGGATTTTGTTTATTGATGATTGATTGTTGCGACCTTCCAAGTGGATAAGTCGATGTTTTCTTTTAATACAAGTGAAGCTGGGAAGATGAACGTCCAAGGCTTTGTTGTGTTGGCTACGACTTGCAGATTGTCGAGTTGGAAGCCGCCTTTTGCCACAATTTCACCAGAAGCATCGAACACTTGTAAAGGAAGCTGCTGGATGCTGATGGATTTCGGGCTGCCGTTTCGGATTAACACTGTTACGTGCAGGTCGCCGTTTTCACGTTGGTTTGCTTGTAGTCCCATAAAATTGACTTCACCATGTTTTGGTGGTGTCAATTCGTCCACTAGCTTTTCCAATTTAGCTTTGTCTTCTGTACTTAAACTAGAATTCCATGATTCTTCTAAATCCAATTTATGCTTTGGCTTAATTTCGAAGGCGATTGACCAGCCTTCTGTTGAATAGCCTTGTTTAACAATTGAATTTTTCGGGAAAATAAATTCCCACGGACGACTGCTGCGTCCTGGGAGTTCGCCGATTTCGCTTAAATTGAATTCTTGACGAGCGATGACTTGTTTGTCATTGTCCAATAGCAATAGTGCCACGTTTTGGAAGGTGATAGCTTTTGATAAGCTGTTACGGACAAATGCGACAGCGATCAGCTTTCCGTCTTCTTCATGCAACTCTACGCCGGATAATGAAATCTGATTCGGTTTTAAAGGTGACAATTCATTATTTAAGAAACGATAGACATACCCATCTTCTGCCGAAAGCGACCAGGAAGGATGGAAGGATAATTCAGTGAAAATCTCTGTATCTGCATCCACATTTTCGTCTTTTTCGTTTAAAATTTCATCTGCCGCTACTGTGCTTTCGGTACCTTCTGTTTCAACTTGTGTATTTTTCTTGCGGAAAAAAGAAAGCATGTTGGTTCCCCCTTAAGATAGATAGAAAAATTATTCTACTGTTTCTGTCAGCTTCACTAAATGAGCAATTTGTAAAGCCATATCTTTTGTAATTTTATTATAAGCTGTAGTGAACAATTCTAAGCCTTCACGCTGGTAAATGCGCATCGGATCTTCTTGTTGATAGGAGCGCAGTCCGATTCCCTCTTTTAAACGTGTCATGTTTTCAAGATGCGTAATCCACAGACGGTCAATAGACGTAATCATCCCGTATTTGACGGAGCGAAGGAAGTTTTCTGACTCGCTTTTTTCGGCCACTTTTTCTATGTACGTTTGTACAAATGGTTCCACAATATGTTGCACGTCTTTCGCGCGATGAACTTGAGCAGGGAAGTGGATTTCGTTGCCGACAATCAAGCTGTTCAGCTCAAGCTGCAAATCATGGATTTTCCATTCTTCCGGATCGACTTCCTCTTGGCAAGTATGTTCAATGGCATTTTTGATTGCTAGTGAAATCATTTGCTGTGCTAATTCCGTTAAATCTTCGCCTGCGATGATGCGGTTACGCAAGGAATAAATAATGTTGCGCTGTTCGTTAATTACGTCATCTAGTTTCAGATTATATTCACGCATGCTGAAATGAGCACCTTCTACAATGCGCTGCGTGCGATCGATAAATTCTGGAATGCTTTTATTCAGGATAAGTCCTTCATCGTTCGTTTGTAATTTTTTGCGGATTTT
>JBJEFL010000149.1:0-1828 GCA_051873995.1 Bacillus sp. (in: firmicutes)
ATAAAATACGGACCGTTAACCATTACAGTTAGCGGCCCGCAGGCTTTTATAGATGTTTCTATTTCTTTATAAAGGCATTTTCTCGAAAAAGGGTGCATTAACCCCTCGAGAGGATGTCTGTAGCTTTGAGGTTGTCATCGGTAGAATCGGAGCATCAAAAACAGCGTTTATGAGTGTTGTGATGTTTGCCAACCAATGTTCCTTTGTGCTTTTCATAATGCCGGTCTTCCCGAATAGGTACGATATTTTGGCTGATATCATCATACAGTTGCTGCATTAGTTCGGCTCTGACATCAGGATCATCCTGCAGAATGATATAAATCAGATCATTCTTCAAGATACCTATGCTCAAGGTTTTATTTACGGTCATCTTATGCTTGTATCTATTATTAAGACGATCAGCATCCTCTTTTTCAACATCGCGGATAATATCCATAGAGAGATTATGCACATAAACGGTACTGTATATATCCTGTTCAATAAGAATCGGCTTTGTCCCAGTGAAATTTTCTAATTGCAGACGATCTTTTAGTGTTTCAAATGTAGTTTCTATTTTCCAACGAAGATGGTACAGTTCGCCGAAATCATCTTCGGTGAAATCATCTCGAGAAAGGTTGGTGGCCAGGTATTCACATCGTTCGTCATCGAGTGTTACACGCACAATTCGTAGCGGAAAGGAATCATGACTATTTACCAGATCTTCTGTAGGCTTTCCGGCATGACGATCACGCCGCTGAGATGTTATCTCAACAATGAAATCTTCATCGTTAGATGTCATGGACTCCTGCTCTTTTTTCAGGCAGTAAGAGTTTAAACGTGCCACAAAATAAATATTGTTATCTATAAACTCCAAAAACAATGGCAGTGATGGATAACCTCTGTCCATAACAATCATAAAGGGATATCGGTCCCCGACTGTATCTTTGATTCGCTTTGCCTGTTCAATTGCTACGGCACTTTCGTTGAATTTTGCCGACTTGATATCAAGTTCCAATATCAGGTTGTTTAGGACATCAGATATACAGCTGAGACCAACCTGAGCGCATTTTTTCACGCCCTTTCTGGAAAAATCCCCATATACATCAAGGGTTTCTTCCGTTGTAGGAACGATAGCTGTCGTGCCATCTGCAGCCAGCACAAGATAATCTTTGTAAGTGTCCGGCATTTCTTCAGGATCATTATAAAAATTTCTGTTGTGGAATTGAAACAGATCTTTGAAAGCCTCTGGATTAAGCTTCATACGCTGTTTTAAATATCCAGGCTTGGAAATTTTAATTCCAGGATGACTGATTTTCATATAATTACGCAGCTCCAATGCAAGAGACGTGGCTTTGCGAGTGATCATCGACACAAGCAAATCAAAAAGAGGCATTTTTCGCCGCCGGATCAACACTTTCGGGTTGCCATTTCTGCAAACCTCAGCAAACTCTTCAGAGTGAATACGGTCTATGTCTTTTGAAAGTCTGTTGTCGGATTTTCTCACTACGATCGCCCCTATGCTTACTCGTCGTCATATACAAGACGCGGTTTCTTGGTGGCATAAGCTGCTTTCAGATATGGAATTTGTTCTTCTGTGACAGGTCCTAAATTCGCTTTAACTGTCTGCACAACCTTGCCATCAACTCGTTTATTCTCTACAAGGCTGGCATAATAATGCTTTTCGCCTTTATATGTTTTTGTGGTTATTTTGATAAACATGCCAATACCTCTTCTCACTACATATATTAGCATATAAATCAATTAATATAAAGGGATTATACGATTTTGATACGATTATTTTCTCACTACAAATGGTTTCCTTAAGTTAACGACATTGTCATTTCTGACC
>JBJEFL010000150.1:0-8889 GCA_051873995.1 Bacillus sp. (in: firmicutes)
CATCCTATTCAAAGCTTCATTGTAATCTTTTTATATAGGTTGTTTTCTAAAGATTGTTGTTATAAAATCTATGAATTAAAAGGTTGGTTAGAGTGTAAGGCGCGAGAATCTTGAAGCGGAATGCCATTTATACGTACTGCTTGTTCATAGGCAACAAAGTTTGTAAAAATATTTTTATAAAAATGGTTTAATTATTTGATATTTGGGTATTGAGTGATTGATTGTTGAGAGGGTGAGGGATATTGCGGGAATTGAACAAATTGATCGGTCTAAAAAGAAAAGAATTAATACAGATTAGTAGATACGTTAACAGTTTTTCAGATATGCAATTAGTAAAGGCTTCTCAGGAGCTAGATTCATTAATTGTGAGAGCGATAATAAAAAAAGATGAAAATAAAAAAACGAAGCAGTTAACAGAATTAGATAGTGAGGCGTAAAATCTGGAATGTTAAAGATTTTACGCTTTTTTATGGTGTGGATTCGTTAAATATAAAGTGAATCCTAATCAACAGCGCAATCTAACAGAGAAAATAATTTATTATTCGATTTTTATTCCTAAATAAAGGTAATTAAGATATATTGATTATGTAATAAAGTTGCACAAAAGGGGACTAAGATGGAATTGCGTGTTTCAACTGTACAATACTATCTTCATACGATTAACAGCTTTGAGGATTTTGCCAAGCAATGCGAACATTATTTAAAAGCAGCACAAGAGTTTGGAGCTGATTTTGTATTGTTTCCTGAATTTTTCACTACACAGCTTTTATCGATAAAAAAACGGAACAGGTAAAGGCTTGAAAATGTTGAGATTGCTAGAGACTTTCGCTATAGCAAAAAGAAGAAATTTAGAACGAGCGCTTGAGGCGTCTGAAAGGTCTTTGATGACTTTTCAGACGCCTCATTTTTCTTATGTGCAATAAAGAACAGTGAATTTTATTACAAAATTTAACATTGGATAATTAGTTTATTAGTGTTGTAGAATCATGAAGGTAATTTTGATTGTTTAAGAGTGAAACAGCTATACAATTTCAATAAAGGAAGTTGGTTAAGATGAAAAAAATAGTTCCTTTGCTCCTTAGTATTGTTTTGATTGTCTGTATATTACCTCAACAAAAAGTGCTTGCTGACGATATTACAGGCATTACACTAGAAAAAGAAATGCGGACAATGATTGATTTAGGTGTTATTAAAGGATACGGCAAAGGCAAGTATGCACCAGGTGAAAAGGTGACTCGGGGCCAATTTGCCACATTTCTTGCAAGAGCTTTACAATTACCTTCTGGGACACATCTTTTTTCTGATGTGTCGCCTGCATCTTCATTGGCTGACGGTATAAATGCTGCGGTAGCGGCCAACATTGTTAGCGGTTATTCAGCAACGATTTTCAAACCGAATGATTTGATTACTCGTGCACAAATGGCATTAATGATTAATAATGCCTTGAATTATTTAAATATCGAGAAACAGTCAGGTAATCTTGTTTTTACCGATCAAGATAGTATTACAACTTCCACACTAAAATCAGCCATTTTGAATATAGTAGGACATAAAATTATTTCCGGTTATCCAGATGGTGATGGTTTTGCGTTTAAACCGCAACAAACAGCCACACGAGCTGAAGCAGCAGCTTTTATCTCCCGTATGCTTGATGTGAAAGCAGCCTATTATTCGGGCTATCAAGTGGGAACGCTTGATAGCGATGGAGAAATGACGGTTAGTACAACAAAGTATAAAACATTCTCAGAAGCTAAAGCAGCTGTAACCAATGCCGCTTCACAGGTGATTTTGTTTGAAGGAGATATTGTCCAAATGAATAGTGGTATCGTTTTGGCCACACCAAGTAATGGGAATGCGACAACTTCCATTTATAATGCGAATATGACATCAGCATTTACGTATGTCCAAAGCGGTACAGAATTGCAATATATTTCTTCAGACGAAAATAAAGTGACGATTAAGGTAGCAGGCACTTTAGGATATGTAAAGCACGATGATGTATCTTTGATTCCATCGCAACAAATGACAGGAAGATCGTATTACCTCGTCAATTCATTAGGAGACCTTGTGCATAAAATTTATAATCATACATCCAAGACATATATTACGTATACTGTCGGAAAAGCGCCGGCCACTTTTTCACAGGGAGTAAACTATTATAGTTGGGATGGCGCTTCTTTTACTTTAGAAAATGGGAAAAATGTCGGCACGTATTATCAATATTTCAACATGCTTCCTTTACGGACGAGCACCAACTATACTGTCGAGGAATTGGATAAGCTTCTAATGAATCGTCTTGCGGAAAAAGAAGCCCTTTATAAGAAGTATCCCACAACGTATGCTCGTTATAAGGATGCGACGAAAAAAAGTAAATTGATTGGTTTGCCTGCTATATTAAAGGAGTTTGAATCAGAACATAAACTGAATGCATTACTTATTTTGAGTTTGGCTATCAATGAAAGTGATTATGGAATGAGTATGCATGCCCAAACAAAGAATAATTTATTTGGTCTTTCTGTATTTGACAGTGCACCACTTGATGGAGCCGGGTTTGCTTCCATTAGGGAGTGCGTTACAGCCTTATCGAATGATTACTTAAATAAAAACTATATTCCGACAACCGGATATTATGCTAATGGAGGAATGTTTGGAAATAAGGCGAGAGGTATTAATGTTAAATACGCCTCGGATGCTTATTGGGGGCAAAAAAACGCTGGTCATGCTTATATGATTGATAAAGAATTGGGTGGGAAAGACTTTGGTCAATATAACCTCTATGAGACTACTTCAGCAAATGTGAATGTGCGAGCATCAGCAGGAGTCGCCTCGAATAGTTTGTATACCTATAAAAAAAGCGGATATCCAGTTGCTGTAGTTGCAACAGAAGGTTCATGGCATAAAATATTATCCGATAACAGAAGTGATTTATATGGTTATATTTCTTCACAATATGTACAACCGATGCAAATAGCAAAATAAACAATAGAAGGAGCTCCGTAGCATATACGGAGTTCTTTCTGTTATCTTATCATATAACAGAAGAGGTGTTCTTTACTTCGCCACAATATGTAAATCAAAAAAATAAAGAAACATTCAGCTGTTTCAGAAATGTTTATAAGTACAACACCGTTGTGAATAGAGCTTATCTCCAGAAGAATAAAGATTATTTCGATTTAAATTTTCTGAAAATAAGTGTTGACACTCCACTTACGCTGTTATATATTATGTATAAGTTAATTAATTTGTTATATAACAGGAGTGGTTGAAATGGAAATGTATCGTGAAGCATATGAGTGTTACATGGAAACTTGTGAAAAATATGGAATGGAGTCAATGAACTTTTATCATTTTATCAATTATTTAACGGAAGAACAGATTGCAGAATACATCAAGCTCGCCAATTAAATTTAAAGGACGTGATGACAACGGAAGCTCAAGTTGATGTCAAATAGAGACCCTGCTCGTTTTGAAGGAACAAACAAGCAGGGTTTAATTGTGCTGTCATTTAAATCACCATACCATCTTTTTTTCTCACATATTGTTATCGAAACATCTTTCTCCAACTTCAATTACTGTTCAAACCTCTGAAGTGCTCCTCGTAGTGATGATTTTTTATACAATGAATTTCTGTTAGTTTGAAATAAAATATGTAAAAAAAGTGAAACCTTTTTGTTTTTTATTCGTAATAATACATGTTAGGATAAAAGTGATTTATTCTATTTTAATGACTATATTAATGGGGGAAATAATCGAATGATGAAAAAATTAGCAGCTGCATTTTTGACACTGACATTAGTGTTGGCACCAGTTGGTGGGCTTATTTTTCAGGACCAAAGCAATTATGTTAGTGCGAAATCGTACAAATCAGGTAAGAAAAGCTTCAATAGTGGCACAACAAATAATAACTCGAACATTCAGAGCAATAAAACGGATAGTACACAAAATAGTTCTGTCACAAATAAATCAACTACAAACACAAAAAGTACAGCTTCAACAAGTAAATCTGGCGGCTTTATGAAAGGTTTGTTATTTGGTGGACTAGCTGGTCTTCTATTCGGAAGTTTATTTGCTAATATGGGTATGTTTGGTGCCATTCTTGGCTTCTTGGTAAATGCCCTTGCGGTTGTTATAGTGGTTGCCCTAATTGTGAAAATCGTGAAAGTAATTAAAAATAAACGCAAAGAAAAGGAAGCAAATAATCCATGGAGAAATTAAAAATTTCCGAGCAGGATATTATCAACGCCATTTGTTTATTTATGGCAGATAAAAAAAGAATAGCACCTGAAGAAATAGAAGTGGAATTGATGTATGATGATGAGACGTATGGTTTTTCCGCTGAAATCTTTTTTAATGGACGGAATCAGATTTTAGCTCATCGTGATATGATTGAAGCGCTTCGGTTCTGGATTCAGCATCGGTTGAACGGGAATCCATATTCAGGTATAGAGTTTGTTCTAGATGATCAAGAAGGTATCATTGCGTATGTAAGTCAATGAAAATAGAGAAGAGGATTATCCAAAAAGTCGATAAAAACGACTTTGGGGTAATCCTCTTTTTTGTATGTTCGTATAAATTCAGGTCAATTTTCGCTAAAAACATAAAATTTTTCCGACATTATTTAAAAAGTATAAATGTATTATTAAAATAATTTGTTGTGAAATGATGCATTTATATTCAAGGAGGAGAAAGAGGGAAACATAAATGATAAATAGGCAGGTTGCCTAAAGGAGTATTTGTGTGATTTTACATAAATGACACAGAAAAAATATTATTTGAATATATGGAAAGTGAATTGATGTTATGAATTTTTAGTCGAAAATTCTCTTAATAAAGCGTTTTATTTTCTGTAATAATCGAAATTTTTCTTGATTTTTAATATTCAGAAGTGTTATCTTTTATTCCAAGGAAGTTCAAAAAAACTTCACAAATAGATAGGGTCTGGGAGAGGAGAAATTACATGAAGAAAAACAGATGGCTTATGGCATTATCGGCTATTGCAATTCATCTTTCAATTGGGGGAGCATATGCATATAGTGTGTACAAGCTTCCGATTGTACAGGAGATGGGTTGGACTGAAACACAAGTAACGATAGCTTTTACGATTATGATGGGGTTGGCTGGATCTTCAGCCGCAATGTTCGGAAATTTTGTTGAGAAAAATGGACCGAGAAAATCGGCAATTATAGCGGCAGTCTTATTTGGACTTGGACAAGCTGGTTCCGGATTGGCCATCATGGTTGATTCAGTGGTTTTATATTGGTTAACGTATGGGCTTTTAAGTGGTCTTGGATTAGGGATAGGCTATATTTCTCCAGTATCGACATTAGTAAAATGGTTCCCGGACCGTCGAGGTTTGGCAACCGGGATGGCTGTTTTAGGGTTTGGTTCGGGAGCATTAATCACAGCTCCGGTTGCAGCAAGCTTGATGGAATCTGTCGGGATTTCCACTACGTATTTCATGTTAGGTGCCGGTTATTTCCTTTTAATGCTTTTAGGCGCTTCATATATCACACCTCCGCCGAAAGATTACATGCCGGCTGGGATGAAAGAAGCTATTGAATCTGGCACGAAAGAAATCAAACAAGATTTGGCACAAATGACAGCAAAGCAAGCGGTAAAGACAAAGCATTTTTGGATGCTTTGGACGATGAAATTGATCAATACTACAGCAGGTATCATGATGATTTCCGTTGCTTCCCCGATGGCACAAGATGTAGTCGGATTATCTGTAGCGGGTGCAGCAGCAATGGTAGGGATTATGGGACTCTTCAATGGTGGAGGAAGATTAGCTTGGGCAGCAGCATCCGATTATATCGGTCGTTCTAATGTTTTTGTAATTTTCTTTATTATCCAATTAGTTGCATTCCTAACACTTCCAATTACAACGAATGTGTTGTTATTCCAACTATTCATTTTCTTAGTAGTTAGTTGCTATGGTGGCGGCTTCTCAAATTTACCGGCTTTCATCGGCGATTTATTCGGCACAAAACAATTAGGTGCCATTCACGGTTATTTATTGACAACTTGGTCACTAGGCGGTGTTTGCGGACCGATGCTAGTAAGTGCCATAAGAGGTGCTACGAATAGTTACATTCCTGTTTTCTATGTATTCACTGGTTTAATTACAGTTGCTTTACTAATTTCCCTTTGGCTTCGTGCTGACATCAAAAAAATTAAAAGACAGCGTTTACAGGAATCAACAGGGCAATCATCTAAAGAAGCCACACCCGCTGTATAATATATAGAAAATTAATCAGATTATGGAGCCTTGAATCGTATTTCGAGGCTTCTTTCTTTGTAGCTTAGGAAGTCATAAAATCTTCACTTGTGGATTATTTTGAATGAAATGTAATCGTCGTCTAGTTCCAGTCCATATGGTGCTAAACGAGGTGCTTTTGTTCTGTATGAAAAACATTCACTATGTCTTTTTATTTGCTGTATAGTAAAATAAATAATGCAAAAATAAAACGATTTAGAGAGGTTTGTGTTGTCAACATGGAATATATCACATTAAATGAAAGCGTTTCACTTTCTCGCATCATACAGGGATTTTGGCGATTGACAGAATGGAACATGAGTACAGATGAACTTATTGCTTTTATCGAAGCTTGTATTGAAAAAGGTGTGACGACTTTTGATACCGCAGAAATTTATGGCTTGGGTGAATGTGAAGTCGAAATCGGAAAAGCGTTGAAAAAAGCCCCATATTTACGAAAGAAAATGCAAATTGTAACAAAGACAGGAATCACGGTTGAAACTATTAATGGAGAACAGATGGGTTACTATGATACAAGATATGAGCGTATTGTTTCATCCTGTCAAAAGAGTATTGAAAATTTACAATGTGATTATATCGATTTATTTTTAATTCATCGAGAAGATCCTTGTATCAATCATGCTGAAGTGGCAAGAGCATTAAATGATTTACTACAGCAAGGTTTAATAAAATCGGCAGGTGTTTCAAATTTCGACCCCTTCAAATTTGAAGCGTTGCAAAGTACCATGAATCAACGTCTAGTGACGAATCAAATCGAGGTTAATCCAACATGCTTTGAACATTTTAATTCAGGGATGATGGATGTGTTAGGGAAACATCAAATTTCACCGATGATTTGGTCACCATTAGCAGGAGGGAAGCTATTCACGAGTGAGGAAGAGATTTATGTAAAAGCCAGAACAAAAATTGAAGAGATAGCAAAACGCCATGGAGTGGAAAGTGATACAATCGTTTATGCTTGGCTTATGTATCATCCGGTAAAAGCGATGCCGATCAGTGGAAGTCGTAAGCTTGAGAGATTGGAAAATGCGATTAAAGCATTTGAAGTAAAGTTAGCCCATCATGAATGGTACGAAATTTATATTGCGAGTGGACAACAAATATTGCGCTAATTTGGATTTACGGTTGAAATGGTAATTCTGTTTGTAATGCCGAGTTTCTTCTATAATATCAACACTATTATAGAGAAAACCCGGTATTTTTTTGCTTACTAGATGATGGATTCAGCAGAAGAGTTGGTATCTGCAGTCGATATGTTAGCGGAAATGGGCATGGATATACAATTTGGAGTGTCATAAGTCATTAATGGACTTGTCAGACGTTGTTTGAGGGAATAGTGCATCATTAATCTAAAGAAGAAGGCAGTCTGAAGAACGTTTAGGAAGAATCATTATTCTGGACCTTCCTTGATTTTTTGATGAGTAAGAGTTTTCAGTTTAAAGTCTTCCTCTTGTTTGTTACTTTATAAGACGCTTCCAAAAACGGTTGCAACCTTTTAACGACAATAGTTGCAGAAACTAATAGACGAAAAAAGAAAGAAGGTATCAGCTTTCTCTTGTTTTATTGAAAAACGAGCGGTTGGAGTTGTTTATGATTTCTAACTAATACTGGCTAATCTACACTCGTTTGTCAACTTTCTCGACAAAAAGTGCTTAATAATGACTAAAAATGATTATGTGCTTCTAATCGAACTATGTTCCAAATACTTAATAGTATTTGGAAGAAATATTGTAAACAAAGCAATTAAGTAAAAGTAGTTTGTTTATCAAGAGACTATAGAGGGTAGGGAACAATTGAATATATCTGTGTATATGTAAACAATACGATGTACTAAACTTGAAATGAATAAAAGTAAAAGACTTAACGATACTTGCTTTTAAGGTGGTGTGAGATAAAATGGCTAACATAAAGGAAAATATTATAAATATTATTGCAAAAATGGCCCATCAAAATCCGAGTAATATTACAGGGAAATCTCGGTTGACACAAGATTTGGGGTTAAAATCAGCTAACCGTATTGGTCTTTCTGCCTTATTAGAAGAACAATACCGTATCGAATTGACACTCTTTGATATTATGTCAGTAAAAACGATCGATGATGTATCCTCCTTAATTCAAAGCAAATTGATGTAATTTATCAATGAATGAGAATGCTAGGCAGAAAAGATGCCTTCTTTGTAGGGGAAAAGTATCTCAGTGTTTGTTTTAATCACCTCTCAATTTTTGCTGCAATGATGAAGACGGGATGACGGTATAGTCACAAATGTAAGAACAGAGGTGAGAGTAATGATTGGGGGGTATTGGTACAGATATTGTAAGCATTCAACGAATGAAATATATTTTAAGTGGCATTGAACGTGAGGAATTTCTTTCAAAAACATTCACTGAGCGTGAGCTACGTCAAATTCAGCAACATAATATGCCGGTTTATTTAGCTACTCGTTTCGCAGGAAAAGAAGCCGTATTCAAAGCGTTTGGAACGTCTTGGAGACCTGAAGATCAACTAACTGACATCGAGATTTTAATGAAAGATACTGGGGAACCATATGTACAGTTAAATGAAGGAAAGTATCGGGATGGGCATTCATGAAGATAAGCGTTGAAGTGATTTT
>JBJEFL010000151.1:0-8887 GCA_051873995.1 Bacillus sp. (in: firmicutes)
TAGACCGCACAACAAAGGGAAACTTCCTTTCAAATAAAGATTGGGAGTTTCCCTAAAGGTCGTTGACGTCCTTTTGTTCCGCTACTATTTCAAGGTGAGTATCAGTGAGTCCGATGTAAACTATGTGACCCTCTTTTTTCAGAAAAAGGATATATGAGTTACCGAATTGTGGTTTTTGTGCACAGATTAACTGTAGATAATGGCAGTCTTTTTCTTTTTTAAAAATTGGCACTTGGAACAAGTGCAATTGTTAGATTTGACTTTACTTGAATGTAAAAAAAAGATTTGATATGATAAATTCAACAGAAAAAACGTTTTACTGTGCTCAATATTAAGAAAACTTAACAATTGTACAATAAGTATTTAGGAGAAAAACATGAATTCAAAAGCAAAAGCAAAAGTACAGGCATTTGGAGCTTTCCTGTCTGGAATGGTTATGCCAAATATTGGTGCATTTATTGCGTGGGGATTAATTACAGCACTTTTTATGAAAACAGGATGGTTCCCAAACGAACATCTGGATGCGTTAAGACAGCCGATGTTAACTTATATGTTACCTTCACTAATGGCATATACAGGTGGTAAAACAATTTATGGAACGAGAGGTGCGGTTATCTCATTGATTGCAACCTTCGGAGCAATCGTATCTGCAGATGTTCCAATGTTCATTGGTGCGATGGTAGTAGGACCAATCGCGGCTATTTTACTGAAAAAATTTGATAAGCTTCTGGAAGGAAAGATTCCATCTGGATTTGAGATGCTGATAAACAATTTTTCCCTTGGAATTTTGGGAATGCTTTTCGCAATTTGTGCATATTTGCTGCTAGGACCGGCAATTGCATGGTTAAATGACTTTTTCAGAGGTTGTGTTCAGATTCTGGTCGATAAAAGTTTGCTGTTTCTTATGCCGATTTTCACAGAACCAGCCAGAATGTTGTTTTTAAATAATGCGATTTCCCAGGGAATTATGAATCCAATGGGAATTCAGGATGCTGCTGAAGCTGGAAAATCAGTATTTTTCCTATTATCATCAAATCCCGGACCTGGTCTTGGATTATTACTTGCTTATTCTTTCTTTGGAAAGGGTGCAGCAAAAGAAAACGCTCCAACAGCAACGATTATTCACTTTTTAGGCGGAATCCATGAAGTATACTTTCCATATATTTTGATGAAACCAATAATGATTATTTCTACTATTGTAGGTTGGATGGCTTCCAATTTCTTCTTTAATATTGTAAATGCAGGGTTGGTTGCATATCCATCACCGGGAAGTATTATTTCATACATGTTGATGGCTCCAATGGGCGAGCATATCAAGGTATTGGCAGGTGTTGCTTTAGGCGCTGTCATCAGTTTTGTTATTGCATCATTTTTATTAAAAATGGACAAATCTGAAGAAATTACGCAGGATCAGTTTGATGCAGCGGTTGCCTTAAAGGATGAGTTAAAAGGAAAGAAAAAAGAAGTAAATGGAAAAGAAGAATCAACAGAAGTTTTATTAAAAAATGTAAAATTGATTGTATTTGCCTGTGATGCAGGTATGGGTTCCAGTGCTATGGGAGCATCTGTTTTACGAAATAAAATAAAGAAAGCAGGGCTGAATATCGAAGTGACCAATAAAGCAGTAGAAGATATTCCAGTAGATCAGGCAGATATTGTTGTTTGTCATGAGAGTCTGGCAGATAGAGCGCGCAAAATTACTAATAGAGCAAAATTTGTTACGATTACAAATTTTGTTAATGCTCCGGAGTATGATGCACTTGTGGAAGAATTGTTAAAGAATCGCTAATCTTAAAAAACATTTTTCAATATTCAATAAAAGAAGATGGGAGATGCTTATGGATACATATACGTTTAAAATACTGACAAATTTATTAGAAGAAGAACGATACATTACCTATGAGTATCTCTCAACAAAAATGGGGATTAGTTTAAGGACACTCAAGCGAAATATGAAAGAGGTACAAAATTACCTGAAAAAGCATAATATCTGTTTGGATGTTCAAAGGGGCAAGGGAATCTGCCTTAATATGAATCGAGATGAACGTGAGAGATTCAGGCAGGAATTAAATCAATTAAGCATCGGTTTTATAGAGAACGAGGAAAGATGTCTTTATATATTATGTGAACTTTTTTTGGAGGAAGATTATTTAAAAATCGACTATCTTTCATGGAAATTGCAGGTGGCTGTTGGAACTATAGAAAGAAATCTGAAAACAGTTCAAAAAATATTGGAACAGGAATATCTTCAGTTGGATAAAAGTCGCGGCAAAGGACTTCGAATTACAGGCAGTGAAACCAGAAAAAGAACGGCTATTGTAAATTTAATCTCCAGATGGATTGATACAAAAAATATGGATTATTACGGAGGATTAAATCTAACCATTGATTCTTTTAAAGATGAACTTATTATAAAAATCAGAGAAAAGTTAATGGAATTGATTGACGTCAACATAATCCGTCAGATTGATTTGTTTATTGATCAGTATGATAAAAAACTCAGAGTGAAGTTTGCAGATGAAGCCTATATTAAATTGATTTTGTGGTTAAGTCTTTGCGTTACCAGGAATTCCAATCGAAACCAGGATGATAAAACAGACGAATTTGACCATAGTAATTTGATGGATTGTATCTATATAAAAATAATGGATACCTATGAAATAAGCTGGTTTAATGAAGATATGAAATATCTGACAGATTACTATCATTCATCTCGAAAACAGAATCACCAGATAGAAATGTCAAATCTCACTGCAGATACAAAAGAAAAAACAGAAAAAATTCTGCAAAATATTGAGAACGATTTGAAAATCCAATTTGATCGGGAATCTGAATTTGTAAAACAACTGGTTTTCCATTTGAATCTTTTTATGGAAAGAATGAAAAAGAATATCAGGATTACGAACGATTTTCTGGATTTGATAAAAAAAGATTATTCCGATGTTTACTGTAGTGTGGAAAAAAGTCTGGCTAATATGGAAACGACAATTCCAGAAGAGGAAATTGGTTATATTTCCATGCATATTGTTGCTGTTTTGCTGGAAATGGGAAATCAAAAAAAAAGAAAGCGGATTGCAGCTGTCTGTATGAGTGGCATTAGTAGTTCAAAAATACTGGTGGAGTCTATTAAACGATATTTTCCAGAAGTAGATATTGTAGAGCAAATAGGAATCGGAGATTTCAATGAGTGGAAACTTATGGAAAAAGGTGTCGATATGATTGTTTCTACGATAAAAATAGAGACTGATTTTTTGCCGATTGTTGTATTAAATCCCTTTTTTAAAGAAAAGGACCGAAATGTATTTAAAAAGGCATTGGAACAACTTCAGGATAAACCAGGTAAAAAAGAGAACGTTCAAAAGGTTGAAAATGATTTGAACTATGCAGAAACAGAATACAGGAACATTATGAATAATCTTTTAGAACATTTTTATTTTGATGATACAGTACGGGAAAAGGATATTTATGGATGTATTGAAGTAGCGGCGAGAGCTTTTGGAAAAACAGAAGAAGATATACGGATTATTCAGGAAAAATTTTGTGAAAGAGAAAAATATAAAAGTACATTAATTGAAGATGTTGGTCTTGCCTTGTTTCATTGCAGGTACGGTAACATTAAAAAAATTGGTGTCATGAGATTGCCCCATCCAGCCATTTGCCCATCAGAAGAAGGAGAATGTTTGATTAATGCTATTTTTGTGATGGTAATGCCGGAAAAAGAGAATGGAAAAATAAAAAATGTTTTCAGTGAGATCAGTGCCGGTTTGATTACGAAAGAATCATTTTTGCCAACAATTATGGAAGGAAGTAAAGAAGAGATAAAAAACCAGATTAGAGATATTGTAGAAAGATTTATTCACCAAGAAAACAGGAGGTAGAAACATGGAAGGAACAATATTAAAAAAAGAAAATATTTTACTGAATCAACCATTTATGACTAAAGAAGAAGCCATTCAAAAAGCAGGAGAGCTTTTATTACAAAGTGGATGTGTAGATGAATCCTATATTGATGGTATGTTTGAAAGGGACAAGGTATGTGACACCTATATTGGAAATGGTGTTGCAATTCCACATGGGGTAAATGAGGCAAAGAAAGCCATTAAAAAATCGGGGATTGTCATTTTACAGTTTAAAGACGGAATCGATTATAATGGAAATAAAACATATTTTGTGATTGGAATTGCAGGAAAGGGAGACGCTCATATAGATATTTTATCGAAAATCGCCATCGCAATTTCTGATGAAGAAAGAGTCCATAAAGCTGCTTCAAGTAATGACAAAGATGAGGTTTTAGAATTACTTTTAAGTGAATAGGGTGTGAATAAATGAAAGCAATGATCATCGGAGCAGGTAAAATCGGAAGAGGTTTTATCGCCCAATTATTACGGGAAAATAATATAGATTTGTTTTTTGCAGAAAAAAGTCAGGAATTAGTAGATGCCTTGAATGATATTGGGAGTTATACATCACATATATTGGGAGAGGAAGAAAAATCAACTGTAATTGATTCCTACCAGGCATTCCAACTGGAAAATGTAAAAGAACTTGCAAATGCTTGGGAAGTATGTTCTTTGATATTTACATCGGTTGGAGGAAAAAACCTGGTTTCTGTAGGAAAAGTGATGGCGGATGCCTTCAAAAAAAGACTCGAAAATGGACCTGTGGAGAAGTCAACAATTATTACTTGTGAAAATTGGAAAAATCCGGCTTCTGATTTGAAAGAAGCTATTTTATCCAGGCTTACTCAGGAAGAAAAACAAGAATTTGAAGAAAAAATATCTGTTACTGAGGCGGTTATTATGCGGGTTGCGGTGAATCCTTCCGATGAGCAGCTAAATAGTTGTCCGTTGGATACATGGTCTCATGACTATTGGGAATTACCGATTAACAGAGCAAATTGGAAAACAGAGCCACCCGAATTAAAATATTTCAAATATTTAAATCATTTTGGACGGTTTTTGGATCAAAAACTATATACAAATAATGCCAGCAACGCAGCAGTCGCCTATTATGGATATTTGAAACATTTTATTTATACTGCAGATGCAGCCAATGATCCGGAAGTGGAAAAACTGATGGATGCTGTGTATGATGAAGTTAATGAAATGATAGTCAAAGAGATGGGTGTCACTATGGAGGATCAGATGGCATTTGCCAAAAAAGCTAAAGACAAATATCAGAACAAAGCAATCGTAGATAAATTGACAAGGCATGCAGCAGATCCTATTCGTAAAATTGGACCAAACGATCGTCTGGTAGCACCGGCAAGATTGTGCCTCAAACATGGAATTCGTCCTGATGCAATTGCGTTTGTTCTGGCAGCAGCTTTATATTTTGATAATCCTGAAGACCCTTCTGCTATGAAGTTAAAAGAACTGAGAAAAAAGAAAGGAATTCCCTACATCTTAGAGCATATTTCTGAACTGAGTCCGGAAGAGCCACTTTATCAGATGGTTCTTGATCAGGTGGAATTGTTGAAGAGGGAAAGTTTGGTGAAAGATGAATAAAACGTCAATAATTATCGGTGCTGGACAAACCGGAAGAGGATTTATTGCTCCTTTTTTACAAAAAGCCGGACATGAAATCATTTTCATTGATCGTTCCAAAGAGCTGATTACCCGTATGGAGAAAGAAGGCAAGTATACAGTCCAATACTGTGGAGGAGAAAGAAAAGAGGAAGTGATAAAAAACTTCCAATGTTGTTTGGTACAGGACGGACAAGTAGTGACAAAACTGCAGGAGGCAGATTATATTTTTGTTGCAGTGGGAGAAAGTAATCTTCCATCATTGATTCCCCTTTTGGAACAAGCATTCGGAGATAGAACCTCTGCCGGAGAAAAACCACTTCTCATGACTTGTGAAAATGGCACTTCGCCAAAGCATTTTTTTGTAGAGGCCGGATTAGACAAAAAACTTCAGATGACAGAAGGAATTGTATTTTGTACGACATTATCTCCTGATGACTCTTCTTTGGATCTGTTATCGGAAGTTTATCCTGTGATTCCTTACGACGATGAGGCAATTGAAAGACAAGTAGAGATAGATGGATTTCAGCCGACAAAAAAATTTCATACATTAATTGAAAGGAAAATATTTACCTATAATTGCCTTAGTGCAGTTATTTCATATGTAGGAACCTTTTATCATTATGAGAATTATGCGGAAGCAGCCAATGATATATTGATAAATAAAATGATGGAAGAATTATCGGGTGAATTAAATGAAGCATTGGCAGAATATTATGGAATTCCATTGGAAGATCAGAGAGAATTTTGTAATCTGGCGATGAAAAAGTTTAAAAATAAGGATATCATTGATACTGTCGAAAGAAATGCGAGAGATGTCAGAAGAAAACTTGGACCAGAGGAACGAATGGTGAAACCGCTTCGGATTCTTAATCATTTTTCAAAAGATACTACTATTTTGGAGATAGTAATTGCAGCCGCAATTGATTACGGGAAGCAACAAAATGAATTAATGGAATCCGCAGAAACAGTTGTATCTGCGATTTGCGGTCTGGAGGACTGTGTGTCCGTTAAAACCAGAATTTTGAATTATTATCATTTGTTAGTTCAGGGAACAGAAATAAAAGATTTAATAGGTTCTCAGAATCCTGAGCCTGCCGTTTAAGATTCATTGTTGGGCCGAAAGAAGTAATTTTTAATTCAACGGAAACAAGGATTGCGCGAAGCGCCGCATTTTTAGAGACTTATGCCAAGTACTTTTTGAAAAAAAAGGTGGAGAAAAAATAAAAAAGGGGTAACAGTACAGCAAGTACTCACAGGAAAAGTATGCTTTACTGGATAGATATTGAAAAAAGATAAAAACGGGAGGAAATAAACATGTTAATTTTAATTGATGATGCAGATTTATTGAAAATTGAAGAACTTTACAAAAAATACCCTTATGATGGTGTTACAACCAACCCTACCATTTTAAGCAGGACAGGAAATAAAAATCCCATGGATCAGTTAAAGAAAATCCGGGAAATTATCCCGGAAAGCGCAGATCTTCATGCACAGGTACTTTCAACAGAAACAGCGGATATGGTAGAAGAAGCAAAATATATGATTTCTGTCCTGGGAGAAAATACATATATCAAAGTGCCCGTGACAGCAGATGGTTTAAAAGCAATTTCAATTTTAAGTAAAGAAGGGATTCGCACAACGGCAACTGCTATTTATGGTGTTATGCCTGCTTTCATGGCAGCTAAAGCAGGAGCAAAATTCCTTGCTCCCTATGTAAATCGGCTGGACAATTTGGGATATGACGGAGTTCAGATCGCAAAGGATATTCATACCATGATTAAGATTCATGGTTATGATGCAGAGGTTCTGGGTGCATCGTTTAAGAATTCTCAGCAGGTAATTGATATGTGTAAACATGGAATCGGAGCGGTTACAGTTAACCCTGATACCCTGAAGACACTGGCATTTAACGGAGTGGCTGAAAGTGCAGTGAAAGATTTTATCCGTGACTTTGAAAACTGCTGCGGCGAAGGAAAAACCATGCTTGACTTTTAAAATGATTGTGGATGCATTTATTGACCGCACTTATCATGAAAAAATTGTGACAAGTTTTGAAAAAATAAATATGAAGTATCATGTAGCTGTTTTTTGTGGGGAATGCTCCATGAAAGAAATTGCTTCCACTGATGCTCCCTGCAGTCGTCTGTCTGTGGTATATACAACGGAGGGAGAGTTTTCACATTATCTTCCATTAACTAACAATCCAGATATGGTTATTATGGATTGTGATATTATTGCCAAGGCTCCTGTGCGTTTTCTGATTGCTGGAATTGGCGATGCTCTTGCGACATATTATGAAGCTGACGCATGTGTTCGTTCCAATTCAGTCACGATTACTGGAGGACATGTTACAAAAGCGGCGTTGGCTTTAGCAGAACTTTGCAGAGACACGCTGCTTGAGGAAGGCCAGAAAGCTGTTATTGCAGTAAAACAGGGATTATGTACAAAAGCTGTGGAAAATATTATCGAAGCAAATACCTATCTCAGTGGTGTGGGTTTTGAAAGTGGTGGACTTTCCGGTGCACATGCCATCCATAATGGACTTACTGTGTTGGAGGAAACTCATAAACTGCTCCATGGAGAGAAAGTGGCTTTTGGTACATTAACGCAACTGATTTTGGAAAACCGTCCGATAGAAGAAATCAAATCAATTACTTTCTTTTGTAAGGAAATTGGACTTCCTGTAACATTAGCAGAGCTGGGTCTTGAAAATGCATCTGATGAACGGTTGCTTGAAGCTGCTAAAGCAAGTTGTGCAGAAGATGATACCATGGGGAATATGCCTTTTGATGTGACTCCTGAAGATGTTCTGGCAGCTATGAAAACAGCAGATGCATTAAGCAGAGGTCTGGTTATGTAAAATGGGAACAAATCCAGGAAATCTATCTATTGCGTAGGGATTGGGAGATTACATGGGAAACGGCCATAGCTACTGCTTCATGGTAAAGCAATAGCCATGGCTGTTTTTGTGACAGTTCCTTTTTGTGAAATTGGATAATAGAGATTTACTCTGTCTCATTTTGATATTTCGTCAAATAATCCAATCCATTAATTAACTCATAATCCAGGCCTGCCCCGAAAGGGGCAAAATGGTCTTTTACGAAGACATCTGAAGTATCAATGTCTCGTTCAATGTTTGCATAATACTGGACAGATTCTGGTTCTCCGGTGTATATCCTGATTACATAATATTGACCAGAAATGTAATGAAACCAGACACTCCAATAAAACCGTAAATCAGCTTTTTCATCATATTCTGGTCAATTTTTTTTACAAATTGTCCGCCAATCATGACACCAATGATAAGTGAGCAGATAATAACACCCAGAATCGGAAAGGTATTAAGAGAAAATTGACCG
>JBJEFL010000152.1:0-1804 GCA_051873995.1 Bacillus sp. (in: firmicutes)
AAGATGATTAACTTTTCTTGCAAATAAAATCAAAATATGCGGTAGTGCTATACTTTGGCATTATTGTGTCTATTGCAAGAAAGTTATATGTCTATCTTACTCAATATAGTGCTGTTGCCACTTTTGCTTAGTGGTGTTATTTTATGCTATGACGAGCTGCAAGGATAAACTTTCTTGTGGCTCTTATTTTGTTTTGGAGGTGCTTTATGAATAGTGCAGAACAGATAGTTACACATGATTCACTCCGTATAGTGTCGGTTCCTTTTGGTGAAATCTATACGTAGTAAACATTCACCGAACCGACTTTGTATCGTATGACATGCAAAGGAGGATAATATTTATGTCAATGATTAAAATTGAAAACCTTACGTTTTCATATCCGACAAGTTATGATAATGTTTTTGAAAATGTCAGTTTCCAGGTTGATACCGATTGGAAGCTTGGTTTTGTGGGCAGAAACGGACGAGGTAAAACAACCTTTCTGAATCTTCTGCTTGGGAAATATGAGTATAGCGGAAAAATCCTATCATCCGTACAGTTTGATTATTTTCCTTATCCCGTTTCAGATAAGAATCGTATTACAGAGGATATATTGCAGGAGATTTGCCCACTTGCGGAAGAATGGGAACTTATGCGAGAACTTTCTTATCTTGATGTTGATGTCGATGTGCTTTGGCGACCTTTTGAAACACTTTCCAACGGAGAGCAGACAAAGGTTTTGATTGCCGCTCTTTTTCTTAATGAAGGGCATTTCCTACTGATTGATGAACCTACCAACCATTTGGATGCCAAAGCGAGAAAAAGTGTGGCGGCATATCTGAAAAAGAAAAAGGGATTCATCTTAGTTTCTCACGATCGTCGCTTTCTTGACGATTGTGTTGACTATATTCTATCGATTAACCGAGCGAATATCGAAGTGCAAAGAGGAAACTTTTCATCATGGATGTCAAATTTTGAGCGACAGCAAGAATTTGAACTGGCTCAGAACGAACGTTTGCAAAAGGACATCAGACGATTACAGCAGTCGGCAAAACGCGCTGCAGTATGGTCTGAACGTGTAGAAGCTTCCAAAATTGGGGCAGCAGATAAAGGTTATGTCGGTCATAAAGCCGCCAAAATGATGAAGCGTTCAAAATCTATAGAAGCGAGACAACAACAGACAATCGAACAAAAATCAGCATTGCTGAAAAATATGGAAACCGCAGAAGCCCTCAAGATACAACCGCTTAATTACCATACAGATTTGCTTGCATCATTATCGAATGTAGTAGTTTATTATGATGGCATTTCAGTTTGTGAACCCGTTTCGTTTGAAATAAGACAGGGAGAACGCATTGTGCTTGATGGAAAGAACGGCAGTGGCAAAAGTAGCCTGTTAAAGTTGGTAGTCGGGCAGTCCATAGATTATACGGGTACAGTAACACTTGGCTCTGGGCTTGTAATTTCTTATGTGCCACAGGATACATCGTATTTATGTGGAACCCTTTCCGAGTTTGCAGAAGAAAACAACCTTGATGAAAGTTTGTTCAAGGCAATTCTTAGGAAAATGGACTTTGAGCGTGTACAGTTTGAAAAGGATATTAAAGACTTTTCTGGCGGGCAAAAGAAGAAAGTCCTAATTGCGAAAAGCCTTTGTGAAAAGGCACACTTGTATGTATGGGATGAACCGCTCAACTTTATTGATGTGTACTCACGTATGCAGATTGAACAACTCATAACGGAGTTTGCCCCGACCATGCTCCTGGTAGAACATGACAGTGTTTTTCGAGATACTGTGGCAAGTAAAATTGTGAATATCTAAATT
>JBJEFL010000153.1:0-1788 GCA_051873995.1 Bacillus sp. (in: firmicutes)
GAGGCTGGGACATAACTAGCTTCAGATAATGAAAAAAGTGAAATTGAGTATGCTCAATTTCACTTTTTCTATTAATCCTTAATTGATGGCCGCGAATTTTCGTAAATTCACGGCCATCAATGCCAAGCCTATTTCGTTTTCAGCCTTCGAGTTTCCTCGAACCGAAAATCGAGTGAAATGTAAATTAGCCTTCAAGAATCCAAAAACTGGTTCCACGTCCGTTTTTCTTTGACGATAAATGGAACTCGTTTTCTCTTCTGAAAGCTTCGCTCTCACATATTCTTTTTGTTGTTCCCATTTCTCATTCACCATTACTTTTCGATTGTTACCTTCTTTTGCTTTTGTACATGATGTACGAAATGGGCATCCTGAACAGTTTTCGCACTCATAAATCTTAAACTCGCGCGTGAACCCAGACTTATCTGTTCGCACAGAATGATATTTAAATACAAGGTATTGTTGATTTGGACAAGTGTAAGCATCATTTTCTTCGTCGTAATGCCAGTTCGCTGAATTGAATTCATTTTGTTTGTATTTTCTCTTTTGTTCTTTCAGGTATATTCCATAGGTAATTAAAGCTTCTCGTTTACGATTCGAAAGGATATCATCATAATTCTGTTCACTGCCATATCCTGCATCTGCGACGATGTGCTTTGGCAACTCAAAATAATGTTGCTCAATTTGGTCTAAGAACGGGATTAATGTACGGGTATCAGTTGGATTCGAAAATAGGCTGTAGGCAAGCGCGTATTGACCTTCTGTCGCGATTTGGATGTTATAACCTGCTTTCAATTGACCGTTCTTCATATAATCATCTTTCATTCGCATAAATGTCGCATCGGGGTCTGTCTTTGAATAACTATTTCGCGCGCCAAAGATTTCGAAGTCTCGTTGATATTTCTGTTTCCGCACAATGAAATCAACCATTTGTTTACGTGCTTGTTTTGGGAATTTCCGTTTGCTTCTTAACGTTTTTCGTTCTGCCGCGTCCAATGACGCTTCAATTTTTTTGTCATAGTCGGAAATGATATCGTCTACTTTTTGAACTACTTGAGCGAGTTCTTCAAGTGATAATTGTTCTTCATTTTCCTGTTCAATTTCGGGCATGATCTCTTTTTCGAGCAGTTCCTTGTATAGCTGGTTCGACTTTTCAATTAATCCTTGATGATATTTCTCGATGGATTTCTTCCATACAAATGTAAATTTATTCGCATTCGCTTCGATTTTCGTTCCATCAATAAAGATTGCTTCTTGATCAATGATTTTTTCTTGCACGAGCTGGCAACGGAATTGAACGAAACATTGGCGGATTAATTCTTTTACTTCGGGTTGAACACGGAATCGGTTGATTGTGCGATAGCTTGGTTCATACCCTTGCGCCAACCACATCATACGAATACTGTCCTTTAAAAGAGCTTCCATTTTCCGACCTGAAAAGACAGATTGCGTATAGGCACATAAGATAATTTTCAACATCATGCGTGGATGATAGGCAGGACAACCCTCATTTCGCAGAAATGGTTCTAGCGCTTCATGAGGAATACTTTCAACTAAGTGGTGTACATGGAAGGCAATATCATTCTTTTGTAATCTTACTTCTAAATCTAAAGGCAAAATTAATTGATTCATGTTATAATCTTTAAACATAAGGACACTTCTTTCTGTTTGGTTTTGTGTGGTGACTTAATTTTAACAGAGAATGTCCTTATTTATTTGAAAAATAATTAAAGCCGGTGAAATTTTACAACGAGTAAAGTTTCACCGGCTTTTTCATTTCAAAGGAGGGTT
>JBJEFL010000154.1:0-1777 GCA_051873995.1 Bacillus sp. (in: firmicutes)
GATCTGCTCATTTCACACTGAACACCACAATCCCGTTTATCCTCTTTGATGCGTTTCTCAAGCTTCCAGAATTTATCTGATGGATTTCCCTCTCCACTAAGGATTTCGATGTACTCTTTATTCAGTTTATCCATATATGCTTCTTGCCATCCAGCAATCTTACTTCGGAATAATTTCCAATCTTTTTCAGAAAATCTGTTCATATTAGTCACAGCACCTCGCAATACTATTTATCTTTTTTTGTAGCGCTTTCCCTTAGTTGCCCCATTATCTTCAAGTTTTTCATCAGACACTAATGCACGAAGCAATTCCTTGGTCCTGGTTTCTTTCAATCCAAGCACCTCTACCAACTCATTTGCTTTATACCAGATATCCGGTTTCATAAAAGCAAGAATCTTTTCATATTGCTCTTGCGTTTTTTTCGTCACTTTTTTTCTGTCGCTTTTTTCCGTCGTTTTTTTTCCGTCGCTTTTTTCCGTCGCCTTTTTCACAAAAGGAAGTGACAATACTGTCCTGTCCGGATCAAATCGCTCTTCAATCTCCGGTTCTATGAATCCTTCATCTTCCCATACATTGAAAATATTCGGAACACCACTTCCGGCACGTTCACCTATATTAATGAGATTGAACATTTTCATGAGAGATTTGTTTCGAGGATCAGACTCACCACCTAAGCGCATCTGTTTTTTACCAGTTCTAACATATCCTGGATTCGCAAAGATAATTTTATCTGGTTCTTTTCTGATTACCACTCCACGAACTCCATGATAATCAGCATTAATCAAACAGTTTGCCAATGCCTCACGAAGCGCCTTGTGTACCGGAGTATCATCAACACGCTCTCCGCCTACCATCTTAAATGGTATTTTGATATCCTTAATAATCTTATTGTAAACTCTAAAGTAAAAATCACAAACATTCCCCGACCATTCACCGGAACTGGACTGTAATCTATCAGTCCAACGAATCGTGGGGTCGAGTTCTTCCCTGTAATCCAAAAAATATTCCGGAAAATGTCTGACAATGTTATACTCATTGCCAAACATAAGCATACCTGCTGCAGTCGGATGTAACTGTCCATCTTCCTCCGAAATGGCTGCGGCACCAATACTTCTTAAATACTCATGGTCATTAAGACGTTCAAAAGGATGTCCTTCTTTCAAAGTTCTATGACTATTACGGTAACCATGGATTGTCTCATAATTTAAATCTTCCATAGGTACTTTATCAAGCACTTCCATATCCATCGTTCTCTCCGTCTGGTCACGGAGCATTGTCTTTACCTGTAATCTGGTACAATGATAGTCGCCTTCATAATTCCTGCGAAATGTTCCATTGAAAATGTCATTATTAATATACACCGGTTTTTGTTCTCTCTTTGCCATCGGCACATAAATAACCATAACAACATCTTTATTTTCGCCTACCACATAAGTTTTTACATCTTCATCAGACAAAAGATTAATGTTTACTTTTTTCGGATTGTTAATGGTATCCCAAAAATCTTTGCGCAATTTCGCTTCATTTTGTAATCCTGTAGTTCTCCAACTGCCATCTTTTTCTTCTTTAACACCAAGAATAATGACACCGCCATAGCAATTTGCAAATGCAGAATAAGTATCCCATAAAGAAACCGGCAAACCACCATTTGCCTTTTTCACTTCTCTTCGGTTATCTTCTCTATATTCATCGAACTGTGAAATATCAAATACATCTTGCACTGCAATCACCTTTCTTTCACATATTTGTATTAATGATTTTAGCCCAACTTTACACA